>MAAF01000026.1 GCA_002163005.1 Colwellia psychrerythraea | reverse complement strand
CATTTCCATAGCGTTTGTGATCTTTTGAGTGCCTTTAACACTCGCAATCTTGGTTTTTATTTCTTTACCAACGGCCATGACTCTTCTCCGAAAACGTTACTTAATTAAAGACTCGATTACCAAGATTGAGTTGACTTGAATAACTCAAGTGCTTTGTTCAAACTAGCTTCAATATCTTTACTGTAGTCACCCTTTTCGTTGATAGTAGCCATCAACTCAGCATGCTCATTGTTTACATAGGCATGTAATGCCGCTTCACAATCAACAATCTTGTTGATAGCAACGTCAGTTAAATAGCCTTTTTCTGCGGCAAATAATGACACTGCTGTTTCAGCGATTGACAATGGGCTGTATTGCTTTTGCTTCATTAATTCAGTAACACGTTGACCATGCTCTAATTGAGCACGAGTTGCGTCATCTAAATCTGAGGCGAATTGAGCAAATGCTGCTAATTCGGCATATTGAGCAAGTGCTAAACGAATACCGCCACCAAGTTTCTTGATGATCTTCGTTTGTGCAGCACCACCAACACGAGATACTGAAATACCGGCGTTAACAGCTGGGCGAATACCCGCGTTAAATAGGTTAGATTCTAAGAAGATCTGACCATCGGTAATTGAGATTACGTTTGTTGGTACGAAAGCAGATACATCACCCGCTTGCGTTTCAATAATTGGTAAGGCAGTTAATGAACCTGTTTTACCTTTAACTTCACCGTTTGTGAATTTTTCAACGTATGCTTCGTTTACACGAGCAGCACGTTCTAATAAACGACTGTGAAGATAGAATACATCACCTGGGTATGCTTCACGACCTGGCGGACGACGTAAAAGTAATGAAATTTGACGGTAAGCAACTGCTTGCTTAGACAAATCATCATATACGATTAGTGCATCTTCACCGCGGTCACGGAAGTATTCACCCATAGAACAACCAGCATATGGTGCTAAGTATTGAAGTGCTGCAGCTTCAGAAGCTGAGGCAACAACTACAATAGTGTTTGCTAATGCGCCATGCTCTTCTAAGTTACGAACAAGGTTCGCTACAGTAGAAGCTTTTTGACCGATAGCAACATATACACACTTAATACCAGTGTCTTTTTGGTTGATGATAGCGTCAATTGCAATCGCTGATTTACCGATTTGACGGTCACCAATGATTAATTCACGTTGGCCACGACCAATTGGAATCATAGAATCGATAGACTTGATACCAGTTTGCACTGGCTGGTCTACTGATTTACGTTCGATAACACCCGGTGCAACAACTTCTACTGGAGAGAAGCCGTCATTTTCAACTGGGCCTTTGCCATCAATTGGTTCACCAAGAGTGTTTACAACGCGGCCTAATAAACCACGACCTACTGGTACTTCTAAAATACGACCAGTACCTTTAACTTTTTGGCCTTCCGCTAAATCAGCGTAAGGGCCCATTACTACCGCACCTACCGAATCACGGTCAAGGTTTAACGCGATAGCAAAACGGCTACCAGGAAGTTCAATCATTTCGCCTTGCATTACATCAGCAAGACCATTAATGCGAATAATACCATCTGTTACAGAAACGATAGTACCTTCGTTACGAGCTTCGCTGACAACGTCAAACTGTTCAATTCTATTCTTGATCAGTTCAGCGATTTCAGTGGAATTCAGTTGCATGCTCTGTTCCCTTATCTAAGATTGTAATGTTGTTGCTAAGCGGTTCAATTTACCTTTGATAGAACCATCTATTACCATGTCACCAGCTTTTAAAATTAAGCCAGAAACGATACTCGCATCAACAAAACAATTAAGCTTTACTTTACGTGCCAAGCGCTTTTCAAGCGCGGCGCTTAATGTTGTTTTTTGCTCTGCAGTTACTTCAACAGCAGAGGTTACATCCACAAATACTTCTTGGTCAAATTCAGCTTTTAACGCTATAAATTGCTCAAGAACTTGTGGTAGCACCAACAAACGTTCGTTTTTTGCCATCACTTTCAAGAAGTTTTGGCCTTGACTGTCTACTTGCTCACCACAAACATTTAAAAATAATGCTTGTGTTTGCTCTACTGAAGCACCACCAGATATGTAACTTTTAATAGTTTCATCTTGTGCAACTTCAGCAGCAAAAGTTAACTGGTTTAACCAGCTATCCATTGCTTTAGCTTCAACAGCAAAATCGAACGCTGCTTTAGCGTAAGGACGAGCGACAGTTGTCAATTCAGACATAGCTCTTTCCTCTTAAAGTTCAGCGACGAGTTTATCTAAGATGTCGCTATGTGCAGCGGCATCAATTGAACGCTCAAGAATTTTCTCGGCACCGGCAATAGCAAGAACGGCAACTTGTGCGCGCAATTCTTCTTTAGCTCGGTTACGTTCAGTTTCAATTTCCGCATGACCGGCAGCTAAGATACGTTCTTTCTCAACTTGTGCTTTACCAGCTGTTTCTTCAACAATTTTAGCTTCATGTTTTTTAGCAGCATCAACGATAGATGCAGCTTGAACTTTAGCTTCTTTTAATTGAGCTGTAGCTTTCTCTTGAGCTAACTCAAGATCTTTAGCAGCACGGTCTGAAGCAGCAAGTCCGTCAGCAATAGTTGCTTGACGATCTTCTATAGCACCAATAATTGGTGGCCATACATACTTCATACAGAATATTACAAATACGACAAACGCAATTAATTGGCCAACTAGGGTCATATTAATATCCATTGTGCGTACCTCCTATCAATTATTCGTTTAAAAAAAAAGTGGTAAAATTAACCAATTTTAACGAATAAGATGTATAAACCAATAGCAACACCGATCATCGCGATAGCATCGATTAAACCCGCTACGATGAACATTTTAACTTGTAGTTGTGGTGCTAATTCTGGTTGACGAGCAGCAGATTCTAAGAATTTACCACCTAAAAGACCAAAACCAATAGCAGTACCAAGAGCACCTAAACCAATTAGTAAAGCCGCTGCAATATACATTAAGCCAAAGTTTTCCATTTTTATCTCCGATTGTTTAAAGTTAAAGTTTAAAATTTCATTTTTGATAAAGAAAGCTACTTACCCACTTGGGCCTAATAACTTCCTCCGTCAAATTTAGTATTACGGGCATCCTACCCTTTACCCTGCGGGCCGACCTCCGTCGTTCAAATTCTTTCCAGAAGAATTAGTGATCTTCGTGCGCTAAACTAAGGTATACAATAGTTAGCATCATGAAAATAAACGCTTGTAATGGGATTACCAACAAGTGGAACGCTGCCCATAAAAAGTGTACTGGCAATTGGAATACACCAATTGTTGCGATAAGTAAGAAAATTAACTCACCTGCATATAAGTTACCAAATAAACGTAAAGCTAGTGATAAAGGTCGAGCTAGCATAGTTACCGTTTCAAGGATAAAGTTTACTGGGTATAAAGACCAATGACCAAAAGGCTGTGTAGTAAGTTCTTTCATGAAACCACCAACACCTTTTACTTTGATTGAATAGTAGATGATAAGGATAAATACACCTAACGCCAGACCAAAAGTGATGTTTGGATCCGCTGTTGGTACAGGTTTCATGTAGATATCGCCTAAAGGCATACCTGTAACCCAATGAATCAAGTGTGGTAAAAGATCAACTGGAACCCAATCCATAGAGTTCATCAGTAGAATCCAGACAAATATAGTAAGTGCTAATGGTGCTATTAAGTCATTTTTGCCATGAAATGTGCTTTTAACACTATCATCAACAAAACCGACTATCATTTCAATCGCACATTGCAACTTACCTGGTACGCCTGAAGTTGCTTTTTTAGCAACGGAACGAAAGATCGTTAAAAAGACCAAACCCATGAATATAGACCATCCCAATGAATCTAAATGAACGGCCATAAAACCGTCACCTACTTTCAAGTTAGCGAGATGGTGAGTAATATATTCTTGGCTGGTTAACTCAGCGCCTGATGACATATTAATTTCCCAATAATTAAAGTTTAAAAAGTAAAAATATCTGAATTACCGCTGCTGCTTAATAATAAACGGAGTTATTATTGGCAAAGCCATAACTAAACAAAACATGCTAAAAAATGGTAACGGACTTATGACTACAAACTTAATTGTTAAACCAAGTAGTAACGCCATTAATGCCATTTTTTGCTTTACGCCACTAAAAAATGATTCTACAACCATCTTTGACGCTCTCGCACCAGCAAATCTAAATGCTTTGTATGCGAAAAATAAATTGGGGATTATCCCAATTATGCCACCTAATGCAGCAGACTTTGCGGATTCAAATCCCCAAATAAAATATATCACCAGTGTAAAAATGAGTGTAATTACGGTTATCAAAGCACTCTGTTGATAGGCAAATTTCCGGCCTGGCTTTGTCAGTTCATTTCTCATATTTTTTAAGTTTTCTTATACGACATCATTCGTATGACACACTGATTTTTTAAAGTAAAAACTTTAACTTTAAAAAGTTTGCGCAAGTATACTTAACTTGTCTTTTTTTGCAAGATATAAGGGCAATACACGCACTATATTTGTGCGAATATTTCATATTCACCAAAGAAATACTGTTTTATATAACTATAAATTAGGACTAACAAAATAAGCCTCTTGATTGATAAATAAGGCTGTCAAATTTGATTGATATACCCTATCCATCCTTTATTTTTTTTTGGCTTTAAAACGCTTCCACAACAAACGAGGTGCTAATTACCAATATCTCAAGTTTATCCTCGTACTTTTCAAAAAATGACAACAATTCAAATAGAGCTATCATTTACTCTATTGAACGACAGCAAAAAGCCCGACTCTTTCGAATCGGGCTTCTTTAAAGAGAAGTTTAGCAATGTCCTACGCTCACATAACGAGAAAAACACCCACACGCTTATTACAGCGCTATTATCTTGCGCGATTGAAATCCCGCCTACAGTAGGCGGGAATTTATTCGCGCTTATTCGTCATTGTTTCAAATCTCAGACAGCAAAAATCCCGACTCTATTGAATCGGGCTTCTCTGAATAGAAGTTTAGCAATGTCCCGCTACGCTCTCACATGGGCTTACCTGCAACATAAGTCACACTCCCATCGGCGCAATTGCGTTTCATTTAACTGAAGGTAAATTTCAAATCCCAAACAGCAAAAAGCCCGACTCTTTCGAATCGGGCTTCTCGTGTGCCGCAGCACAAATTAGAAGTTTAGCAATGTCCCGCTACGCTCTCACATGGGCTTACCTGCAACATAAGTCACACTACCATCGGCGCAACTGCGTTTCACTTAACTGAAGGTAAATTTCAAATGCCAGACAGCAAAAAGCCCGACTCTTTCGAATCGGGCTTCTTTAAATAGAAGTTTAGCAATGTCCTACTCTCACATGGGAACTCCCACACTACCATCGGCGCAACTGCGTTTCACTTCTGAGTTCGGAAAGGGATCAGGTGGGACC
>MAAF01000097.1 GCA_002163005.1 Colwellia psychrerythraea | reverse complement strand
ACATTACCGGTAAGCGCATTAGAGGATGCTCTATCATCATCCATCATGGCATAATCGTAAAAATACATACCACGAACAAAGACACCAACATTTTGATAGTGAACATCTAATTCATGAACACCTTTAAATATCTTAGAGAAACTTTCGCCAGCGTTATAGTTTAAGTTGCCATTATCACCATTGGTAGAATAACCACCTGCACCTTTCCAAACATCCTCTTTAACAGGGTTTGGGGCATAGACTTTATAATTACTAAAATCTATGCTGTTATTAGCATTATTAGACTTACCAATATTGTCATTCCAGTTTCTATCTTCTGTTCGCCAGCTTGAGCCGACACTAAAGGTAGAATCAAAACTGATCTCTACATCACCGAGTTCCCATCTTGCTGCTTGAGCAGTATTAACCATTGAGGTTAACAACGACATTGAAAGCGCGGCAGCAATACCTACAGCTAAAGGTTTTTTGGCAAAGCCATGTTGAGGCTTGTTTTTCATCTATTCTCTCCCCTGTTCAGAACATGATGCTAAAAGATAAAATATCACCGAAAGTTCATCTACATTAATGTAATCAAAAGTTAGTTCTTGTTATATTATTTATCTAACGACAGCAATAATTACATCATTTGACTTAGGTAGCAAGCGTAAACATACGAGTTAAAGCGCTATATTTTAATGACTTGCATTCAAGTAAATGCCCGCTTTAATGCGTTGTTTTAAACGACTGTTTGAATTTCAAATTTTACAATACTAGCTTTGTTTTATAAGCTCATGAAATAACGATTATTTGTTTAACTTGCGATTGTAGATACACAAGCCGAATGGTCGGACCACTGTTTCAAGTGATTACTCTATTTAATAAAACTGAAGTGAAATTAATTAAGTTTAGATATGGATAAAAATTTATTTTGTTGTGTTTGTAAACAAAAATCACCTTGAATGCCATTAACGGTAAGGTACTTTCGTAAGTGCATAGCAGGAAATTGAACTTTAACACCTTGAGTTGTTGTTACGACAACATTTTGAATTGTGCCTTGGTAGTAAGGAAGAAATTCATTAGTCGTTATTTTAATAGAGAAGTAATATTTCATGTTTTTAAATACATTAACGGATATAAATACTAGTAACGTGCTCATTTGAAATCAAAGCACGTTACTACAAAGTGAGTTACCTAGTGTTCTATACCCGTTCCACTTGATTATGAATCGCTCAGACTTCCTGAAACGAGCATCTTCAAGTGAAGCGGGTATATCTAGTAATAAGTTGAACTAGTCATTGAGTGCAGCATCAAGTTTTTCTTTTAAGTCATTTGATAAGTTGTCTAACGCCTGTAATTTAACTAACTCTGCTTTCATTAACTTTTGATGTGCAGGAGCAAAACTTTTATATTGGATTAGAGGGGTAATTAGTCTTGAGGCAACTTGAGGATTAATTTCATTTAATTTAGCAATTTGCTCAGCTAAGAATTGATAACCTCGTCCTGTCTGACAATGAAAATACTTAGGATTACTCATTGCAAAAGCACCAATTAGAGAACGTGCTCTATTAGGGTTTTTTAAGCTAAATTGCGGATGCTCCAATAGTTTGGCCAGTTGTGAAAAAACATCTTCACTGACCACACTAGCATTTAGAGCAAACCACTTATCCATGACTAGTGTAGTTTGCTGCCATTTATTTTCGAAATGTTGTAACTGCCCGTTTAAGTCGTCCAAATTGTATTTTGCGCTACAGGTTAAGGCAGCCAAGCTATCAGTCATATTCTCTTGCAATATGTCATTATTATTCGTAGCTTGCTGGTATTGCTGAGTAACCAAGTACTGATACTCAGGTAAAAGACTTAAATATGCCAAACAAACATTTTTTAATGCTCTATCCGCTACGCCATTTTGACTTGAATTTTGCTGCTGACAAACGTTATAACTAGCAAGCAATTGTTGTTGAGTGCCTTGCGCAATAAAAATAGCAAGCGTGGTTATTGCATTGGTCAAAGCTATTGGGTCAATATCTATCATCAAACTAGCAGCTTCATCGAAGCTAGGTAATGATAATTGCTCAGCAATAAAAGCGCGATCGCCACCGCTAGTCAACATATCATTAATAGCATGAGTTAATTCTGTTGGGATAGCATAATTAATATCGAAAGTTAATTGTTGTACGTATGACATTAATAATTTCTGACCTGCATCCCAACGACAAAAACTATTATCAGCTTTTTTCATAATGGTTAATAGGCTGGTATTGTTTTGCTCAAAAATCAACTTAACGGGTGCACTAAAATCAGCAAGCATTGCTAAAGTCGGTTTGCTGGTAAAACCACTAAACTGCCAACTTTGCTCGGTTTGGCTCAATTCTAACAACTTACTCTGGGAAGCCTCGTCATTATTTTCACTGATTAACTCAACCTTAATCGGAATGTGCAAAGCTTGTGGGTTTTGTTGATTTTTAGTGATTGGTGATTGCTGTAATAAGGTTACTGTATAAATATTAGTTTGTGAGTCAAACATTTCTTGTGCTTTAACCACAGGCGTTCCGGACTGACTATACCATAACTTAAATTGAGCTAAATCTTTACCGCTAGCATCACTCATAGCATTGATGAAATCATCACAAGTGACTGCCATCCCATCAAAACGAGAAAAATATAAGTCCATACCTTGTCTAAATTTATCTACACCAATTAACGTATGCAGCATACGAATAACTTCTGAGCCTTTTTCATAGACTGTTAATGTGTAAAAATTATTCATTTCAAGTACTTTTTCAGGTCTTATTGGGTGCGCCATTGGACCTGCATCTTCCGCAAACTGCTGTGAACGTAATAAGCGTACATTTTGAATACGGGTCACTGCACTTGAATGCATTTGGGCACTAAATTGCTGATCTCGAAAAACAGTTAAGCCTTCTTTTAAACTCAGCTGAAACCAATCACGACAGGTGACACGATTGCCGGTCCAGTTATGAAAATACTCATGGGCAATAACCGCTTCAATATTAAAATAGTCGCTATCTGTTGCGCATTGGCTATCTGCCAAGACATATTTAGAATTAAAAACATTTAAGCCTTTATTTTCCATCGCGCCCATATTAAAAAAGTCTACCGCAACAATCATGTAGATATCTAAATCATATTCAAGACCGAATGTTTCTTCATCCCACGCCATTGATTTTTGTAATGACACCATGGCATGTTCAGCTTTAACCAAATTCCCTTTATCAACAAATATCTCAAGGGCGACTTCACGGCCTGACGCCGTAGTAAAATTATCCTTAAGTAAATCAAAATCACCCGCAACTAGGGCAAATAGATAACAAGGCTTTGGAAAGGGATCATGCCAAGTAACAAAATGTTTGTTGTCAGCTAGTTCGCCACTCGCTACTTTATTACCATTAGATAATAAGTATGGATATAAGGTTTTGTCCGCAACAACTTTAGTGGTAAATGTTGCCATCACATCAGGTCTATCTAAATAATAGCTAATTCGGCGAAAGCCTTCTGCTTCACATTGAGTACAAAAAGCATCACCTGACTTAAATAACCCTTCTAGTGCTGTGTTTTCTTGCGGGTTGATCTCTGTCGTAATAATGAGGGTGAAATGGCTTCTATCAGGCAAACTACTTGCTGGAATAATTAATAGCGTGTCATTGATCTGATATTGATCCTTACTTAGCGCCTGACTATCAAGTACTAATGACGCTAATGTTAAATGCTCACCGTTAAGTTGCAAAGCTTGTTGACTATCACCTTTTCGCTCTATAGCCAGTTCACTAACCACTTGACTACAGGTGTCATCTAAATTGATGGTTAAATTTACTGTATTAATAGTAAAGTCAGCTGGGCGGTAATCCGCTAAAAATCGTGGTGCTGTGTCTGATAAAATAGATGACATAATAGATCCTTATTATGGAGATGAAAGTTAAGCCGTTGCTTTATGAGTTGTTTCTTTAGTCGTTTTTTTAGCCAATTTCTTAATATTAAAACCAATAAAGCCATAAGTAACAGCAAGAACAGGATTAATCCAGTTAAAGAAACAATAAAACATATAATCAAGTGGGTTAACTAATAGCACCCCTGACATATAAACGGCACAAGTATTCCATGGGATGAGCGGCGAAGTAATGGTACCTGCATCTTCCAGAGTACGGCTTAACACCAAGGGATCTAAACCTCTTCGCTCGTATTCTTCTTTATACATGCGACCTGGCATTACAATAGCCATATATTGATCCGCGGTTAAAATGTTAGTGCCGATACAAGTAGCCACTGTACTCGCGATAAGACTACCGGTTGATTTAGCTGAAGCTAAAATAACCTCAACAAATTTTTTCAACATACCTAAGTGCTCTAATACCGCACCAAAACTTAATGCACACATGATAAGCCAAACAGTATTAAGCATAGAAGACATCCCACCTCCACTGAGTAATGAATCAAGCTGACCGTTGCCTGTTTCAATCACTACACCATCAAAAAAGGCCGTCCAGATCACTTTAACATTTGCTGTAATTAAATCGGTATCTCCGCCTAAACGCACTATTAACTCTTGTTGAAAAACCAATGCCCAAACGCCACCAATTAAAGCACCAATCGCAACCGCGGGAAAGGCAGGTACTTTTTTAATGGCAAGTATTAATAAAACAAATAATGGCACTAAATTAAAGATTGAAATATTAAATTGTTCTGCTAATTGCAGGCTTAACAAATCAATACTGTCATTATTTACCGTTATTGTTTCATTGAGCCCAATGATGATGAACAGTACTAGCGCGGTGATAATAGAAGGTGCTGTAGTCCAAAACATATAACGTATATGGGCAAAAAGTTCACTACCTGCAATAGCCGGAGCTAAATTTGTCGTCTCTGAAAGAGGAGAAATTTTATCACCAAAATAAGCACCAGAAATGACAGCACCTGCAGTAATAGCCGGAGATAAATCTAGTCCCTGAGCTATACCAATTAAAGCAACACCTATTGTGGCTGCTGTAGTCCATGAACTACCAATACTCATAGAGACAATCGCACA
Organism: Colwellia psychrerythraea; assembly: GCA_002163005.1. GTDB lineage: Bacteria > Pseudomonadota > Gammaproteobacteria > Enterobacterales > Alteromonadaceae > Colwellia > Colwellia psychrerythraea_C. The sequence continues at coordinate 22,128 of MAAF01000097.1, read as the reverse complement.
CATTACACATGCCGCAGCATAAAACCATGATGGATTTAATAACTGTAAACCATAATAAATCATTGTTGGTACAGTACCTGATAATAGCCAGGTACCAATCAGCGAGCCTACGGCTAATAAGATTAAAACCGCACCAAGAGAAAGAGAAATTCCACTCACAATAGCTTTTTCAATAGACTGCCAGTTGTGCCCATTTTTTACGCCAACAAGAATAGCCACGCCCATGGCGATAAGTAGCGCTATTTGATTCGGGCCATAAGAGGAGTTATCGCCAAAATAAAATACAGCTAGGGTGAGTAAACAAATTAAAGTGATCACTGGAATGCTTGCATCGAGCATAGTTGATTTTTTTGGGAGATTTAACTCAGGCATGTAATGTAAACCTTTTATTATTGTAGTTATACCAATCGGATTAATTAACGGTAGGCTAATATCATTATGTTTATATAAAAATAAAGCCGCCTCGATGGGCGGCTTAATTATGCAAATACGGATTATTTTTTTGCGATTTTTCCTAAAGATACAAAATCAAATGTTATACGAGCTGCCTCATCTAAAAAGGGGTCTAAATCATCAAGCTCATCAGATAAGTCATCTAAATCGGTTACTTTCTCTTTACCTAAAAGCACGAGTTGGTCATTAACACGTATCAAGCGTTTACTTTTGCGCGCTTCACGTTCAGATTTACGTGTCGCAAGGTTCAGTGAAATAGTTTTATCATCTTTTTCTGCTTGGTAAATACTAATATCTTCCAGTAAGTAATTAAATTCTGGATTATCTTTAATACGTTGCTGATAAAGTGAGCTCAGGTATTCAATATCTGTATTGAGCTCATTCAACGGCGAATATTTGGCTTGTTGAATTTGATCCCAAGGAAGTGCATTTTCTTCTTTACTCTCCCCCCAGTCTTCGGGATCTATCGCTGTAGGAAAAGCTATATCGGGCAAAACACCGCGATGTTGAGTACTGCCACCATTAATGCGATAAAATTTAGCGATAGTATATTGAATGCTTCCTAAAGGCTTTTCATATAAGTCATATACGCGGCCTAAACCACGATGCTGTTGCACTGTACCTTTACCAAACGTATGTTCACCAACAATGACACCACGACCATAATCTTGAATGGCAGCAGAGAATATTTCAGATGCTGAAGCACTGTAACGATCAACCATTACGGTTAAGGGGCCATCAAAAAAGCTAATACCATCGCGGTCACTATTTACTTGAATACGATTTGCGCCATCTCTAATTTGAACAACAGGACCTTTATCGATAAACAACCCCGTTAATAAGGTCGCTTCGCTCAATGAGCCGCCACCGTTACCGCGAAGGTCAACAATGATGCCCTGCACTTTCTGCTCTTTAAGTTTGGCAATTTCTTTTTTTACATCTTTAGATAGGTTGTTGTAAAAACTAGGTATAGTAATAACACCTAATTTCTTACTGTCTGCCACCTCTGGATTTTCAAGATAAACCTCTGACTTTGCGGCTCTATCTTCTAATTTAATAATATCTCTAACTATAGAAACCACTTTAATATTGGCTTCATCGTCACTATCACCTGATAAAATTTGCAAGCGAACTGTAGTGCCTTTAGCACCTTTAATTAATTCGACCACATCATCTAAGCGCCAACCAATAACATCTTCAAAATCTTTGTCGCCTTGGGCAACGCCTACGATACGATCTTTTGATTTCAATTGTTTTGACTTATCTGCCGGACCACCGGTAACAACTCGGTGAATAACGGTATAATCTTCAATTGAGCGTAACTCTGCACCAATTCCTTCAAGTGACAAGTTCATATCAACTTGGAATCGTTCCGCATTACGCGGTGATAAATATGAAGTATGTGGCTCAACAACACGAGCAAAGCTATTCATCACAAGTTGGAAAGCATCTTCACTTTCACTTTGCTTTAAACGTTTAATCGCGTACTCATAACGTTTAGTTAATACTTCTTTAATTTTTGGCCATTCTTTCTTGGTCAATGTCAGGTTTAAAACATCTGATTTAACCTTTAACCGCCATAATTCATCCAACTCAGCCTCACTAGCAGGCCAAGGTGCTTCTTCACGATCAAAAGAATAAATTTCTTCTTTGGTGAAATTGAAAGGGTTTTTATCGCCTTTACTACTTAATAAACTGACAGCATATTCATAACGCTCTAAACGTCTTTGCATATTTAAGTTGTAAATATCGTAAGCGGTTTCTAACTTACCACGTGTCAATACTGTATCAAATTCAAGACGATATTTTTGGAAATCATTAATATCTGTTGCTAAGAAAATATTTCTCGCATAATCGAGTTGTTTAATAAAACGATCAAAAACGTCACCTGATAAAGCATCGTCAATGGTGACTTTCTTATAATGCGCACGAGTGAATCGTGCCGTAATGCGCTTGCTTGCTGTAGCATGCTGAGTTTCAGGCATGAGTACAGGGAGTTCTTCTGGAGTAATTGGTTTTTCAAACGCAATAGCGCTTACTGATAAACCTAACGATAAAGATACGGCGAGAGCGATACGACAAAATTTTTGCATGCATTAACTTCCTATTCAATTTCTATATGACCCAAAGCTTTACTAGGCCTAGTCGCCAAACCTAATAATGGCGACTTTTGACTGCTTACAAGTAGATGTTTTGTAGCTGAGTTTTGATAACCATGCCAGAATCAAGTTGTACACTGATATCTTTACCTGATATTTCAGTGATGGTGGCTTTCATTGGTGAATTACCCAGTTGCACTCTAATTTTACTACCTACATTAATTGTAGTTGATTCAACAGACTTAAGTGGCTCTACTTCTTTTTTTACAGCTTTTTTCGGTGTTGACTTAACTGTTTTAAATTTAGTTGATTCACGTTTTTTGTCAGCTGGCTTATTATTAGCTGCTTCTGTTGAGCCTTGTTTACCTTTATAAGGTTTTTTAGCATCGCTGTCTGTCGCTTTTTTGTTACCAAATTTTTCTTGGCTTTCTTTAAGCGTTTTGCTGGCGTAAGCTGCTTGATCTTCATCAATTTCAGCAACGTCTTTGCCATCAACGTCTACACGTGAATTGCCAACCTTGATAACTTTTAGATAACGCCAGCTGCTCGTATAATGTCTTAATGCTTGACGTAAACGAGTTTTGCTCACCGTTTCATCATCATTAAGCTTTTCGGCTAGATCTTGGAATATACCAATTTTAAGGGGTTTAACAGGACCTTTAATTGAAAAACACTCTGGGAATTTTTCAGTTAAATAAGCAATGATGTCTTTCGTACTTGTACGTTTAATTTCAGTTTCCATAACTACACTTTTTTTACAATTTTAATTGAATTAAGCTGACCTTATTTTTGAACAAGAATCACTCAGTAAGAGGTACTCTAGCAAGAAAATAGTGCCAATGTTTATCTTTCTTTATTCTTCAGATTGGAGATGTTGCTCGGGATTATCGAGTACATGCTTACACCAATCATATATATCATCTGTTTCTATTTCAGCAATCGCTTCTTGGCCTATCCAGGTATCCCAAATGAGTGCCAATAATTGCTCTAAAACTTCTGTATCTATATTTTCATCCGCTAAATCGTACATAGTATGATAAATTTCATTCATACGCTCAGCAACTTCTTCTTCCTGACCATCCCAGTCCCCAACTATTTCTTGGGTTACTAGATAGTCATGAATGACTACAAATTCTTTCATTAAACTTTCACTTTCTCTATAAACTTTAGACTACAGGGTAAACTTGCGCATTATTCATAGCAGCAATATTTTGCTCGAACGCCTGAACTATCGACATAATGCCCTGCTCGTCTTCTAGATCGAATCGATCAAACACTGTGCTATCAATGTCTAAAATAGCAATCACTTTACCAGCAATTTTCACAGGAACAACTAGTTCAGCATTACTACTTGCATCGCAGGCAATATGACCATCAAACTGATGAACATCTGAAATACGCTGGACTTCTCCCGTAAAAGAACAAGTACCACAAACACCTTTACCAACAGGAATTCGAATACAAGCGACTTTACCTTGAAAAGGGCCAAGCACTAATTCATCATCAATAAGACGATAAAAGCCAACCCAATTCACATCAGCTAATCGCTCAAACAGCAAAGCACTGATATTTGCCATATTTGCAATAATATCAGATTCATCGTTTATTAGCGCCTTAGTTTGCCCTAATAGTTCATGATAAAATTCATCTTGATTACTCATTTAAAGGCACCATTAAAGAAAGCTATGATAAAAAGCGCTAACATACCTAAAAACACACGATAATTAAAGCTTTTCTCGAACAAATGGCCAACTATTGCGAGTTATTAGTTCATTTATTAATCTTGAAGGCTAAATTTAACTAAAACACGGGCTGTAATGGTTTGACTACCGGTTAAAGATACGTGCGCTCTTGGGCTTGCATCACTCATCTTTGCCTCTGCATACATAGGTCGATAATGATTACTTGATTGCTCTTTAATTAATTGTAATTTTTCTATTTTTCGCCCCGCTTGTTCAGCCATGCGCTGTGCTTTTTGTCTTGCATGCGTAATAGCTTTTAATAAAGCTTGTTGATAATACTCGTCTCTCCCGGCAACACTCATAGACAATGAGGAGATATGGCTAACATTTATTTTAATAATCCGAGCTAAAAAATCATCGTATTCATCAATTTTATTAAAGTTTACGGTAATTTGTCGACTTAATTCAAATAAAGGCTTTTTATGTTCAGTAAGACTATTCGTTTGCTGATTAATACTTTGTCCATCAATATAAACACTGCCTTGCCTAGTCTTGTTAAGTTCAAGGCCCTGCACTTGAATTGATGGTTTCTCTTCCACGATACGTAAATTAACCCGGGCAGAAGTGATATTTCTCTCTTTTATCGATAGGCTCTTAGCTGCATTAACCACTGAGTTACTTTTTTTATCTACTAATGCTTTTAATTTACTCGGCACTCGTCCACGTTCGGTTATAGTCAAAGTTAATGAGAATTGGTCTGGAATAACCACGATACTGCCCTGTCCCGATACCTCAATCCCTGAGTCGTCAAATGAAAAAACGACCGTTGGAAACAATAAACAAAGCAAAAATATCGAGTACGATGTGATTTGTTGTAGTTTCAGTTTTAATAAAGTACTGACAGGTGAACGAATAAAAGATAACAACTTCATGATAGATCCTTAAATTAAGTGTTAGATTGCCTGCTGCCCTTCAAAATGTCGAATTCCAAAAGTTGTGAGACCCTTGCGCATTGTTGGTGCCGCAATGATATAGGGAATAATCCTTATTTCATTTCGGCACCAAACACTGAAAAGGTCCACAAACTCAGAAACATGATTCTTGATTGGTAACGGGTATATCACTGGAGGAGGTTTCCTACTTAAGTGCTTTATTTTTGTTGATAAAGATGAGGAAATTTTCTTTTTCCTCTTGGTTAGCCTTCTGCCACCAATATTTGAGCATTGGTACAGTATCTACTTTGTCGATAACTTTGTCATTAAAGACTTGGCTATCTTCAGCAGCAGTCGTCATGGTTGTGCTATTGTTTTGAGAAATAACTGCTGGGGCTGATAACGTGGTTACTACTTTAGTCACCTGTTTACCCAATTTATAATCACTAAACGTCTCTAACTCTAAAACCATTTCTTGTTTATGTTCATCGAGCAAAATAACTTCTGGTGATTTGACAAAGCGTTCGGCTGAAGCTAAATCACTAATTTTACTAGTAGATAAAAATAATTTTTGCTGATTTTCTACTACAAGTTTAACAACGAAATAATCAGACTTTACTAATCTATCCTCTCCTAAATCTAAATCTTCAAAAACATCTTTATATTTAATGACTAAAACATGTTTTCCTGGCGATAACTCAATTGTTTGTTTTTTTGATAAGAAACCATGTTCAACTGCTTTGTCATCAACATCACGTAGTATCAAGTTATCGGTAACCGTTAATTCAGCGGCACTCGCCTTAACAGCAATCAAACTGCATAGCAGGACACTGGCACAGACGTAACTCAGTAGTGTATTGTTCAACAATTTTGCGCGGGTGGTCATTGTAGTCAAGCTTGAATCCTTTATAGCGATGGTATGTAATTACTCTTTATAAACTGCCTAGCGAATAAATAAAAGAAAAAAGATGTGATAAAGGTTAGACATTTATTCAACCTCATGCGTATTATCGATTCAAGCTAAAATGTAATGAGCAAACATGGATGGCAAGAAACTCAACATTAACAAACCTTTTTTTAAGCACCAAAAGAAACATGGGGCGCTTGATTAGTCATATTGTCAAAACTGACGATATCGATGATATAGTCCAAGAAACCTTTATTAAAACTTATGAGGCCGACTTAAAGCAAGAAATTAAGTACGTGCGCAGCTACATGCTCAAAACGGCAAAAAACCTTGCGTTAAATCATGTAGCTCGATGGGATAATAAATATAATGTTTCTTTAGAGGATTTTACTCAGCCACCTGTCCAATTAACTAGCGGAAAAGTTGAAGACGATTATGAAAGCAAAGAACAGTTCTTATTTTTTTGCCGTGCTACCGATCAACTATCAGGCTCAGTGCGTAAATGTTTTATTTTAAAGAAAGTCTACGGATTAAGCCAAAAAGAAATTGCTAGCTATTTAAATTTAAGTGAGAGCACAGTGGAAAAGCATATAGCACAGGGCCTGCTAAAAAGTACAAAATATATAAAACGAATGAATCACGGTCATAGTGTTAAAGGTGCCAAACAAAAGCATCAAGTACATAGCGTCCAAGTAAACAAAACAGTTTTGAAATAGAGTAATAAGAATGGGCAATGTAAGCCAACTATTCGGTAAAGATAACGAACAACAAAATGACAGTAATATCCAAGAAGATAGTATCCAAGACCTTGCTTGCCTTTGGATCAGTCGTATAGATCGTGGATTAAGTGCATCTGAACAACAAGAACTTGTTGTTTGGTGTAAGCAAAAAACTCAACATCATAATGCACTACTTGAGATGGCTTCTTATTGGGATGATTTAAGTGTTTTGAATGAATTAAGTGATTTATTTCCGTTAATCCAAACAAAAGTAGACAATAAACGGAACAAGTTCTCTGCTATCGCCCTAGCGGCAAGTCTCGCCATTATCTCTATCACAGGTATCAATACATTCGTCAATGAATCATTTTTACCTTTTTTACCGTCCCTCCATGAACAAACATTAACCCAAACTGATACTTTGAAAACTCATGTGGGTGAACAGGCAAGTTTTACTTTACAAGATGGTTCACAAATTCAATTAAATACTAACAGTCTTATCGAAATTGACTATAGCCCCACACAACGTCTACTTACACTAGTGCGAGGCGAAGCCCGTTTTGATGTCGCTAAGGACAAAAATCGTCCTTTCACCGTCATCGTTGGTGAAAAGTCTTTTACTGCACTGGGTACGATATTTAATGTCCAAAGAAACGATAACCAAGCAATGGAATTGGTTGTTACAGAAGGAAAAGTATTAATCACCAAAGCAACGACTTCAATAACTGATATTAAAGACACTTTACTTTCAGTTGGTACGGCATTTATGCCTGATATTCTTGAAGCAACGTTAGTTATTTCTGGTGAAAAAGCAATGATAGCCGAAAACTCAGCACCGATTGCTAAAACACCGGTTGAGAAAGTATCTTTAGATCAAATTAACCGTGATCTAGCTTGGCAGCAAGGTATGCTTATTTTTGAAGGAGAGCCATTATCAATGGCGCTGGCAGAGATTAGTCGCTATACCTCCAGTAACTTTGAGATAATTGACAGTAAACTATCTGAGTTAACTGTCGCTGGTTACTTCAAAGCTGGGGATATTGAAGGTTTATTAACCTCATTACAAAGTAACTTTGGCATTATTTATCACAAAAACTCCAGCGGTACTATTTTACTTTCCTCCGCAGAATAATCACCCTCACCTCGAAAACCCTCTCTTATTTAGTTGATAAATAGCCGGTATTTTTTACTGGCTATTTCACCAGATATAGAACAAGATAAAAAAAAATAAAAAATAAATTAGAGGATTCCCCCTGCTTAACTGTTTATTACTATTGCACAGTTGGCGAAATAAACTTCGTCTGAATCAAGCCTCGTTTAGGCATGCCTTGTTGCTTAATATCACCTTAGTGATGATGTTATCAACAATAAGTCATGTCCAGGCAAAGGAACTAATTCGCTTTGATATTAATAAACAACGAGCTGATAAAGCTTTAATTGCATTTGCCCAAAAAGCCAATCAAACGATAATTTTTTCCTTTGATTTAGCCAAGCAATATCAAGCAAATACTTTGAAAGGTTATTATCCTGTTAACCCAGGCCTAAAAAAATTATTAAATGGCTCTGGTCTAATCGCTGTTGTTAATACCTCTGGTCAACTGAGCATTCAAGTTGATTCACATAACAAGAGAGATATAACAATGAAAAATAAAAACATGCACGTAGCACTAATACCTATTTTACTCGGTGCAGCCAGCCAAACAGCATTAGCTCAAGAACCAGCACCAGTACAATTGGAAGAAGTAGAGAAAATATCTATAGTCGGTAGCCGAGTGGCTGGCCGCTCTGTCGAAGACTTACCTGTACCTGTTGATATTTTATCAGCGGAAGCGTTAGCTAATACAGGCCAGACAGAAGTAGGCCGAATGCTCCAAGCCATTGCCCCATCATTTAACTTTTCTAGCTCATCGATTAGTGATGGTACCGATGCTTTACGCCCTGCGACATTGCGAGGCCTAGGACCGGATCAAACCCTAGTGCTGATTAATGGCCGTCGTCGTCACCAAGCCAGTTTAATTCATATCAACACGTCTGTTGGCCGAGGCACAGCCGGCACTGATATGAATGCTATCCCTGCAGCTTCAATTAAACGTATTGAAGTATTACGTGATGGTGCTGCTGCACAATACGGCTCTGATGCAATAGCTGGTGTTATTAACATCGTACTTAACGATGCCGATGAAGGCGGTAAAGTAGCGGTATCTTATGGTGAATATTCAGAAGGTGATGGTGAAACAACCAATGTAGATATTTCTAAGGGCTTTAGCTTAGGAGATAATGGTTACCTCAATACCACCCTTAATTTTAGAGATCGTGGTTTTACTAATCGCGCAGGCTTGCATGGCTCATGTCAGTTTTCAGGCTGTATTGAGCAGGCTAATGGCGATTTATTATTAGGTGACCCTAGAGAAGCAACAGCTACTCGATCGACGTTTAGAATTGGTGATGCAGATTCAAGCCAGTTTGGTTTAATCATAAATACTGGTTATTCATTAGGTGATGGTGAATTATACGGTTTCCTTACTTATTCAAACCGAGATAATGAATCTGCAGCATTTTTCCGCCACAACAATAATAATGGTGGTAATGCCCCGCTCCAAGATGGTGACGCAACTATTCCTGCCGGTTTTTTGCCAAAAATTAATACAGATATAAAAGATGTTTCTTATAATTTTGGTTATCAAACAGAGTTTTCAGACGGGTCGTCTTTAGATTTTTCATATACCTATGGGCAGAACAATATTGATTATGTCACCAGTAATACCATTAACTCTTCTTTTGCTAACTCATTACGCTATGGTTCAAGCTTAAGCGCTGATGAAATTAGAGCCTCAATTCCGCGCCAAGCGTCAGCTTACGGATTGGAGTTATCGCTGCAAACGTTAAACCTTGATTATACCCAAGACTATGAATACTTTTCATTAGCCATGGGCGCAGAAATTAGAACGGATGAGTTTAAAGTTACAGCAGGTGATGAATACTCTTATCGCGACTATGATACCAGTGAGGATGGTAGTAGTCCCTATCCTGATGACCGTTCTGCAGGTACGCAAGGATTTGGTGGTACAGCGCCAATGCAAGCCGTAGATGAAACCCGTGATGTTATCTCATTTTATATTGATGCTGAAACGGAAGTGACTGATGATTTAATCGTTAGTGGCGCCGTACGTTACGATGATTATGAAGGTTTTGGCGACAGTACCAACTTCAAATTAGCGGCTAATTGGTCTATTACTGAGGAAATAGCTATTCGTGGTGCTATGAGTACAGGTTTTAGAGCGCCGTCAATGCAACAACTCTATACCGACAACATTAGTACACAATTTCAGACTGATCCTACTAACCCTGACGGCGATCAAATTGCCGTGCAAGTGGGTACCTTTCGCAATGATTCAAACCTAGCTAAAGCAATAGGTATACCTGAATTAAAAGAAGAAGAAGCCACTAACTTTAGTTTAGGTACTGTCATTAATATTACCGATGACATTAACTTAACCGTCGACTGGTACTCTATTGATATTGATGATCGAATCGTATTAAGTAACTCCCTAGGTCAAGGTTTGTCACCTGCTTTAGATGCGGCACTCATTGCATCCGGCGCTGGTGCAGGTCAGTTTTTCCTCAATGGTGCTGATACTGAAACGACAGGTATTGATATCATTGCCACATGGAATACTGAACTACTCGGTGGTGATTTTAACTTAACAGCAGCCGCGAACTTTACTGAAACCGATGTGGTAAATATCTATACACCACCAGACAGTGCATTGGGTAGTATCGATCCAAATGATGTATTTTCAGAGCAAGCCGTTTCTATTATTGAAGAATGGCAACCACAAGATCGTATCAGCTTAAGTGGTTTATATACCGTAGGTGATGTAAGTATTAATTTAGCCTTTAACCGTTATGGTGAATATACGGTTACCGATGGTGGTACACAAACCTACGGTGCTGAAGTATTAACTGACTTACGTGTTAACTATCAAGTAACTGAGAGTTTATCATTTAACATTGGTGGTAATAACTTGTTTGATGTTTACCCTGATAAAAATACTATAGGTAACTCACGTTCAGGAACAATAGTGGATGCAAGTGGCGATGTTGTAGTAAGTAGCCCTGGCGTATTTACTTATTCACGTCGTTCAGCTCCTTTTGGATTTAACGGCGCATTTTACTATGCAGGCGCTGAATTTAAATTCTAAGTTTAGCAACGGGTAGATATACCCGTTCCACTTGAAGATGCATGATTCAGCTGGAATTTGAAACGTCTTTAGGCAAGGCATTGATTGAAGAGAATGGTTGTTCCCTTCTCAATATCAATAACGCAGTATAAAGCGTTTCTAAACCAGCCCCTTGGGGAAGGCTGAGCAAATCATACTCTGCGTTGCATTTCTTTTTAAGGGAGTAACCCTTAATAAAAAAATGCGCCTTGATTATGAATCGCTCAGACTTCCTGAAACGAGCATATTCAAGTAGAGCGGGTATAATAAAAGCGCAGAGTGATCTGCGCTTTTCATTTTAAAACTATTCGTCAATATTAAAAGATACTCATATTAGCTTTCTCAATAAAAAGAGGATCAAACTAAACGCAACGAATCTTTAAGTTAAACAATTTCGAATCTATTCAAACAATGCAGGCACCCTTACCTGACCTTCCATAAGTACTCGAGCACTTCGGCTCATACTTACTTTTTTCACCGTCCAGTTACCATTAACGCATTCAGCTTGTGCGCCAACTTTTAGCGTGCCTGATGGATGACCAAAAGTTACCTCGCTTCTTTCTCCTGAGCCAGCGGCTAAATTCACCAATGTGCCAGGAATAGCGGCAGCGGTACCAATGGCAACAGCAGCAGTTCCCATCATGGCATGGTGTAACTTACCCATAGAGAGTGCACGTACATGTAAATCAATGTCACTAGCCGCAATATTTTTACCGCTAGAAGAAGTATAAGCTTGTGCTGGTGCAACAAACGCAACTTTAGGGGTATGTTGACGAGAGGCAGCTTCAGATATATCACTGATCAAGCCCATTTTTACTGCACCATAAGCACGAATGGTTTCAAAACGTGTTAACGCTTTTTCATCACCATTAATTACCTCTTGAAGCTCGGTACCTGTATAGCCTATTTCGTCTGCGTTTAAAAAAATGGTTGGAATACCTGCTGTTATCATGGTCGCATTAAACGTGCCGATATCAGGTACATCAAGATCATCAACTAAATTACCTGTTGGGAACATTGCCTCGCTTGGGTCTACTGGTGCAACAAAATCAACTTTCACTTCAGCCGCAGGAAAAGTAACACCATCGAGTTCAAAATCACCGGTTTCTTGTACTTCACCGTTAGTGATTGGTACATGTGCAATAATTGTTTTGCTGATGTTTTTTTGCCAAATTCGCACTTCACAAATGCCGTTCTCAGGTATTCTGTCTGCACTCACTAATCTTGAGCTAATAGCAAAAGAGCCAACCGCTGCGGTAAGATTGCCGCAATTGCCACTCCAATCGACAAACGCTTTATCAATGGCCACTTGCCCAAAGAGATAATCAACGTCGTGGTCCAGTTGTTCTGATTTAGCTAAGATTACCGTTTTACTGGTACTTGACGTTGCTCCGCCCATACCGTCAGTTTGTTTACCGTATGGATCTGGGCTACCAATGACGCGCAATAACATGTTGTCGCGAGGTTCACCTGGAACCTGACAGCTTGCTGGCAAATCAGTTAAATTAAAAAATACACCTTTAGAGGTACCACCACGAATGTACGTAGCTGGAATTTTTACTTGAGGTACGAAAGCCATTGCTCTCTCCTTTTATTTTTTCTTACAAAAAATGGCACATTATCTTTCATAGGAAAATGTGCCACTCTTAAATTAAATCAATAAAGTTTGCTGTCTAGACAAATTTTTTATATTGAGAGCAAGACGACTGCACGGAGCTTGGTAACTAATATTAGCCCCAAAGTGAGTACAGCCTACGCAGCTATCATTAGAAATAAACTTCTAGGCATTAGACTTTAAGAAATCGGTAGCAAACTTTTGAAGAACCCCACCGCCGTCGTAAACGGAAACTTCTTCCGCTGTATCTAAACGACACTTCACTGGAATGTCAATTACTTCACCGTTTGCACGTGTCATCACAACAGTCATTGCTGCGCCTGGTGATGTAGTACCAACTACATCATAAGTTTCGCTACCATCAATGTTGTAAGTATGACGTGTTTCGCCATTAGTAAATTCAAGTGGTAAAACGCCCATGCCGACTAAGTTAGTACGGTGAATACGTTCAAAACCTTGTGAAACGATAACTTCAACACCGGCTAAACGGACACCTTTTGCAGCCCAATCTCGTGATGAACCTTGACCGTAATCTGCACCAGCGATGATGATTAATGGCTGTTTGCGACCCATGTAAGTTTCAATCGCTTCCCACATGCGAGACTCAGTTCCTTCTGGCTCGATGCGTGCTAAAGAGCCTTGTTTAACTTCGCCATTTTCGTCACGACACATTTCATTAAACAATTTCGGGTTAGCGAACGTTGCTCGTTGCGTTGTTTCATGATCGCCACGATGCGTTGCGTATGAATTAAAGTCTTCTACTGGTAAACCCATTTTTTCAAGGTAAGCACCTGAAGCGCTATTTAGCTGAATCGCATTTGATGGTGATAAATGATCGGTTGTGATGTTGTCACCTAACACCGCTAAAGGACGCATGCCCTTCATGGTACGAACACCCGCTAAGGCACCTTCCCAATATGGAGGTCGGCGGATATAAGTACTCTTAGGATCCCAATCGTATAACGGGCTTTCAGCAGGTTCAAACGCACCTAAATCAAACATTGGGGTGTAAACTTTTTTGAATTGCTCAGGCTTAACACATGAAGCTACAATTGCATCGATCTCTTCATCACTTGGCCAAATATCTTTCAGCGTAATGTCGTTACCGTTTTGATCTTGTCCTAATACGTCTTGTTCAATATCAAAACGCATTGTGCCTGCGATAGCGTAAGCAACAACTAATGGTGGTGACGCTAAGAATGCTTGCTTTGCGTGTGGATGAATACGGCCATCAAAATTACGGTTACCTGATAACACAGCTGTTGAGTATAAATCGCGGTCGATAATTTCTTGTTGAATTTTAGGATCTAACGCACCCGACATACCGTTACACGTTGTACATGCATAACCGACAATACCGAAACCTAATTTTTCCATTTCAGAAAGAAGGCCTGCTTCTTCTAAATAAAGTTTGGCTACTTTTGACCCAGGAGCAAATGATGATTTAACCCAAGGCTTACGAACAAGCCCGAGTTCATTAGCGCGTTTAGCCACCAAACCAGCAGCAACAACGTTACGTGGGTTAGAGGTGTTAGTACATGACGTAATAGCAGCGATAATTACCGCGCCATCTGGCATTTCGCCCTTCGCTTCTTGTGCTTTACAAGCATCTAAGTTTCTAGCAATGTCTTTCGAGGCTAAATCTGCTGTCGCTAAACGACGATGTGGATTAGAAGGACCCGCTAAATTACGACATACCGTTGATAAATCAAATTCAATTACACGAGGGTATTCTGCTTCAACTAAATCATCAGCCCATAAACCTGTGTGTTTCGCGTAAGTTTCAACTAATTTAACTTGCTCTGGTTCACGACCTGTGATTTTCAAGTAATCAATGGTTTGTTCATCAATATAGAACATACCAGCAGACGCACCATATTCTGGTGTCATATTTGATATAGTTGCACGATCACCAATGGTTAGACTTTTAGTGCCTTCACCGAAGAATTCTAAGTAGCTAGAAACTACTTTTTCATTACGCAAAAATTCAGTAATTGCTAATACCATATCAGTAGCAGTAATGCCTGGTTGGCGTTTACCGGTTAACTTAACACCAATAATGTTTGGAAGACGCATCATAGATGGACGACCAAGCATAACAGTTTCAGCTTCTAAACCACCCACACCAATAGCAATAACACCTAAGGCATCAATATGCGGTGTATGACTATCTGTACCAACACACGTATCAGGAAAAGCGACACCATCACGTGCTTGAATAACTGGCGACATTTTCTCTAAGTTGATTTGGTGCATGATACCGTTACCGGCAGGGATTACATCAACATTTTTAAACGCCGTTTTAGTCCATTCAATGAAGTGGAAACGCTGTTCATTACGACGGTCTTCAATCGAGCGGTTTTTATCAAACGCCTCAGGATCAAAACCAGGTGCTTCTACTGCAAGAGAGTGATCTACAATTAATTGTGTCGGTACAACAGGGTTTACTTTGGCAGGGTCACCACCTTGGTCGGCGATAGCGTCACGAAGACCCGCTAAATCAACTAAGGCTGTTTGACCTAAAATATCATGACAAACCACACGAGCAGGATACCAAGGAAAATCCAAGTCTTGCTTACTTTCAATGATTTGCTTTAACGAATCGGTGAGTGTCTCAGGATCACATTTACGTACTAGTTGCTCAGCAAGTACGCGTGATGTGTAAGGTAATTTAGCGTAAGCGCCTGGTTTAATGGTTTCGATAGCTTCACGCGTATCAAAAAAATCTATATTCGCACCAGGAAGCGGTTTGCGGTAATCATAATTCATAAGTTAATCCAGGAAAATATCAAATAAAATAATTGTCAAATAACATATACCCGTTACCAATCAAGGTGTTTGACTAAAAGGGCTTTAAACTGCCCTTTGAATGGTAACGGGTATACATTGCTTAAATCTTTAAGAGCTCAATTAAGTAATGGTATTTGCCACTCATTCAAGAAAGAAAATATGAGCATATGAAACTATGCGATTATTTTATAACGATGAAGTTGTGGCAAATAACAAATCTCTTCTATCTCTCAGAAATAGGCTTAACCGTACGTGGTTCAGCACCAGTATAATCAGCACTTGGACGGATTATACGGTTATTAGAGCGTTGCTCCATTACGTGTGCAGCCCAACCAGTTAAGCGTGAGCAAACGAAAATAGGCGTAAACAGTTTAGTTGGAATACCCATATAGTTGTATGTAGAAGCATGGAAAAAATCAGCATTACAGAACAATTTTTTCGTATCCCACATAAACTCTTCACAAGCAACTGAGATATCATAAAGTGATGTATCTCCATTTTCTGCTGCTAGCTTTTCTGACCACGCTTTGATAATGACATTACGTGGATCTGACGTGCGGTAAATTGCATGGCCAAAGCCCATAATTTTTTCTTTACGCTCAAGCATACCAGCCATTTTTTCTTTGGCATCTGCAGGAGAAGTGAACTTTTGGATCATATCCATAGCAGCTTCGTTAGCACCACCGTGAAGTGGTCCACGTAAAGTACCGATTGCACCCGTAATACAAGAGAACATATCTGATAAGGTTGATGCACATACACGTGCAGTAAACGTTGACGCGTTAAATTCATGCTCAGCATATAAAATCAACGATACATCCATTACACGTTCATGCTGTACAGATGGGCTTTCACCATTAAGCAGACGTAAGAAGTGACCACCAAGTGACTCTTCTTCACTAGTACAATCAATTTCAACACCGTCATGTGAAAATTTATACCAGTAACACATGATTGCAGGGAACGCCGCTAATAAACGGTTAGCTGCTTTATTTTGCTCAGAAAAATCAACTTCTGGTTCAACATTACCTAAAAAAGAACAACCTGTACGCATAACGTCCATAGGATGTGTATCTTTAGGAATAAGTTTTAACACTTCTTTTAATGCTTGTGGAATATCACGCATCGCTAATAATTCAGCTTTATACTCAGCTAATTCACCACTTGTTGGTAATTCACCGTTGAATAATAAATAAGCCACTTCTTCAAAGGTAGCATTATCAGCTAAATCAGAAACATCATAACCACAATAGGTTAAACCACTACCTGATTGACCAACAGTACAAAGAGCCGTTTCACCTGCGCTTTGACCACGTAAACCTGCACCACTAATTTTCTTATCAAGAGTTTTATCTGACATAATTCTTTCCTCATTCTTTAATATTTTTATAGGTAAATTACTTGTTTTTTCCATCAGCACTCTTTTCCTTAAGGAAAAGCGAATCTAGTTTTTGCTCATAATCGTGGTAACCAAGGTAGTCATATAAATCCATGCGTGTTTGCATGTTGTCAATTTCAGCTTTTTGATCACCATCATTTAATAGTGTTCTATAAACAGACTCAGCTGCTTTATTCATGGCACGAAATGCTGATAATGGATAAAGCACCATCGCACAACCCCATTCACCTAATTGTTCTTTATTCCAAAGTTCTGTTTGACCAAATTCAGTGATATTGGCAAGAACAGGAACATCTAAAGCTTCTGTAAAGGCACGATAATGTTCTTCTGTTTGAATTGCTTCTGCAAAAATACCATCAGCACCCGCTGCAACGTATGCTTTAGCACGTTCAATGGCAGCTTGTAGACCTTCTTGAGCAAAAGCGTCTGTACGAGCCATAATGAAAAAATCAGGGTCAATACGCGCATCAACAGCAGCGCGAATACGGTCTGCCATTTCTTCTGTTGAAACAATTTCTTTATTTGGACGATGACCACAACGCTTTTGCGCCACTTGATCTTCAATATGAACAGCTGCTGCGCCTGCTTTTTCCATATCACGAATAGTTTTAGCTATATTAAACGCACCACCCCAACCCGTGTCGATATCAACTAATAAAGGTAAGCTTGAGGCACTGGTAATTCTTTGTACGTCAGCAATAACATCATTCAATGACGTCATACCAAGATCTGGTAAACCATAAGAGGCATTGGCAACACCGCCACCTGATAAATATATGGCTTGATGACCTATTTGCTCAGCCATCATAGCGCTATAGGCGTTGATAGTGCCGACAACTTGTAGTGGTTTGTTATTTACTAACGCTTGGCGAAATTTTGCGCCTGCAGATAATTGACTAGTCATGATATATTTCCTCTTAAGACTTGATGAGTTGTATTTTGTTTTGCTCTTTTTGAGCGATTTCTTTTGTTATTTTGTTTTCTATATTTTTACGTGATGCAGCAATGTGACGGCGCATTAGCATTTCTGCTAACTCTCCATCTCTATCTGCAATTGCTTGGATTATTCGTGAGTGTTCATCAAAAGCACGACTAGCTCTTGGGCTATTCATACCAAATTGACAACGATACATACGAATTAAGTGATATAACTGACCACAGATCAATTCGATTAATTGTTTATTATGGCTACCTAAAATAACCTTATAATGAAAATCAAGATCACCTTTTTCTTGGTAGTAAGCTACGCCATCTTGCAACGCTTTATCACCTGCATGTTGAGTTAGCATATCTTGCATATGCGCTACTTCTTCATCGGTCATATTCAATGCAGCTTGGCGACATGCCATACCTTCAAGTGCTTCTCTCGTTATATATAACTCAAGTAAACCTTCTATGGTGCAATCAACTACACGTGAGCCAACATTTGCTTTGCGCTCTATTAAATGACATTTTTCAAGACGATTTAACGCTTCACGTAATGTAGAACGACTAATTTGGTAATGCTTAGCAAGCTCAGGCTCACTTATTTTACTACCAGCAGCCATCTCACCTTCAACAATGGCAAATTGAAGCTGTTCAAAAACTTTATCAGCAGTAGTCACTGCGGCTTGTTTGGTTGGATTTTGTAAAAGCATAATGTGCCTTATGAACCTAAATATTAACTTTGAAGTAATGTTGTCGAACCACATAACATTGTCGACAAACACAACAATATGAATCAATAATATCTGAAATTTTGAATTAATCAAGTAGACTTAAGTATAATTGTCGACAATTATCGACTTACAGTGAAATTGAGTTAAAATTTTAAAAGCAGAATAATTTGACTAGGAAGCATTGATGGCTAAGTAAAGCCCGTAGATAAATAGGACTATGAATTATTGAGGTATGATTACTAACTCCCTGGCTACTGGAAGCAGTAACGGGAGTATCTTATTGGCTGTTTGCTTTATGTCTTAAATAACAAACAAGATTTGCTGCTAAATACTCTTCGACATTGTCCTTAATTTTATTTGTTAATTCATTAGTTTGTTTTATTTGTTAACTTTATTCTGTATTTTGACCAAACGATATTCAACATGACAGCCTTAACGTATCATATGCAAGCGCCCTGCTTGCATTAGCGGGTATAAATTAGTTCATACAAAGCTAGTCCTTGTATACGCATAAACCGAATCAAGCTAATCAATTAGATTTACCAATTCAACCAACAGAGCAAACTAAAAAGTTAAAAGGAGGAGTTAGGTTGCGATAAAAATTCAACTTCTTCGTCAGTAGATTCTCGATTTAAGATAATATTTCGGTGCGGATAGCGACCAAAGCGTTCAATAATATCTTTATGTTTACCTTCAAATTCAACATTGCTCACTATGCCATTCGCCTGATAAAGCGCTAAGGCTTTTTCGTGAATGACTAATGATTCACTGTGCATATAAGGCATATATAAAAAACTATTCTCTATCGGTTCAAGTGTTTTATCCGCGCCCAAAGCAATTGCTTCTTGAGCTAGCGCTAAAGCAATTCCATCATAGGCAAAGGCTTGTGGGGTATCTCGATACATGTTGCGTGAAAATTGATCCAATACAATGATTTCGGCAAGTCGACCAGAGGCTGTTTTACGCCAATGCACTAATTCACATTGTTTTGCCGACTGATGAATTTCAAAAAATCGTTTAGTTATCTCCTTATCAAAGCTTATATCTTTTACCCACCAGCGAGCCGGCTCTATTTCTTTAAACCAAAAATTGATAACTTCTTGATAGTTCATTTCATTTCCTCTGTATCACGCATAATACGTAATTTTCATTGTTAAACAGTGTATTAACGCTTATCTTTTTGAATTAAGATTGCTGATACAACTCTAGAGGCAAGCCATCAGGATCACTAAAAAAAGTAAACTTTTTACCTGTATACTCATCCACTCTAATTGGTTCAACCTCAACCCCTAAGCTCGTTAAATACTGACTAACTGCCGCAACGCTTTCAACAGTAAAAGCCAAGTGTCTAAGTCCTTGAGCTTCTGGAAAGCTCGGTCTTTGGGGAGCGCCAGAAAATGAAAACAACTCGATTTGAGTGCCATTAGCTAGCGCTAAATCTAATTTAAAAGAATCACGATCTGCCCTATAGTTTTCTGCGACTATTTTAAAGCCCAAAACTCGAGTATAAAAATCTTTAGATTTTTCATAATCGGAGCAGATAATCGCCACATGATGAATACCATTTAACACGTTATATACCTTATGAAATAGTCACTTAATGATAAAATGAACAGTATTATTATTACTTAGACAACTTCAAAACTGTTCACTAATTATTTTTTAACGAAGCTAAAGAAGCTTGTGCGGTATCATAACCAAGCTTTATCATTTCATCTGCACGATGAAATTCTAACGTAGCACACGCATTACGCGCTATTTCGACAAAATAATCTGCTGGATATGCTGCTAACTTTTGTCGAGCTATAGTACTTTGCATAGCATCAAACGCCTGATTGGCAATATCATAAGCGCCCCATTCATTCGCATTATGTAATACAACTTTGCTTTTAAACCGCGCTAAGAAACTATCCAGTTTACTTGATGGCTTATTTTCAATAATACTTGCCTGAGTCTCGATAACGTCCAAAGTTTTAATACTTCCCCCTAAATTTACCGCGATTGAGAAATCAGTGTTATCGCCAAACGTAGGAGCAATTGGTACCGGATTAAGCACGCCACCATCAATAAGGTCCACGCCATTGTAATGAAAAGGAGTAAAAAAGAGTGGTAATGAAATAGAAGCCCTAATAGCACTGAACAAATTGCCAGAGCTTAACCATACTTCTTTTTCATTAGCGATATCAGCGGCAACAGCTGTATATTTAATGGGAAGTTCTTCAATGCTGATGTCTCCTACTAACTCGGTAAGTGTGGCAATTATTTTGTCACCTTTAACCAGACCATTTTTTTGCCACGACAAATCCAGTAACGTAAATATATCAACTTTACTTATGTCTCTTACCCACTGCTCAAATACATCAAGTTTACCTGCAACATAAATACCACCAATAAGTGCACCCATTGAGCAACCAGAAATTGATGCTATTTCAAACCCCTGCTCTTCTAACCAATGTATAACGCCAATATGGGCTAAACCTCTTGCACCACCACTACCTAACACAAGAGATATAGACGTTTTCTTATTTACAGACATCTTCAACCTTTTTATCAATATTTATTGCATTCACGCTAAAGTACTCCACTAAAAAACCGATAGAAATATTAGAATGGCTGTTTTTCATGTGACGGTAAATCTAAAGGCAACTTAAACCAAGCTTGTTTTTCACTGGTCCAAATATGCATAGTGGGCTGTATGACGCTGGTATCTTCTAAAGTACTAGGTTTTAATTTTATTTTATCGGGGAAATTCGGATTAAAATGGTATATACGATTACCACAACAAGGGCAGAATTTTGCTCCGTTGGTATTACCATTATCAGCCAAGCGGCTCCAATCCGACATTTCTCCAGAAAACACTACATCGGTAGCATTAACTACGGCAGTAATACTAAAAGCACTCGTTGATAGCTTTTGACATTGACGGCAATGGCAGGCAGCAATCATAAGTGGCGCAGCTAATAATTGATAGGTCACTTGTCCACATTGACAAGCGCCATTTATAGGATAGTTAATTTCGAGCATATTACTTCCTTATTACATTTCAAAGAGATATTAATTAATGTTATACCAATCAGATTAATACTATAAAGTGAAAAGTAAACGCTGCCAACGAGAAAGTTATAACAAAAGAATAAGCACTAAAAATTAGGTAAAAAAAAACCCACGTAATATTTACATATTACGTGGGTTTTCTTGTGTAGTTACTTGCTTACTCATTCAAGAAAGAAAGTGGCATCCCTAAGGGGATTCGAACCCCTGTTACCGCCGTGAAAGGGCGGTGTCCTAGGCCTCTAGACGATAGGGACACTGATTGATTTAACTATTACTGATAAAAGTAAATATAAAAATCATTTCAAACTATCTAGCAGATCACTCTGCTGATTTAATTTCATCACTGTCAATAATAGAAGACAATTGAAAAACTAAAACTCTAATTTCTTATTTAAATACTGCATTTAAAATACAATACTTAACAGTAATAAGATAACTGCATGCTCCCTTTCATCTTTTCTTTTATAAAGAAGGATAAAAGTGGCATCCCTAAGGGGATTCGAACCCCTGTTACCGCCGTGAAAGGGCGGTGTCCTAGGCCTCTAGACGATAGGGACACAGAACTAGCTAATCGCTATTTCAGAACAGCTTAATTTTTTA
>MAAF01000103.1 GCA_002163005.1 Colwellia psychrerythraea | reverse complement strand
TGATCTTACATTCTTTTTACATTTTGATCTTTGTTGTTAATTCGCTTCGATTAATAATATTTAGGTATATTATTAATCATGTCAGGAAGACAAGGAGCAGGGGGCTTCAGCGTTACTTGTAATGCGATTAAGGAAGATGCTGTTACTAAGATGGAATTTAGTGACTTAAGGACTTACCGAGGACGGTAACATAACTTAGGGATTGAGTTGAGTGAAATAGGATGCAATGGATGCAGTTCAAGGATGATGTGAGTATGAATGTTTGTACAAGATAAAAGGAAAACCTAAAGCAGGATGCTTTAATTTTTAATAACACCTTGGTGCTATTCAGAATAGGGTTTAACAGGGAGGCTTTAAGGACGAGGTCTAGTGGTAGGATGCCACTATGGATGATATGAACAAGGATGTGGCTTGGTGAGGATAACCAAGGTCAGGAAGACAGTAGTAATGGAAGACTATTACCACGGATGAGTAACCAAGGAATGTTAGCTAAGGAAGACTAACTAAAGGTGAAAACACGGATTGTTAAGTTGTATACTGTATGGAAAATAGAGTCAGGAAGACACTAATTATGGATGATTGAATAGGGAGCTTAACTGTAACCTAACTTGGATATGAATGGATTCATAAAGAATATGCTAAGGATAGTTGTTCAAGAAAAATGTGAGATCATTGAGACGTGTGCAGGACGCACTGTATAAGCTAGTATTAAAAATGCGACTCAATGAGTCGTATTTTTTATGTGTAAATTATAACCTCTTCTTGTTTATTATTATAAGTAACTAAGTCAAACTACTATCAACGGGTATCGTTTATCTTGAACGGCACTTGTTTTTATGCATTACAAAGTAACTTGATAGAGGGCTGTACATGTTGGAAATATTAGGAAAGCTTTCTGTAAAGCTGCAACCATTTCGTAAATTGAGTTATCTAGCTGCTGCACTCCTTGCAGGAGTTATTGTTACTCTACTGCTGCAAACACCTTTACCAATGCAATCGACTAACACCTTCAGTATGTTAAGTTTCTTAGGCTTCATATGGTTGCTGCTATTTAATATATTACTTTCTATTTTTCATAATATCCCAAGGGTTGATGAAAATTCAAATGGCAGCTTTATGCGTGTTAAAATCAAAGTGCAAAGGTGTTTTTATCACTTGTTAGCGTTGCTGTTTATTGGCTTAACACTAGTCATTATCTTTTTAACTGTCCGCATACTCAGGGTTTAAATAAACGCAATAAAAAAGGAGCAATATTATTGCTCCTTTTTATTGTTATCAATTAGCTTATGACTCGAAGCTTAACCTTATTGACCGTTTATTATCTCGTCGCTGCTTTCATCTCACTAACAAAACGTGTTAAATCAATGATCATTTTACTATCGTCAGCTAAATTATTTTCAATAATTTTAACTACAGCCGATCCACTAATAGCACCTAAAGCTCCTGCACTAAGTGCATCTTTAACTTGTTGTGGTGTTGAAATACCAAAGCCCAACACAGGGGGGGCAGCATGATATTTTGATAAGTTTTCAATCAACTTACTTGCAGTGTTAGAAACAGTGTTTTTTGGACTGTCTGCATTATCTACGCCAGTTACGCCCGCGCGACTCAATACATAGGTATAACCACGAGAATATGAAGATACTGCACGTAAGGTTTCATCGTCTGCGTTTGGAGGAGCAATAAAAATAGGCGCAATACCGTATTTTAATGCCGCTTCACGGAATGGTTCACTTTCTCTAATGGGTATGTCTGCTATTAATACTGAATCCACACCAGCTTCACTCATATCTCGATAAAAAGTATCAATACCGCGTGCAAACACTAGGTTGCCATAAAGTAATAAGCCAATAGGTATTTGTGGAGCGTATTCCCGTATTTGTTTTAATATATCAATACAAATATTGGTGTTGATGCCAGCACCTAAAGCGCGAAGTGCTGCATTTTGAATAGTTAAACCATCAGCACTTGGATCCGAAAACGGAATACCTAACTCTAAAGCATCTGCGCCAGCATCAATCAAACTTTTGATAACAGCAATGGACTGCTCAGCATTAGGATCGCCAATCATGACAAAAGGGATGAAGGCTTGTTCATTTTTTTCTTTTAATGACGCGAATGAGGCTTGGTATCGGGCACCAGCTTGTTGGATATTTGAGTTTGACATTATGCCTCTCCTCTGTGTTTAACTTTTGTTGATGATGGAGTGTCTTCAGGCGAAAGAATAGCGTGGACATGCGCTAAATCTTTATCGCCACGACCTGAGAGGTTAACTAAATAAATAGTTTCTTCAGTGGCTGATTCGGCCATTTTTAATGCTTGCGCAAGGGCATGAGATGACTCAAGTGCAGGAATAATGCCTTCGTTCAATGCCAAGGCTTGAAATGCGGCCAATGCTTCATCATCATTAATAGGAACATATTGTGCGCGGCCAGTATCTTTCAAGAAGGCATGTTGTGGGCCAACTGCAGGATAGTCAAGCCCAGCAGATACAGAGTAAGATTCTTGGATTTGGCCGAAATCATCTTGCATAATGTAAGTATAATTTCCATGCAACATACCTTTTGAACCAGCAACAAGCGTAGCACCATGTTTAGTAGTCTCAATGCCTTTACCGCCGGCTTCAACGCCAATAAGCTTTACGCCATCTTCTTTAATAAAATCGTGGAACATACCAATAGCGTTTGAACCACCGCCAACAGCGGCGATAACATAATCAGGTAAACGACCTTCTTCATCATAAAATTGTGCTTTGGCTTCTTCACCAATCATTTTTTGAAATTCACGAACTATAGTCGGGAATGGGTGAGGGCCTGCAGCCGTGCCTAATAAATAGTGCGCATTTTCATAATTTGCAGACCAATCTCTTAGTGCCTCATTAACTGCGTCTTTTAATGTTCCTGAGCCAGCTGTCACTGGAATAACTTCAGCGCCCATTAATTTCATACGAAAAACATTAGGTTGTTGTCGCTCACAATCCACTGCGCCCATGTATACTTTACATTTTAAGCCAAGTAATGAACAGGCAATGGCGGTTGCAACACCGTGCTGCCCAGCACCAGTTTCCGCAATTATTTCAGTTTTACCCATACGTTTGGCTAACAAAGCTTGCCCTAAAACTTGGTTAGTTTTATGGGCACCACCGTGTAATAGATCCTCACGTTTTAAGTAAATTTTAGCGAGAGGGTTTTTTACAATATTACGACAACAAGTTAATGGTGTTGGTCTTCCTGCATACTTTGTTAATAAATTATTGAACTCGGTTAAAAAGGCTTCATCGGTTTGAGATTCGATAAAAGCTTGTTCTAATTGCTCTAGGGCTGGGACTAATAACTCCCCAACATACATACCACCAAACTCACCAAAATAGGCGGGTAAGCGAGTTTTATTTGACTGTTTCTTTTGAGCATTCTCTTGAGTATTCTGATTAGTATCTGACATCTTAATAATTCCTAATTTGCGAAAATACTTGTGCTAGCTTTTCGCTTGATTTAATACCTGGGCTATCCTCTACACCGGAGTTGAGGTCAAGGCCAAATAAATCTACATGGGTTAACTGTTCGATGGCTTGACCAATATTGTCGTTGTTTAAGCCACCAGCTAAAAAGCTTTTTGATAAGTTTTGCTCACTCAAAGCTAACACTTGCCAGTCGAATGTTTTACCACTGCCAGGGCTTTGGCCATCAAGTACATGATGGCTGACACTTGGATTAAGCAAAGGTACGTTTTGTGCTACGGGACTAGCTTGCCAGACTTGACAAAAGTCACAATTATTCAGGGCAAGTTCGGCTGTTAAAGCCTCAATGTACTGAGCATCCTCACTACCATGAAGCTGCACCGCGCTTAAGTGCAATGCCTTGACTAATTCTATGATTTTATCACTATCTTTATTAACAAAAACACCAATATACTCTAACTTGGGTTCTGCTTTGATAATAGCCTGAGCTTGTTCTTTAGTAACATAACGAGGCGATTTTTCTGCAAAGATTAAACCGCCAAAACGTGCGCCTGCATCAGCGGCTGCGTTAGCATATTTTATATCTGTTAATCCACATACTTTATTATTACCATAAATGAGTTTTCGACAAGCTAAGTCAATATCTTGATAGGGGTTATTATTGGGGTCCATTAATGAACTGCCCACTAAAAATCCATCAACAGCAGGGGCTAATTCTCTCACTTGAGCGTGAGAATAAATGCCTGATTCAGAAATAATGATTCTATCGTCAGGTATCGTTGGTGCAAAGTCGAATGTTCGTGAAATATCAGTACTTAGATCACGTAGGTTGCGGTTATTGATACCGATCATTTTTGCATTGAGCTTTATCGCTCTATCGCGTTCTTCTTCGGTAGATATTTCTGTTAGTACCGCTAAGTTATATTGTTCGGCAACTGCCGATAACTCAAGGTACTCTTCATCTGATAGTACACTGAGCATCAATAAAACTGCATCAGCACCGTAGTATCTTGCTAAGTACACTTGATAGCTATCAACAAAGAAGTCTTTATTAAGTACCGGGCACTTTACCGATTGGGTTACTGTTTTTAGGTAATCAAAATTACCTTGGAAATATTTTTCATCCGTTAATACTGAAATCGCAGCGGCGTATTTATCATAGATTTGGCAAATGGCTTTAACATCGAAATCTGGGCGGATAAGTCCTTTAGAGGGCGATGCTTTTTTACATTCAAGAATAAAACCAGCATAAGGTTTATCTTTAGTTCTTGTTAATGCTGCATACATGTCTTTAGTTGTCGGCACTAGCTCATCAATAAAGCTTGCTAATGGTTTCTTAACTTTTAAAGCCTCAATTTCAATACGTTTATCGTCAACTATTTTTTCTAAAATATTTTTTTCTGCTGAAGTATCAGTACGGGTATTCATATTATTTTTCAGCCTTTTTGTCTGTTTCAGTTTTAGCGTCAGTTTTTGTATCGATACCATTTGTAGTCGATGATATCTCTTGATTTGAAAGTTTAACCAATGTTAATAAAGTGGTTAAGCCTTTACCTGAAGCAAGCACCTCACCTGCAAGTTGCGCAGCTTGAGTGAGTGACTCAGCTTTATTGTGTAAATACAGTAATGCAGCACAGTTAATAATTACTGCTGCATTGTGCGCATCCTTACCTTGACCAGATAAGATATCTCTAATGATATTGGCATTTTCTTTAGGCGTACCACCCTTAATCTCTTCAAGAGTGTAATTTTTTAAGCCAAAGTCTTGCGGTGTCATAGTACGTTCAATTAATTCACCCTTGTTAATTTCAACGGCTTGAGTATTGCCATGCAAAGCAATTTCATCTAACCCACTACCATGAACAACAAAAGCGCGTTTAACACCAGTCAGCTGCAGCGCTTGAGCCATAGGCATTAATAACTCAGGTGTATATACCCCAAGTAACATTATATTCGGTTTTGCGGGATTAACTAGCGGCCCTAAAATATTGAATAAGGTGCGAATGCCCATAGATTTTCGCACGGGTCCTGCATATTTAAAACCGGTGTGATAAGCAGGAGCATATAAAAAGCATAAATTTGTTTGTGCTAAGCAATGATTTGCTGTTTGGGGTGACATGGATAAATTGACCCCAAACGCTTCGAGTAAATCAGCCGAGCCAGACATACTTGAAACACTTCTGTTGCCATGTTTTGCCATTTTTAAGCCACAAGCGGCTGCTAGAATAGCTGCAGTAGTCGAAATATTAATGGTATTCGCACCATCACCACCAGTACCGACACAATCGGCGATGATATCTTCTTTTTTATTACGTTCAGGAAAATGAGTCGCAGCAGCGCGGATAGCTATTGCCGCACCAGCGATTTCTTCCGGTGTTTCACCTTTAATTTTTAGTGCTGTTAATACACTTGCCATTAACGCTGGATCTATGTTGCCTTGGAGTACTTGCTGAAAAAAGTCATGGCTTTGTCTTTGGTTCAAATCAAGGCCATTAACTAAGGTAGGTAAAATAGTGTTTATATTTGATGGAGCTAACTCAGTTGATTCGACACCGGTTGAAGCCATATCTTTGGTATCTATACCTTTGGAATTAGTCTTTTGTGGACTAGCCATTTTATTCTCCCGTAACTTTATTATTAAGTGATGGCGCTAGGGTAAGTAAATGTTGAATACTCTGAGCCAACAAGGTTGCACCAAATGTCGTTAATATTGATTCGGGATGAAATTGAAAAGCTAAAACAGCATCCTCATCTTTGCTAATGGCCATACACATATCGTTATACTCGGCTATAACGTCTAATGTTTTTGGTATATCTTTGCCTATTAACGAATGATAACGAGCAACGGGTAAAGGGTTTTGAATATTTTCAAATGCACCAGAGCCACTATGAGTAATACTTGAGGCTTTACCGTGAACAATTTCTTCAGCTCGGTCTACCAGGCCACCATAGTGCTCAATTAATGCTTGATGTCCCAAACAAATACCTAGCATTGGAATACGCCCAGCACACATTTTGATCAAAGCCATTAAGCAACCCGCTTTATTTGGCTCACCGGGACCTGGGGATAAAACGAGTAATACTGGCTCTGATGTTTTTCGGGTATGCTCAAGCATTTTGTTAAAAATAAAATCAGCACTGAGCGTGTTTCGATAAACACTGGGCTCAAATCCTAAACATTGAAATTCATCGACCAAGTTATAAGTAAAAGAATCTAGGTTATCGAGCATAAATAATTTAGTCATGGGCTTGCTCCTTTGCCGACGTATTCGCAGTGATAATGGCACTAATAACCGCTTGGGCTTTTTGCCTTGTTTCATTTGCTTCACTTATTGGGTCTGAATCATAGACGACACCAGCACCCGCTTGTACCTGAGCAATATTATCTTTAACAAAGGCAGAGCGTATAACAATACAAGTATCCATTTCACCCGTGCCAGTTAAGTAACCAACCGCACCGCCGTAACTACCACGTCTTTTACCTTCTACGGCTCTAATAAGCGAGGTTGCTTTTACTTTAGGGGCACCAGATAGAGTGCCCATATTCATGCAAGCCTGATAGGCGTGCAACGCATCTAAATCGGTTTGTAAGGTACCGCATACTCGTGAAACCAAGTGCATCACGTGGGAGTATCGATCAACTTTGAGTAAATCGGCAACATAGCGAGTACCGGGTTGTGAAACTCTAGCAACATCATTTCGTGCTAAATCAACCAGCATGATATGTTCGGCAGACTCTTTTTTATCTTGCCTCAGCTCTAATTCAATACGGCTGTCTAAGTCTAGTGAGATATTTCCCTGTTGATCGAAACCGCGAGGGCGAGTCCCTGCTATCGGATAAATCTCAACATGACGGTTGCTAGCTTGATATTTTAATGACGATTCTGGCGATGCGCCAAAAATGCAAAAATCACTATCTTTTAAATAAAACATATAAGGACTAGGGTTACTAATCTTGAGTGCTTTATAAGCGGCAATAGAATCAAAACAAGGTAAGCTGAAGGTACGTGATGGTACCACTTGAAAAATATCACCTGCTCGAATATTTTCTTTTAATTGATCAACTATTTCACAAAAGCGTTCGTCACTAATATCAACTTGCAATTGTTCATTAAGTTTTTCTTTATCGTCAATATCAGTAAATGAAGGGCTTAATTGTAATACCTGTTCGGCATCAATAGATTTAGCAAGAGTTTCTTTAATCTGAGTAACACGATTGGAAATAACTAATTGGCTTTGTTTGGTTTTTTCAGCATCATTGCAGTTGAAAATATTACCTATAATTTCGGTGCTTTGTAATTCGTGGTCAATAATAACTAATGTTTCAGCTAAGTAAT
This sequence comes from Colwellia psychrerythraea, assembly GCA_002163005.1. GTDB lineage: Bacteria > Pseudomonadota > Gammaproteobacteria > Enterobacterales > Alteromonadaceae > Colwellia > Colwellia psychrerythraea_C. The sequence continues at coordinate 20,146 of MAAF01000103.1, read as the reverse complement.
AAACAAAGTCGGGACAAGTGTTATCACCCTGAGCAACTGTGGGTAACTCCTCTGCTATTGCCATAAGATCAAAAGCAAAAACACCCCCTAAAAATACGGAGAAAGGGTGACTTTTATCGTCGGTGAGTTGATTGAATAATCGTAAACTGTGAAATTGATTGGTTGCACTTAAACGAGCTTTTTCATCAAGATCTTTAGCAACCTCGCTAAATGTAGCTTGAAATGACTTTCCATCATCAGCAAAATTTACTTGAGCATGTGACGCTAGTTGAGCAGCCGCGTAATCGATAGCACTTTCGCCATTTAAGGATAAAGCAGAAAAAGTGACAACATTGCTATTACATACAATTTTTACTGCCGCGTCAGTTAATAATAGGCTTTTTAGTAAATGCTTTTTATCAATCTCGGCAGATTCTAGTAATATATTATGTTGTTGCTGGTGACATAATAATTGGTAAACACTTAACGGATCATTTTGATAGTAAGTACTATCTTGTATGGTGATCACTCCTGTAAGAGATGCACCCTTGATTTCGCTTGGTAAATTTTGAGTCATATTGAATACTTCTATAGAGTTTATTTAAAGAAAAATTGTCAGCCTGCGTAAATAGGCAACAGCCACCAAATAAACCATGTTTTTGTTCTGTTCATTTTAAATCCCTTGTTAACTAACTCTCGTACGCTTTAACGAGAAAAACCCGCTGATAGGAGCGGGTTTTTTTGAAATTTGTTTAATCTTTTTTAAGATACACGCAATTATCACAACCCAATTATGTCGAGTTATGCCACCACCAAATTAATGTTATGTTTGTTTTTGCTGTGTTCATTATTTACATGCCTTTAAAATGTATTGTCTTATTTACTTTTCGATTAATAATAAAGGAAAAAGTATCATTGTTTACTCGTTATCAGTAAACTTATCATAAGACTAAGTTTTACCCCTATAGAAGACCTTATTATGGCGTTGCTGTCAACCACTGATTTCCCGCATCAGATAGTAAAAACCGAAGGTTTTGCCCACAAACGTATCGACCTTCACAGCCATACGAATTGCTCTGATGGTGGCTTGTCGCCACAAACCTTGATAGATAGGGCTGCTAACTTTCAAATTGATGTTTTAGCTATCACCGATCATGATACTGTTGCTGGACTCGATATAGCGCAAAAGCATATTGAAGATAAAAATATTCCACTTAAATTGATTGATGGCATTGAAATATCTACTGCATGGCAAGGATTTGAGATTCATATTGTTGGTTTAAATATTGATAAAAATAATTCACAATTAAAATCACTGATAGATCAACAGCAACAAGCGAGAGAGCAGCGCGCAATTTCAATGGGTGAGAAACTAACAAAGTGTGGTTTCCCAACTATTTATGCGGATGCTAAAGCTATGGCTGGTGATGGCTCTATTACACGAGCTCATTTTGCTAAAGTACTTTATCAACAAGGACATGTTAGTACTATGCAACAGGCCTTTGATAAATATATTGGCAAGAAAGGTTCAAAAGGACAACGAGCTTATGTAAAGCCTAACTGGTGTAGTATTGAAGAAGCTATTGTGGCTATACATCAAGCTGGCGGAAGTGCAGTGATGGCTCACCCAATTAGATATGATCTTTCTGCTAAGTGGTTACGACGTTTGATTGTTCACTTTAGTGATGTCTCAGGGGATGGCTTAGAAGTAGTATTACCACAAATGAGCCCAGATCAAAGACAAAAGATGTTGACTTATTGCCAAGAATACAATTTATATGCTTCTATGGGATCAGATTTTCACTACCCAAATAAATGGAGTGATTTAGGTCGTAACCTGACTATGCCTGTTGGTGCTAAACCTATTTGGGCTCAATGGCAATAAAGAAAATGAGTGCAAATTATCAAAGCAAGTTACAACCAATAGTTTTAACTGACAAGAAACACTAAACAAGAATCAAGAAGTTTTAAAGAAAAGGAAAGTCTCATGAGTCAGTTTTTTTATGTACACCCTGATAATCCGCAAGGTCGCTTAATGAAACAAGCGGCAGATATTATTAAACAAGGTGGGGTAATTGTTTACCCTACAGATTCAGGCTATGCATTAGGTTGTCACTTAGGTGATAAAAAAGCATTAGAGCGTATCTGTCGCATTAGAGATATAGATAAAGAGCATAACTTTACCTTAGTTTGCCAAGATTTATCACAAATATCAGAATACACACGGGTAGATAACACGGCTTATCGATTACTTAAAAATAATACTCCCGGCGCTTACACCTTTATCTTCAAAGGTAGTAAGGAAGTCCCTAAGCGCCTATTAAACCCTAAAAAGAAAACAATAGGCATAAGAGTACCAGATAATACTATCGCACAAGCCTTGTTGACTGAACTTGCAGAGCCTATAATGTCTACCAGTTTAATTATGCCTGGCCAAGAAATGGCTGAGTATGATCCTGAACAAATTCGAGATTTGTTAGAACATCAAGTTGACCTTATCGTCAACGGTGGATATTTAGGGGAACACCCTACCACGGTAATTGATTTTTCTAATGACAGTATTGAAATAATACGCGTGGGAGAGGGGGATCCTTCTCCATTTCAGTAACCTGAAGTAAAGTGCAAATGAATATTTGCACTTTATGAGGTAATTGAACCTGTACAATGAGCCAGAAGTTAGCTTCAAGGGAGCTGCTACTGACGTAACAGAGTAAAAGATAATGACGGTTGACAAGAAAAAACAAGCGAGAAAAGACGAAGCCTTAGATAAAAAATATGGCACGCGCGGTACTGAGAAAAAAGGCAGTGCTAAAAAAGGCATGACCAAGCAAGATGTTGCAAAGAAAGGCGCAAATAAAAAAGGCCAGCATAAAAAAGAGCCTGAAAAGGTAAAAAAGGTTGAGTTTCAAAAAGCGACTCATTCAGACTCCGAAAAAGTACAGAAAGTATTAGCTCGTGCTGGTAAAGGCTCTCGTCGTGAAATGGAAACCATGATCAGTGAAGGTCGTGTCAGTATTGACGGTAAAGTAGCTTTTTTAGGTGATAGAATCACCGGTACAGAACAAATTCGTCTTGATGGACATCACGTTAAACTCACTGCCCAAGATGAAGATATCTGTCGCGTACTTGTGTATAACAAGCCTGAAGGTGAAATGTGTACACGTAAAGACCCTGAAGGAAGACCAACCGTTTTTGATCGTCTTCCTCCTCTTGACGCAGGTCGCTGGGTTGCTGTCGGTCGTTTGGATATTAATACTTCTGGTATGTTGTTGTTTACCACTGATGGTGAATTAGCTAACCGATTAATGCATCCATCACAAAAGGTTGAGCGTGAATATGCAGTACGCGTCTTTGGTGAAATCAACGAAGCTATGTTACAAACGTTACGTGCGGGCGTTAAATTAGAAGATGGTATGGCACGTTTTCAAAAAATAACTTACCGTGGCGGAGAAGGACGAAACCATTGGTTCCATGTTGTATTATCTGAAGGACGTAACCGAGAAGTTCGTCGTTTATGGGAAAGCCAAGATGTACAAGTAAGTCGTCTTATTCGAGTGCGTTACGGCGATATGGAAATGCAGCGACAATTACCTATGGGTGGTTGGCGCGAGTTGGCTTTAAAAGAAGTGAACTATTATCGTCAATTAGTTAACTTGACACCTGAAGCTGAAAGTAAAGTTAAAGTTGATGAGAAGGCAATGGACAATGCCAAAAGTCGTCGAATTCGTCGTTCAGTTAAAAAGCATCAGCAACGTCATCAGCAAAGTACTCGTCGCCGTCATAAGTAGCCGTAGTAGAAATAAAAATTATGCATTATCAATTAATTGAAGATCAGAACAGCTTAAATCATTTATGTGAGCAACTCGCTAAAGCTAAAGTGTTAGCCATAGATACTGAGTTTGTTCGTACACGTACTCTGTATGCTAAGTTAGGATTACTTCAGGTATGCGATGGAGAGCAATTAGCACTTATTGATCCTCTTACAATTGATGATTTAACACCTTTTTGGGCGTTACTTACCAATGAAAATATCACTAAAGTGTTGCATGCTTGTTCAGAAGATTTAGAAGTCTTCTTAACCGCTGGAAATTGCAAACCGGTGAATTTAATTGATAGTCAGATCATGATGTCATTTTTAGGGCATGGTTTATCTCTCGGTTATGCAGCCATGGTAAAGCACTTTACTGATATAGAACTAGATAAATCGGAATCACGTACTGATTGGACAAAAAGGCCATTAACGGAAAAACAATTGGACTATGCCAGTGCCGATGTTGACCATTTGTTTGATATTTACCCTAAATTATTAGCTGAAATTACTCAAGCTGGTTTTTTAGCTTATGCTCAGCTAGAAACACAGAGCATGATAGATAAAAAATTTACGCCTATCATTGAAAATGAAATGTACCTTAATATTAAGATGAACTGGCGTTTGAATCCCAAGCAGTTAAATTTATTGAAGTACTTAGCGAGTTGGCGCTTTCAGCAAGCAAAAAAACGTGACTTGCCTATTGGTTTTGTTGCAAAAGATCATACCTTAATGGCATTAGCACAAAGCAACCCGGATAGTGTAAACGCCATGCTTAAGCTTGAAGGCGTGGAGACACTTGATATTCGCCACAAAGGTAAAGCTATGTTGGCGGTTTTAAGTCAAGCAGATCAGGCTGAAGTAAGTAGTTATCCAGAGAAAATTGATCGATTAGATGAATATCCTGGCTACAAACAGATTTTTAAAAAGATGAAAACTTTCTTAATTACAGCCAGTGAGCAGCATGGCTTAGCTATTGAAAATGTTGCATCAAAGAAGCAAATCAATCAATTTTTAACTTGGCAATTTGACCTTAATGATGCACGCAATAGTTCGGCTAAAGTTGATCTGATAACAAGTTGGCGTTTCGAGTTGTTTGGTCAAACCTTATTAGATTTTGCTCAGCAAGGTTTCGAATAACCGTTTAATCGCCTTCCTTTTCTATGTAAGGCACTCTCTAAATTTACATTTTTGTTAACAATATTTCATTGAGTCACTATGGGGTTCACCCATGGCTCATGATATATTGAATATTCAACAATGTATTTCTCAATTATCTATAGGTCTCCATTATGCTATGTGCAATTTATAAAAGTGCTAGAAAGGCACAAACTTATCTTTTTGTTAATAAACGTGATGACTTTTCGTCAGTTCCTGAAGGGTTGATGAAAACGTTTGGTACACCAAATTTAGTTACGTTAATTAATTTAGCCACCAAAGATAAATTAGCAATGGCTGACTTAGACAAAGTGAAACAAAACTTAATCGAAAAAGGGTTTTATTTACAGTTACCACCACCACAAGAAGATTTGTTGAAAGAACATAAAGCGGCTATGTTAGCTAAAAAAGATCAAGGAGAGGTTTAATGAATTTGACTATAAAAACCATCATTCTATCGACGCTTCTTCTTATTGGCATAATGAACTCATCAATGGCCGCTAAAGCTGAGCTTACAGAAGAGGGGTTTGCTGAATATATTATAAAACTAAAGGCAGAAGCATTAGCGCAGGGGTTTAGCCAAGCCCTAATTGATGAAAGTTTTGCAGAAGTAAAATTTCACAAACGCGCAGTAAAAGCGGATCGAAGCCAACCTGAAAATATCGAAACACTTGATACTTACCTACCTAAGCGGGTGCCAAAGTGGAAGGTAGATAAAGCCAGAGCCTTGTATAAAGAGCATCAAGCATTGTTAAACCAGATAGGTGAAAAGTATCAGGTTCAACCTCGTTTTATTGTAGCTTTATGGGGACTTGAAACTAACTTTGGTAAGTTCACTGGTGGATATAATGTTATTTCTGCTTTAGCAACATTGGCTTATGAAGGACGACGAGAAGTATTTTTCAAAAAACAATTAATGGCAGCATTAACTATATTAGATGAAGGTCATATTAGTAATGAAAATATGAAGGGTTCATGGGCAGGGGCAATGGGACAAAATCAATTTATGCCAACGTCTTTTTTGAGCTACGCCGTTGATGGCGATGGTGATGGTAAGAAGGATATTTGGCAAAATCAAGTCGATATTTTTTCATCTATGGCAAATTACTTACAAAAAGAAGGCTGGAATGATGAACTGACTTGGGGCCGCCAAGTGAAGTTACCAAAAAACTTTGACTATACCTTAGCTATTCCAAAAAATACCGGCAGTCGAAAAAACTGGTTAAAGGCGTGGTCTAAAACTGAAAGAACGCTTGCTCAGTGGCAAGCACTAGGCGTGAGGCGTTCTGATGGTACTAATTTACCTAATGTTGATATCAAAGCTGCCTTAGTTTTTCCCGATGATGAAAATGGCCGAGCATACCTTGCTTATGATAATTATAAGAGTTTAATGCATTGGAACTTATCTTATTATTTTGTTAGTTCAGTTGGCCATTTATCTGATCGTATTAAGTTTCCACCTATCCAATGATTTATTAGGAAATTTATTCGTAAATCTATTCGTAAGTTCATTCGTAAATTAAAGTAGTAATAAATGATCGATAAAAACACACAAGAAAAACCATTTTGGCAAACTAAAAGCTTAGCAGAAATGACTCGCCCTGAATGGGAGTCATTGTGCGATGGCTGTGCAAAATGTTGCTTAAACAAGTTTATTGATGATGAGCATACGGATGAAGCTTCGGAGCTTTTACCGACCGATCATATAAATGAAGGTGAGCAAATTTTTTACTCTAATATTGCTTGTCACTTACTTAATGAGAAATCTTGTCAGTGTTCTAAATATGAACAGCGTACTAAGTTAGTACCTGATTGTGTTCGTTTGACACAAGAGAATATTGATGCGGTATTTTTTATGCCGCCGAGTTGTACTTACCGCCGTCTTCAAGAAGGTCGAGGTATGCCGTCATGGCACCCTTTACTGCACAAAGGTAAAAAGTCTGCTATGCATAAAGCGGGTATGTCAGTAAGAGGTAAAATAGTTAAAGATAATGAGGTGAGTATTGATAATTTTGAAGATCACATTGTTATCTGGCCACTGAATGATATTGATTAACTAACGTTCAAATGTTGTATCGTTCATGACGAAAAGTAATCCCCACACCTCCTCTATGTTAAAAGCTGAACAGCAAAGCTTGCTTTATTTACATATTGCAGTTTTTCTCTTCGGCGGCACTGCGCTATTTTCTAAACTCATTGGTTTACCTGCTCTTGATATAACCGTTTATCGAACTGGCATTGCTGCCTTAGCATTGTTTATTTTGCTAACGTTGCAAAAAAAACAATTAACCTTATCAAGCATGAAAGATTACGGTATCGCAATTTTGTTAGGTTGTGTGGTAGGCATACATTGGGTAACTTATTTTACCGGCATGCAAATGGCAGGGGTTACTGTCGGCATGATAGCTTTCTTTACTTACCCGGTAATAACCGTTTTTATTGAGCCATTTTTTAATAAAACAGTACCTAAAATTAAAGATATGATCACAGCTTTTGTGGTTATTATCGGTATTGTCCTGCTAATACCTGAAATTAGTTTTGGTAATCAAATTACTTTAGGAATTGTAACCGGAATCATTTCAGCGGTATTTTTTGCATTACGAAATATTCTGCATAAAAATTATTTTTCTCATTACTCTGGGCCCCATACCATGTTATATCAAACCTTGGTAGCCTGTTTGATGCTGTGCCTTTTTGTTGAGGTACCGCCAATGCAAGTAACAGCAGGCGATTGGTTATTGCTTTTATTAGTAGGGGTTGTTTTTACTGCTACCCCTCATGCTTTATTTGCCTCAAGCTTACGCTCTTTGTCAGCTACCACAGCTGGGCTCATTTCTTGTTTGCAGCCTTTGTACGGTAGCATATTAGCCATTGTTCTATTACATGAGCGTCCTGATATATTAACTATAATCGGGGGCCTATTGGTCGTTAGTGCTGCTATTTTCGAAACATGGTCAGTGAGTAGGGGAAGACGCTAATAAGGTCTTTTTAATGATTTACTAATAGAGAAATATTGCTGTTGTGAAGGGGGAACGTAACAATATTTACTCTTTACTTGAACTGAGTTATTTGTGGCTGATTTAGTATTCGCAGAGAAAGTACTAAAGATACTTAGTAAGAGGAGACGAGTATTAAATGAATGTTGTTTAATACCAAACTTTGCAGCAGAAGAGACACGCCATTCAGAATAGTATGTCTCTGCTCATATTGATTATTACTTTGCCGTTATGGTTTCTTCGCACAAACTAAGCGATTTATAAGTACAATGGTGAACGCTATTGAAAATAAGGCATAAACAACGACCATCCACTGTGGCATGCTGTAATTGAAGAAATTCCAACTTATTTCACCACAATCCCCTGTCGCCTCAAATAAGAATGGTATCCACTGATGTAAAGGAGCCCAAGTAGGAAAGTTAGGTATGAATTCACAACTAAAGAAGAGTGAACCGCTATTTTTCTGCATTTCAACATGTTCTAACGCAATGATTAGTCCCCAAATTGCGCCAATCCCCCACAAAACATAAGCCAAAATTCGAGCAAACATATTTTGATATCCTACAGTGCCAATAGCACCAGCGGAAAAAATGGCCAAAATAGCAAGTCGTTGATACACACACATGATACAAGGCGCTAAATCTAGCACATATTGGAAATATAAAGCTGAAAGCTCTAAGCACAACGCGGAGACTGCTAGTAGTAACCATGGCCTTTGGCTGGTGGTTATATTACTTAAGTAATTCACAAAAAATCCTCAAAAATGTTCAATAAAAAAGCCTCTAGCAAACTAGAAGCTTTTTAAGGGTAGCATGAAGAAATTATAGATTAAGTATTTCTTTGCTTTAAGCTTACATTATTAATGTAAGCAATTGAGACAAGCTATTAATTTATTAATAGATGTACGTAAATACTCGCAGCATAACCTAGTGAAATTACCGGAGTCCATTTTAAGTGACTGAAGAAGGTATAATAACCTCTTGCTTGCCCCATTAATGCAACACCAGCTGCAGAGCCTACTGATAATAGACTACCACCAACACCTGCTGTTAGTGTTACTAATAACCACTGCGTATGTGACATTTCAGGGTTCATGGTTAATACTGCAAACATGACCGGGATGTTGTCAACAATTGCAGATAATATACCTACTAAAATGTTGGCATTAGTTGCACCTAACTCTCCATACATAAACTCTGATGCCATGCCAAGGTAACCAATGAAGCCTAAACCGCCCACAGCAAGGATAACACCATAGAAGAAGAATAAAGTGTCCCATTCTGCTTTCGCTATTTTGTCGAAAATATCAAATTTATCTTCTTGTTTAAGAGTACTTGGTATACCTGAATCGTTGATTTTACCTTGACCAGATTTACGAAGGTAATAACCGAAGAATTTCAAATAGGCTAAACCTAACATCATGCCAAATACCGGTGGTAAATGCAGGAAGTTATGGAAAGACACAGCAGTAAGAATGGTCAAAATAAATAAACCAACGATGGTTAAACCACCTTTTTTGATAGGTGTTATGTCGGTTGAGTCTGAATTTGGTTTACCGCTAGGTAAAAAGAACTGCATAATAAACGCAGGAATAACAAAGTTGACAACTGATGGTAAGAACAGGTGGAAGAATTCAGAAAACTGAACCATACCTTTTTGCCATACCATTAAGGTAGTAATATCACCAAATGGACTAAATGCGCCACCAGCATTTGCACCTACAACAATGTTTATACAGCTCATTGCGATAAATTTAGGCTCATCCTTACCTACGGCTAATACCACGGCGCACATGATTAACGCAGTGGTTAAGTTGTCTGCAATTGGTGAGATAAAGAAAGCTAAAATACCTGTTATCCAGAATAGCGCTTTATAGCTATAACCTTTTTGCACTAACCAATCACGAAGGGAATTAAAAACATCACGCTCTAAAAGTGCGTTGATATAAGTCATGGCAACTAATAAGAAGAAGAATAGTTCAGCATATTCAAGAAAATTATGTCGAATCGCAACTTCGGCAGCATGAGGCATGCCCTTAGAGCTATAATAAGCAGCGATTAAAATCCAAATAAGACCAGCAGCAAGTAATACGGGTTTTGATTTTCTTAAATGTAATTGCTCTTCTAAAATCACCAGCGAATAGGCTAGAACAAAAATAGCAATAGCGGTATAGCCAATCCAATGACTAGTTAAATCAATACTCTGATGTGCTGCCTCTGAAGCAAAAGCCATGCTTGGAAAAAGCACTGCTGATAACGCCAGTAAAACGTATACAAGTGGTTTCATGTTATTCTCTAAATGGACTGTGAAGTTATATGCTAATTTAGCGATTATTATTCGGCGTGAATTCTAACAAATTTTTTACTGAATGACACAAAAATGCTATTGAATTTTATTAATTTTATTGATACTAACTATCAATTTGATTTATAACAAGCTTACGGTTAGGCTGTTAATTTCATTTGGTTTACAACTTTTGTATGCTTGTGCATAAATGTACTTCTGGTACAATCAGTTGAAACTATCCCCTCTATTCATAACTATCATTAGGTAATTATCATCAATGGTCATAAAAGCTAAAAGCCCAGCAGGATTTGCGGAACAATATATCGTTGAGTCTATTTGGAATGGTGGTTTTCCTCCTGGATCTATATTGCCCGCTGAACGCGAACTTTCTGAACTTATCGGGGTAACTCGCACTACGCTTAGAGAAGTATTGCAGCGATTAGCAAGAGATGGTTGGTTAACTATTCAGCATGGTAAACCAACTAAAGTAAATGATTTTTGGGAAACATCTAGTTTAAATATTCTGGAAACCTTGGTGCAATTAGATCAAGATGGAATTCCAGATTTAGTTGATAATTTATTATCTGCGCGCACAAATATAAGTGCTATTTATATTCGCGCGGCATTAAAGAATAACCCTAAAAAAGCTATTGAATCATTAGAAGCCTACATTGATGTTGAAGATTCTGCCGAGGCTTTTGCACAATTTGATTATCAACTAAATAAAGATTTAGTTATAGCCTCAGGTAATTCCATTTATTTATTAATATTAAATGGTTTAAGTGGTCTTTATTCTCGCATAGGTAACTTATATTTTGCTCACCCTAAGGGGCGTGAAATATCGATAACTTATTACAAGAAGTTAATAGAGTTGGCTAAAGCCGAAAAGTTTGATGAAGCTATTTTTGCTGTTCGTCAAAATGGTATTGATTCCGGTCAACTTTGGAGTGAGCTCAAGGATGAAGTGTTAAAAGAACTTTCTGAAGATTAACCTTTAACTTATACAGTCACGAAAAAGCAGACAATTTTAATCGTCTGCTTTTTTTTGTGGGCAACAGGCAATTACTTTATCTTCACCTGATGAATCTTCTTGGATAATCTTAACGTCAAAGTGCCATAAATAATATAGGTGTTTTAATACCTCGTCTTTAGAGTTACCTAGTTCAACTCCATTATGGGGCGTATATCTTAACGTTAGCGCTCTGTCCCCATCAACATTAGCATCAACTATTTGGATATTTACCTCAATGTTACTGAGGTTATACTGATTGGCTAGGTTGTGACGTACTTTTTTATATCCTTGCTCGTTATGAATAGCGCCAATTTCAACATAATTATTATCACTATCATCATGGATATGGAATAGCTTAAAATCGCGTATTAATTTTGGTGATAGATATTGGCTGATGAAACTTTCATCTTTAAAGTTTTCCATAGCAAAGTGCAAAGTATCTAACCAGTTGCTGCCTGCTATTTCTGGAAAATATTCTTTATCTTCTTCTGTAGGATGTTCGCAAATACGCCTAATATCAATGAACATATTAAAGCCTAAAGCATAAGGGTTTATGCCCGAATAATATTTACTATTGTATTCGGGTTGTGCAACAACATTAGTATGGCTGTGGAGAAATTCCAGCATAAACTTATCAGTCACTAAACCTTCATCGTATAAATGGTTTAAAATAGTATAATGCCAAAAGCACGCCCATCCCTCATTCATTACTTGGGTTTGTTTTTGAGGATAAAAATATTGGGATATTTTTCTTACAATTCTGACGATTTCTCTTTGCCAAGGTTGTAACAGAGGCGCATTTTTTTCAATGAAATATAAAATATTCTCTTGGGGCTCTGAAGGGAATTTATATTTTTTTTCATTTTCTTGCTGTTCTTTTTTAGGGACAGTACGCCAGAGTGCGTTTACTTGTGACTGCAAATATTCAGCACGTTCAGATTGCCTCTTAAGCTCTTCATCTAAGGATATTTTTTGTGGCCTTTTGTATCGGTCAACCCCATGGCTCATTAATGCATGACAAGCATCTAATGTAGACTCGACCTCACTAATGCCATATTTTTGCTCACATTGCGCTATATAGTTTTTTGCGAATAATAAATAGTCGATTATAGAGCTAGCATCAGTCCATGACTTAAATAAATAATTACCTTTAAAAAATGAATTATGTCCATAACAAGCATGTGCCATGACTAGTGCTTGCATAGTAAGCGTATTTTCTTCCATTAGGTAAGATATGCAAGGACTTGAATTTATCACTATTTCATAGGCTAGGCCCATTTGGCCACGTTTATAGTTTTGTTCTGTTTGGATGAATTTTTTACCAAAGGTCCAATGACTATAGCCAATGGGCATTCCCACGCTAGCATAGGCATCCATCATTTGTTCTGCCGTGATCACTTCTATTTGATTAGTGTAAGTATCTAGGCGATAAAAGTCGGCAACCCGGGCAATTTCATGCTGATATTGTCCAAGTAAATCAAAGGTCCAATCCGGAGTATCATCTAACGGAGTAACGTTCGTTTTATGAATGTTTTCAGCAGTATTATTTTTATTAGTCATTAATCACCCACTTATTTGAGGTAAAAGTTTCTGTTAAGCGGCACTTTGTGTGTGTTTTTTGAAAAACTTTCTAAACACAGGATAAATATCATCAACGGTCTTAATATGCTGCATGGCAAAGTTAGTATGAGACTCCTCCACTTGCTGATAGTGCTTCCACAGTGTTTGGTGGGCTCGTTGGGTTATTTCGATATAACTAAAATATCGACTTTTAGGCAGTATGTGCTGTTCTAAAATCTGCTGACATCGGGGAGAATCATCAGCCCAGTTATCACCATCTGATGCTTGGGCACCATAAATATTCCACTGATTATCATTATAACGATCACTGATAATGTCATTCATCAGCTCTAAGGCACTTGACGCAATTGTTCCCCCAGTTTCTTGCGAATAAAAGAACTCATGCTCATCAACTTCTTTAGCCTGAGTATGATGTCTAATATAAACTACATCAATATTCTTATAAGTACGGCTAAGAAATAAATAAAGTAAAATATAAAAGCGTTTAGCCATCTCCTTGGTTGCTTGATCCATGGAACCAGACACATCCATTAAGCAGAACATAACGGCTTTTGAAGTAGGAACAGCTTGCTTGGCATAATTACGAAATCTTAAATCAAAAGTATCAATAAAGGGGACTTTGGCTATTTTTTCTTTTAAGGTTTCAATTTGAGCAACTAAGTCACGTTTTTGTTGGATATTGTCGTGTTTATCATTAATTAAGGCCAGTAGTTCTTGTTCGAGCACTTTCAGCTGCTTACGCTTTGAAGAGGTCATCGCTATCCGGCGAGCAATTGAGCCTTGTAACGATTTGACAATATCGATATTTGAGGCAACCCCTTCAGCGCAAAAACCGCTACGAACTGTTTTATATTCAATTAACTTGTCTAGTTGGTTTTTTTCAAGATTGGGCAACTCTAAATCTTCAAATAGAAGATTTAAGTACTCTTCTTTAGAAATAGAAAAAGTAAAGTCGTCTTCACCTTCGCCACTATCACTTGCATCACCTTGCCCCGCACCTTGCCCTTGTTGTTTTGGCGGACGAGGAATTTTATCACCTGTAGAAAATTGATCATTGCCAGGGTGAACTTTATCTTTTATCCCCCCGTCACCTTGGTGAAAAGTTGGCTCAGATAGGTCTCGATTTGGAATGACAATGCTTTCACCTGAATCAATATCTGTCACACCACGTTTATTTATGGCATCAGAAACAGATTTTTTAATTTGGTTTTTATAACGCCTTAAAAAACGTTGACGGTTAACTGTACTTTTATTTTTACTATTAAGACGTCTATCAATGAAGTTGGTCATAAGTTCTCCTTATCTCTTTTGCTGTACATACCCGATACCATTCAAAATGCAGGACAAAGTCAATTAAAATTTATTGCAGAAGTTTGTGTTCACTCTTTATTTCATCACTACGTCTAAAACTGAAATGTCACACAAACATTGAAATATGCATCTTAATTAGTAATGGGTATATAGCCTTTTACTTAAGAGATACAACTTAAGAGGACTTTCTAACGCGCAAATACCATTCAGACAATAAGCGTACTTGTTTTCGGGTATAACCTTTTGTCATCATTCGTTTAACAAAGTCATCATGCTTTTGCTGGTCGTCTGTTGACGTTTTAGCATTAAAAGAAATGACGGGTAGTAAATCTTCAGTATTGGAAAACATTTTTTTCTCAATCACAGTTCTAAGCTTTTCATAACTGGTCCAAGCTGGATTTTTACCATTGTTATTGGCCTTTGCCCGCAGTACAAAATTTACAATTTCATTACGAAAATCTTTAGGATTACTAATACCTGCAGGTTTTTCAATTTTTTCTAATTCATCATTTAATGATTGTCGATCAAATAATTGACCTGTTTCAGCATCTCTATATTCTTGATCTTGTATCCAAAAATCTGCATAAGTGACATATCGGTCGAAAATGTTTTGCCCATATTCGGAGTAAGATTCTAAGTAGGCGGTTTGAATTTCTTTACCAATGAATTCTATATATTCAGGAGTTAAATAGCCTTTAATAAACTCTAAATAGCGTTCGGCTATTTCTTTAGGCAGTTGTTCTCGTTCAACTTGCTGCTCTAAAACATAAAATAAATGAACCGGATTTGCTGCTACTTCAACGCTATCAAAGTTAAACACTCGTGATAAAATTTTAAAAGCAAAGCGAGTCGATAGTCCTGACATACCTTCATCAATGCCAGCATAATCACGATATTCTTGATAGGATTTAGCTTTTGGATCGGTATCTTTAAGCGTCTCACCGTCATATACACGCATTTTAGAATAAATACTCGAGTTTACTGGATCTTTTAAACGAGATAATACCGAGAATTGTGCCAGTATATCTAAAGTATCTGGTGCACATTGCGCAGTTTTTAATTCGCTGTGCTCAAGTAATTTTTTATAAATATTAACTTCTTCAGAAACGCGCATACAATAAGGCACTTTAACAATATAGACTCGGTCTAAGAATGCTTCGTTGTTTTTGTTATTTCTAAAGGTCTGCCATTCTGATTCATTTGAATGGGCGAGCAAAATGCCGTTGAAAGGAAGGGCGGAAAGACCTTCTGTAGGGTTATAGTTACCTTCTTGCGTAGCGGTGAGTAATGGATGTAGCACTTTAATAGGCGCTTTGAACATCTCAACAAATTCCATTAAGCCTTGATTTGCACGACATAAAGCACCTGAATAGCTATAAGCATCGGCATCATTTTGAGCAAAATGTTCAAGCTGTCTAATATCAACTTTACCAACGAGTGCCGAGATATCTTGGTTGTTGTCATCACCAGGCTCAGTTTTAGCAATGGCAATCTGATCTAAAATAGACGGGTAAACTTTAACCACTTTAAATTGAGCAATATCACCTTTAAATTCATGCAAGCGTTTTGCAGCCCATGGGGAAATGATGTTGTTCAAATACCGACCAGGAATGTTATATTCATCTTTAAGAATCTTTCCGTCAGAATGAGCATCAAATAAGCAAAACGGATGATCATTAACTGGGCTACGAATACCATTTGCGCTTAATACATAAATGGCTTCTTGTTGCATCAAAGACTTTAACTTTTCTGCTAATGAAGATTTACCTCCACCAACAGGGCCTAATAAATATAAAATTTGTTTATGCTCTTCTAATCCTTGTGAAGCATGTTTTAAATAAGACACTATTTGCTCAATGGCTTCTTCCATACCGTAAAAATCAGCAAAAGCAGGGTAGCGTTTAATAACTCTATTGGAAAATATTCTGCTGAGCCTAGGATCTGTCGCTGTATCGACCATTTCAGCCTCACCAATCGCGGTAAGTAAGCGTTCTGATGCACTAGCATAAGCTAGATTATCCTCTTTACAAATAGTTAGGAATTCTTGTAAACCAAACTCTTCTTGTTGAGCTTGCTCATAGCGCGTTTGATAATGTTGAAAAATACTCATAACTACCTCCAAAAGAACACAATGCTATCCACTAAGATAAAAATAGTAAAAGCCAGCACTTAACAGCTTGTAAAGGTAAGGTAAAAAGCACTTGCTATATTTTAAGGTTAGTTGTTCTGGCTGATTTTGCTAAGGAATTTTAATAATTAAATTGTAACGGGTAATAAAAAGCCACATTAGGTCAAATCGCCATCTTCTAATTAATCAAAAATGATCTAGTGAGTAGTGGTTATCCCACAGGAAGTAAGAAATTTTATGTGAAATATTAGTTTATATATCCACAAATACTGATTATTTTTGCAGTCAAAGAATAGAGTGTAACTATTTTTTTACACTAAGCTATGAGCCATAGTATAGCCTTGTTAGCAGTCAGCTATTTTTTTATACGAATGATCGTACAACTTCTGTTACAACCATCTTTTAAGCCTTGTCATTAGGGGACTTTCGCTTCGTTCATTTGCCCTTGATAATAGCTTTAAGACAGACATTGAATGAAAGAGAGATAATAATGACCGATAGCAAAAACCCGCTAAAATTATGTGGTATAGAATTTACTGAGTATGCCACGCCAGACTCAGACTTTATGGAAAAAGCTTTTTATGGTTTTGGTTTTTCAAAAACTAAAAAAATGAAAGGACGTGATGTTGAGTACTTTAATCAAAATGATATTCACTTTTTATTAAATAAAGAAAAAGCTGGTTTCTCTAAAGAGTTCGCTAAAAGTCATGGTCCTGCTATTTGTTCTATGGGCTGGCGTGTAGAGAACGCTGACTTTGCCTTTAACGAAGCAGTTAAGCGCGGGGCAAAATCTGCTGAAAACGAAGCTAATAAACTTCCTTATCCTGCCATATTTGGTATTGGCGATAGCCTTATCTATTTTATCGAAAACTTCGCAGAAACAGGCACTAATAAAGGCTTGATCTATGATACTGATTTTGAGGATATTGCTGAGCCGGTAGTGGTTGAAGATAAAGGCTTTTTAGCCGTAGACCATTTAACAAATAATGTTTATCAAGGCACTATGCATAAATGGGCTGATTTTTATAAAGAAGTCTTTGGCTTTACTGAAGTGAGATACTTTGATATTAAAGGTGTTAAAACAGCTTTGATTTCTTATGCACTTGCATCACCTTGTGGCAAATTCTGTATTCCAATTAATGAAGGGAAGGGCAGTAAAGATAATCAAATTGATGAGTACCTTAACGAGTATAATGGTCCAGGTGTACAACATTTAGCTTTTATAACGGACGATCTTGTTGGCTCTCTTGATAAGTTAGACCGCTCAATTGTTGATACACTGAATATCGTGCCCGAGTATTATGATGAAATCTTTGACCGCGTACCTTGGGTAAAAGAAGATAAAGAGCGTATTAAGGAACATCAAATTTTAGTTGATAGTCAAAGTGAAGACTCTTATTTACTGCAAATATTCACTAAGAATTTATTTGGTCCAATTTTTATTGAAATGATTCAACGTGTGGATGATCAAGGATTTGGGGAGGGTAACTTTTCAACTTTATTCAAATCAATTGAATTAAACCAAATGGAACGTGGCGTTTTATAAAAAATGTATCTGCTTTCGTAAATTAAAAAGCCAACAAGCTTAATGAGTTTGTTGGCTTTTTATTATTTGAATCTAAGCTAGTTTTAGTAAGTATTATTTAGAAAACTGTTACTTATTACCCGTAGCTGACACGTTCAAGTCTTTTAAAATACCATCGTGTAAGTTGTACACTACGCCATGCACTGTCGTATCTTGGTTCTTCTTCCATGCGTTGACCAAGGTAGTTGTATTACAGATATTAGCGACTTGCTCTATAACATTAAGCTCACATAGTAAGTTAATACGTTCTGTTTCATCGGTAAGCTGGTCCATCTCTTCTTTATGGAAGCGGTAAACATCTTCTATGTGGCGCAACCAGTTGTCTATTAATCCATGACTCTTATTATCAAGTGCTGCACTAATACCACCACAACCGTAATGACCACAAACAATTATATGCTGTACTTTCAATACATCGACAGCATATTGAATAACGGATAAACAATTTAAGTCAGTATGAATAACTTGGTTGGCAATATTACGGTGAACAAAGACCTCTCCCGGATCCATGTTTAGAAGAGCGTTTGCAGGTACGCGGGAGTCTGAGCAACCTATCCATAAATATTTTGGCGATTGCTGTTCAGATAGTGCTTTAAAGAAGTTAGGATCTTCTTTAGTAATTTTTTCTGCCCATTGTTTATTATTATCAAACAGGTGTTGGATTTTTGTCATAAGTTAAGTCCACATTGAGTAGTTAAATTCATGACATTTTATGTCATAGCAAAGGTAAGTAAAAGTAATTATTTGTAATGATAATCTCTTTAGTATTCATACTAGATGAAGATACATATTTCAGCTGGAATTATAAGCGCTTTTAAGTAAAAGAGATGTTTTGAACATGAGTCATTATGGCGACCTTAAACACGTATCTTCCAGCCGCTTGGGTATAGTATAATAACAGCAATGATAATCTTAAAGGTAAACAACTATGGCGAGCGCATGTGCCCTGCATATTTTAGTAAAAACAGAAAAACAAGCGAAAGAATTAAAAGCACAACTTGATAATGGTGCTAATTTTGGAGCGCTGGCAAAGAAACATTCACTTTGCCCATCGAAGAAAAAAGGTGGTGATTTAGGGGAGTTTCGTCGTGGTCAAATGGTTAAAGCATTTGATGATGTCGTTTTCAAAAGGCCATTATTAAAAGTACATGGTCCGATAAAGACAAAGTTTGGTTACCATTTAATAAAAACCTTATACCGAAGTTAACAACTACCGAAGTTAATGAATTAGTTGGACCGTTAGTTACTTTTGTTCCTGATCCTTTTCTTCTTTATCTAGTTCTTCATTACGCTTTTTAATGTTTGCTAATTGCTCTGCGGTTAAGTTAAATTTATGCGCTGACTTTTTTATTACTAAGATGCCCCCAACAATAATACCAATAGCAAGGGCTGTAATGATTATGGCTGTAATTGACATAGGTTAATAATCCTTATTGCTCACTCTCTTGATTACGTAATTTAGTCAGCTTTTGTAATTGCTTAGATTGCTCATGTAAACTGCTACGTACTAAGGTTTCTCTGTCTTCTTCTCGAATAAAGTGAAAAGTAACTTTGTGGGTAAACAGTTCGTTAGCTGAATTAACCTCGATTACTTCACCATAGCAATATATAGCACAATGACTTTCTAGTAAGAATATTTTAAGCTCGAGTAATTGGCCAATATTAAACGCTTTAGGTGTGATAAATTTAATACCGCCCCCACCAAATTTTATTCCTTGGTATCTATGCTGCGATTCATCTTGCTGGCTAAGAATATAGCCGATAAGCAAGTCAATTTTTTTTGATTGTTGGTTAAGAAAACTAACTAGCTGGGAAGCACTGTTACCTAGTCCTTGTAATGAGCGTAACGCTGATTGATCTATTGTACTCATATCAGTAGCGAGTTTAAAAGGCATAGGCATAGTGGAAATAAATTTGTCAAAATTACAGCCTTCAGTATCATCAATAGCCATGATATTTACCGAGAACTCATGGTCAATGGCAAAAAACTCATCATACTGTGCTAATTTTTGATCGAGGGAAAGAGCGCTCATGTTATTTATTTCCATGTAGAAGATAGTGCTCTCATAAATAGATGAAAGCATATTAAGTAATGCAATAGCAGGATATACTCAAACTACCTGAAGATGCAGGTTTCAGCTGGAATTAGAAATGCCTTTAGGCAAAGCATTGATTGAAGATAATAGTAATTCTATTGTCGAAATCAATAACGCAGCATAAAGCGTTTCTAAACCAGCCCTGCGGGGACGTCTGAGCAAACCATGTTCTTCGTTGCCTCCTTTTTTAAGGGAATAACCCTTAA
>MAAF01000104.1 GCA_002163005.1 Colwellia psychrerythraea | reverse complement strand
TAACATCAAAAAATTAATGAAATATAGAATAACTATGTTTAACAAATTTTGTTTGTTCTAAGCTCACCAATGTAGCTCTGAGTAGGGAAGAAATTTAATCAAATTGGTATAAACAGTAAACTGAGTTGATTGACTTAAAACTTAAATCGTCCTATGAGTTGTTCTTGATCTTGTCCTGAGACAAGCAGTTCTTCACTCACTTTTAAGGTCTGCTGAGCACTTTGTGCAAGCTCGTCAGTGGTGGTATTTATATTTTGTAAAGTACTACTGATCTCTTCTGAGACATGACTTTGCTCTTCAGCGGCAGAGGCAATATTTGCCGCCATATCAGTCATATTAGTGACTTCTTGCTCAATGACTTCAAAGATAGTTTGCGTTTCCTGTGCTTGTTCCGTGCAAGCCTCGGCTCTTTTAACGTTTTCACTGATGGTTGCAACCATTTCTTTGGTTGAAACTTGTAGCTCATTAATGACGCCTTCAATTTCAAATACTGAGCTGGCCGTTCTACCCGCGAGTGCCCTTACTTCATCAGCAACAACGGCAAAGCCGCGACCTAATTCACCTGCTCTTGCTGCTTCGATGGCCGCGTTTAAGGCAAGTAAGTTAGTTTGTTCTGCAACTGACTTAATTACGTTTAGTACATTAACGATATTATCGCTATTGCTTGACAGTTTCTCTACTTGCCCGTTTGAATACTGCATCTGTTCCGCTAGTTTGGAAATGGTGCTGGTGGTTTGTTTTAATTTAATAATGCCGTTTGAAGCTGCGCTTTTAACCTCTTTAGTAGCATCAGCGGTTGAGACTGCATTTTGCGCAACATCGGTAGAGGTTTGCGACATTTCCTCTGCTGCGGTAGCGACCATTTCAATCATTAATTGTTGGCTAGCTAATTGTGAGTTTGTCGTTGTTGATAACGCTTTACCTGTTTCAGAAGCAGAAAAGGTGGTTTTAACACCTTCTGAAAACTGACCTACAATATTCGTAAGCCCTTCTACAAACTGGTTAAAAGAATGGGCAAGCTGACCCGTTTCATCTTTTGAATTAACCTTGATACGTTGAGTTAAATCAGCATCACCACTGGCAATTTGTTTTAAAGCGTCTGCTACCGCCCTTAAGGGGACTGTTAATTTTTCAGCCATGATAAAGATTACAATACTACCGATGATTAACACCAACAAACTCATATAAAGTACACTGGTAAATTGGTCTTCAGTGCCTTTATCTAATACTGTCATGGTCTGATTAACTTCATCAGTAATGTATTTTTTAGGTACTTCAGTATAAATACTCCACTGAGCGATCCCACCTAAATGAATACGTTTCACCAAGGTAAAATTGCGATCATTTTCACTAATACCTTCGGTTAACTCAGTACTATTAATTATTTCAGAAAATAAAGCCCCTTGATTAGCACTATTGTTAGAATCAGCTATCACCGAATTATCTTCAGATATAATTAATACTCGGCTATTGCCATCAGCAATTTTAGTCGAGAACTCTTCTGCTTTTGTTTGGATATCAGCTAATGCGATATCAATACCCACAACCCCAACGACTTTATTAGCGAATTTAATGGGTATCGCTATTGAGGTCATTAATACCTTTTTACCATCAACTTTGTCGATATAAGGTTCTAATAAACAATTTTTTTGTTTATCAATAGGGCAAGTAAACCAAGAGTTATAGGGTTGTCCTGTTGAATTAGGACTCGTATCGTTAATCATCTCCTCGGGCATGATTTCTTCAACAGCCTCACCTTGTTCGTTAACAGCCCAATAAACAGCAAACCTTCCTGCTTCATTTGTTGCTAGATCATCTGCCCCTCTATTTACTTCATCTGCACCATCAAGTGCATTGGGGAGAAAAACAGCATAAACGCCAACGGCTGATTGATTATTTTCCATAGCACTTTTGATATACATATTTAAAATATGCCGAACATCTTCAGCAGATAAAAAAAGCGCGCGAAATTGTACCCGTAAAAAAGCAATGTCACTTGCAAGGCGATTAGCCTCATTGATTACTTGGTCAAAAAACACTTCATTTCTTGCCGTTTCAGCATCTGCCGCAATAACCATTGGCATTAAACTGCTTTCTTTAATTTTTGGTTGTAGGTATTCAGATAAAGAGGTTGCGGTTTTATCAACGGAGATTGAAGAGACGATTAATAATGAGGTTATTGTTATGATAAGTAATAACAGGGTGGAAAAAATAATTTTTGTTTTTACGGATTTATTCATGTAGCGAATCCCTTTGAAAATAAAAAAGGCTGTAAAGTAAAACGATACAACCTTAATAATAAAGACTAAAAATGAGTGTTATTTAGAGTGTTTTTTCCTTTTTTCTCATTTGCCACATAGCCGAGACTACACCAATCGCGACAATTAATATCATGATTGTTGCCAGCGCGTTCACCTCAGGTGATACCCCTAGTCTTATCTTAGAAAATATAACCATAGGCAGAGTACTGTTACCTGGGCCGGAAACAAAACTCGCGATAACCAAGTCATCTAACGACATAGTAAACGCCAGTAACCAACCAGAAATTATCGCGGGAGAGATAATGGGTAAGGTGATTAGAAAAAACAAACTATGTGGTTTTGCACCTAAATCCATTGCCGCTTCTTCTAATGAGTCATCCATTTGTGACAAGCGAGACTGCACAATTACCGCAACATAGGCCATACAAAAGGTAGTATGGGCAATAATAATTGTGGTAATACCTCTACCAGCAGGCCAACCTATTAAGTTCTCCAGGGATACGAACAGTAATAATAATGATAAACCGGTGATCACTTCAGGCATAATAAGCGGTGCACTTATCCAACCTGAAACAATTAATTTACCAGGAAACTTACCCATTCGACTTAGCACATAGCCAGCCAAAACCCCAAGAACAACGGATAGCGTTGCGGTTATAAATGCTACTTTCAAGCTCACTATTGCCGCATCAATAATTTGTTGGTTGTTAAATAATTCAGCATACCATTTAACAGACCAGCCACCCCATACCGTCACTAGTTTAGATTTGTTAAAGCTATAAATAATTAATGACAGTATTGGCGCATAAAGAAATATAAAACCAAATAACGATGAGATTGATAAAAACTTTGAATTTCTAGTCATTATTCTGCTCCTTCTTTTTTGCCATTTCGTAAAAACATAATAGGAACAACTAAAATAAGTAACATCATGGTCGCTACTGCTGAAGCCATTGGCCAGTCTCTATTCTGGAAGAACTCATCCCAAAGCACTCGTCCTATCATTAAGGTGTCAGACGCACCTAATAAGGCAGGAATAACAAATTCCCCAACGGCGGGTATAAATACTAATAAACAACCAGCTAAAATACCGGGCATAGACATGGGCAAGGTAATCAAGAAAAAGGTTCTAATTGGACCTGCACCTAGATCTTTAGATGCTTCAATTAAGCTACCATCGAGTTTTTCTAAGGTGGTGTACAAAGGTAATATCATAAAAGGTAAGTAGGTGTAGACAATACCAATGTATACGGCAAAGTCGGTTTGTAACATTTGAATAGGTTGATCAATAAGGCCAATGGTTTGTAAAAACTCATTCACAATACCGTTCTTTTTAAGAAAGCCCATCCATGCATAGACTCTTAATAAAAACGAAGTCCAAAAAGGTAAGATAACAAGCGTTAATAAAAGCGTTCGCATAGTGCCTGTTTTACTTGCAATAAAATAGGCCATAGGAAAGCCAATTAATAAAGTAAAAAAAGTAGAGACCGCGGCGATCTTAACTGAACTTAAATAGGCATCTAAATAAAAGGAGTCTTCAAAAAGGTATAAATAATTTCCAAGTTTTATTTTGACATCAATAATTGCGTCTTCTACATTCCAGGCAAACATATCTGTATAAGGAGGTACAGCTATAGCCGATTCAGCCAGTGAAATTTTAAACACGACCAAAAAGGGAATAAAGAAAAATAAGGCTAACCATAATGACGGGATAGAGATAACAGAGTATCTACCCCAGCGGATTTTCTTTAATGAACTAAATCGAGTTTTGACTGTGTCATAACGACCGAGCCAAAAAGTGCCAGTTGCTATACTCATGATGTTAATACCACGCTGCTGTCGTCATCCCATGCAAGGTAAACAAAATCATCCCATGTTAATGGATTGCGGTTTTCTCTGACAAGATTAGGCAAGGTGACACGAACAATGACGTCACTCTTTAACTTGACCCTAAATATTGACAGGTTACCCATATAAGCAATGTCGATAATTTGACCGTGTAAGCAGTTATATTCCTGCTCTGGCTTTCTTCTGGTGACTTTCATTTTTTCAGGACGAATAGCAACGGTCACTTTTTGATTAGGTGAACAGCTAACGCCATGATTTACAAAGAAGTTACAGCCAGCTTCTTTTGATTTTATTTTTACATGCTCAACTTCATCTTCATAAATACGGCCCTCAAATAAATTAATTGAGCCAACAAATTCTGCAACAAAACGGCTGCTTGGGTATTCATAAACATCGCGAGGTTCATCAACTTGGGTAATAATACCATTACCCATAACGCCAATTCTGGTAGCCAGTGTCATGGCTTCTTCTTGGTCATGAGTTACTACCACGAAGGTAACGCCTAATTTATCTTGAATATTGACAAGTTCAAATTGAGTTTCTTCTCTAAGCTTTTTATCTAGTGCGCCTAAAGGCTCATCAAGTAAAAGTAATTTAGGGCGCTTGATCAGTGACCTAGCTAACGCGACACGCTGACGCTGGCCGCCTGATAATTGGTCGGGTTTTCTATCAGCAAATGCTTCTATTTGCATCATAGTTAGCATTTCAGCAACACGTTCTGCAATTTCTTTTTTGGGAACATTGTCTCGCTTTAAACCAAAAGCAATATTCTTTGCGACTGTCATATGAGGAAATAATGCGTATGACTGAAACATCATATTTATCGGACGATTCCACGGTTCAATATTGGCCATATCGACGCCATCGATGAGTACCTGACCAGAGGTCAGCTCTTCAAAGCCGGCTAATATTCTTAACAGGGTACTTTTTCCTGATCCCGAACCTCCTAATAAACAAAATAATTCATTTTCATAAATATCTAACGAAACATTATCTACGGCGGTAAATTCACCGAATTTTTTAGTAACGTTTTTTATTTGAATAAAAGGTTTAGCGCCATCTTGTTTCCAAAGAGGCATAGTTGTTTCTTGAGTCATTCGAGATTCCTAGGGATATTTTCGACAGGATTTAGATGTTTGTTATTAGGCTCTGATGAATAAGAGCAAATTAATGCCTTAATGATAAGGGTAAGCTAATGCCCTTATCATTAAGAATTAAAACTATCTACCTGTTTTGATTTGTGTCCACGCACGCGTTAATTTACGGTCAAAACGAGAGGTGTGAGCGAGTTGAGAAAACAGATTTTCTTTTGTTTCTCCAACCGGATAAATACCGATATTTGATTTAATGTCGTCATTAACAAACTTAGTAGCAGCTTCATTAGCAACAGCATAATAAACATAGTTAGAAATACCAGCACCTGTTTCAGCTTTTAATATGTAATTGATAAAGGCATAAGCCTCTTTCTTGTGAGGCGCATCAGCAGGAATTGCCATCATATCGAACCAAGCAATGGTGCCTTCTTTAGGAATTAAGTATTCAACTTTAACACCTTGTCCAGCTTCACTTGCACGACTATTAGCTTGTAACATATCGCCGTTATAACCTAACGCAACACAAATATCGCCATTGGCTAAATCAGCAATCAGGCGGCTTGAGTCAAAGTATTTATAATGAGGGCGAGCTTTTTTAATCATCGCTTTTGTGGTTTTAAGATCTTTGTCACTTTCAGAATTAGGATCTAAACCTGCATAGTTTAACGCGATAGACATAACTTCAGCAGGTGAGTCTAAAATGCCAATTCCACAATCAGCTAGCTTGGCTGCAACTTCAGGCTTAAAGATCAAATCTAAGCTATTAAGTTCGACATCACCTAAACGCGCTTTAACCATATCCGTATTAATACCTAGACCAATTGTTCCCCATGTATAAGGTACACTGTGCTTGTTACCTGGATCATGAAGCGCCATTTTACCCGCCATTGCTTTATCAATGTTATTGTAATTGGACAGGTTGTTTTTATCTATTTGTGCGTAAATACCCGCTTTTGCTTGTCGCTCTAAAAACGAACCTGTTGGTACCACAACATCATAACCTGAACCACCGGCCATCAGTTTAGCTTCGAGGATTTCATTAGAGTCATAAACATCGTAGTTAACTTTGATACCGGTTTCTTTTTCAAACTGTTTAATCGCTGCAGGGTCAATATAATCTGACCAGTTATAAACGTTAACTACTTTATCTGATGCAGATGCGGCCAGTGAAGCAAGCATTGTCGTTATTAGTAATATACTTTTCTTTTTCATAGTTCATACCCTATTTTTTGTTTGTTATTTACTTAATAAAGCTCTTTTAAAGCTCGTAATGATGCTTTCGTGTTAAATATATTCTTCAATCCTTACTTATAAAAACATAGTCAAGTAAATAAATCAACACCCTTTTAGGGGAAATTTAAGCTTATATACCCGTCATCAATCAAGATGTAGGTTTCAGAGTGCTTGAGCAATTTCAATTCAAGGCGCTGTGATGAAATAATGGTTATTCAGGAGAATATGCTCCTGCATTCTCTAATAGGCTACATCCATGTAGCGTCCTTATAAATCACAGCAACGATGAAGTGATGTTGCTCAAGCGCTTCTTCGATGGGTTTTAAATGCCTTTATACTGCGTCAAATAATCAAAGCATAGAATGACTATGCTTAAACCATTCTTCTTGCCTAAAGATATTTAAATTCCCACTGAATACCTGCACTTTGAATGGTAACGGGTATAAGTAAATATAATTAAAATTTCAAAGACTAACGGCTGGTCGCTTTAATTTCTAAATAATCGTCAAAGCCATATGTTCCCCACTCACGACCGTTTCCTGATTGTTTATAACCACCAAACGGAGAGGTGTAATGATGTGAAGCCCAGTTAATCCGTACCATTCCAGCCCTCATTTGCCTTGCAACACGGCTCGCTTTTGTTTCATCAGGGGTATTAATATAGGCAGCTAAACCATAAGGAGAATCGTTTGCTAGCGTGATCGCTTCTTGCTCATCTTTGAAAGGGATGATCACCAAAACAGGGCCAAATACTTCCTCTTGCGCGATGTTCATTTTATTGTTCACATTTGAAAAGATTGTCGGTTTGGTGAAATGACCCAATTCAAAGCCTTCAGGCTTACCGAGTCCACCGGCTGATAATTTAGCGCCTGATTCTATGGCTTCTTTGATCATGCTTTGTACTTTATCAAAGTGAGCTTTGCTAACTAATGGCCCAATATGATTACCTGGCTTATCAGCACTATCGACTTTTATATTATTAGCCACTTGAGTCGCTATTTTTACTGCGTCGTCATAAACAGACTCTTGTACTAGCATACGTGTTGGTGCATTACATGATTGACCGGTATTCTCCATACAGCCGACAACACCTTTGGTCACGATAGCTTCAAGGTCTACATCGTCAAATATAATGTTCGGTGATTTACCTCCTAATTCTAATGCCACTCGCTTTACGGTATCTGCTGCAGCTTTCGAAATTAATGAGCCTGCTCTAGTTGAGCCAGTAAAAGAAACCATATCAATGTCTTGGTGAGACGATATCGCAGAGCCAACGCCCATTCCATCACCATTAACTAGATTAAAAACCCCCGCAGGGAAACCGGCATCATCAATTATTTTGGCAAAAACATGGGCCGATAAAGGCGCTATTTCACTCGGTTTTAAAACCACGGTGCAACCCGTGGCTAGTGCTGGCGCTACTTTGCAAACAATTTGATTAATAGGCCAGTTCCACGGTGTAATAAATCCACAAACGCCTATCGGCTCATGGGTTATGGTGGCATTTCCTGAGGTGTGCTGAAATTCATAATTTTTTAAAGCATCCAACGCTGTTTGAATATGACCTCGCCCACAATCAGCTTGAGCAGCCGTAGCAAAATCGATTGGCGCGCCCATTTCTTGGGAAATAGCTTGGGCCATTTCGTCATAACGATTCATATAGGCACTTAATAGTTTCTCTAATAGTGCAATACGCTCTTCTCTTGAACTAAAACCGTAATGATTAAATGCGTTTCTAGCCGCGGTAACGGCTTTATCAACATCGACATTAGTGCCTAGAGAAATAATACCAATTTGACCTTCGTTTGAAGGGTTTTCAACGATAAAGTCATTTGGTTTTTCTGGAGAGACCCATTGTCCGTTAATATAAAAGTGGCTTAAATTTTTCATAAACACGTTGCCTTATAGCATATTTTAAATAGTTCTAGTGTTAGATAAAATAAACAATAAAGCACAAAACATCAATAAATATTAAAATTTTGTTGTAAATAACACTTCAATAAGGTTATAAACGGTTGTATGGTAAATTGCGTGTTTCCTTGTAATTTGAAGTCGACTCAGTGAATTTAACTTAAAAGCGTAGTAATCATCACTCTCACTTAAGGAGCATTTAATGGCAGGCCCACTCACCGGAATCAAAGTACTCGATCTTAGCCGAATTTTAGCAGGCCCTTGGGCTACACAAGTACTGGCTGATTATGGTGCTGAAGTATGGAAGATAGAACGACCTGAAAAGGGAGATGATACTCGTCACTGGGGTCCTCCTTATGTGAAAGATGAGCAGGGTGATGATACCGCTGAATCAGCTTATTACCTTGCCGCTAATCGAGGTAAAAAGTCGATTGAAGTAGATATGACAACTCCTGATGGACAAGCAGCAATATATAAATTAGTAGAAAAAGCAGATATTGTCGTTGAAAATTATAAGGTTGGCGGGCTAAAGAAATACGGTTTAGATTATGAGAGTATTAAAAATATCCGTAAAAATGTTATCTATTGCTCAATAACTGGGTTTGGCCAAGATGGCCCGTATGCGAATAGAGCGGGTTACGATGCGATGATTCAAGCAATGGGGGGATTGATGAGCATCACCGGAGAGAAAGATTCATTACCCGGTGGTGGACCACAAAAAGTAGGGGTCGCGACAACGGACTTAATGACAGGTATGTATGCTGTTTCAGGTATTTTAGCAGCGTTATATCATCGAACTCAAACGAACGAAGGTCAACAAATAGACATTGCACTATTAGATACGCAAGTAGCATGCCTAGCAAATCAAGGCAGTAGTTATTTAGTGAGTGGTGACGTGCCACAAAGATTAGGCTCGGCTCATCCAAATATTGTTCCATATCAAGCCATGAAAGTGCAAGATGGTTATATCCTGTTAGCCGTTGGCAATGATGATCAATTTCAAAAATGCTGCAACGTACTGGGTTGCATAGATGTTGGTGATAATAAACAGTTTGCAACAAATGCATTACGCGTAAAGCATCGTGAAACACTTATCCCCTTACTTGAATCTTACTTTATCAAAGAAAAACTAGAATATTGGTTATCAGCACTTTCAGAAGTACATGTACCTTGTGGTCCAATTAATTCAATTGACCGTGTGTTTGAAAATCCACAAATTAAACATCGTAAAATGGCCTTTGAGCTAGATCACCCCACCGCAGGTAAAGTACCTCAGGTCGGCAATCCGGTCAGGTTTTCACAAACGCCAATTACTTATCACGCTGCTCCTCCTACATTGGGGCAGCACACGGATGAAATATTAAAATCAACGTAAACTTAACTAAATCTACATTTATAACGGAGGAATAATATGACAAATTCAGTGCTAAACAATTGGGATGACATACTTTTACTTAACGACCAGTTATCAGAAGATGAACGAATGGTGCGTGACATGGCACATACCTTTTGCCAAGAAGAGTTGATGCCTGGTGTATTAATGGCGAATCGTAATGAGGACTTTGACCCAAATATTATGCGCCAGTTTGGTGAGCTTGGGTTATTAGGTGCAACCATTGATGGTTATGGTTGTTCAGGTGTTAACTACGTAAGTTATGGCCTAGTTGCACGTGAAGTAGAGCGGGTAGACAGTGGTTATAGAAGTGCAATGAGCGTGCAATCTTCATTAGTTATGCATCCTATTAACGCCTATGGTACTACTGAGCAAAAAGAAAAGTATTTGCCAAAGCTTGCTACGGGTGAGTACATAGGTTGTTTCGGTTTAACAGAGCCGGGTTCTGGCTCTGATCCCTCGAGCATGATTACTCGGGCTAAGAAAGTAGATGGTGGTTATCGTTTAACTGGGTCAAAAATGTGGATCACCAATTCACCTATCGCTGATGTATTTGTGGTGTGGGCAAAAAATGAAGCCGAAGGAAATCAAATTTGTGGTTTTGTTTTAGAAAAAGGCATGGCAGGTTTATCGGCACCAAAAATTGAAGGTAAAATATCATTACGTACCTCAATTACGGGTGAAATCGTAATGGATAATGTTTTTGTGCCAGAAGAAAATATGTTTCCTGAAATACGCGGTTTAGCTGGCCCATTTGGTTGTTTAAATATGGCGAGATATGGTATCTCTTGGGGCGCTCTGGGCGCTGCTGAATTCTGTTGGCATGGTGCACGTCAGTACGGTTTAGATCGTATTCAATTTAAACGTCCGCTTGCACAAACGCAGTTGTTCCAAACTAAACTCGCTAATATGCAAACCGAAATATCGTTAGGCTTACAGGCATCATTACGTGTTGGTCGTATTATTGATACCAAAAAGTGGGATCCTACTATGATATCAATGGTTAAACGTAATAACTGTGGTAAGTCACTTGATATTGCTCGCATGGCGCGTGACATGCATGGTGGCAACGGTATTTCAGATGAGTTCCATGTTATTCGTCATATGGTTAATTTAGAAACGGTAAATACCTATGAAGGGACGTACGATGTACATGGTTTAATACTTGGCCGTGCGCAAACGGGTTTACAAGCCTTCTACTAAATTAATACCACTTATCTAAAGAAATGAATACAGGCTATACCAATCGGTATAACCTGTTTTTTTTGGCCGGAATAATATCAGATAATCTTTTCATATGTTTTCTTTCAAACGAAGCAAACTAACTATTCGATTGACCTTAATAATGATAAAAATGCTAGCTTGCAAAAGTGGGGAGATAGCGTATTTGGGGTAAATGTAATTAAATTTTTCGTGTTAAAGCGCTTTAGTTGCCGTGAGTCGTGAAGCCTAATCACTCTAAGCAAGTATTATCTGTGGCATGACTTTTGTAAATCATGGTTTTTCATTTGAGCAATTTTGTTCAAGATTTTTGCTCAGTGCCTCTTTATACTGATGTTAAAGACCCAGTGGTTTAGAAGCAGAGAGTGTACTCATGAACAAAGAGAATCGTTTCCAATTCATCAATAGCGAAAAGAGTGAGAATATCACTGTTCTTGATGCAACCATGAGCGATTTCTCATATTCTAAACATGCTCATGAAGAGTATTCATTAGGCGTAACACTTCAAGGACGGCAAGATTTTTTTTGCCAAAATGCTTTTCATAAAAGCTCTTCTGGAAATGTACTGCTATTCAATCCTGAAGATGTGCATGATGGTCATTCTGGTGGCGAACAAGCGCTAAAATATAAGATGCTATATGTTCATCCTGACGAATTTCGCCCGTTATTTAGATCACTTGGTTATCAACAAAACTCGGTATTAAGGTTAAATCAACCAATGGTTGACAATCCTATTCTGCGTCATCAAATACTCAGATTGTCGTCAACCCTCCAACAATCCAATTATTCTAAAATGGAATTTGAGTCAGGTTTATTTCAAATTGCTCAATCACTAGTCGTTATGTCCGGTAATTTTGATCTAGGTACTCAAAACAGCAAGCGTGTTGATAAGCTGCTGCTAAGAGCAAGGGATTATATTCTGGCAAGTCTTGAGCATAATATATCAATTGATGATATTGCCAATGTTGCCAATATGTCTAAGTTCCATTTTATTCGTCAGTTTCGTCAGCAATTCGGTATTACTCCACACCAATACGTATTGAGTTGTCGAGTTAATCTCGCACGTAGAATCATCGAGTCGGGTAAATCTTTAAATCAAGCCGCTTTTGAGGCTGGCTTTGCCGATGACAGTCATTTGAATCGCCACTTTAAGCGAATATATGGGTTGACGCCTAAGCGTTTCCAGAAACAATTACCCTAACAATTTTACGATGGAGTTGAATATGTTAACGATTATTACCTATGCTTTTGGCATTATGTACACGCCAGGACCTGTCAATTTATTAGGAATTCACAGCGGTATAAACGGTAAAGTTACTGACCACATTGGTTTTTTTATTGGTATTGGTTGTGCAATGTTTATATTATTTGTGACCATTGGATTTCTTGGTAATACGCTTATTAACCCAAAATTTATTCCCTATATGAGTTTATTAGGCTGTTGTTATATTGTATATGTTGCTTGGAAAATAATGAGGGTGAAAGTGAGTGTGGACCCTTCATCAGGAGACGATAGAGTTTTATCAATTTGGGATGGGCTTTTTATGCAATTGTTAAACCCTAAAGGGCTGCTTGCGACTCTACCAATTGCCACCATTCAATTTCCAGCAGAGAATATTCAAGGCAGTGCCATTGTGCTGTGGTCGATAGGTTTGTCTGTTCTCGCTTTTGGAGCACCACTTAGCTATTCTCTGATTGGACTGCTCATTGGAAAGAAACTGAACAATCCTATTTATTTTAAAATATTCAATATTTTTATGTCGGTGTTACTTGTTACTGTCGCAATTAATATTGGCTATGAATATGTTTTCCGAAAGCTAATATAACAACATCACTTTATCACCATGCCTTGAATTGAAAATAGCTCAACCACTCTGAAACATAGATATTAATTGGTAATGGGTATCTATTTTTTTAAAGGATAAATTCAGCGTCTGCTACTTGAATAAACCGTTTTATAGTTCAAATACTTGAGAAAATACGTCGGTTAATAACTCAACTTTTTTGACTTCTCTAGGTGTTTTCTTACTCACTAAAGATAATCTAAATTGATAATGATGACTGTTGGGTTTTATTATTCTGATCTCGCCACGGTTTAGTTCTGCTTGAATAAAACTTTGTTGCATAAAACCTATATAGCAGCCAGATAAAATCATCGCTTTACGCGTATCAAATTGATAGGACTTTGCTGATAAGTTAAGTTTTTCTAATTGTTGTTTACCGGCTAAATCTATATTGATGCCAGGGTGTATAGCAGCGGCTTCCCCTAATTTTTCTTCGGATATCGCAGTATCTACTTGATTAAAAAAGGGATGTTGCTTGCCGCAGCATAAATAAATGGATTCGCTAAATAAAGGTTGGTATTGCAATCCTTCTATTTGCTGATAGCTTGGAAATAAAGCGATATGGGCTTTATCTTTTAGCAAAGACTTCTCAATGTTTGAGATAGAGTCTCCATCTAATACTAGGTGTAAATTAGGTGACACATCATTAATTTTTTTAATGACTTGCGCCATTTTATGCTGTTTGTTTTCATCAAGTTGATCGGCACACAAAATAATTAATTCGCCACTTAATTCGCTGCCTAAGCTATCAATTAATAACGAAAAATCATCCATAGTGGCAAACAAATCAAGTACGGCTTGGTAAACGGCCTGGCCATCTTCAGTTAAAGAAAAGCCACCTCGGCCGCGTAAACACAATTTCAATTTCATGCGAGTTTCTAAATTAGACATATGCACACTAATGGTTGAGCGCGTTATACCTAAGGCATTAGCTGCCGAGGAAAATCCACCATGTTCGACCACGGAGATGAAAATACGCAGCAAACGTAAATCATATTCACTAACTGGTTTAGGAATAATCGAGTGTTTATACATGTTTTGTCTACTTCAAACTAAAGGTTTATTGTTTTGTATTTAACCTTAATTAAAACTAGGTTTCAATACTGTTATTGTTTATTAAATAACTAGCGAGATAAAACCATGACTGAAGTTACTTGTAATTTAGAAGCCGCGGGCATAAAAGACAGC
Source organism: Colwellia psychrerythraea (assembly GCA_002163005.1). Taxonomy (GTDB): domain Bacteria; phylum Pseudomonadota; class Gammaproteobacteria; order Enterobacterales; family Alteromonadaceae; genus Colwellia; species Colwellia psychrerythraea_C. The sequence goes on along the minus strand of MAAF01000104.1, from coordinate 15,309 downwards.
CAGCTTATCAAACCCTTTTCATATATTAACGGCAGTTGGCATAGCAGTGAAACGCAATTTCCAGTAATTAACCCATCGACTGGGGAAGTTGTTGCTCAAGTGAGTAATGCTGATGTAGCCGAAACTGAATTGGCGGTGTCTGCTGCCAAAGGCGCATTAAAAATGTGGTCAGCTAAATCAGCCAACGAACGTGCAACTTTGTTACGTAATTGGTTTAATTTAGTGATGGAAAATCAAGATGACCTAGGACGTATCTTAACGTTAGAGCAAGGTAAACCGCTGGCTGAAGCTAAAGGTGAAATTGCCTATGGTGCGGCGTTCTTAGAATGGTTTGCTGAAGAAGGTAAACGCGTTTATGGCGATACTATCCCTGCGCTTTCAAGTGATAAAAAAATTGTTGTTATTAAGCAGCCCGTTGGCGTGGTTGCTTCTATTACCCCATGGAACTTCCCAAATGCGATGATTGCTCGTAAAGCGGCGGCGGCCTTAGCGGCAGGTTGTACCTTTGTTGTTAGACCATCTGAATCAACGCCGTTATCGGCATTAGCGATGGCTGAATTAGCAGAGCGAGCAGGTATTCCAGCTGGCGTATTTAATGTTGTTGTTGGGAGTAACTCTCGAGGCATGGGACAAGTATTAACGCAACATCCTGATGTTGCAAAATTCACTTTCACCGGTTCGACTGGCGTTGGTAAATTATTATTGACTCAATGTGCAACAACCGTAAAAAAAGTATCAATGGAATTAGGTGGTAATGCACCCTTTATTGTTTTTAACGATGCAGATCTTGACGCTGCTGTGCAAGGCGCGATTATTTCTAAATACCGCAATGCAGGTCAAACTTGTGTTTGTACAAACCGCATTCTTGTACAACAAGGCGTATTAGAAGAATTTACTGAAAAATTCAAAAATGCAGTAGCTGAATTACACATTGGTGATGGTTTAGTCGAGGGCGTGAACCTTGGCCCAATGATTTCAGACAAAGCGGTTTGTGATGTTGAGAAACTAGTTGCCGACTCTATCAGCGCAGGTGCAAAAGTTGCCTTTGGCGGACAGCGCTCAGAAGCAGGTGAACTGTTCTATCAGCCAACTATTCTAACTGGCGTTACCAATGATATGCCAATTGCAGCCAATGAAATCTTTGGTCCAGTATCACCTATTATTGCTTTTGAAACAGAAGAAGAAGCTATTGAACTTGCCAACGATACGGAATATGGCTTAGCGGCGTATTTCTATTCTCGTGACATAGGTACGGTTTGGCGAGTTGCTGAAGGCCTTGAGTTTGGTATGGTTGGTATTAATGAAGGCATTATCTCTAACGCCGCCGCCCCATTTGGCGGTGTTAAGCAATCGGGTAACGGCCGCGAAGGTTCAAAATACGGTTTAGACGATTACTTAGAAATTAAATACCTATGTATGGGTGGTTTGGATAAATAGCCTCGTTTAGGCAAGTTTAGCCAAATTTATATTATGTCGAGAGAGTTATACAAAAAGGTGCCTCTCTCACTGTTTAATTAAAGAAAAGAATTTAGAGACAATACAATGACAACATCAAATCAAGAGTTACAAAACAGAAAGACTAAAGTGATCGCTCGTGGCCAAGGCAATATGTACCCAGTGTATGTAGAGCGTGCAGAAAACTCAGAAATATGGGATGTAGAAGGTAATCGCTATATCGACTTTGGCGCGGGTATCGCGGTTTGTAATACTGGCCACAGTCACCCAAAAGTTGTCGCTGCTGCAAAAGCACAGTTAGATAAATTTAGTCATACTTGTGTCATGGTTAACCCATATGAAGTTGCGGTTGAATTAGCGGAAAAACTAATCGACATTGCCCCTGGTGATTCTGATAAAAAAGCGATATTTGTTTCAACAGGTGCTGAAGCTGTTGAAAACTGTGTGAAAATTGCTCGTGCCCATACGGGTCGCCGTGGTGTTATTGCCTTTAATGGTGGTTTTCACGGACGTACCAACTTAACTATGGCGCTAACAGGTAAAATCACACCATATAAAAACTTATTTGGTCCATTTCCTGGTGATATTTTTCATGCCCCATTCCCAATCGAATGTCATGACATTACGGTTAAACAATCTTTAAAAGCCCTTGAAAATCTATTTAAAGTCGATATTGCACCGAGCGATGTTGCAGCCATTATTGTTGAACCTGTACAAGGTGAGGGTGGTTTTTATGCGGCACCTACTGAGTTTTTACAAGCCTTACGTCAACTCTGTGATCAACATGGCATTATGTTAATTGCTGATGAGATCCAAACGGGTTTTGGTCGTACCGGCAAAATGTTTGCTTTTGAACATTCAGGTGTTGAAGCCGATTTAATGACTATGGCAAAAGGCATTGCGGGTGGTTTCCCTATTGCTGCCGTTGTTGGTAAAAGTGACGTAATGGATGCACCATTACCGGGCGGATTAGGTGGAACTTATGGTGGTTCACCGGTGGCTTGTGCTGCAGCTTTAGCTGTTTTAGATATTATCGAAGAAGAAAGTTTAGTTGAACGTTCAGCTCACATTGGTGAACAATTTAACCACCGTTTAAGCCAGTTAAAAACAGCATTCCCTGAGCTAATTTTAGAGGTACGTAATCAAGGTTCAATGATTGCCATGGAATTAATCCAAAATGGTGATGCTGAGCAACCAAATACTGAATTAACGCAAGCGCTTATCGCTAACGCGGCCAAGAATGGATTGGTATTACTCGCGTGTGGCTTTTACGGAAATGTTATCCGTTTCTTACCACCACTAACCATCACAGATGAAGTACTAACAGAAGGCTTAGATGCGTTCGAAAACATGTTCGAAGAGCTTGCTAAGTAAAGTGTAATTCTTAAAAACGTTTTAAACAGACCACTCTAATTAAGTGGATAATTTATAATAAAAATTAAAAGGTTATGTTATGAAATCAGAATTTCAGCAAAAAAACACAGCACATCACTTTCAACCATTTAGTGATAATAAAGAGCTTGCAGAAAAAGGTATTAAATTAATATCTAAAGCTGAAGGTGTTTATATCTATGAAGATAATGGTAAAAAATACCTCGATGGTATGGCGGGTTTGTGGTGTGTAAATATTGGTTATGGTCGTAAAGAGCTTGTTGAAGCAGCAAGTCAACAAATGACAGAATTGCCTTATTACAATTTATTCTTTAAAACAACCACGGCACCGGCAACAGAGTTAGCAGCAAAAATAGCTTCTCTTGCGCCTGCGCATATGAATAAAGTGTTTTTTACTGGTTCTGGCTCTGATGCAAATGACACAAATTTTAGAATGGTGCGTAGATACTGGGACTTAAAAGGCAAGCCAACGAAGAAAACCTTTATCAGTCGTCAAAATGCTTACCACGGTTCTACCGTTGCTGCGGCAAGTCTAGGTGGCATGGGTTATATGCATGAACAAGGTGACTTGCCTATTGATGGTATTGTGCATGTTGATCAACCTTATTGGTTTGCTGAAGGCGGTGATTTATCTCAAGATGAATTTGGACTTAAAGCGGCGCAATCGTTGGAAGCTAAAATATTAGAAGTGGGCGAAGAGAACATTGCCGCTTTTATTGCTGAACCTTTCCAAGGTGCTGGCGGGGTTATAACACCGCCAGATACTTACTGGCCTGAAATCAAGAGAATTTTAGCAAAGTACGATATTCTCTTTATTTTAGATGAAGTTATTTCAGGTTTTGGTCGTACAGGTGATTGGTTCGCTAGTGAATACTTTGATTTAAAACCTGACATGATTACTATCGCCAAAGGAATGTCTTCAGGTTACTTGCCTATTGGCGGCGTTATAATTTCAGATAAAGTGGCTGATGTAGTGATCGGAGAAGGTGGTGACTTTAACCATGGTTACACTTATTCAGGTCATCCGGTAGCGGCGGCTGTTGCACTAAAAAATATCGAGATTTTAGAATCGGAAGGTATTGTTGCTCAAGTTAAAGCTGAGACTTCACCTTATTTGCAACAACGCTGGCAAGAACTTGCTGATCATCCTATTGTTGGTGAAGCGCGTGGTTTAGGCATGGTTGCAGCAATTGAGCTTGTGAAAGATAAGGCAACTAAAGAACGTTTAGCACCTAATGCCGCTGGTGGTGGTGTTTGTCGTGATTACTCAATGGACAATGGCTTAATCATGCGTTCATGTGGCGACACCATGGTTATCTCACCACCCTTGGTTATTACCAAAGCAGAAATTGATGAGTTAATAGAGAAAGCTAAAAAGACACTAGACGATACTGCTAGGTTTTATAACCTTATTTAACTTTCGTTAGTTTGAATGAGTTCAGATCCCGTATAAAGAAAGCCACTACTCATCAGTAGTGGCTTTATTATTTGTGTCTGTCAAATTCATTGTTGTCTACTGTTGAGAGGTACTTAAGTGCAACTAATCCATAGGATCGAGCGTTGAGCTTAAATGCGTCATAAAAGCTTTACTGGCTTTAGACAGGTAATGATTTTTTTTCCATGCCAAACTTAGCTTAAATTCAATTTTTGGCTCAAAGGGAGTTGATGTCATCTGCTGTTCGTTTTGTAAAATACGCGATAAACAAGTGGTAATACCGACCTCATTGCGAACCAATGATTTTTGCAGCTCAATAAGATTCGTTTCCATACGAATATCTAAGGTTAAGTGATGTTTTTTAGAATATTGACTGACGACTTCACGCAAGAAATACCCATCATGAAACAGCACCAATGGCTGCTGACAAAACTGTGCTAGTGATATGTTTTGCTCATTAGCGAGCGGATGAGAACTAGCCATGGCTGCAACAACCTCCTCATTAAAAAGCTCAGTGTAGCGTAGTTGTGGATTCTCTGAATCACTGCGTACTAGGGCTAAGTCAAGTTCGCCATTGAGTAGCATTTTTTCAAGTGCTGCTGTGCCTTGGTCAACCAAATGCATTTTTATTTTCGGATACTTTTGTTTAAATGTTGCTAGTACTTTGGGGAAGTAATAAGAGCCCATCATAGCGGAAACACCAAATCGAATAGTGCCTTGCTCTAGGTCTTTGAGTTCTTCTAATTCTAATTCAAGCTGTTTTGCTTGGCTTAATAACTGGGTTGCCAGTTTATATAATACTTCACCTTCAGCGGTTAATAAGGCATTTTTTTCCGCCCGATTGATCAACTTCAGTCCAACTTCTTGTTCTAACTTTTGAATTGCAATGGTAAGAGCAGGTTGAGCAATACCAATTTTATGTGCTGCCCGAGTAAAGTTGCCCAGAACGGCTAATTGACAGAAATATTCAAGGCGCTTCAAATTCATAGTAACGTCACCAATAAGTAAAAGTTATTAAAATTATAAAAACTATATATTATATTTATTCTCGCTTTCTAGATAGAGTAAACACTAATGAATACCAATAAAAATTACAGTGAAGCTAGCAGTAGTTAGCAATTTACTATCTAGGTTTTAAATCAAAAGCACAGAGGGTGATAGAATGAATACATCAGCAATAAAATTAAACAATGAATCAATTCCGCAAGGCTTTTCGGTAGCGCCATTTGCAGCGAATCCACGCTTACAAGTGATAAAATTAAGCTCTGAGACAGTGAAGGGCTTTATCGAACAGGCATTACCGTTAGGAGTGCAGGCTATAGAGTACAAGCCATTTTTGCGTTTTCATGTTGCGAGTATTCTTAATAATCTCACTAATGATACGTTAGGTGCCTTATTGTTAAACATCATTAAGAATCGAGAGACCGGGGCGTTTATGTTGCAGTGTGAACCTGTTGCCGCTGAGTTTGATCAGCTTGAGTTCAATATTTTATTATCGACTGCGGTTTCTCACTTAATTGGTGTACCTAACTTAGATGCTATGTATGGCAAATTTTATGCGCGATTCAGTGTCAAAAATGAAGATAATAGTGATAGTTATTTACGTCAAGCCCATCGCCGTATGGAATTACACAATGATGGCACTTATGTAGAGGAACGCACCGACTGGGTTATTATGCAAAAAATAGCGGAAGAGAATATGGAAGGCGGTGATTCTTTGTTATTGCACGTGGATGAATGGCAAGATTTAGAAAAATTCTATAACCATGCGTTGGCCAAAGAAGAGATTCAATGGACATCACCAGCGAGTAAAAATATTACCTATAAAATGCAACATCCGGTATTTTTTGAAGAAGATGATAATGGTCGACCTAAAATGCTGTTTATTGATCAATTTGCCGAACCTTTAAATATGCGCCAAGGTCAGTATTTATATGAAATGGGCACATCGTTAGAAGCAGAACAAAATACCTTTAATGTTCGTGTTCCTGTGGGCAGTATGTTAGTGGTAAATAATCACGCTTGGTTACATGGTCGTGATAAATTTGTTGCTGATAAAGGTCTTTATCGTGAATTACTGCGCCAGCGCGGTGCTTATTGTGAAAACGCAAAACTAAGATAGTAAAAGGTATTTATATGATCTATGACTACATAATTATTGGTGGTGGTATTGTTGGTGTATCGACTGCTTGGCAGCTACAACAACGCTATCCAGATAAAAAAGTATTATTGCTGGAAAAAGAAAGTGAATTTGCCACTCATCAAACTGGACATAATAGCGGTGTTATTCATGCTGGCGTATATTATGAGCCCGGCAGCTTAAAGGCTAAGTTTTGTCGTGAAGGTGTGGATGCCACAATCAATTTTTGTCAGCAACATAATATTCCTTTTAATCAATGCGGTAAGTTGTTGGTTGCCACCAATGAATTAGAAGTAAAGCGTATGGAGGCGCTTTATCAACGCTGCCAAAAAAATAATATTGAAGTGGAGTTATTAGATCAACAGCAACTTAAAATTCAGGAGCCTAATATTACCGGGCTTGGCGCTATTTTAGTTAGATCAACAGGCATTGTCGATTACCAACTGATTACCATTAAAATGGCGCAGGAATTTCAGTCTTTGGGCGGTGAATACAGACTAAATACCAATGTAACCCAGTTAAAGGAAACGGCAGAAGAGATTCGCGTGAATACAAGCGATGGTGAGTTTTCTAGTCGTTACTTAATTACGTGCTCCGGTTTAATGGCTGATCGTGTGGTTAAAATGTTAGCTATTAAAGTTGATTTTCAAATTGTGCCGTTTCGCGGTGAGTATTATCAGTTACCAGCGAATAAAAATGGCATTGTTAATCACTTGATATATCCAATCCCAGATCCTACATTACCTTTTTTAGGTGTACATTTAACTCGGATGATTGATGGCAGTGTCACCGTTGGCCCCAATGCGGTATTGGGCTTTAAACGAGAAGGTTATGGAAAAATTAATATTAACTTTCGTGATATTAAAGAAATGGTGATGTTTGCTGGGTTCTGGAAAGTACTGTGGAACAACTTGAGTTCTGGCATTACTGAGTTTAAGAATTCACTCTTTAAAAATGGCTATTTAACCTTGGTGCGAAAATATTGTCCCTCAATAGAGTTATCAGATCTTAAATCATATCCTGCGGGTATTCGTGCGCAAGCGGTGATGAATGATGGTAGCTTAGTGCATGATTTTTTGTTTGCTAATAGCGAAAGAACAATTAATGTCTGCAATGCGCCATCGCCAGCAGCTACTTCGGCCATCCCCATTGGTGGTTATATTGTTGATAAAGTAAGTGAGCATTTTTGTTCGTAATCTACATCAAAAAGAGCAGCTTGAAGATCAAGTTGCTCTTTTTCTATCATTATTGAAGCACCTAGCTCATTGAAGCACAATAGGATTAACTATCCGCTTTTGATAGATATTTTTCCATTTCTACCGCTGGAACCATGCCACCACCTGTTGCCCAAACAAGGTGTGTTGCGTTTGCCAATTTATTATTGCTCATGTTTATACGTTCAAGGTATTCATCACTACTAGCAACAACAATGGGACCTAACATACCAGCCAATGCGGAAGGCTCTAATTGAATCCTTTCAACCTGATTTAATAACCCAAGCAGATCATACATTCTCTGATCGCTGATGGTATAAAAACCGTCTAACAGTCGTTCCATTGCCCGGCCAACAAAGCCAGAAGCTCGCCCAACAGCAAGGCCGTCAGCAGCGGTAATGTTATCAATGCCGATATCTTGAACTGCGATGCCATCCTGCAATCCAGTGAGAATTCCAAGTAACATACAAGGGGAGTGTGTTGGCTCTGCAAACACACAGTGGACATTATCACCAAAAGCCATCTTCAGCCCAAATGCCACGCCACCGGGACCACCACCGACACCGCAGGGCAGGTACACAAATAGCGGATTATTTTCATCTACCACAATATGCATCTCTTCGAACTGTTGCTTCAGTCTTTCACCGGCAACGGAATAGCCTAAGAACAGCGTTTGAGAGTTTTCATCATCGATAAAGAAGCACTTAGGATCATTTTCAGCTTCCTTGCGTCCTTGCTCTACGGCCACGCCGTAGTCTTCACTGTACTCAACAACATTAACACCATGAGAGCGGAGCTTTTCCTTCTTCCACTGACGAGCATCTGCAGACATATGCACGCTAACTGAAAAACCCAGTTTTGCACTCATAATACCGATAGACATACCAAGGTTGCCTGTTGAACCAACAGCGATACTATATTGGCTAAAGAAGCTGCTAAATTCATCAGTAAACAGCTTGCTGTAATCATCTGATACCATAAGCAAGCCTGCTTTTATTGCCAGTTTTTCAGCATGGGTTAATACTTCATATATGCCACCACGCGCTTTGATTGAGCCAGAGATAGGTAAGTGACTGTCTTTTTTCAGCAGCAGTTTGCCTTTAATTTCCACCTTATACTGCTGCTCTAGTTGCGATTTCATTGCTGAAATTTCAACTACCTCAGATTCAATAATGCCATTGGTTTTGGCCGTTTCGGGAAATGCTTTTACCAGATAAGGGGCAAAGCGTGTTAATCGGTCACTGGCCTCTTGAATGTTATTTTTATTAAGTCCGACATAAGGAAGACCTTCTTGCAACGAAGTAGTGTTAGGGTTAAACCAGCTTACCTCTTTCAGAGCGACCATTTGTTGTAAGAGGGGGAAGTCAGCCATTAGCTGTGCAATGTTAACTTTATTCATTATTACCTCTCAATCTGTTCAATATTGTTTCGCTTGATGGTATTAAACAATAATCGCCACTCACTGACAAATGATGATAATTCAACTTCACATGAGCCAGATTAAAACAAGAAGGTGATAGTCATTATAAAAATGTGAAATTATTCAATTTGAGTTATTTTATGTTGTTCATAATGATATTGTTGTTGTCTGAATTTGTCGAAAATCGTCAATGGAATAGCCTGTGTTATGTACACTCAAGACAATGTGCTCTCTAAAAACAAACTTTTAAATAGTTTTCAACTCTCTAAAATGCATACCTTTGAAGTGGCAGCTAGGCACTGTTCTTTCTCTCTTGCGGCCGAAGAACTGTCGATGACTCCAAGTGCAATATCTCATCGAATAAATGCGTTGGAGAGTGAATTAGGTATTTTATTATTTAAACGGTCACACCGAAAAATAGCGCTAACCAGTGATGGTGAGCGAATTTATATCGCGGTAAAATCCTCGTTAAGTAGTTTAAATCAGGAAATATTCGAGGTAAAAAGCAATGAAATTTCAGGTGAGTTAACTGTCTACTCTCGACCTTCTTTTGCGCAATGCTGGTTGGTACCTAGAATTGCCAGTTTTCAAAAACAATACCCTGCTATTTCCCTCAATATCTTGACGGGAAATGAAAATATCAATTTTCATGGTCATGGCATTGATGTAGCTATTTATTTTGATGAAAAACAACCGAGTAAGTTATATTGTCAAGATATTATGGCAGAGACGATAGTACCGGTATGTAGTCCTGAGTACGCTGAAAAATTAGATTTGATAGGAAATATTGATAATTTAAGTCAATGCACGTTATTGCATGATAACCAAGCATGGGGATACGATTCCAACACAGATGAATGGGGATTATGGGCAAATAATTTCAGTATTCACTGGTTAAGTTCCATAGCGAGTATCAGGTTTGATCGATCAGATCTGGCCGTTATCGCGGCTATGAACAACGCTGGTGTGGCAATGGGAAGGGAGAGTCTTATCAGTAGTCAAATTAAGAGAGGAGAACTGATCAAGCCTTTTATTGATAAAAAAATGCGATGTCCGCAGCGGTATTATGTCGCCACGTTAGCTAACAAGAGCAACACAAAAATAGAAATATTTATTGATTGGCTAAAAAGTGAAGTACAAAACGAAGAGTTTGCACGTATTAATACATGTTAGGCCACTCATATAACTCGTAGATATTTTCATCAATAAAATGAATCTATCTTATTTTTGTTAAGCATGGTGATTGTTATGCCTATGCCTATGCCTATGCCTCATTCTCAACTAATCAGTTTATTAGATACGCGGTATTATCATAGCTGCAGTTGAACCGTACGTCAGGTTTTTGTATGGCGTCGATAAGGAGACTAGTGTCAATTATGAGCACAGGCGTAGATGAATTGAAAATGACTTCAATTATCCCAATTCATTGCTTTCGAAATTTTCGTGCATGCAGCGATGCATCACCATTTACCTATCGTATGCATGTTGATTAAAATGAATGAAAATCAGTCAACTGGAAATGGTTGAAAAATACACCGTATTATTATCTGATCTAGACATTCATAAATATTTTAATCGATTCTGCCTACGGACATAATACGGTCGCCTACTTTATTTAAAATTGTAATTTCCCCCTGGCATACTGCAATAATTGATTTACCTTCTTTAAATTCGTCAGGTATGACAACTCTTCCTTGGTGGTTTTTTGGAAAAGACTTAACTTCATGTAGTAATTCAAGTGACTCAACGTGATAATAAATGATAGTTACTTGGGTTAAACTTTGCTGCATATTGTACTCTTTTAATTCTTCCACATTGATTTTGTGCCGAAAGCACTGCATGGAATGGCTAAATATTATCTCATAGGAACTATAGTATCACTTTGATCTGCAAGTACAAAATAGATATATACTCAAGCTAATTGAAGATATGCGTTTCAGGAGGCCTGAGCGACTCATGAGTAAGGTTCTTTTTTACAAAGGTACATTTTATTAAAGCAGAAAGATGATAATCATTGTGCCATTAGTCATTGTCGTTATCATAGGGACAGAGTTGAGTGGATTTTCATCTATGTCTATACCCGTGACTACTAAAATGCTCGACTCAGAGTGCTCAAGCGCTTCTTCGAAGGGGCTAAAAACGATTGATACGGCGTTATTGATTTTGATAAGGACGCTACATGGATGTAGCTTATTAGAGAATGCAGGAGCTTATTCTCCTGAATAACCATTCTCTGCAACCAATGCCTTGTCTAAATCCTCTATTGGCCTGTACTTAAACTTATAATAATTCTTTTACTCTATTTTTTAGCTGAGGCAGCAAATCTTGCTCAAACCAAGGGTTTTTTGACAGCCAAATATTATTTCTTGGGCTAGGGTGTGGTAGAGGTAATAGCTGAGGCCCATAATTTTCCCAGTTTCTTACTGTTTCGGTAAGGTTCTTTTGTTTAGTCTCCTTCATATGCCAGTTTTGGGCATAAGCCCCTATAACTAATATGAGTTTTATATCACTGATTGCAGATAATAATTGTTTTCGCCATGCTAAAGCGCACTCTGATCGTGGTGGTAAATCACCCGACTTCCCTATTCCAGGGTAACAAAAACCCATAGGTAAAATCGCTATTTTTTGTGCATCATAAAAGGTGGCTTTGGTAATCCCCATCCATTGCCGCAACCGATCTCCGCTAGCATCATCGAATGGAATACCTGTGTTATGAACTTTCACTCCGGGAGCTTGACCAGCAATAATAATTTTGGCATGTCTACTGATTTGTAAAACAGGATGAGGGCCTAAAGGTAAATATTGTTGGCACAAAGTACATTTTTTAATCTCTGAAACCAGTAAATCTAGTGGGTTTTCTTTCATAATTTTGACTCTAAGTGTGAAGTATGAAAATATTTTATAGCAAACATTTGGTTTGTACGTGACGATGATATTCGCCCGGATTTTTACTAACAGTACGCTTAAAATCTTTACTAAATGAAGCGAGTGATTCATAGCCTTGTGGGTGAACTTGAATCGTTTGGTTACTGTTGTTTTAGTTGCAGCGGGGTTAGTCATGATATTAATTCCCTAGAGGTTAATCTAAGAAATTAATATATGTTTATAAAGTTTTTTGAGGCGGTGTTTACTATTTTTCCTTGAAACAGCTTTCCCTTAAAGTATCGGCTCTTCTCCGGTTATGTGAGGTTGATTTTTGGATAAAAAACTTGATATTAAACCTAATGATTGAGCCAAAATAATAAAACTAGCTACAGACCAATCAGTAGAACATATAATGCCCTCTCATTCACCATCTATGCCTTTAATAAAGCAAAGCATGGCAAAAGGAATCAGTATAAACAAAAAAAACACCAACTTTACAAGTGGTGCTTTCTAGAATTAAAAATTTTATAAACCAATTAAGATTGTTTTTTAAACTTACGTGATGCTAAACCAATCATCGCGAATGCAAAAATAGCAAGTGTAGATGGTTCTGGTACGTTTGTGTTTGTAACAGTTAAGGCAACATTACTAACGGATAAACTGTGTCCACCACCACCACCAACAACAAAACCAAAGTCAAGTGTAGTTGGTGTATTAAAAAAATCTAATTCACTGCGATTTACTAAAACACTATGGCTTGTCAAGTTGTGCTCTGCTAACAAACCTAAATCTGTCCAATTGATTCCAGCAATTGAATAGAAAAGTTTTCCTTTTCTATTCCCAAAACCTTGATCTTTCCAGTCAAAAGATAAGATGAAAGAGTCAAGTTCATCTGATACATCAACGGTAAACCAATTTTGAATGTCATTAGAAATAACGCTTGAGTTAACATCTTCTGGGTTGTAGTTAGTAATCAAATTCGCCTGTGCATTAGTGATAAGACCAAAACAAAAAGTGAGTGGTAATAGTATTTTTAAAAGCTTAAGTTTCACGTGTTATTCCTTGTTATTCCCTTCCCTTAATTTGGGTAGGTAGTAGTAAAGATAGTAATTTATCAATAGATAATCTTGTTAAGCAAAATATATACCATACTTAAAATACGTTGTGATTTCAAAAGGATGGTGACTCTAGTAAACATTAAAAAGATAACCTTGTAAAGCAACTTGACACCAATAAACTCATCAACCAGTTGAATTTATTACATAATATTAGCAAATATTCATTTAAATTAGTTTTAGTATGAAATAAATTAGGTGATTGAATTTTACTGGTCACTATTTAAGTCGTGCAATTGATAAAACTTAGTGTTGTTGATTATTGTTACTCTCCACTCAAACAAAGTTAAAACCACCTAGTTACTAACTTGAAATTATTTTGTAACACTCCACATCATCTGCTATCAGAACACAAAACTGACATTAGAAAGAAAAACCTCAATTTATTAGAATACTCACAGAAAAATCCTTTGAATAAATCCGCAAGTGAACTATCCCACTCAAAACCTGCAAACGGTACCGTAGTCAGACTGTAGCAATTCAAATCACCAGAATTTAATCACCCTAAGTCAATGCTAATGAAATACACAGCTTCTTTGCTCTAGTTGACAGTAATGTGATCGTTATGGATTTACATGCGTACAGGATATGCACAGGAGCAGTTTATGAGGTGGAAATTTAGTGTATATTTTTAGGGGATATTTAAATCAAAAAGTGGTCGGTGATGCAAGATTCGAACTTGCGACCCCTTGGACCCAAACCAAGCTGCGCTAATCACCGAATATTCTTTTGTAGATTTTACATTGTAACTTTTTGGGAAATAAAGATGGGGTGGCTAAAGGGACTTGAGCCCTCGACAACCGGAATCACAATCACGTTGTCGGTATAGGATTTAGTTGGATTAACATGTATCAGGCTAGATATTACTTGTGTTGCTCATGTCATCACTTGGATTTAAGTGTAATTTACTGCCGTTGCATACTCACAGAAAAATACCAGAGAGCTTTTATACCCTTTAGTTTTTATGGCAACTGCATTAGTCTTTCACTTCGCCATACTCTAATGATTTGGATGCTAGCTTCATTTAATACGTAAACAATACGAAAAGGAGAATGTATTAGCTCTCTAATAGATGGCATTTGAAATTCTGGAACTTGCCTACCTATTTCAGGATTGTCAGGTAATGTTTCAATATGGCTTATTATTTCTACAATAAAATTTTCACCAACTTGGGGTACTTGCTGCTCGGTGTAATACGCTCTTATGTCTTCTAAATCACATATCGCAGATTCTGCAAATTCAATTTTCAAAATGATAAACCAAGCCTTGCTTTTACATCGTCAATATCTGATTTATTTCCTTCTTTAATATCAAGCATGCCTTTGGCTATAGCTTTAGTAAAGGCGAGTTCTTCGATGTTTTTTTCATATTCATCTAACCCTTGTACTACAGCTATTCCTCGTCCTCGACTAGTAACTAAAACAGGTCTATGTGAATCTTTAGCATGATTAACTACTTTGCCGGGGTTTATTTTAAGATCAGATAAAGGGATCACATCTTCTGAGAATTTTGGTTGCATAAAAACCTCTATAAATTAATGTTAACAATACCAGTTTACAGCACCTGTTTGTTTTTATCTAGCAAGGAAATGAGTAACTTCCAACACACCAATTTATAGACAGGGGCTAGCTAAAGCAAAGAATCCATTAAACTCAGTGGGCATTACGCCATTAACTTTAAGGTGTAATGACTTACTTATCACAAACACACTTCACTGACAGACGAATTAAATATTCGGTTGTCGGTATGAATAACAATAATCGAAGGAAAATATATAAATGAGTAGCAACATTTCAGATAACGCTATGAAAGGAGCAACGACTGGTGCATTGATAGGCGCAATATTTGGTCCGCAAGGCATAGTTATTGGTGCGGCGGTTGGTGGTATTGTTGGTTATATCTTGGATGATTAATTAAATATTAAATGCAGGCTAACTGTATTAGTTAGCCAATTCTTATATATGGACATGTTGGGCGTTTGGACGTTATGTTTTATAAAAGTTTAATTATTCATTTTTTTCGCTTTGTGGTCATCGTTCACTTGTGCCACAGGCTGGCCACAAACCCGACCTAAATTATCTCTTGAATTCATTCAGATTTACGTTCACTTAGGATATGAAAGCTGACGTTAGTCCTTAAGTATCTAACGGCAACTGTTCCGACAAAGCGGACATCATTAATTATTCCTAATAAAAAAATTAGAGTATTAGGTTTACGTTTTGAATTTAAAAAAACAAATATCTTTGCCGTAAAAACTACCCTCTAGGTTTTTA
>MAAF01000084.1 GCA_002163005.1 Colwellia psychrerythraea | reverse complement strand
GAGTGAGTGCTTCTTGAGATTCTTTTAATCTTTGCATTTTTTATTCTTATTAAATTGAATAGTCATTTTAGATTACATCAATAAAACACTTTGTCTACAAGATATTAAACAATTAACTTGTAAAGCCGCTCTGACTGGGAAAAGTAACATAACGTCTTAGCCTATCATTAAGATTAAAGCTTAAATAGTCGGCCAATATGTTACTAACAATATCTATCGGCTGATAAACAATCAGTGGTCTCAATGCAAATGTGTTATCGTCTAGCTAATTTTTAAGCTCATAGACTTATTATTAACGATGTTTTTTGAACTGATTTTTCTCTTCTTAGCTGGTGTTTTTGGCGGCGTTCTTAACTCAATTGCAGGCGGCGGAAGTTTCATTACCTTCCCTGCCCTGATGTTTGTCGGCATTCCTCCCATTATAGCAAGTGCAACAAATACCTTTGCGTCATGCGCCGGATATATGAGCGGAACTTATGCTTTTCGCAAAGAGATTGCTAACCATAAAGATGAGCTGCTCCTAATCATAATAATCAGCTTCATTGGCGGTATTACGGGCGCATGGCTATTACTGAAAACACCTGAAGCAGTATTTCGAGAGGCTATTCCCTGGTTACTTTTATTTGCTACCGTACTGTTTGTTTTTGGTGGACAAATTAACATTAGATTAAAAAAAATGGCATCTAATCACCGTCATGCCTCATCTGTGGGTAGAGGTTTATTATTAGTCATGCTCTTGGCAGTGTCGACCTATGGCGGTTTTTTCAACGCGGGTCTAGGTATCATTACCCTGAGCTATTTAGCATTAGCGGGTCATACTAATATCAATGCCATGAATGGTTTAAAACTATTAATCTCATCGACAGTATCACTGATTGCTATCGCACTGTTTATTTATAATGATGTTATTGCCTGGTATGAAGGCTCTATTGTGTTATGTGGCACTTTAGCGGGCGGCTATGTTGCGGCGAATGTATCACGACAACTCCCTCAAAAACATATCAGACGGTTTGTTATTGTGGCCAGTGCAGCGACCACGCTGTATTTTTTTATTGATATTTATGCAGGCCAACTCTTGTCATAGGCTGTTACGAGCAAAACGTTTAGCGGCTCATATGCTGTTGTTGTCGCTTTAATGATTTGTTTTTAGTTATTGATTCCTTCTGCTCAGCCGCATAAAGATTGAGTCCATTAAACAGGCTCTTTAATTTCGTTGCCTCGTAGTCTAGTTCAATCTTTGCAATAACAAGCTGATGTTTTTCCGGAAATAACGCTTCTACTGATTGCGAAATCAACTCAAATAACTTTTTCAGGCTAATTTTATGGATTTGGCCAGTTTTGTTAAAAATCCACTCGGTAATCGCCATAAAATCATCAAACGGTTTATCAGACAATATGTGGGGTAAAGCGTATTTAAAACGCCCTGAATTACCAATCATGTCCCAATATCGCGCAAAGCGGTTAATACGTTGCATGGTGGTAAAGCTCACCCTGTCAGTACTTAAAATATTAAAGGGTGGCAATGGATTAAAACGCAGATCGAATGCTTCGGTATGCCTTATTATTGGGCTACCTTTCAACCGTTTCAATATACCCATTTGGATTTCATGTGGGCGACAATGATAGAGTTGATTGAAGCTATCTTTAAACGTGTCGAAGGTTTCGCCCGGTAAACCAAAAATAAGATCAGCATGAATATGTGCCGAAGTATTATCCCTTAACCACAGTAAATTTTCTTTTGACTTGGCGTTATTTTGTTTACGACTAATATTCGCCTGTACCTCAAGATTAAAGGTTTGTATGCCTATTTCAAATTGTAAACTGCCTTCAGGAAACTGCGCTAACAATTCTTTTAGTTTTCTAGGTAGGTGATCGGGTACCACTTCAAAATGCAGGTAAAGATCGTCAGTCATCCGGTCTAAAAAGAACTGCATAATTTGCATGGTAGTTTTAATGTTTAAATTAAAGGTTCTATCAATAAATTTAAAATTTCTCGCACCACGTTGATAGAGGATTTCCATTTGTTCAAGAAATGACGTTAACTCAAATGGCGTTGATGATTTGTCTAAAGACGATAAACAAAATTCACATTTAAACGGACAACCACGTGATGCTTCAACATACAGCAGACGGTGTTTTAAATCTTCATCGGTATAATACTCATAAGGCAATGCTATGTCTTCTAACGGAACAGGTTTCGAGTTGAGGACTTTTTTGTCAGGTGGCGTTTCATTGATAATATCTTTACACAGTTGATAAAAACTAATATCTGCCGGTCCCGTTAAGACATAATCTGCACAGGCAACAATCGCTTGTTGCTCAGTTTCATAACTGACTTCTGGGCCACCTAGAACAACCTTAATTTCTGGTGCAATCACTTTTAACAGGTTAACAACATCGGTGGTTTCCACTATGTTCCAGATATAAACACCAAAACCAACAATATCGGGTTTTGATGCTAAAATTTGTTCAACTATATCAAGGGCGCGAGTTTGGATAATAAACTCTTTTATTTCACAAAATTCCTGTAATTCATTTAAATTAGCATAAAGGTAACGTAAACCAAAACTGGTGTGAAAGTACCTTGCGTTTAGTGTCGCAAGCACAATTTTAGGCGAGATTTTATCAATTTTTTGACTGCTTTGATGAGTAACTGACTCTGCTTTTACTGAATCAAGCGTATTGTCTTGCGTTAGAAGAATCTGCGTAACGGTCAGCTCGGGATGGTTTTGTTGCTCTGCCATACTGGGTTTCAAATGCCTTTGATTAAATATCTTTGATGATAGTGCCGCAATTATACGGTGATTGCTTACGTTATTCAGCAATATTGTTTGTGCCCCCCAAAAGAGCTGATTATATTATATTTCTATCTATAACGGGCTAAGGAATAATTGGCTAAAAAATATAGTGAAACGCAGGCAACAGTAATCTTCTGTTTAATTATTTTGTTAAGTTTTAACCATTAAATTGATCAAATTTTAATGATAAGTCTGCTGCCATTTCATGTTGCCCTTTAATTCTTAAGACTTCGATTATACATTCGATGGTGCATAGACCACCTTTAGGTTGATTGGCCCTAAGTTTGTATAAAGAATCATTGGCCGTTTTCAAAGTGAAGTGTGGAGCATTTTTTAAATATGAGCTCTGGTTGAAGATTTTTTTTGATTCCTGCCATGTACCATCAATAATAATGATGTTTTCATATTCTTCAATTAGCACCGATGATACTGCTGATGATGACTCTTCCTCAGCTGATGATTCTCCCTTCGAATATAATAATACCGCCTCATTATTTTCTATTAATCGAGTAAGATCTTTATTAGGATTTACTCTTTCCCAGAGTATTCGTTCAACAATTTGATTAGAATTTTCTATAGCAAGAGAGCCGGTATTGGTTGCTCTATGCAATTCACGTTCATGTGTAAGTAAAAATATTTTCATTTTTCTTTATTGTTTCGCTTTAGATTATTGTTGTGAGACATGTTCGCCAAATCTGAAGATGGTTTGCTCTAAATATACGTTAGCTCTTCAAGTACAATGTATAGAGTCCCCCTAGTATTCAATGGATAATAATATCATTGGTTAGAGTAAGCGGCGAAGGATAAAAAGCCAACTGTATTTATACTTAACAAATAATTAATCTTATTTTATACCATTCCGTTAGCGCAAAAGTGAGATAAGTATTGAAGGTTGTATAAATCGTATAACAGCATAAAGCCGCTAATCTTTCGATTAGCTGCTTTTCTTAACGTAACAGAAATACTGGGAATAATGTGGGTACTGGTTTTATTCCATAAAATTACCATTAAAGTAATTATTATAGAAACTAGAATTCACGGAAAAACGTAATCGGATGACATACCATTAAAAATACTAGCTTGTGTAAAAATAAAAACTCACCAGTTTATAACGTAGAATAAATATAAACTGGTGTATTTACTAATGAGCCTAGTATTAAAGTGCTTTAAATATTTGCTCCACGCTATCTTTAGCATCACCAAACAGCATTTGAGTATTGTCCTTAAAGAACAATGGATTTTGCACACCAGCATACCCTGTATTCATTGACCGTTTGAAAACGATAACTTCTTTCGCATTCCAAACTTCAAGAACGGGCATACCCGCGATAGGGCTAGTTGGGTCTTCGGCAGCAGCCGGGTTAACTGTATCATTAGCGCCAATGACCAACACTACGTCAGCCTCACCAAAATCATCATTGATTTCATCCATACTTAAAACGATATCATAAGGCACTTTTGCTTCAGCCAGTAATACATTCATATGTCCAGGTAAACGACCAGCCACTGGATGTATAGCAAAACGAACTTTTATCCCTTTATTTATTAGCTGTTGGGTCAGCTCATAGACAGGATATTGCGCTTGAGCAACAGCCATACCGTAACCTGGAGCGATAACGACAGATTTGGCATTACGTAATATGTCAGCAACCGCTTCAGCATGCACCTCTATGTGCTCACCGTAGTCTTTATCGTTATCAATAACAACGTCTGTACCAAAACCACCGGCAATGACACTGATAAAAGAGCGATTCATTGCCTTACACATAATGTAAGATAAAATAGCACCTGACGAGCCAACTAAAGCACCCGTAATGATAAGTAAATCATTACTTAACATAAAACCAGCGGCAGCTGCAGCCCAACCTGAATATGAATTTAACATGGAGACAACAACTGGCATATCCGCACCGCCAATTGAAGCAACCAAATGCCAACCAAATACCAAAGCCGTAATAGTCATTAAGAATAATGGTATATTTGCACCGCCATGATTCACAAAAGAAAGTAGCAGTAAAAAACTGAAAATCCC
This sequence comes from Colwellia psychrerythraea, assembly GCA_002163005.1. Taxonomy (GTDB): domain Bacteria; phylum Pseudomonadota; class Gammaproteobacteria; order Enterobacterales; family Alteromonadaceae; genus Colwellia; species Colwellia psychrerythraea_C. The sequence continues at coordinate 56,690 of MAAF01000084.1, read as the reverse complement.
TGCGGCTAAATTCATTTTATGACGATGAGGTAACATCAAAGCACTAGAGCTTATAGTTCCACGTAGTTTAGCAAAAGCGACAATAGAGCCTGTAAAAGTCACTGCACCAATAAATATTCCTATGAAAATTTCACTTAAGTGTATTTTCAGGGCGGTATGCTGAACTGCCGTCATTACTAGACTATGGTTTGCATCAAAATAGCTATTAAAACCAACTAACATAGCAGCTAAACCAACGAAACTATGCAATATTGCAACAAGCTCAGGCATTTGTGTCATTTCGACTTTATTCGCTAATCTAAGTCCAATACCTGAGCCAACGACCATTGCAATAATAATAATAAATACATTAGAAACGCGGGGATCAATAATAGTGGCAAGTAAAGCGATAGCCATACCTGCCATACCAAATAAATTCCCCCGTTGTGCCGATTCTTGCTTACTTAAACCCGCTAAACTAAAAATAAACAGTAAAGCAGCAATCACGTATGCTGCACTAATGAAACCATTAGACGCTATTTGTGTAGATTCCATACTACTCCCCTACTTACTAAACATTTTTAACATACGACTAGTGACTTTAAAGCCACCGACAATGTTGATGGTTGCCACTAACGTCGCTAAGGTGGCGAGTATCTGTACGACTATATTGTCCGAGCCAATTTGTAATAAAGCCCCGACAATAATAATGCCAGAGATCGCATTGGTGACACTCATCAAAGGTGTATGCAAAGAATGGCTGACGTTCCAAACCACGTAATAACCAATAACACAAGCAAGTACAAAAACAGTAAAGTGAGTCAAGAAATCTGCAGGCGCAACACTGGCCACCCAGCCAAATAATGCAATTCCTGCCGCCATAAAGGCATATTTTTTAATTGGCGATGTAGGCTCTTCTTCAATGGCTTCCACCGGTTCAGCTGTTGCTTTTTGAACTGGCGCTGCACTGACTTGAATAGGCGGTGGTGGAAAAGTAATTTCATCTTCTTTAACCACCGTCATATTACGAATGATTACATCATCAAAATCAATATCAAACGTTCCATCTTTGTTTTTACATAATAACTTAGCTAAATTCACTAAATTATTAGCATATAGCTGTGAGGCCTGATTAGGTAAACGAGACACTAAATCAGTATAACCAATCACTTTAACACCATCCGTATCAACCACTTTGCCGACGACGGTACATTCACAGTTACCACCACCTGCAGCAGCTAAATCTATAATCACACTGCCTGCCTTCATTGATTCAACCATTTTTTCAGTGATCAATTTTGGCGCTGGTCTGCCTGGAATCATCGCGGTAGTAATAATTATATCAACGTCTTTGGCTTGCTCTGCAAACAGCGCCATTTCTGCATCAATAAAAGCTTTACTCATTTCTTTAGCATAACCATCACCAGAGCCGGTATCTTCTGGCTCTTCATAGTCAAGTTCAAGAAATTCAGCTCCCATACTTTCTATTTGCTCTTTTACTTCAGGACGGGTATCAAAAGCGCGTACAATGGCACCTAAACTACCAGCGGTACCAATTGCGGCTAGACCTGCAACACCAGCACCAATTATCATCACTTTAGCTGGCGGCATTTTACCCGCTGCGGTTATTTGCCCAGTAAAAAAACGACCGAAATGGTGAGATGCTTCAATAACTGCGCGGTAACCGGCAATATTTGCCATTGAGCTCAATGCATCCATCGGTTGAGAACGGGTCATCCGAGGTACCATTTCCATGGCTAACGTAGTAATTGATTTGGTTCGAAGGGCCTCTAATAGTTCTGAGCTTTGCGCTGGCGCAATAAAACTAATAAGTGTTGAACCATCGTTCATTGATTCAACTTCGTCTAATGTTGGCGCGTTTACTTTAAGGATAATATCGCTTTGCCAGCATGCTTTCTTCGTGACAACTTCTGCATTAGCATCGCTATACTCTTGATCGGTAAAACTCGCCTTAGTACCAGCGCCTTTTTGAACTTGCACAGTAAAGCCTAATTTAATTAATGCACTAACCGAGCTCGGTGATGCTGCAACCCGACGCTCACCTAAAAAAGATTCTTTGGGTATACCTATTCTCATCTGAATTTCCTTAGTATATATATGAATAATTTTTTGCTGACATGACTTGTTTAAAATTAATACAATAAGTTGTTCAATTGCAAGAACTATTTAAAAGCATAGCTTATTGAAAACAGTCCTTCCCTAATAGACTATTTACACATAATTATTTTGGTTGCATTCTAATGCCGCCATCCATACGGATATTTTCACCATTTATATAACCATTATTAACTAAAAACTGTACGGCTCCAGCAAACTCTGAAAGTTGACCTAAACGCTTAGGAGATAATACGCTTTGTTCTAGCGTATGCCTGACATCATCACTTAAGCGCGCTAGCATTGGTGTATCACTAAGACCGAGTGTAATCGTGTTTACTCGAATACCGAGCGATGATAAGTCACGGGCTAAAGTTAGCGTCATACCAACAATACCTTTAAAAATTATTTATTAACGATGTGACTACCTTTTACCTTTAAGAAATCTATTTTCATTTTCTTTACTTGGCAACATGCAGCTGTCGTACTGTCCAAATAAATAATATCGATTAAGGGCAATACGATCATAAAGCCAATTTCTTATGCCCTTGGGAAGTATTTTGAAGACATATAATAAACGCCATGGAAATCCAAGCTTATTGACGACATTTAAAAAAGCATCACTCTTATCAAAATATTGGTTACCTTCTACCAAGAGCATGGTATCAAATTGATCAGTTGGCATTTTAAAATGATTTAATATGCTCTGCCCTTCTGGTGATTGAACGCTGCATAGCTTAAAGCGCTGTTGTGTATCAACCTTAACGATAAATTGAGTCCAAACATTACAAAGTTTGCAGACACCGTCAAATAGGATCACACAATCATTTATATCAATATTAGGAGGGTATTTTTCTATGGTCATGCGCTCTCCTTCTTAATATGAATACGTTTTGGAAAAAACCCATGATATAACCAATTAAAGGTTTTAGCGCGAAAGGGACAACTACCTTTTTCATCTGTCATTGACTTCCATTTTCTTTCGCTTCTTATAACCATTTAATAATAACAACATGCCCAATGCTGCAAGCAAATGTTTTAACGTATGACCACTTAACGCTGTTAATACTTCAAAAATAAACGTGTCAAAATGCTCAAACAGTTTGGCTAAAATATAGGTACATAAAAGCCACCAATATCTATTGCCGTAGCTAAATGTTGGTTTCATAAATAGCAAAATTAGCGGTATCGCAATTAATGGTAGAAATTGAACTAAGATGTAAAATCGTAAATCGCCCGCACCATTGCTCTCGGTGTAATACCAATAAAGCACAGATGCTCCCCCGATTATGAGTAAGGGATATAGCAGACGTTTACCTAGTTCAACGGAGAGATATTCAGCAATAATAATCGCGATTAAGGCCATAAAGGCCAACGTCATAGGTAATCTATCCCATACTAATGTTTGGTTACTTGGCCAAAGGTGATAATAACCAGAGCCAAACCCAATAAGTAACAAACCGAGAAATAATAAACAATATCCTACTTTTAGTGCATCAAGTTTTGTTATTTTATTAGAGATCAAAAGGCTGTACAGCCCCATACATCCAACAATGATAAAGGGAATATTAGAAAGAACATTGAAAAAGTTAGGAATAGATAAAAAGGTACGATTATCGACAAAAGCATGATATTCAAGTGACTGAGCTATCGGCTCTTGCACCAATACGCCTATAGTGATGCATAGCAGTATGATGAAAATACCGATAGTCCCTTTACGGTTATAACCCATTGTCACGCACCTTTTTTCTTTGTCTTTCATATATATAACTATCCTCGTATAGCTAAGTTCTACTATAAAGATAATGTTTAGGCTTTAAAAGACTGTTTTACCAAAACATTGATGCAAACGATAACATCAAACAGATGTGACTAAATATTGGGCGGGTGGTAATTAATATTATTGGACGAAAAAAAACGCTAATCTTTCAATTAGCAGTTTTTCTAAATGTGACGGGAGGAATGGGACGAGTATGGGCACTGGTTTTATTCAATAAAATTGCCATTAGAGTAGATTTTATATCAAAATAAAGCGTATACACTAAACAGTCGATAAAATAACTTAGGGATGTTTACTGGTTAATCTCATCAGAAATAGCCATCTTGGATACATCTTAAAGATATCAAAGCATTCTGTTAGAATAGTTAGCTATTGATTAAAGAACCCCGAGCCAGCATGTCAGAATTTAAAGCATTTTCACTTTTAGAGTCAATTATTGACCGCGTCAGTCTTAAAGGCTATACACAGCCCACACCGATCCAAAAAGAATGTATCCCAGTGCTTATTAATGGAAAGGATCTTCTTGGTATAGCGCAAACGGGAACAGGAAAAACTGCGGCCTTTTCATTGCCTATTATCAATAATTTTGGGCGAAATAAAATTGATATCAAAGCGAAAAGTACGCGTTCGCTCATACTAACGCCAACACGAGAGCTTGCCTCGCAAATAATGCAAAATATTGATGACTACTCTGACGGATTAGGGCTTAAAACTAAGGTTGTTTATGGTGGTGTAGGAAGACAAGCTCAAGTTGACGCTATCGCACTTGGACTTGATATTTTAGTGGCCACCCCTGGCAGGTTATTGGATTTAATTGAAACGGGCGATATAAATTTCGAGGCGTTAGAAGTATTTGTATTAGATGAAGCAGATACAATGCTTGATATGGGGTTCTTTAACGATGTTCAAAGCATCATATCTAAACTGCCAAAGAAGCGACAAACATTATTATTTTCAGCGACTATGCCTGCTGAAATAGAGATACTTGCAGAAGCAATATTAACGGATCCAACAAAAATTCAAATTACTGCTGAAACGGTTACTATCGACTTGGTTAATCAAAGTGTATACCACCTTGATAAATCGAATAAAGTACCTTTGCTATTTAATATCTTGGAAAAACCTGACTATGAAAAAGTGCTTATCTTTTGTAAAACAAAGTATGGCGCTGACATCATTGTTAAAGCACTAGAAAAAGCATCAATAACTGCTGCTAGCCTTCATAGTGGTAAAACACAAGCAGCTAGAGAGGAAGCATTACAAAACTTTAAAGAGTCTACTTTAAGAGTATTAGTTGCAACAGATGTTGCTGCTCGTGGAATTGATGTTGAGAATATTACGTTAGTTATTAACTATAACCTTCCTGAAGATCCAAGAAACTACATCCACCGTATAGGACGAACTGCTCGTGCGGGGAAACGTGGCATGGCCATTTCATTTGCTGTAGAAAATGATATAAGGCAATTAACTAATATTGAAAATAGCATAGGGCAAGTCATTCCTGTTGTTACAGAACAGCCTTTCCATAAAGAGTTTTCAAAAGCGCCTATACAAGACAAGAAAAAGAAACAGGTAAAAAAAACAAATAGAACAAGAACAAAGAGAAAATAAGGAGGTAATCCCCTTATCAAAGCCTATTTTTATATAATACTATAAAGCAAAAATCCGCTAATCTTTCGATTAGTGGATTCTATAGATGTGGCGGTGAGATAAAGATATGAACTCTACTAGATAAAGGTATTACGCTACAAACCCTAAATGGTTTGTTATATCAATGCCGACTTTAAAAGCAAAAAACCCGTTAATCTTTCGATTAACGGGTTTTTCTTAATGTGGCGGTGAGATAGAGATTCGAACTCTACTGTAGGTATTGCGCTACAAACCCTATATCTGTTTAACCACTAAACTCGAGTCGAAAAAAAACCGCTTATCTTTCGATTAGCGGTTTTTTAGAATGTGGCGGTGAGATAGAGATTTGAACTCTAGAAGGGCTACAAACCCTTGCCGGTTTTCAAGACCGGTGCTTTCGACCACTCAGCCATCTCACCTGAAGTTGTACAAGTATACAGGAGTAAACTACACTCCTTTTTTGCTTTTAATACTTTAAAAGCAAAAAACCGCTAACCTTTCAATTAGCAGTTTTTCTTAATGTGGCGGTGAGATAGAGATTTGAACTCTAGAAGGGCTACAAACCCTTGCCGGTTTTCAAGACCGGTGCTTTCGACCACTCAGCCATCTCACCTGAAGTTAACAAATAAGCTTGAAAAACAATGCTTGCTTGAGAACGAGGCGAATATTAAAGTCTCTCTAATAAGTTGTAAAGCACTATTTTAGCTTTTATGCTTATTTTCAGTTTGTTTGCTAAAAAAACAGCCAGCTTGCTTTGTTTTTCAGCAATTTCAATAAATTCAAAGAAGGAGTGATTGATGTCAGATGAAAATACCTGCCGTTGCCCTTGGTTAGACACAACAAAGTTAGACTATGTTAAATACCATGATGAAGAATGGGGTGTTCCGGTTCTTGAAGATAATAAGATGTTTGAATACCTAGTACTTGAGTCAGCCCAAGCTGGTTTAAGTTGGTATACCATATTAAAGAGACGTGATGGCTATAGAAAAGCCTTTGCCAACTTTGATGTTGATAAAGTTGCTCAATATACTTTAGTTGATGAAGAGCGCTTGGTGCTCGACGCTAGTATTATTCGACATAAAGGTAAAATTGCCGCAACGGTTAATAACGCGAAGTGCTTTATTGCTATACAAGAAGAGTTTGGTAGCTTTATTAAGTATATTTGGGCATTTGTTGATAACAAGGTTCAAGTAAGTAATATAAACCAACTGAGTGATTACCCTGCCACATCGCCTATTTCTGATGCGTTAAGTAAAGACTTAAAAAAAAGAGGTTTTAAATTCGTGGGTTCAACCACTATATATGCTCACCTACAAGCGTCAGGTTTGATTAACGATCACAGTAATGATTGCACAAGAAAACAAGAAATTATAAACAGTTACCAAGCATTAGGATTAAAGTGGCTTCAATGTTGATTGTTTTGTTTTATGTTTCGTTTGTCACTCTAAACGTTGAAAAGGTGGCGTTATTTTAATTGCTTGTTACAAAAGATAACAAATATTTGCCACTTTTAAACAAGGCTAAACGTAGTATTTTAAAAATCACCGTGCCATAATATGTCATAAGGCACTAAGTTAGCATAAGTCAGTTATGGTATGTAAAGTATGAAAAACTTGAACTTATCTAAAATGACCTTATCTTAGTATATAACAAGTAAATAGAATTACATTCTTAAGGAATTTTTATGCAATCTAATATGAGTTTTCAAACGGCGAGTAAAAGTTCGGCGATAGAAATTAATAAAGTATTGAAAAATACTTACATGCTGTTATCAATGACACTTGCGTTTAGTGCCGTAACAGCAGGTATTTCAATGGCTATGAACCTGCCACACGGTGCTGCGCTTATCATGATGTTAGTCGCATTCGGTTTAATGTTTGTTGTGAACAAAAAAGCTGATTCTGCTAGTGGTGTTTATTGGATTTTCGCCTTTACCGGTTTAATGGGTGCATCATTAGGCCCTATGCTTAGTGCTTATGCTGCAATGCCCGGCGGACCTGCGATGATAATGCAAGCGCTTGGCGGAACTGCATTAATATTTTTCGCACTTTCAGGTTATGCGCTAACAAGTAAAAAAGATTTCTCATTTATGGGTGGCTTTTTAATGGTTGGTTTGATTGTTGTTATAGTAGCAAGTCTTGCTAATATCTTTTTTCAAATCCCTGCCCTTTCATTAGCGGTAAGTGCTGCTGTTATTATGATTATGTCTGGTTTAATTTTATATGATACAAGCCGTATAATTAATGGTGGCGAACGTAACTACATTCGCGCTACAGTTTCTTTATACTTAAATATCTACAATATTTTTGTACATTTATTATCGTTACTTGGTGTATTAGGCAGCGATGATTAGTAAATATTAAAAATTTACGTTATAAAACATGATAATCATTTATAATGTTTTATAATAAAAAGCCTCGCAATTGCGGGGCTTTTTTTATGTTCTTTAATCCCTTTATAGTTTGGATATGTTGTGAAAACTCTTGCTGTAGTAGTAACTACTCCCCCTTATAGCCATTTAACCATCACAGCATTAACATATGTTGAAACGGCATTAGCTGCTGGTATTAAGGTTATTGGTGTATTCTTTTATCAAGATGGTGCCATGCATGCGAATGAGAACATTAGTATTGCTAGTGATGAATATCAAGCAATAGCGCACTGGCAACGATTAAATCAGCAGTATCAATTACCCTTGCATATTTGTATTACTGCCGCTGAAATGCGTGGTATAGCCTGTGATTCAATAGATAATGAACAAATAAACCAAGCATTTACCGTATCGGGTTTAGGTGAATTGGTTGAGTTAACAACAAAAGCAACACGCTTGGTGCAGTTTTAATGACATCATCAGATCAACAAGTCGATAGTAATTTGTCGCAAGAGAATGGCCTGGCAATTATAAATAGCAAAGCCCCATTTAGTAGTAACTATGGTAAAGATGCCCTTGATGTTGCGTTAATATTTGGCTCATTTGAGCAAAAGGTCTCGTTATTTTTCCAGGGTGATGGTGTTTATCAGTTAATTGCTAATCAAGATGCCAGTTTAGTGTCAATTAAAGACTATTTAAAAACATTTTCAGCCTTTGAGTTCTACGATATTGAAGACATCTATGTTTGCCAACAGTCGTTAGTGAATAGGCAGCTTGACGAGGCCTTTCATATTAATGATGTGCAAGTATTAGCGAGTGTTGAGTTTGGTAAAGCACTTAATCGCCACCAACATGTACTTAGGTTTTAAGGATAGTTAATATGAGCACTTTACATTTAGTAAGGAAATCAGCTTTTACCACCAATGACTTCGCACAATGTTTAAGTGTGTTAGACCAACAAGACTCCATCGTGTTGATGGATGATGGTTGTTATAACCTTAAACACCCTTTGATGGATAGTTTAATCAAGCGAGCTGATAGTACGATCACCATCAATGTTATTACTAATCATGCTCAGGCTAGAGCTATTGAAACGTTAGCTGAGGTAAAACATATCGAGATGGTCGATCTAGTTGAACTTACCTTTACCCATAAAAAAGTGATCACATGGCAATAACATTAACTTTTGAAAACACTATAATCCCGACAGATAAACAAGGTTATTTACTTGATCATCTGTTGTGGCAGAAAGATTTAGCATTAGTCATGGCGAAAAATGATGAATTTGAGCTGACAGAGGAACATTGGGAAGTCATAAACTTTGTTAGACAGTTTTACTTAACTTATAACACTTCACCTGCCATTCGTGCGTTGACTAAAGCGATGAAAGTCGAATTTGGTGAAGCTAAGGCCAGTAGTCGTTATTTATATAAGTTATTTCCAGAAGGCCCTGCAAAACAAGCAACTAAATACGCTGGTTTACCCAAGCCTGCTCGCTGTATTTAAACGTTAACTAAACTCACAAGCAAGGTTATACCTATACCCCCGTAATCATGCGAAATGCTCGATTCAGAGCATTTTGAATGGTCACGGGTATAACTACTACTTTCACACCTTAATATTAACCTGGAAGCCACTGTTACCCGTTGGCGCAGGTAAGTTTGTTGGGCTTGCTGATTGAATAAGCTGTAATGCCATTTGTCCTTCTAATTCTTGCTGACTTTTAGATACTGCTGCGCTGAGCAATTCTGCACCAGACGTTGCTTGCGCTGCAACTGAACTGTTTTGACCTAAACTAACTGACATAAACTAACTGACATAAACTAACTGACATAAACTAACTGACATAAACTAACTGACATAAACTTTACTCTTCGTGTGATACCAATTTCAATATAATTTTATCGGCAAAATGATTCATAACTTAAGCCTGTAAACACTTAATACTTGAAGTTTATATATATACTTAATTTCTTTAGCTGTTAAGCAAAAAAAAGGCGCATATTACTAAGTAATATGCGCCTTTTAAATTCGCTTAGTTAAATTAAGCGAGCTTTATTTTAACGGTAAGCTAGGAACCGTAATTCCAGCCATTTCAAGCATAACTTGAACAACTTGACAGCTATAACCAAACTCGTTGTCATACCAAACGTATAATACTGCACGATCGCCATCAACAATTGTTGCTTGTGAATCAACCACACCAGCGTAACGTGAACCCACTAAATCAGTAGAAACAATTTCAGTTGAAGCAGTGTAATCAATTTGATTTTTCAAAGGAGAGTTTAGTGAAATATTACGTAAGTAGTCATTCAACGCTTCTTTATCAGTAGATTTTTTCAAATTCAAGTTCATGATCGCCATTGAAACATTTGGCGTTGGAACACGAATAGCGTTACCTGTTAATAAGCCTTTAAGCTCAGGTAATGCTTTAGCAACGGCTTTTGCAGCACCCGTAGTACTGATAACCATATTCAATGGTGCACTACGTCCGCGACGAGGTGCTGGATGGTAGTTATCAATTAAGTTTTGATCATTAGTATATGAATGGATAGTTTCAACATGACCATTACGGATACCATATTCATCATTAAGCGCTTTTAATACCGGCGTAATCGCGTTGGTAGTACAGCTTGCTGCAGAGATGATTTTATCAGTCGCTAAAATCATGTCGTGGTTAACACCATAAACGATATTTTTGATATCGCCTTTAGCAGGAGCTGTTAATAATACTTTAGCAACACCTTTTGATTGTAAATGCTGACCTAAACCATCTTCGTCAGTCCAGATACCTGTGTTATCAACAACGAGTGCATCATTAATTCCGTGCTCGGTATAATCAACTTCAGCAGGTGATTTTGCATAGATAACTTTAATAAAAGCACCGTTAGCTTTAATTACGTTATTTTCTTTATCGATAGAAATGCTGCCGTTAAAAGCACCATGAACTGAATCACGACGTAATAAACTTGCGCGCTTCTCTAGGTCATCTCCGCCTTTACTTGGGCGTAGAACGATAGCACGAAGATTTAATTTAGCATTTGGTCCCGCACGTTCTATTAATAAACGCGCTAAAAGACGACCGATTCTACCAAAGCCGTAAAGTACTACGTCTTGGCTTTTTTTATCTGAATTTTCGCGGCTCTCTGCTGTTAATTCTTTATCTAAATATTGTTCAATAGACAGGTCATTGGCTTGGCCAAGGTATAAATAGTTATAAGCTAACTTACCTACATCGATACGTGCAGGGGCTAAATCCATTTTGTTAATTGCTTCTACAAAAGGGTAACTTTCACGTAAACGCAATTTATTTTCTTCATGCAAAGCAACAGATTTATGTGCTTTAATAATATCAATAGAAGATGCATTTAATAATGGGCGACCATACACTAAAATTTCAATGCCTTTATTGCGAAAAAGCTGTCCAATAATTGGTTGCATATTTTCAGCGAACGTTTGACGTTCTTGCCAGCTTGCTTGATACTTTTCCTCAAGATGAGAAGTCATTACTTAAACCTTTTATTTCAGTCAATTGAACATTAGGCTATTATCTCAGAGTACTAAAAGCGATAATAGCTAGTGAAGAGTATATTTACAGGCGTATTGTAATTCAGTATGAAATATTTCTCTATAGTCTACAAAAAAATTTTTGGTATTTTTATGATTAATTTTCGAAAAATAAAGCAACTAAAATCCCGTTATGGCGTGAAGTGTGGATCAGCCTTCTTAGCGCTATTTCTCACTGGTTGTGGTGATAATGTTAATTTAGCGCAACTTTGCCAAGATAATGAAGAGATATGTAATGAATTTGGTCAAGATAGTTGGTGTAAAAGCCAACGGATAGATGTAGCGTTAAATCGTATCAAGGTTAAAAACGATAATCTTGATACCGGTAAATATAACTTACTCATTGCGTATGAAGGTTATATCAAATGCATGTCACTGGCTTCACAGATCCAACACATAAAATTAAAAGAAAAAACGACCCTTAGAAAAAACAATTTATTAAAAGCTAAAGCCAATTTATCGCTATTGTCTGAGCAAAGTGCTAACTCTAAACACCCTCACCTACTCTATTATTATTGGTCAAGAGAGTCTAACAAGTTGGCTTTAGAAGAATTTCTAGCATTAGAAGGCTCGGCTATTCTTGAAAATTCAACCGCACAGTATCATTTAGCGACATATTATATAAAACGTAATACCAAAAAAACATTGGGATTATTATACCGAGCGTTAGAGCTTCACCCACCAGGCACTAATCTATCTCCTGAAGTATTACAAACACTGGCAACAATCTTCACTCAAAAAAAACAGTATAAGCAGGCATATATTTGGTTACGCACGTATCAACTTTTATTAGATAAACCAGATGACATGATCGAGACTAATTTGAATGGCTATCAACAAGCCAAAAAATTAGATGCAGATTTTCTTGATAAAGTAGCAAGCACTACGTTGGCTAAAATTGAAGCTGGAAAATTCACTAGCCCTAATTATTAGGTCTTATAAAAATAGGATAGAAAAAGGAAAAGAATAAGTACAAATAGAAGTACTTATTCTTTATTCAATATAGAGGGCTATTCTGGCAAGAATTTCAAGCTGAGTGAATTAACACAATAGCGTTTACCCGTTGGTTTTGGCCCGTCATCAAAGACATGGCCAAGGTGAGATTGACAGTTTTTACACTGGATCTCGACACGTTGCATACGGTGTGACTCATCTGATTTATAGGCGACTTTAGTTTCAATTGCAGCAAAAAAACTTGGCCAACCACATCCAGCATCAAATTTACTATCACTACTAAACAAAGCTTGTTCACAGCAGGCACAATGATATATGCCCTGTTGCCAGTGATCGTTATAAATGCCACTAAAAGGTTGTTCTGTAGCCGCTAACCGGCAGACTTTATAAGCGGCATCGGTTAACTTGTCTTTATATTCATCATTATTCATGGTCTTTACTTTTAACCATCAATTAAGATGGTTTCTTTACCTTTTGTTGACCACTGAACATGATATTTTTTGCCAGCGGTTTTGTCTATGCGTTCAAAAGTGTGAGCACCAAAAAAATCTCGTTGTCCTTGTAATAGATTAGCAGGTAATGTTTCACTACGCATAGAATCATAATAAGCAAGTGATGAAGACAACGCACCTATAGGCACACCTTGCATTGTTGCATGACAAATAGCCTTGCGCCAATTGTGTTGACGCTTATTAAGTTCCTTAACAAAAAAGTCATCTAGCAGTAAGTTATCTAAGTTTTCATTACGCTCATATGCATTCGTTATAGACTGTAAGAATGCGGCTCTGATGATACAACCGGCACGCCAAATTTTTGCAATACTAGCAAAATCTAACGCCCAACCATGTTCTTTAGCGGCAAGTTTCATTAACTGGAAACCTTGTGCATAAGCACAAATTTTGGCGCAGTACATTGCATCATGTAATTGTTCAATAACTTGTTGTCGCTCAGCTTGAGATAAAGGAGCTTGTTGAGGACCTTCCAGTAGCGATGAGGCTTGAGTTCTCAGTTCTTTAAATGAAGAGATAGAACGTGCATATACCGCTTGAGCAATAGTTGGTGCGGGACAACCCACTTCTAAACTGCTCATAGCAGTCCAAAGACCGGTACCTTTTTGCCCTGCTTTATCTAAAATCAACTCAACAAGTGGTGTATTGGTATCAGTGGATTTGTGACGTAATACTTCAACTGATATTTCCATCAAGTAACTGTCTAATGGACCTTCATTCCACTGAGCAAAAATATCCGCAATTTCATCACACGTTAAATTCAGCGCAGATTTTAATACATGATAAGCTTCACAGATAATTTGCATGTCGGCATATTCAATACCGTTGTGGACCATCTTGACATAATGTCCTGCTCCCGCTGGTCCAATATAAGCAGCACAAGGCTCACCATCAGTGATAACTTGTCCTGGCTTAGTACGGTCTATCGGTTTACCTGTTTTAGCATCAACTTTAGCGGCAATAGCTTCCCAGATAGGTTTAACTCGAGCCCACGCATAAGGCGATCCACTTGGCATTAATGATGGCCCAAAACGAGCGCCAACTTCGCCCCCTGACACTGCAGAAGAAAACAATAAGAAGTTACTCTTGTACTTCTTTTCTCTCGCAACTGTATCGGTCCAAAGGCTGTTACCTGTATCAATGATAATGTCATCAGGTTGAATGCCTGCACCAATAAGATTTTCACATACCTGATCAACCGGTGCTCCTGCAGGAACACTTAACACAATGAGGTGTGGTGCTTTAAGTTGCGACAATAATTCAGTATACGACGAACATCCATAAACACGTGGAGTACCTGTAGCATTTTCAGCTTCATCTTGAGCAATGACCGCTTGAACTTTTTCATCACTTAAATCGAATGCCGCAATATTAAAGCCATTATCAGCTAAATTAAGCACCAGGTTTTTACCCATAACGCCTAGGCCAATAAAGCCAATGTCACACAACACTTTATCTTGTGTCATAAATGTTTATCCTATATCAAATAAGGTCAATAGCTTCAATTAATCAGCTATTCTTCAAAATTTTTCGCATTCTACCATCTATTTTCAAAAGTATTGTACAAAATGAATAAATAATTAAGCTCAAGAACAGTATTTTCGTAATTTAGTCAAAATATTACTGTAAAAGTGAAATTACCCGTCATAAACAGCATCTTTCTCTTGTATTAATCTCAAAATGGTGTAATTTTACTACATAATGAATTTGAGAGGTTCTCCATGAAAATTAAAGTTGGTATAAATGGTTTTGGCCGTATTGGTCGTTTTGTATTCCGAGCTGCTGTAGAGCGTGATGATATTGAAGTTGTTGGTATCAACGATTTAATGGACATTGAATACATGGCGTATATGTTGAAGTATGATTCAACACATGGCCGTTTTAAAGGTACTGTTGATGTTGTTGACGGGAAATTAATTGTTAACGGTAATCCTGTACGTGTAACTGCAGAACGTAACCCTGAAAATTTGAAATGGAATGATATCGACGTAGATGTTGTTGTTGAGGCTACGGGGTTATTCCTAACGGATGAGACTGCGCGTAAACACATTACGGCTGGGGCTAAGCAAGTTGTTTTAAGTGCACCTTCAAAAGATGATACCCCTATGTTTGTTTGTGGTGTTAACTTAAGTGAATATAAAGGCCAAGAAATAGTTTCTAATGCATCATGTACTACAAACTGTTTAGCACCAATTGCTAAGGTCTTAAATGACAATTGGGGCATCCAAGATGGCTTAATGACTACGGTACATGCTACAACAGCCACTCAGAAAACTGTTGATAGCCCATCAACTAAAGATTGGCGCGGTGGTCGTGGGGCAGGACAGAACATTATACCTTCATCTACTGGCGCAGCTAAAGCGGTAGGTAAAGTTATTCCAGCGTTAAATGGTAAATTAACGGGTATGGCATTTCGAGTTCCAACGCCTGATGTTTCCGTCGTTGATTTAACGGTTAACTTGAAAAAACCTGCGACTTACGCTGAAATTTGTCAAGCGATGAGCGCTGCTGCTGAAGGCGAGTTGAACGGTATTTTAGGTTACACAGAAGATGCTGTTGTTTCTAATGACTTCATTGGTGAAACCTGTACTTCAGTATTTGATGCGAAAGCGGGAATTGCGTTAACTGATACTTTCGTAAAAGTTGTTTCTTGGTACGATAATGAAATTGGTTATTCTAACAAGGTATTAGATCTTGTTGCTTTCATCAGCCAATATGAAAAATAAGTAATACTTACCTAATAAATTAGATAAGCAAGTTTATAAAACCAAAAAGCTAGGTCACTGACCTAGCTTTTTTTGTTTACGCTATAGTAAATAATCTATTGATTACTTAGCGAATTGTGCTATTAATTTGTTGTAATACTAGTTGAGGATCAACAGCTTTGGTGATTGGACGTCCGATCACCAAATAATCTACGCCAACATCAATTGCCTGTTTCGGCGTCATGATTCGTTGTTGATCATCCTGTGCTGAGCCAGCAGGTCTAATTCCAGGAGTAATCAATTTAAATTCTTTACCCAAGTCAGACTTTAATTGTTCGGCTTCCCAAGCTGAACAGACAACGCCATCTAAGCCGCTTTGTTTAGTTAAGTTAGCTAAAAAATTAACTTGCTCTGCCGGTGTTTTATTAATACCTAAGCCATGAAGGTCTTCTTGCCCCATACTTGTTAGCACTGTTACTGCAATTAGCAATGGAGCATCATTTCCATAATTATCTAATGCCTGTTTCGCTTTAGTCATCATCTGACTACCGCCACTAGCATGCACGTTTACCATCCAAACACCCAAATCAGCTGCAGCAGTAACCGCTTTTGCAACGGTATTAGGAATATCGTGAAATTTTAGATCAAGAAAAACATCAAAACCTTTACCAGTAAGCTGCTTTACAAATTCTGGGCCGAAGTAAGTAAACATTTCTTTGCCGACTTTTAAGCGAGCATCTGTAGGCTGAATCTTATCAACAAAAGATAAAGCATCTTGTTTTTTATCAAAGTCTAAGGCGACAACTACTTTTGGATCGTTCATGGGGTTTCCTATTTTTAAAACAATAGATTCCCGATCAGAAACTTCGGGAATGATAATAAGTTTAGTATTAGTTTTAGTAGATATTCAATTCTAAGTCAGATGAAGTGAGTTCAAGGCAATAGCGCGGAGCTGACGAATGTCAGTGAGCACTTTTGACGATGAAATCACAATAGATGACAACGAGTTTATTTTCTACTCGCCTTCGAGGCCGCGAACTGGTTTCAATTGTTCCCACTCGTGACATGATGGGCATGACCAATAGTGGGTTGAACTGTCAAAACCACAAGTACGACAGCTGTATCTATGCTTAACTTTTAAATATTCACTAATTAATTCTTTAATTAAATCTAAACTGGTATTACTAACATCAGTATTAGAGGGGGTCATTTGCATATTTACAAAGTGTTCAAAGCCACGAATAGTCGGCCTACGTTTTAGTGCTGACAAAATAAAATCTAGTGCCTTTTTCTTACCGTGTTTATTTTCTACATGGCTAAGATAACAAATTAAGGCACTAGAGCTAGCTGTCTCGTCATAAACCTTTTTAATAAAGGCATAGAATTCATCCAGTGCATCTAATCGAGTATAACAAGCTAACATAGGGTCAATAACATCAGGAAAGAACTCATTATCTTGATGATAGATAGCTTGGTAACACTTAGCAGCTAACTCACATTGCTCGTGGTTTTCATAAATTTTTGCCATCAGCCAATTAGCACGACATGAATTGGGATCGAGTAGCAGCGCTTGCTCTAATAATTCGATCACCTCAATAAATTGATCTTTTTCAAAAGCAGTTGTTGCTAATTCACAATAAAAATTAGCGAGTGTATGTAATGAACGTTTATCGTTATATTTAACAATTAATTTTTGTCTATCTATGCCCTGCTGCCAATCTTTAGTGGATTGAAATATTTTTAATAAATAGGTTAAGGATTTTAGACCGTAGTCCTTTGACTTTAATAATTTAATAAACATAGTTTCAGCACGGTCATATAAACCTGCGCTTAGAAAGTCTTTTCCTAACTCAAAGACCGCTTGCTGTTTATCTTTAGTAGGCAAGTGATTTAGTCTGACAAGGTGTTCATGAACTTTTAATGCACGGTCTAATTCGCCACGTTTACGGAATAAATTGGCCATAGCGAAATGGGCTTCAACACTATCGTCTTCAACTTTTAACGCATCAAGCAGTGAATCGATAGCTTTATCTTGTTGATTAGATAATAAATAATTTAACCCCGTAGAGTATTTTATCGATAAATCTTGTTTTGCAATTTGTTGGTTTTGTTTGATGCTATTACGGCCCATAAACCAGCCATAGGCCATGGCAACGGGTAATAATAAAAAGAGTAATTCAATCATTAGCGCTCTTGAGACAAGTTATAAAGAGGGTTAGGATAAATAGTATTAGCTACTTTTCCTGGGATTTATTTTTTGCGAGTGCCTTTTTACTTTTTCGTACTATACGCCAAAGAATAGTAACAAGCAGGCCTAAGGCAAAACCTAAGCCGGTAAATAAACTTACGGCGGCAGCTACAGTTATTTCTGTACGCGCAACCAAATAGTTTAATGTGAGTAATTGATCGTTTTGGCTACCGAAAATAAACGCTACGGCAAGTAAAACTAAAATAAAAAAGAGTGTTAGATATAATCGCACTTTCATCAGCCTTATTAAATTCTGCCCAAAAAAAACGGCATGGTTAACATGCCGTTTATTATCTAATTTTTTAGTTAGCTTTGCAATTTATGCTACAGAAAGATTAACTCTTTCACGTAACTCCTTGCCTGGTTTAAAGTGAGGAACGTATTTACCGCTTAACTCAACCGATTCACCAGTTTTTGGATTTCTGCCAACTCGTGGAGCGCGATAATGCAATGAAAAACTACCAAAACCTCGAATTTCAATACGCTCTCCTTTTGACAAGGATTGCGCCATCAATTCTAAAATTTCTTTTATAGATTTTTCCACTTCTTTAGCGGATAAATGACTTAATTTATCGGCTAATTTTTCAATAAGTTCTGACTTAGTCATTCTGACCTCTCAGTATTTACCTAGCACCGCGCAATTATTACTAATTAGTATAAAAATTATAGTAAAAATTGGCTCCGCCAATGGCGTTAAAAATAAGAAAAGAGTATCACCACGATAGTGATAAATACTCTTTTCACCTGCTGTAGTAATTACAGCACCATTGCAAAGTAAAACTATTTTCCGTTAAGGAATATTAGTTTTTAGCGTTTTTAAACGCTGCAGCCATAGCACTTAAACCAGTTTCTTCTACTTGGTTTAGGTTATCCATTGCTTCACGTTCGTCAGCTTGATCTTTTGCTTTGATAGATAAGCTAATAGTACGGTTCTTACGATCCACACCCATAAACCTAGCTTCAACGTCGTCACCAACTTTCAATACTGTAGATGCATCTTCGATACGTTCTACAGAAATGTCGCTAACACGAAGGTAACCTTCAACACTTTCAGCTAACTCAATAGTTGCGCCTTTAGCATCAACTTCAGTTACCTTACCAGTAACAATAGCACCTTTTTTCTTATCTGTCAGATACATATTGAACGGGTCGTCTTCAGCTTGTTTAACGCCTAACGAGATACGCTCACGTTCTGGGTCAACTTGAAGAACGATTGCATCGATTTCATCGCCTTTCTTATAATCACGAACAGCTTCTTCACCGCCAGCCCATGAAATATCAGATAAGTGAACTAAACCATCAATGCCGCCGTCAAGACCGATGAAGATACCGAAGTCAGTAATTGACTTGATCTTACCTGATACTTTGTCGCCTTTGTTGAAGTTTTTAGCAAACTCTTCCCAAGGGTTAGCAATACACTGTTTAAGACCTAAAGAAATACGACGACGTTCTTCGTCAATTTCTAATACTAGAACTTCTACTGTGTCACCTAAGTTAACAACTTTAGATGGGTGGATGTTTTTGTTAGTCCAATCCATTTCAGAAACGTGAACTAAACCTTCAACGCCTTCTTGGATTTCAACGAAACAACCGTAGTCAGTTAAGTTAGTTACGCGACCAGAAAGTTTAGAACCTTCTGGGTAACGGTTAGCAATTGCTACCCATGGATCTTCGCCTAACTGCTTCATACCTAGAGATACACGAGTACGCTCACGGTCGAATTTCAATACTTTAACTTGGATTTCATCGCCAACATTTACGATTTCACTTGGGTGCTTAACACGCTTCCAAGCCATATCTGTGATATGTAATAAACCGTCAATGCCGCCAAGATCTACGAACGCGCCGTAGTCAGTAAGGTTCTTAACGATACCTTTAACTTCTTGACCTTCAGCTAATGATTCAAGTAATTCATCACGTTCTGCACTGCCTTCAGCTTCGATTACAGCACGACGAGAAACAACTACGTTATTACGCTTTTGATCAAGCTTAATAACTTTGAATTCTAAATCTTTACCTTCAAGGTGAGCAGTGTCACGTACTGGACGTACATCTACTAATGAACCTGGTAAGAAAGCACGGATATTGCTAACTTCAACAGTGAAACCACCTTTAACTTTACCGTTGATAACACCGATAACAGTTTCTTTTTCTTCGTATGCTTTTTCAAGCACTTGCCATGCTTCGTGACGTTTTGCTTTTTCACGAGAAAGAATAGTTTCACCGAAACCATCATCTGTTGCATCTAATGCTACATCAATCTCATCGCCAACAACTACTTCAACTTCACCAGCAGCGTTTTTAAATTGATCAATTGAGATAACACTTTCAGATTTTAAGCCAGCATCGACAATTACATTGTCTTTGTTAACTGCTACGATTGTTCCACGGATGATTGAACCCGGACGTGTTTCGATTTCTTTTAAACTTTCTTCAAAAAGTTGCGCAAAATTTTCAGTCATAACTTGTTATAAACTCAGCTATTAATCCATTCAACGTCATTGTTTCATGGGGTGGTTAAGTATGCCCAGTGCATCCATACAGTAGGCTTTCTATTAAAAGTTCTTTAATGCTAGCAGATAATAATGATTTAGCTAGCTTAAAACTGGTTGCTTACGTTAACTTGCCATTGGCAAACATAAGGATTTCATTGACCACTTCTGTAATAGAAATGTCAGTAGAATCAATAATTAACGCTCCTTCTGCCGGGATAAGTGGAGCTACCTTGCGGTTTTGATCTCGCTCATCTCGTTGACGTATGTCATCCAAAAGGCGCACGATGTTAACATCAATCCCTTTTTCTTTCAACTGATTAAATCTTCGGTCAGCCCGTTCTTCAGCGCTCGCAGTTAAAAATATCTTTACTGGGGCTTTCGGAAAAACAACGGTTCCCATGTCGCGACCATCGGCAATTAAGCCAGGGCTAACGCTAAAAGCACGTTGTCTTCGCAATAGTGCTTCTCTAACACGTGGAAATGCTGCTATTTTCGATGCTAATTCGCCAACTTCTTCAGTACGAATAATGTCAGTAACATTTTCACCTTCTAAAATGACTTTAGCTTCACCTTGACTATTAATTTCAAATTGAACATCTAAATGAGCAGCCATAGGGATAAGAGGCTCCTCATCATCTAATGCAAGTTGGTGATGCTGAATGGCAACAGCTAAGACGCGATAAATAGCACCACTGTCAAGAAGGTGCCAACCTAATTGATCCGCAACTATCCTTGCTACGGTTCCTTTACCTGCGCCACTTGGCCCATCAATGGTTATAACCGGAGTGATTTCCTGCATACTTTTTTCTCCTAACATCGAAAATCGGCGCAATTATACGGGATTTATAGAGTAAAATCGCGTAAAAATGTTTTTCTGTAACATTATTAACAAGAAACTTGCGCTAGCTTGTCAAAATAGTCAGGAAATGTTTTAGCCGTACACTTAGGATCATTAATAGTAACGGGTGTATCACTCAAAGCAACAAGAGAGAAACACATAGCGACTCTATGATCGTTATAGGTATCAATCTCTGCATGTTTCAGTGATTTTGGTGGAGTAATTGAAATATAGTCTTTGCCTTCAACAACCTCAGCTCCAACCTTTCTTAGTTCCGTAGCCATTGCATTTAATCGGTCTGTTTCTTTTACACGCCAGTTATATATATTTCTAATGGTGGTTGTACCTGTAGCAAAAAGTGCTGTGGTAGCAATAGTCATTGCCGCATCAGGAATATGATTCATATCCATATCTACTGCAGTCAACGGCTTACCTATAACGGTGATTGACTCATCCTTCCAATGAACTTCTGCGCCCATTTTTTCAAGAACATCTGCAAAATGCTTATCTCCCTGAACACTGAGCTTACCAATACCATGAACAGTGACTTCACCACCTTTAATAGCGCCAGCCGCTAAGAAGTATGACGCAGAAGATGCATCACCTTCCACCATATATTTATCTAGCGCTTGATATGACTGATTACCGCTAACACTGAAAGACTTATAGTCATTATTTTGAACACTGACATTAAATCTACGCATAATATCAAGCGTAATATCAATATAGGGCTTGGAAACTAATTCACCCTCAATTTCTATTGTAGTATTGGTTTCTAATAAAGGGGCAATCATCAAAATCGCAGTTAAAAATTGACTCGATATAGAACCATCAATGGTCACTGTATTGCCAGTTAACGCTTTACCTTTAATTCTTACCGGTGGGTAATCTTTATTTTCTAAGTATTCTATATCGGCATCAAGCTGTGCTAAAGCATCAACTAAATGACCAATCGGCCGTTCTTTCATTCTTGGTTCACCGGTTAAGATAAACTCACCTTCACTTGCCGCAAGTGCAGCACACAATGGGCGCATCGCCGTACCTGCGTTACCTAAGTACAGTTCCAATGGTTCTTTAGTATTGAAAAAACCACTATTTCCAATAACAGTACACTCTGTACCACAATCGCTTAAAGTATATTCAATACCAAGGCTTTTTAACGCATTTAGCATA
Organism: Colwellia psychrerythraea; assembly: GCA_002163005.1. GTDB lineage: Bacteria > Pseudomonadota > Gammaproteobacteria > Enterobacterales > Alteromonadaceae > Colwellia > Colwellia psychrerythraea_C. Next base: position 34,327 of record MAAF01000084.1, on the reverse strand, counting down.
TGGTTAATGTCATCACTCACTAATAAGTTAGTAATTTTTGTTTCGCCATTCGCTAACGCCGCAATTAACAATGCTCGGTTAGATAAACTTTTTGAACCAGGTAAAAATATTTCTCCATTAATTTTACCTATTGGGTTTAATGTTAACTGCTCCACTTTATCTATTCCTCTTTTCAAACTGTTGCATAAAGTCTACTAGGGCTTGAACCCCTTCAAGCGGCATAGCGTTATAAATACTTGCGCGCATGCCACCAACAATTCTATGACCTTTGAGTGCAGTTAATCCGGCAGCCTCAGATTCACTTATAAACTTATCATTTAGGCTGTCTTCTTTTAGCCAAAATGGAATATTCATCTTGCTGCGATACTGAGCTTCGATGTGATTAAGGTATAATTCACTTCCATCAATCGCTTGATACAGCAACTCAGCTTTAGTTTGGTTTACTTTAGCAATTTCTTTAACGCCACCTACATCTTTTAGCCACTGAAATACTAAGCCAGCAAGATACCAAGCATAAGTTGGTGGGGTATTATACATTGAGTCACTGTCTGCAGACGTTTTATAATTCATAATACACGGCGTTGCTACATGCGCATGACCAAGTAAGTCTTCTCGAACTATAACAATGGTTAATCCTGATGGGCCAATATTTTTTTGAGCTCCAGCATAGATTAAACCAAATTTACTGACATCGACTTCATGGGATAGAATAGTTGAAGACATGTCTGCAACCAAAGGCACGCCATTGGTTTCTGGAATAGTATTTATTTCAATGCCATTAACGGTTTCATTAGGACAATAATGAACATAGGCTGCATCAGGGTTAATAGGCCAGTCTGAACTTGGAATAAGACTAGCTTTATCATTAATATCTTGATTAATATTAATAATGTTAATGTCACCAAAATTTTTTGCTTCAGCTGCAGCAGCTTTAGACCATGATCCTGAGACAATATAATCGGCAGACTTACCTGCAGGGAGTAAGTTAAGTGGTACAGCAGAAAACTGTCCTCGTCCGCCGCCATGGCAAAACAGAACTTTATAATTATCAGGAATCGACATTAGCTCACGTAAATCTGCTTCCGCTTTTTCTGCCATAGCAATGTAAATACCACTACGATGGCTTAATTCCATTACAGAACTACCTGTGCCTTGCCAATTTAAAAACTCTTGTTGTGCTTTTGCCATTACAGCTGTTGGCAACATTGCTGGGCCAGCACAAAAATTAAAAACTTCTGACATTATCTTTCCTACTTTATTAACTACGATTTGAAATATTTATTTAAAAAATCACATTAAAAAAGGCGGTTATTAGCCGCCTTTTTAGTGTTGATGCGACAATTACTCTTGATTGTCGTCTTGTGAGGTATCAGCAACATCCTGCTGAGCGCTATGCTCTGGATTATGCTCCGCACCCGTTTCAATGACTTCATCACCCTCAACAACTTCTTCAAGTAGTTCAGGCTCTTCAATTTCATCAATACGTTGTAGTGCTACCACATGTTCATCATCAGCAGTACGTATCAAACGTACACCCTGAGTATTACGACCAATAATGCTCACTTCATTGACGCGAGTACGAACTAAGGTACCACTATCAGTGATAAGCATGATTTCATCAAGTTCTTCAACTTGAACAGCACCAACGACTTTACCATTACGTTCACTAACTTTAATAGAAACAACACCTTTCGTTGCTCTACTCTTAGCTGGATATTCAGCTAAATCAGTACGTTTACCAAAACCATTTTCTGTGATGGTTAAGATAGGTCCATCATTCTTAGGAACAATCAATGAAACAACCTTTTGGTCGCCCTCAAGTTTCATCCCGCGAACACCAGTACCGGTACGACCGATTGGTTTTAACGCCCAACGTTGTTCGCCTGTTTCTGGGTCAAGCTTTATTTCACCTGTTTCACTGTCACGTACTTTTTCGTTAAAGCGGACAACTTTACCCGCATCAGAGAACAACATAATATCGTTGTTACCGTCGGTAATATCAACACCAATTAAGGTATCATCATCACGAAGGTTTAACGCAATAATACCATTAGCTCGTTGATTCGAATAAGCATCTAAACGTGTTTTCTTAACCGTTCCAGAAGCCGTTGCCATAACGATATATTTATCATCGGCATAATCACGTACTGGCAAGATAGCGGTGATACGTTCATCACTCTCTAATGGCAAGATGTTTACAATTGGTCTGCCTCTTGCCGTACGACTTGCTAATGGTAATTGGAAAACTTTCAACCAATATAATTTACCGCGATCTGAGAAACATAGAATAGTGTCATGTGTATTAGCCACGAGTAAACGTTCGATGAAATCTTCTTCTTTCATCTTAGTCGCTGCTTTACCTTTACCACCACGACGCTGAGCTTCGTAATCACTTAAGACTTGATATTTAACATAGCCTTCATGGGAAAGTGTCACTACAACATCTTCTTCAGTGATTAAGTCTTCTAAAGATAAATCATGTGAAGCATTCGTTATTTCTGTTCTACGTTCATCACCAAATTCATCACGAATAGCAATAAGTTCTTCACAAATAACTTCCATTAAACGAGCTGGCGTAGCCAAAATATGCATTAATTCTGCAATAAGGTCTAATAACGCTTTATACTCGCTTAGAATTTTATCGTGTTCCATGCCAGATAATTTGTACAACTGTAAATCAACGATTGCTTTTGCTTGCTCGGCGGTTAAGTAATATAAACCATCACGAATTCCATATTCAGGCTCTAACCACTCAGGACGAGCTGCATCATTACCCGCTTCACTGAGCATACCCGCCACATTGCCTAGTTCCCAACCTTGAGAAATAAGCTTTTCTTCAGATTCTTTTCTATTGTTTGAAGCTTTAATCAATTCAATGATAGGGTCTATATTTGCTAAAGCAATTGATAAACCTTCTAAGATATGAGCACGATCACGTGCTTTTCTTAATTCGAAAATTGTACGACGAGTTACCACTTCACGGCGATGTAATACAAACGCTTCTAACATCTCTTTTATGTTAAATATTTTAGGTTGGCCATTGGTTAATGCCACCATATTTAAACCAAAAGAAACTTGCATTTGTGTCAGTTTGTATAAGTTATTTAAAACAACTTCACCCACTTCACCGCGTTTGATTTCAATAACCATACGCATGCCATCTTTATCAGATTCATCACGTAAAGCAGAAATACCTTCAAGACGTTTGTCTTTAACAAGCTCAGCCATTTTTTCAATTAAGCGTGCTTTGTTTACTTGATAAGGTAATTCATGAACTATTATTGTTTCTTTACCCGTAGTTTCATGCACATCAATACTTGCACGAGCACGAATTTTTATTTTACCACGACCCGTTCGGTAAGCTTCTTCAATACCTGCACGACCACTAATAATACCTGCGGTTGGAAAGTCAGGTCCAGGGATGTGTTCTAAAATTTCTTCGAAAGATAATTCACTGTTATCAATAAGCGCTAAACAGGCATTGATAACTTCAGTTAAATTATGCGGAGGAATATTGGTTGCCATACCAACAGCAATACCTGAGGTGCCGTTAACTAATAAGTTAGGTACGCGGGTTGGCATAACCGCTGGTATATGTTCTGTACCATCATAGTTAGGTACAAAATCAACGGTTTCTTTATCTAAGTCGGCAAGGATAGAATGTGCAATTTTAGACATTCTAATTTCGGTATAACGCATTGCTGCTGCGCTATCGCCATCAACAGAGCCGAAGTTACCTTGTCCATCGACAAGCATGTAACGTAAGGAGAATGGCTGAGCCATACGAACAATTGTATCATATACAGCAGTATCACCATGAGGGTGATATTTACCTATTACATCACCAACCACACGGGCTGATTTCTTATAGGCTTTGTTCCAATCATTCCCTAATACATCCATGGCGAATAACACCCGACGATGTACAGGTTTTAAGCCATCACGAACATCAGGCAATGCACGCCCAACTATTACACTCATGGCATAATCTAAATAGGAGGTTTTTAGTTCATCTTCAATATTAACTGGAACTATTTGTTTGGCCAGATCGGACATAAATCGATGGTATCCCTTAACTAATTCTTTTGCTTAATAATACTAGTTATATAGCGAGGCTAATTTTTAGTAATAATTAAACGGTATTTTAAAGATTTTATTGTTATCTAATAGACACTAATAATAGTAATCAACGCAGCATACTAGCATAAAAATTGTTGATGCCATACAGCTTTATTTAAAGGTTTTTTTAGGGGGTATAATCAGCTTAAAAAAGCATCTAAAAAGCCTAGATTTGATCTATCCCCTTTGCTTAAAAATGACTTTCGTTTAGAATCGAATTATTGAAAGTCAATTTAAAGTAGTGAATGTATGTCAAGCCAACCCCTTAACGTAAATGAAGATGAAATCGCAAAGTTCGAACAAGTTGCTAGCCAATGGTGGGATTTAACTGGTGACTTTAAACCTTTACATCAAATTAACCCATTAAGAGTACAATTTATAAGTCAGCATCTTGCTCTTCAAACTAAAGACATTGATTCAAAAAATGGCTTTTATGATGCGCAGATTATTGATGTAGGTTGTGGTGGTGGGATATTATCAGAATCACTGGCAAAACTCGGTGCCAACGTAACAGGTATTGATATGGGTACCGAACCACTCAATGTTGCCAAACTACATGCACTAGAAACTGGCTTAGCTATCAATTATCAAAAAATTACTGCCGAAGAAAAAGCACAGCAAAACCCAGGTGATTTTGATGTCGTTACTTGCATGGAAATGTTAGAGCATGTTCCTGACCCTGCATCGGTGATTCAAGCATGTTCCACTTTAGTTAAATCAGGCGGCTTGATATTCTTTTCAACCCTCAATAAAAGTATCAAAGCTTATTTATTGGCGATACTTGCAGCAGAGAAAGTGCTCAAAATCGTGCCTGATGGTACTCATGACCATGATAAGTTTATTCGACCTTCACAACTCATTGGCTGGGCCGAAGAACACGGATTAAAGTGTATTGATGCCAGTGGCATTCATTACAATCCAATTACCGGAAATCATAAGCTCAATGATTCACTGGATGTCAATTATATATTGTGTTGTCGCAAGCTGTAAAAATTAAGACAATCTTCTCAACTTATTGGTTGGGCAGATGAATACGGATTAAAGTGTATTGATGCCAGTGGTATCCATTACAATCCAGTCCAATCCAATTACAGGAAATCATAAACTCAATGATTCACTGGATGTTAATTATATATTATGTTGTCGCAAGCTTTAAAAATAACTAACCATAGTGGTTTATAAAGTTAAAAACTTGGTAAATTCGATAGTTCAGGTACGTGCAGAATAATTGTTGTATAAACAATCAAGTTGTTTAAACATTAATCTGCGCTTACCTTGTAATCATAACCACTTGTAAAATATGAATTTTATTTTAGTTATATTAATTCACTATATCGAACATAAATATTGAACAAAAATAATTTATAAAAATAATTTACCTTAAAAAAAGTAAAATAATCGTTGCTTTTAGTAAATTCCAAAATCAAATAGTCTTACTAGGTTAGTCATCACTAACCCTGAAATTACGGCAAAAATAATCACAAAGATCAACTCTTTTTATCACTTGCAAAACAGGTCAAACCTCACTATCTTGTGTCTAGAATTATAAAAAACCCTAGATATTGTGCATTTGATGCTCAGTTGTTATTTTTAATACTACGTATTAAGTTATTTATTTCTAATACGTATGTGGGATTTTTTATTAGGGACGTTTTAGATCCTTTTATTAGGAATAATAAACAATAACAATAATCGCTTTACAGGTATTTCATGAATAACAACCTCTTTGTAACTAAACGAAATGGTAAGAAAGAAACCATTGATTTAGAAAAAATTCACCGTGTCATTGCTTGGGCTGCGGATGGCTTAGAACAAGTTTCTGTTTCTCAAGTTGAATTAAAATCTCACATTCAGTTTTATGACGGTATCAAAACTGAAGATATTCATGAAACTATTATTAAAGCAGCTGCTGATTTGATATCTGAGGAGACCCCAGACTATCAATACTTGGCAGCTCGCTTAGCAGTATTTCATTTACGTAAAAAAGCCTACGGACAATTTGAGCCACCAGCCCTTTATGATCACGTGGTGAAATTAGTTGAAACTGGCAAATATGATCAGCACTTGTTAACTGATTATACTAAAGATGACTTCGAGCACATGGCCAGTTTTATGGACCATAGCCGTGATCTAAACTTCAGTTATGCTGCTATGAAACAGCTGGAAGGTAAGTATTTAGTACAAAACCGTGTTAGCGGTGAAATCTACGAAAGTGCTCAATTTCTCTATATTTTAGTTTCGGCATGTTTGTTTGCTAAGTACCCTGTTGAATCTCGCTTACGTTATGTAGAAGATTTTTATCACGCTATTTCTCGCTTTAAAATATCATTGCCTACCCCAATTATGGCTGGTGTTCGTACACCTACACGTCAATTTTCATCTTGTGTATTGATTGAATGTGGCGATAGTTTAGATTCAATTAATGCGACATCAAGTGCTATTGTTAAATATGTATCTCAACGTGCTGGTATTGGTGTCAATGCTGGTCGTATTCGTGCATTGGGTAGCACGATAAGAAATGGTGAAGCATTTCATACCGGATGTATTCCATTCTTTAAGCACTTCCAAACAGCCGTTAAAAGTTGTTCACAAGGTGGGGTTCGCGGCGGTGCTGCTACATTGTTTTATCCTTTGTGGCATCTTGAAGTAGAAAGTTTATTGGTACTTAAAAATAACCGTGGCGTAGAAGAAAACCGTGTACGTCATTTAGATTATGGTGTGCAATTTAACAAGTTGATGTACCAACGTTTAATTAAAGGTGGTTCTATTACCTTATTTAGTCCAAGTGATGTTCCGGGACTATATGATGCCTTCTTTGAAGACCAAGATAAGTTTGAACGTTTATACGTGCAATATGAAAACGATGATTCAATCCGCAAAAAGCGTATTAAAGCTATCGAATTATTTACGCTGTTTGCACAAGAGCGCGCAAGCACTGGCCGTATCTACTTACAAAATGTAGATCACTGTAATACCCACAGTCCATTTGATTCAAGTAAAGCGGCTATTCGTCAGAGTAATTTATGTTTAGAAATTGCCCTGCCAACTAAGCCAATGAATGATATTAATGATGAGAATGGAGAAATTGCGCTTTGTACACTTTCTGCATTTAACCTAGGTGCTATCGATTCATTAGATGAATTAGAGGGTTTAGCAGATCTAGCAGTACGCGCATTAGATAGTTTATTAGATTATCAAGACTACCCTATTGCTGCAGCACAAAGTGCAAGCATGGCGAGAAGAACATTAGGTATAGGCGTTATTAACTATGCATACTATCTTGCTAAAAATGGACTTTACTACTCAAACGGCAGTGCAAATAACTTAACTCACCGCACTTTTGAAGCTATTCAGTTTTACTTACTCAAAGCGACAAATGAATTAGCGAAAGAGCAAGGTGCATGTCCTAAATTTGATGAAACTCTGCTATCTAAAGGGATTTTACCGATTGATACTTATAAAAAGACAATCGATGACATTACCGGGGAACCACTTCACCTAGATTGGGAAAGCTTGCGTCACAGTATTAAAAAACATGGTGTGAGAAACTCAACAGTTTCTGCGTTAATGCCATCAGAAACATCTTCACAGATATCTAACGCAACTAATGGTATTGAGCCGCCTCGTGGTTTAATAAGCATTAAAGCCAGTAAAGATGGTGTATTGAAACAAGTTGTTCCTGAGTATGAAAAACTAAAAGGCAATTATGAGTTACTCTGGAATATTCCAGATAACCAAGGCTATTTAGAATTGGTTGGTATTATGCAAAAGTTTGTCGACCAAGCTATATCGGCAAATACTAATTATGATCCGAATAAATTTGAAGGCGGTAAAGTCCCCGTTAAACAAATCTTAAAAGATATACTAACGGCCTATAAACTGGGTGTTAAAACACTTTATTACCATAACACCCGTGATGGTGCGAGCGATGATATTGAAGTTGAAGACGATAGTTGTGCTGGCGGAGCTTGTAAAATTTAATCATTTTACTTAACCCTCTTATATCTCAAACTTACTATATAAAGCCTAGCAATGTACTAGGCTTTTGCTACTACAGCACTGTAGTCCCAAAGGAATAAAAACATGACGTATACCACGTTTAATCAAGTACCTAATAACGCACTTTTAGAGCCAATGTTTTTAGGTAATAGCGTTAACGTTTCTCGCTACGATCAGCAACGTTATATTGCTTTTGAAAAATTAATTGAAAAGCAATTAAGTTTTTTTTGGCGTCCAGAAGAAGTTGATGTATCTAAAGATAGAGCTGATTGGCAGAGCCTTACCGATTCAGAAAAGCATATTTTTATCTCTAACTTAAAATACCAAACACTTTTAGATTCAATGGCTGCACGTTCTGTTAATGCCGTATTACTTCCTTTGGTTTCTTTACCTGAAGTAGAAACTTGGGTAGAAACATGGGCTTTTAGTGAAACCATTCATTCTCGTTCTTACACGCATATTTTACGTAATTTATTTACAGAGCCAGGTGAAATATTCGATGATATCATCGTTAATCCTGCTATTTTAAAACGTGCTACTAGTATCGCTAAGTTTTTTGACGATGTAATTCTTACTACGCAATTATTGCAATCTCAAGGTGAAGGTACTTATGAGGTAGAAGGTAAAACAGTAGAAGTTAGTACAAGAAAACTTAAAGAGCGTTTATATCTTGCTGTTTGTTCTGTTAATGCACTAGAAGCGATTCGCTTTTACGTAAGTTTTGCTTGCTCATTTGCTTTTGCAGAACGAGAGCTACTCGAAGGCAATGCCAAAATTATAAAATTGATTGCGCGCGATGAAGCACTTCATTTAACGGGGACTCAACATATTCTTAATAATTGGAAGTCAGGTAAAGATGACCCTGAAATGAAAATTATTAGTGAAGAACTTCGCGATGAAGGGTTACAAATTTTCTTAGATGTTGTTGAGCAAGAAAAGGAATGGGCTCAATATTTATTTAAAGATGGTTCAATGATTGGACTCAATGCCGAAATTTTAAATCAATACATTGAATATATTTCTAATCAACGTTTAACCGCTATTGGTTTTGATGCGCCTTATAACATTAAGAGCAATCCATTGCCCTGGATGAATGCTTATCTTGTCAGCGATAACGTGCAAGTGGCACCTCAAGAAACTGAAATAAATGTTCACACGCTAAAACACCCTGTTTTTTGTCACGGTACAAAGTTAAAACTTGCTGCTTAGTGACGTACATATTGAATAATTTCAAGAGTTGTTTTACGAGACTATTTTTGAAAGAATTTAAGCGCATAATTGCTATGCTAAGAACAATTAAAATAAAGAAGATAATCACATGACGTACACTACCTTCAATCAGAAACCTAACAACGCACTTCTTGAACCGATGTTCTTAGGGCAATCAGTAAACGTTTCACGTTACGATGTGCAAAAACACCCTGCTTTTGAAAAGCTTATTGAAAAGCAGTTGTCTTTTTTTTGGCGTCCTGAAGAAATAGATGTTTCAAAGGACAGGTCTGACTGGCAGAGCCTTACTGAATCTGAAAAGCACATATTCATATCTAACTTGAAGTATCAAACTCTGTTGGACTCAATGGCCGCACGTTCGGTGAATATGGTGCTTTTACCATTGGTGTCATTACCTGAAGTAGAGACTTGGATAGAAACCTGGGCTTTCTCTGAGACGATTCATAGCCGTTCATATACCCATATTTTACGTAACCTATTCACTGACCCTAGTGAAGTCTTTGATGACATTATGGTAAATCCTGCAATTTTGAAACGTGCAGAGAGTATCGCCAAGTATTTTGATGACGTGATTTTAACGACTCAGTTATTCCAGTCTCAAGGTGAAGGCACCTATGAAATTGACGGTAAAACTATAGAAGTCACTAAACGTAAGCTTAAAGAACGGTTATATTTAGCTGTATGCTCTGTAAATGCGCTTGAAGCTATTCGCTTTTATGTAAGCTTTGCTTGTTCATTTGCTTTCGCTGAACGTGAACTTTTGGAAGGTAATTCAAAAATCATCAAAATGATCGCTCGCGACGAAGCTCTGCATTTAACGGGAACGCAGCACATCTTAAATATTTGGGCTAGCGGTAAAGATGACCCTGAAATGGCAGATATATCTCGTGATTTAAGAGAGCAAGGAAGGCAGATATTTTTAGACGTAGTTGACCAAGAAAAAGAATGGGCCGATTACTTGTTTAAAGATGGTTCTATGATTGGTCTTAATGCTGCCATTATAAAGCAATACATTGAATACATCAGTAACCAACGTATGACCGCGATTGGTTTTGATGCACCGTTTGACATTAAGAGTAACCCACTCCCTTGGATGAATGCTTATTTGGTTTCTGATAACGTTCAAGTTGCCCCACAAGAAAGTGAAATCGTATCATATTTGGTGGGGCAAGTGGACTCTGCCGTGTCATCAGACGACTTCGATGACTTTGATTTATAACGATTTATATTGAGTGATTTTAAAATAAAAATTGAAGGAGGGGCGGAAATACAATCCCTTCCTGATTCAACCATATTAGAATCTATCGAGGCTAATGGTATAGAATGCCACTTTCATTGCAGAGATGGGTTTTGCGGTGCTTGCAGGGCTGTATTAAAGAGTGGTGAAGTTACTTACGAAGTGTACCCACTCGCTTACATTGGAGACGGAGAATTTCTTACATGTTGTTCTCAACCTGTAACTGATATAGAAGTTATCCTTGAATAGAACAAGGATAACTTCTTTTAGGTTATCCCATAACCTTACCGTTTTTTTTAGTTTTCGATACAATTGTGGGTTCTAAATAAAGTTGGAAACCGTTAAATAAAGTCGGAGACTGGAATTATTACGTTTAGGTACCGAAAATATCTTTCAAAAAATTTAAGTTAACTTTGAATTAGTTAATTTCTAAAGTATAACTCTAAGGGCAGTAGCTGCCACAGACTGTGTGAAAACTTTTTGATCACCTTTTCGAATAAACACCGACTGCTTATGATCAATCGGTCTCAAAAAAAGCTAATAAACAACTCTACATTTGATATAATATTCAGCAGGTTAATTGATTCTATGTTGGCTTTATGTCACGTCATATTAAAGGTTTATCTCGCTTCCAAGCAACCCTATTTCCAGAAATGCTTGAAGATTTTGTTTCTAAAGAAAACCCTGTAAGAGTAATAGACGTATTTATCGACGGCCTAGATCTCAACCATCTTGGCTTTAAAAGCGTCAAACCTAAGAATACAGGCCGCCCTGGTTATCACCCAGCAACATTACTTAAGATTTATATCTACGGTTATTTAAATAGAATTCAGTCATCACGCTGTTTAGAACGAGAGACACAACGTAATGTTGAACTCATGTGGCTCACTGAACGTTTATCTCCTGACTTTAAAACGATTGCTGATTTTAGAAAAGATAACCGCGCTGGTATTAAAAACACCTGTAAAACCTTCGTACAAATGTGCCACAAATTAAATATGTTTAATGATGCGACCGTCGCTATTGATGGTAGTAAATTTAGGGCATCCAACAACAAAGATAACAACTACACACCGAGTAAAGTTAAGTTTCATATTGAGCGTGTGGAGAAAAACATTAATTCGTATTTACAACAACTTGAACATGAAGACTCTCAAGAAAATTTACCAAGTGACATTGCTAATATCGAAGCTAAATTAGATTTACTAAAACAACATCTCGTTGAGTTAAAAGACATGGAACTGGCCGTAAATAACCATCCAGATAAACAAATATCCACTACTGATCCTGATTGTCGTTTGATGAAAACACAAGGTATGACACGAGCGGTTTGCTATAACATACAAAGCTCTGTTGATACCAAACATCATTTAATTGTTGCTCACGAAGTCACCAACACGACAGATAGAGGACAGTTGTGCAATATGACCAAGAAGACACTTGAAGCTTTAGGACAAAGTGTTACCACGATTTTGGCAGATAAAGGTTATTACAGTCGACAAGATATTAAAGATACGCAAGATTTAGGTGTAACGACTCTCGTACCTAAAACCGATACATCCGGCTCTGAAAAGAAAGGGATTTTTAACAAATCATTGTTTAAATACAATCAAGATAATGATGTTTATATTTGCCCTGCGGGCAAAGAACTTCAACATCGATTCAATGCGATAGAAACAGGGTTAGATATTAAAATTTACTTCAATGGTATGGCTTGTAAAAATTGTACAATCCGAAGCCAGTGTACCCGCTCTAAAAAAGACCCAAGAAGAATGAGGCGTTGGGTCCATGAAGCTGAAATGGAGAAAATGAAAGCCCTACTCAAAGCCACGCCTGATGCGATGCTTCAACGAAAGCAAACTGTTGAACATCCCTTTGGTACGATTAAGTTGTGGGCAGGAGCCTCGCACCTTTTAACAAGAGGGCTTAAAAACGTCAGCACCGAATTGAACCTACATGTATTGGCGTATAATTTAAAAAGAATGCTCAGTATATTTGGAACAGAAGAGTTGATGCAGAAACTAATGGTAGCCTAAGGGCTATGTTTCCCTTTAAAGCACCGAAATAAGTTCAAAACACGAGCCAATATAAGCAACGTTGAACTAATAAAAAATTTAAAGCATGGATATTCATAAATATCGGCTTCGCTACGCGAAGCCTTATAAAGATCTGATATAAAACCTCAATAGTGAAAACTAGCAATAATTAGTTTTCACACAGCCTGGCCACACTCCTGAACTAAATTAGTCCTAAAAATTAGGCAAGTTTATGTTCACTTAGATACGTTAGCGGACATTAACATCAATAGTTATTTAAGCTGTTTCAGTGTTCAATCTATCTTGTTCCTGACAGGGAGCTAAGCCATCCATAGCGGTCATTGACCTTTTCAAAAGTTAGGGTGTTAACTCTAAGGCGTTAACGCCCCAGAGCGAGATAGACTTAACCGTCACTATTGCCATTAAAACGATCAGTTTTTATTGTTCACAATCATCCTTCCAAACGCTTACTAAGATGCGAATGCACACAGTTTTGGGTCACAAACTAAATTGAAAAGTTTCATTATACAAGTAGTAAAAGCCAAGAGAGAATCAAGTTAGAAACTTCTGAATCATGACTCATTCAAAGCGATCATTTTTGTCTTGAATCTATTATTACAAATTTCATTATCAATCAGTAATCAATTATTATGTGAAACAAATGAGGCAGATCTTAATAAAATGTTTGAACCATTATGGAAAAAGACAAATCAAGAACGCCTGAGCATCATTTTGGTTGAGGTTTATCTATTACTAAACGCTTATGTCATCAAATAGATATAGATATTTAGGTACTTTAAAATCGAAAAATTTGATTGAATTTATACTCACATTTGTTCAAATGCATTAGTTCAGAAAAAGTAAGTAGCACCCTCGTTATAAATAACTAGGTGGATTTAAAAACCAAGCCAAACCTAAAGATTAAAACTCATACTCTAAAGCAACTCTCAGGCTATGATCTTTTCCTGAGTTAGAAACTTCCGTTATAAATCCCGCTTCCCATTTCAGTTGTTTTTGACCATCAAAACGTTGAATCCCCATAAAAGCGGGGCCTATGCCAAAATAATCTTCACCTGTATAAACCTCAATTGCAGGTTGAATTTGTGGCATCCATCGGTAACGATACTTTAGCCTAAACTCTACTTCAATTTCATCTTGAATCGTTTCACCCCACTCATAGATCCCAAACAAGTTCATTGTAAGACTAGTTCGACCAAATTCTTTCTCAAAAATTATGCCTGTGGTCACTTCCCAATCATTACTTTTATGTTGTTTTTCTACTTCAAATAACATTCCCCAATCAGCCCAAAGCTCCCCTTGTTCAGTCAACATCCAACGGATCTCAACCTCATATGCTTGCAGACCAAAGTCTTCAGTTTCTGTTTTTTCTCCGATTAGATACCCTTCTACCATAACCGTTTCACTTATTGATTGACCGTAAGCTATCCTCTGACCAATTAAGGTATTACTATCTGTTTGCCTAGACATTAATCGCCATTCAAATTCTCGTTCATTAGGAAGCACATAGGGATGGTAAACTTTATCAACGACCATGCCGTCTGCAATTGCATCACTTGAAGAGATAAGTAACATTACTGCTAGTAACCTAGACCACATTTTCATTCTCCTAAACCCTATCAATATCATAGTGTTGTTTTTTCGATGATTTTATAAAAAAGGTCACTATAAATAGTAATAAGCTTGCTGTGTATAACATAATAAACTCCAATGATGGGCCTGCTTCATAACCAAAGAGTGTTTTTAGAAGGTGACCATACTCAGAGCTATCTTTTACCAATTTTGTACTATCCCAAAGCGCTCCGCTGCTTTTAATAATATCCACTTGCTGGAGAAGGTTTACCACCTGACTTATTTGTCCCGATAAAAATAAAGCCCATACAACGTAAAGTAAGGTGAAAAACTCTTTTTTTATAAACCAATGTAATGAAAAATAGAGTAAAGCGCTAAAGCTCAAGCAGATACCTAGCCCAATAGATAAACCCGCTACAACATCCCTAATAGATTGGCTATTTGCCAAATAACTATCGAGAAAGATAATAAACTCACTTGCATTGATAACAGTAAAGATAACAAGCCCAACAATAGTTAAATTGCTCTGATGTGCTGCTATCATATTTTGAGTCAATAATGAAGAACAACCAATTAGAAGACAAAAATAGACAAGTACTAACTCAAGTGTTTTTATAACTTCTATACCCATTCCATCGAATAGCTCTCCCATCATGGGTAAATAATAAAATTTGGCAAATATCCCAACGACACTTGAAAAACAAACATAAACAAGTTTTTCATGAGGTACTCTATTTGGCGTAATACAAGTACTAACCAAGCAAAGTAAGACAAAAATAGGTAACAAATCTTTAATAAATAAAATCACCGTATTAATTAACATAATTCACCTCAACTATTATCACTCCCCTTGCAGAGTTTGGGTAGTACTCTCCAAAATATTCATAATTCCCTGGTTTTAATGGTCCGATAAAAATAGTGCTTTTTCTTTTAGGAAATAAAACTTTCTCTCTATTTAAGTCAAAACTATCAAACTCTTCTGCTACCTTATCTTTATTAAAAATGATTAATTTTACTTTTTTATTTGCCGGGATTTTTAATTCGGAGGGGGTGAAAACATGATTTTCTAAAGTTAGATAAAACTCTTTTGTCTGCGCTTGTGAGTTGTGTGACACAAACAGACAAAATATAGCAAACATAAATCTAAGACGAATAAGCTTAGTCATTGTTAAGAGCCACAGTATTCGTTTTAGCTAAGTTGATAACAACCTTTAGTCCACCCAATTCAGAGGTCATTAATTGTATTTGGCCATTATGTAAATCAACAATATGCTTCACTATAGATAACCCTAAACCACTTCCTGTTTCAGTGTGCTGTTTACCTCGATAAAACCGATGAAATACTTTTTCTAACTGCTCACTAGGTATACCAGCACCTGAATCTTCTACGACCACTTGTACATTATCTACATGATCCTCAACAAAAATAAGGATATTAGTTTTTTTTCCACTGTATTTATTCGCGTTTTTAATCAGGTTATCGAATAATATTTCAAGCGAAAATTTGTCCCCTAATATGTGTACTGGCTTTGCATTCAATGAAATAGTTTGTTGTGATTGCTCAATTTTTTCAAAGTTATCCGAAATAACGTCCTGTAACAGCGCTCTTAAATCTAATTCAACTTTGTTTTGTTCAAAATTTTCTGGTGTTGTTCTGTTAAGCGCAATTATCTGCTCAATGACATGAGCCATTCTTACTGTATTTTCATTGAGTTCATCAATATGGTGACGTTCAATTCGATTACTTTCAAAGGCAATCATTAAGTTATGCGCAGTAATTTTTAACACACTGATAGGGGTTCTTAGCTCATGCGCAGCATCACCAGATAAGCGTTTTTCTCGCTCAAAAGCATCATTTAATCGTTCAAGTAAGTTATTGAGTGTTTGTTCGATAGGTTTTAATTCTTCTGAATTTTCTTTAACGGTAATAGGCGTTAAGTCTCTAGCACCTTTTTTCGTGAGTTGGTTTGATAAGAGGGTTAACGGTTTTAAGCTTCTTTTTATCGCAAAAAAAACTAATAAACCGATAAGAGGAATAGCATAAACAATCGGGAGTATGGCTTCTAGTAACACTTGTTCAACTGATTCAAATCGCTGCTTGAGGGGGTGTGCAACAATCACCTTGATTTCATTTTCAACCAAAACAAACACCCGCCACCTTTCCCCTAAAAAACTGCTATCACTGAAGCCGCGAGTGGTATTTGTGATAATGACTTCTGGAGAGTTATCACTTTTTAAACCTAACTTATCTTTTAGCCATATTTGATAGGCAAAAACAGAGTGTAATACAACATTGGTTGATGCTTCCTTAATTGGACTATGTAGCAAGGCAATAGCAAAGGAACGCATTTCTTCATCAAACACTTGATTGAGTTTGGTTTTACTTGCCTTATACCCTTGTAAAGCAGCACCGAATGACGCCAACGTAACAACCGATAATATAACAATAAGTAAATATCGTTGTATGCTCATTTATGTTTTACTCACAACATAGCCTACACCCCGAACATTTTTAATAAATTTTTCAGGCAGTTTTTTTCTTATATTACTAATGTGTACTTCAATGGTATTTGAGGCAACTTCTTCACCCCACTCATAAAGCTTACTTTCCAGTTGTTCTTTCGATTGAATTCTTCCTACATTTTCCAGCAATGACTTAACGATCATATATTCTCTTCGAGAAAGTTTTTTTTCGATGTCATTGACAAAAATGGTGTGGCCTTGGGTGTCTAGTTCAACCTGATTATGCTTTATTACAGACGTAGAGTGTGTACCAAGTCTTCTTTCTATTACTCTTAACCTAGCTAACAACTCCTCAATACTAAATGGTTTTGCTAAATAATCATCAGCACCTAAGTCTAACCCTTTGACTTTGTTTTCAATACCGTCTCGTGCCGTTAAAATCAATACTGGTAGGGTCTTTTTTATATTTTTAACTTGTTTTAATACATCTAATCCATCAATATCTGGCAAGCCTAAGTCAAGAATAGCTAAGTCAAAGTCACCTGTTCGAATTGCAGAAATCCCTTCTCGGCCTGTTAACACACCATCTGCGCTATACCCTTCATTTCTTAAAGATTCTTTTAAACCATTAGCAAGATGAACATCATCTTCTATAAGTAATAACCTCATCGCTCAACAGTTCCTTCTATAGTAAATACTTATCTTATAGACCAATGTAATATATTTTGTTCTTTAAGAAAATTTTCAGCATCAACACCTTGAATAAGCGCTAATGTTGCTAAAAAACCAGCTTGTATACATTGTGGAGCCGCTACCGTTATTGAATTGGGAGGGTTCTTTACAGGCCAACCTGTTACAACATCTAGAATATGACTATATCGATGATTATCTTTCAACAAAAATCTGTTTGCATCACCACTTGTTGCTACGGCCCCTGTTCTTAATGTAACAAGGGTTGATTGACTTGCATCAAAAGATGGGTGTTCAATACCGACTTGCCAAGGATCATCATTTTTTCTAGTGCCATGAACAGCCAAATCGCCACCATAATTTACAAGAAAGGGAATATTAGCCACTTTACTTATCAATAATACTGCGCGGTCAACCGCGTATTCTTTGCCTAAACCACCAAAATCAATTTCCATTCCTTTCTTCATAAAGAAAGAGTTGACTGAATAACTGACCTTACCCCAACCAACTAACTGAAGCAGTGCTTCAACACATTTTTTACTCGGTACATTGTCACTGCCATCGAAATGCCATGCTTTGCGTAATATGCCTGAGGTTATATCAAAAGCACCTTCACTCATGTCATAACAATGGTTGGAAAATTCAAATAAGTTAAACGTTTCCTCATCAATTTCAACAACTTCCCCAGCCTTTTCGTTAATTTCAGAGCAAAGGCTGTTGCTGTCGTATCGAGAATACTTATCTTCAATTCGCCAAGCTTCATTTGCCGCAATAAGCCCTAACTCTGTAGCTAATGCTTCGTTATCTGTATCTATTAATACTTCACACAAGCTTGCCATAGAAAAGAAGGAAAGTGTAAATCCTCCTTTTCTAGCTAAACACTTAACAACTCTGTCCCCTTTGACCATATTTGACATAAAACCAATTAAAATGAATAAGTTACTTGTGCAATAATAGCATCAACTTGTTCATATAACTCAACTTCTTTTAATACACCAATAGCTTGCGTACCATTATCCTTAGGGGTTTGATGATAATACTCCAACCTAAAAGATAAATTGTTTCCATCGCCCAATGGCATGCCGTATTTTAGACCTACAGTGTAGGTGTCTAGCTCTCCAATGCGATAATCAGCACTAACAAAATTCGGTTTTGCTTCATCTTGCGCTATGAAGGGCTGATAAAACTCTGCTGCACTTTGAGTATACATACGAAAATGCGGTTCGATAAAATGTCCATTAGTAAAGGGGATCAAATACCTAAAATCAAACGTATGAGAATCTATCTGCCAATCATCTGTCATATATCGATAACTAGCATCAAGTATACCGCTGTCAAAGTGATACTTGGTTTGCCCAAAAAAAGCATGTTTGGTTCTTTCATCAGGTCTATTCTCATACAAGTAGGCTTGAGATTCCCCGTTATTATTGACCGAACTGATTATTTTGAACGGATCAGTCATGTAACCACTTACTGTTGAATAGGAATAATTTAATTGCACTATCATTTGTCGATTAATAACTTGGGTTACACCAAATAATAAATCAATGGTAGATTTTGACTCGTCACTGCCTATTCGTGTTTTATTAAAGTCATCATTGAAGTTTGGATCATTAGAATCACCTACGACCATCTCAGATAAAGGTTTTGGAATACCGCCTTCAGGTTCGATAACATCATAAGCGTAAGCCATACCCGCAGATAGCGTAGTGTTCTTTTTATTAAAGTCTCTCGCTACATTGCCATTTAATGATGCTGACATATAGTCATATTCTTTAGAAAAATTACCACCGACACTCACGGTATAGTCTTTTAACAAAGGTTGCGTCCATTGTCCCGTTAACTGAACCCGCGTATCATGAAAGGTATCATCTAACGGTGTATCACCAGCTTTAACGTTATATTGACCATTACCTGACGGCCTTGTAAATGTTTGTGGGGTTGGTTGAGTAGTAGCGCCATTGGGTGATGCTCCCGTTAACGCATCAATGGTTAATTTTAAGCTGAGTACTTCATCATTATTAAATGTTTTTGTCCCTGCTATTATCGCTTCTGTGGCCGAAACGCGATCAACTTCTGCATAATGCATTATTGCGGTATCAAACTGCCAAGTCTCTTGTGCAGAGACATTAGCTGTACTTCCTAACAAAGCACAACTTGCCGTGGTCAGCATCGCTTTAAGATTAGTTTTCTTCGCTTTTAATTGCATCCGCAACCTCCACCACCAAAACTACGACCACCGCTTGTGGCTTCTTTACTAAAATAAATATGATCATCTAACGATGCATCTATAGGAGCACTTGTAAGCGCCATTTCTTTCTTAGCCAATAAATCCCTTTCCCAAGGCTCTACACCTAGGCTAGAACAACCACTCATCCCAACAACACTAAGCGCAACTAAAACTTTATATCTATTAACAATTAACATGGTAACTCCTTACAATAACTGCTCAATTTCTTGTTCATACTTTACTTTTTTCTTATCCGTAAAGCCTACATGCGCACTAACAATTTTACCTTCTGCATTAATGATGAAACTACTTGGCATACCTTTGAGCTGAAGCTCTTCTGCAAGACTTCCGTCAGGATCATATAAAATAGTAAAGTTGGCAGGAGTGCTAGCGAGAAACTGCTTAGCAAGGTTTGGCTCTGCGTCCAGATTAACACTAATGACTTTGAAGTTTTTATCAGCATATTTTTGCTGGATTTTATTCATCCAAGGAAACGATTTTCGACATGGCGTGCACCATGACGCCCAAAAATCTAAATAAATCACATCACCTTTGTATTGTTTGATAACGTCCTTGTATTGCAATGAAGTACTATCTTTAGCTTGTGCATGGGTTATAAACAATATTAATGTTGTCATAACGATTACAATGGTTTTCATTTAAATAGCCTAATTTAATTAATTACTACCCTAAGTCTAAAAAAGTTTCCTTAAGGCTTTCTTAAGGAAACTTCAATAATTAGAATTACCAGGTAATTAATGTTTTTTAGAGGCTAATTTTTTTTCTACCCTCCGTGAGTAAAACTTGTATTTCATTTTGTCTATATTTATCAGCAATTAGCCTAGCTTTTCTGGCGGGTGCCTTTTGGGCTTTATGAAGATATTCATATGACATTTCATATTCACCTTCATCGTAAAGGAATTCACCATAAAAATAGTTAGGATCCACGTCAGTTTTCAACAGGAGGAAAGCCAAGGTTGCTCGGTATAAGAAAACGAGGGAATAAAGGATTACGAGAGCTATTCATTCACGGTGCAAGAGCAGTTCTTGCAAGACCAGAAAATGCTATAGCAATCTTCGGAAATTGGATATTAGAATTATTATCACGAAAACCATATAACGTAGTCGTAGTTGCGTTAGCCAATAAACTAGCACGTATCGCATGGTCGGTACTGTCAACCAAACAAGCATTCGAAGTTAGAGTGCAAGCCTGATTTGCAAATGATAAAGATGACACAACGGTTAGACCACTAGGTTGAAGACCTGTGGGTCACTACAGCAACTTTCTAAGTATGCTTTGGCGCTTTTGAGGACAATCTAGCGCGGATCTCATCGTGGAGCTGGGCCTAATATATTTGGTAATCCAAAAAGACTCCTAGTTGAACCAGTGTTTGGTTTTGTTAATTATTACGACAAGTGACAACATAACGGACACTTCTACTAATACACCAACAACCGTTGCCAATGCTGCACCTGAATGTAAACCAAATAATGAAATAGCAACGGCTACAGCTAACTCAAAGAAGTTAGATGTGCTTATTAAACAGGCAGGCGCTGCTATATTGTGTTTTAATTTCAGTTTCAAAGCAATGGAATAAGCTATGATGAATATGCCGTATGTTTGCAAAATCAAAGGAATTGCAATCAAAACAATATTAACGGGCTGTTCAATAATAGTATTGGCTTGAAAGCCAAAAAGCAGCACTACAGTGGCTAGTAATCCCATAATTGAAAATGGCTTAAGTTTACTTAGTAACTCAGTTATTTTAACTTCATTACGTCCTGAACTATTCAGCTTTTTCCTTGTCAGTATGCCTGCAACTAAAGGCAACAACACATACAAAACTACAGAGATAAACAAGGTGATCCAGGGGACATGGATATCAGATACACCTAATAATAGACCTGCAATGGGTGCAAAGGCAAAAATCATAATGATATCATTCACGGATACCTGAACTAAGGTGTAATTAGCATCACCTTTGGTCAGTTGCGACCAGACAAACACCATAGCGGTACAAGGCGCAACGCCTAATAATATCATACCAGCAATGTATTCTTGCGCGGTTTCTGGAGAGACAAAACCTGCAAAAAATCCCTCAAAGAATAACCAACCTAATGCAGCCATTGAAAAGGGTTTTACAAGCCAGTTGATAACTAAGGTTAAAACAAGCCCTTGCGGATTCTTACCTACTTCCTTGATTGTAGAAAAGTCTACTTGCACCATCATTGGATAAATCATTACCCAAATAAAAACTGCGACAACCACATTTACATGTGCCACTTCTAGCTTGGCAATCAATTCAAAAAGAGGAGGGTAAATTATACCTAAAATGACACCTGTAGTGATGCAAATTGCTATCCAGACTGATAAGTAACGTTCGAATATTCCCATTATTTCCCTTTAATTATAACAACCAGTCATCTGAATAGACCTAACTGCCAAAGCGTAAAATCAAGCTAACTTTTTTCTCAATGAACATTATCTCAATAATTACGAAGGAGTTTATGGTTTGTTTCATTCAATCAATTAGCATTGGGTTTGAAAAAATAGAAACCGTCACTTTGAAATTACTGTAAAGGTTAAAACTCAAATTCATTCATTAAATCTTCAATAAAATGGGCAGCTAATTCATGCCTACCAGCATACCCCGACTTTGAATAAATATGTGTCGCCTGGCTCCTAACCGTTTTTTCCTTAACATGGCGAGCAAGTGCAATTTCTTTCATTGATAGCCCTTTTATTAACAGTAAAGCAACGTCTGACTCGGAAGGTGTAAGGCTCCACTGACTAAACTGCTCTTTCATTACGGATAATAACTCACCAGCCAGCCTTGCAGTTTTAGATTTTTCTATTTTGATTTCTTTCCCTAGAGAGCGAACATGTCTTATTTCAAAGTATAAAACAATAGAAATAGCGATAAAAACAAGCAGTTCTATAGTGAGATGAAAGAAGCCATCTTCACCACTAATTAAATCACCTACGATGTCAAAGATAAAAAAGGAACTCGCAAAGGTTAGCACTATAGCTGGTAAATATTTTTTAAACGCCACTAAAACCTCTTATTTTAATTACATTTTTCTTTTTTTGAATTTAAACATTTTTTTCCAAATGGGTTTTCCGCAGAGCATATGAAGTGCTACAGCGCCTACATGTAGAAATAAATATAAGGGTATTAAAGTTTCACCGACTTCATGAACTTCTTCAATAAACTCAAAAGCCTTACTTCCTGTATTTGAGCCTAACATAAATAGAGAAAAACCTGTAAGGGACATCCAAGTAAAAACAAATAAACCAAAAGCTTGTGTAATACCTGACAACCCTTGGTGCCTGTCTCTTTCTGGAATTTTTAAACTTAACAAGGAGCGAAAATCGTCTAATGATAATTGCCACTGTTTTATTGAAAAAGGAGACCAATCTTTAAAAGAAAGCGGCCCTTGCGTGGCAACTCCAACTACAAGGCGAGATATTATGATTGCCGCTACTGATAAGCCTAAGTAACTATGCAGTAAATAGCCTATTGATGTTACATCATCATTTGCAAACTCACTAGTAAGATAAGCTGTGATCCCAAAGACAGCTAGACCTAAATGAATAAGCTTGGCGTAAGTTGGATATTCATATTTTTTCATAATAACTCAAACCATCATTTGGCAAACCTTAATGAACTTTAGCAGCTAAACTATGTAAATTAATTGGGCATTTGCCCCTTTTAGCTGATAGCGACCTCCTAGAGTAGATAGTGGGCATTTGTCTGATGACTAAATATTAAAGAACAACTAATGTTAAATAGAGAAATGTAAGCTTTAGACAATTTTGCAATACAGTACTTGGGTGCTCCCAAAAAATATATTAGAGAGGCTGTTATGAGTATTGAAAGAGAACAAGTTTTTGTGTGGAGCCGTAGAGTAAGGTTTTATTAAAAACAGTACACGTTATCGTAGGTTATGTATTTGCAATAAATTTACTCTTTCGTCTAATAATTGGATTTATTGGTAAGTCATATGAAAGGTGGAATAAAACATTACCTTTTAATAAAGGGTTTAAGAGTGAATTAATCGAATTTAAACAGCAAAAACAACTTGCTTATAAAGGGCACAACCCCGCAGGGAAGCTCATGGTGCTTGCATTACTCACTTTAATGTCTATCCAGATGGTTTCAGGGTTAGTAATAGCAGGAACAGATATTTATTATCCACCATTTGGAAGTTATTTTACTCAAAGTATCGCGGTTGATAAAGATAATATATCAACTATCAAACCTTATTCTAAAGTTAATGTTGATGAAAAAGCATATAAAGCAATGAGGGAAATTCGGAAACCTTTTATTACAGCACACATCTATGCTTTTTATGGACTGATTTTTCTTATCCCTCTTCATATTGTTGGGGTGATTTTAGCTGAAAGAAAAGAGCGAAGCGCTCTTATTTCAGCAATGTTTAATGGATATAAATATCTACCTAAAAATACGAAAGATGAATGATAACTCAATAATAGTTCGGTGAATTAATTGAGATTATTTCGGACACTAAATAACTCCGCAGATCTAACTTGTAATGATAGTTTTAGATTCGAAGTAACATCAATTGATGGAAGTTCAATGACAGCAATGTACTTACACCAGCCCCTAAAATATATAGTGATTTTTATTAAAATTGCCCTTAATTTGCTTTTGACTTCACAAAAGCTAATGTCAGCTTATGGCTAACTGAAGAATGCTCTAAAACTCACTGGTTCGATGTTAACAAAGATACGAAACCGGACGTTAACATTAATAGATTTTTGAGCTGTTTTTAGTGTTCATTAGACGTTGAGCTACCTTCGTCTTGATAGTCAACAAAGCCACCAAAACGGTCGTTGATAGCTATCTTCAAAAAGCTCGTAAAAAATGCATGATATTGGTATTAGTGGCTAAATTCACCGAACCACTAGATTATGAAATAAACAAAATTATACTTTGTATTTCTCATATTCTTCAATGAATACGTTGTCACTCTCATCATTGAACTTCTTGCGTTTTTGATGTAGACCATTAAGTTTTTCACTAACACTCTTGTAAATAATTCTATGTGCTTCGTTTTTAAGTAACGATTCATCATATTCATCTATTGTAAATTCTTCTGTTAGGGCTAAATTAACCAAATTGAGTAAAATAGTTTTATCTAATTTATCTAAAGACTGATAATTTAATTCATCAATCAAACAAAGCCCCTTAAAATTTTCAATTTTTAATGCTTTCATAACCACCACTCCTTTCAGTATAAGCGACTTCTCCAGCTTCCAATGAATTCATTGTAACCTTAAAGTTATCTATTTTATTTCCATCTATAGAATACAATTCTTTATCTGATGGATATCCTGAGTATCTTCTATATACAGTACCTTGGTCTGTAATTTCTTTAGATGTATAAACAATATAATCAGGATTAATTGAAGCCCCAACGGTGCTATTATGAGTAACAATAACAACAGGCATATTCTTAGAAATATCTTTCAGAATTTGATTTACCTCACCTTTTAAGAAAAGATTATCAAAAGAAGATTCAGGCTCATCTATCAATAAGCAATCATAATTTTGAGCATCTTTAATTTCTTGAAGCAATCTAAATTCAGATCTTTCCCCACCAGAAACTTTATACCCGTCTTTATTAAGTATTTCATATTCAATACATGCAAAGTATTTATAAAATTCAGATGGAGTGAAAGCTTTATTCTCCTTTAAGGAGTTAAGAAATTTGTATGGTGTAGAGTAAAGTTTATAAGCATCACCAAACCCTACTTTTTGACAGCTAACATTTAAGATCTCACGTGCATTTTTAAAAGCTCTCTGCTTGCATATGATTTTAAATCCTTGAATATTTTCTTCATCAATAATACTTTCTGTTTGTAATTCCGTAACAATATCTTTAAATTTTTTAACCTTCTCACTGTCCATCATAACTTTATACAAATCAAAATCTTTAATTTGAGTTGCCGAAGTTTTTAATTGAAGTTTACTTTTAATTTCGTTGATAACATCATTAACTGAATTCTGTTTCTTTATTTCGAGAGTTTTATTCCTGAGAATAGTTATTAATTCACATGCCAATAATTTTAATGAGTTAACATCAACATGTTTATCAATTACCTTTCTGTATTCTATATTTTCGATTAATTGACGAACGGAGTTGATAAGATCATTTAGAGACTTCTCTTCAACCACATCAAATGGAGTTTCATTAAACAGAGTGACATTAGAGAAAGTATCACGCTTATCTGCATCATTAGCCGACTTTAAAAGAGTTTCTAAATAGTCATTTACCTTTCTACTATTATCAACAAGATCAATATTAATTACATCGTCTAATATTTTTTTAAAAGGTGCTAAATGATTATCTGAAAATATGCTTCTTTTTCGAGAAACATCATCCTTAAAATCTTTTTCATAGCTGGAATCATCAACTTGAACTAAAGAAAATTGAGGTATATATTTCACATTTGAGCATTCAGATTTTATCCGATCTAAAGTGTGAGTTTTGCCTGAAGATCTTTTACCTAAAACAATATTCAAGCCAGTAGATAACTTTTGACCATCATCAAAAACTTGAAAAATAGAGTTTCCATCGTTTTTAGATAATTGAACTTTATTTCTATCACGTAAACTATACTTTATTGAAGTTAAAGTAAGCTCTCCACAATCAATATATGTTTGCCTAGGGGGAAAATTATTCATTCCCTCCTTAATTCTAACATCGCTAAAGTATACTGGTGTTAATTTATCCTCATCCTTTATCATACGAATAAATTTTTTAGGAGCATTAACTTCTCCAGCAAAAATAAAGTCACTAAGTCGCTCGATAGTACCACTTGAGACTATAGGCTTCTTTTGATAATGAGGGATAAGTAAATACTCATTTAAATCACCAAAGATTTGTATAAGCTCATCAACTTTTATCGAATCACCTACTTTCTGTATTTTTTCAGTAACCTTATTAGTTTTAAGTTGAAATTCTTCTAGATTCTGATTTTCAGAAATGACAAGAAGATGACCATTTTCTAGGTTTATTTCTATACCTGGGAATACAACACAATCTAGCTCTTGAACAATCTCATTAAACTGATCAAGCTCAAAAACATCATGATTTGTAATAGCTATAGCATCAAGTTTTGCCGAAAGAACATATTCCTTTAATTTGCTCAAAGAAAAGGTGAACTTTACATCACTGAATGTAGGTATTGTATGTAAATGCAGATCTATTTTTTTCAAAATTCTCTCCATGAATAATGATAAAGAATGCTTAGTACCCTGTAAATTTAAGATATATACAAGTTATAGCCTTAATGGAGCTATGTTAATACATCCATACCCGTAAATCTAAATTAGATCAAAGCTTTATTTTCAATAAAAAAATATTTTAGTTGTTTAACTATTAAATCAAATTATCATGATAATAATCCGTGGGAAATTAGTGTTCTGAGACGAAAGACTACTGGCAGCAATGAGCTTTCAGGAGGCATCGAACCAAATCCTGATTGATTACCCCCTCGACTGGCGAGTTAGCCAACATAGCGTTCGTTCACATTTTTGTATTGGCATGACTATAACAGTAAATTTAAAAGTGCTCGTCAGTTCTTAACTGACGAGCATTAAGCTCAAAGAGGCTTTTTTATTTTAACCTTCAACAAGAAAAAGCATACCGTATTAAGAATACGGTATGCTAGATAACATAAAGTCTATTTGGTCATTTATTTTCGAGGCTTACATTGCAATTTATAAATACTTTTGAACATCATAGAAATAATCCTTCACAATCTTTTGATGACTATTATCGTTCTTTAAAATTAGAGCTGTCAAATAGCTTAAAAGGAAAAAAACTTGTTTATCTCGATACAAAATTTTGGGTGGTTTTAAGGAATGGTTTTAACTTTCCTAGTCAATATGTTCAAGAAAAGCACTTGCTCGATTTAGCAATAATGCTAGTTGAGAGTGATATTTGTGTGTTTCCAATAAGTGAAGATGTCTTTATGGAAGTCATAAAGCAAACCGATCTCAAAACGCTGCATAGAACAGTATCGTTAATAGACCAGCTATCAAATGGTGTTTCTTCTATAAATCACGAAGAGAGAATTCAACTTGAGCTTCTTCATTATTGGTATTCAGCCCAAGGTAAGGAAGTATATGCCGCAGAAGATTTAGCTTGGACAAAATTAGCATATACAATGGGATCACATACCTTCGAGCAAACAAATGTTCCTCTACAAGAAAAAGTTTTAATACAAAAAGCTTTTACTGATCAGATGTGGTCAATATCTATGCAAGATATGATTGCGACAATTGAAAGTAGCGGAGGAATTGGGCATATCCCTCCTTTGTTCATGGCTGATAAAATAAATGAAGGTAAATTTTCCCATCAAAATGAAGCAAAATCATTTGAACAAATGTTTTTACATGAAGTTGCAGGGTGGATTGATGTCTACGGCTCGGAATTAAATAACATGATGGAATATATGTATGAACAGCAGACAGGTACTAAATTGCAGGGTTCAAGAAGTAAAACTGAAGAAGGTAAAACTAAAAAACTGCTGGGCAATACTATATATAACCTTTTCAGATTAAATAAAGTTGGTAAAGCATTGCCATCAATTCGAATTATGTCGGGTTTGTATGCTGCTGTTCGCTGGGATAAGTTGCAAAAATTTCAAGACCATGACCATCACGACTTTAGGCATGCAGCCACAGCCTTACCTTATTGTGATTATTTTTTTACTGAAAAGAGGTTAACTCATTTAATAACTCAAAAAAAACTTTCTTTTGATAAGTTGTATGGTTGTGAAACATGCTCAAAAATAGACCGTGCTATTGAAATTCTTGAGTCTCTGGCTAAGGTGATTAAGGACTAGGTTTTTTCCCTTATTCAAGCAATGAGCTTGCAGGAGGCATCGAACTACCATTCCTGTTCGATTACCTCCTCGACTGGCGAGTTAGCCACCATTGCTGTCGTTCACGTAATTGTATTGGCATGACTTCAAAGTGCCAAGAGTGAAAGTTCGATAATGCCATTTTAAGCAGCTAAATATAGTTGGTTATAATATTCTCCTATTATCTGTATTTAGTCCGTTTAAAGTTGCTTTATGTTTCGAGGCTGGTAATACCCCAATAAGCATTGCTCTTGGAGTTTAACACCCAACCTTTTTGAATTAATGACTTTCTAATATATCTATTCATATAACCATGACCAAATAATACAATCTTATCTTGATTTTGAGCTATTTCAATTAATTTAACCGCTGCCTCATCAGCTCGTTTTTTGGCTTGTTTAAATGATTCAAATGACCCCTTACAGCCGAGCATCCAGAGAAGTCTTGATAAATACACCCAATTCCAAGCTTTTAATTTAAATGGAAATTTATATCTAGGTATTTCCATTTCTCGATAAAGCTTATCAACTTCTTCGGGTGATTTTCCAACGTAAATATTTGCTGAATGTATCGCTCGATTTAAATCACTTGATATTGTATAAAAAGATTTATATTGATCATTTACATTTTCAGGTCGGCTGTTTTTCGCAACCTTAGATGAATTGTATCGTCTAATCCAATTTGTATACTCACAAGCATCAATTATTGGATTGTCTGCGGAAGTTGGCTTTCCATGCCTTATCAAAATTATTTCCATTAAAAACCTAACTCCACATTAATCGGCTAATCATAGTTTACTAAAATAGTGAGGTGCAAACAGAAGTAAACTGTTATGGGTTGACTTAAAAAAACCTTGTTAGTCATTTATTGCTTTATTTCTTCCCATGTATCAGCACCGTCAAAATACCTAGTTTTAAGAGAGCTAAGAATACTTGTATTTACTAAACGGAAATTAACAGCCATTTTATGTTTATTGCCAAGTTCTGTTGGTGTGTAATGAGTTAAACAGCCACAGTTGTTACAATGGTGAAATTTAATAGTTCTATCACCCCAACTGTACGAAGAAACTGCATCTGTTGTTGCCGCAATTTTAACGTCTTTAGGTGAAAAGTAAGCCCATAGAGATGCATACTTGCTACAAACTGAGCAATTACAACTGGTGACTGTTTCAGTAGTTTCAGGAATAGTTATTTTGATATTGCCACAGTGACACATTGCTTTGATCATTCCGTGATACTCCTAAACGCCAAATAGCTTTATTAAGTGGTTAATTATACTTATTCACTTCTGCTCATCGCTCTAAAAAGTCTATAAAGACCACAAAAGAACTTGTGGAATAACAATAGCATTATGTTTTGTAGTTTTACAAATAATTGAGGTGCCACAGGCAGCAATGAGCTTCAACTTGCCTCACAAGCGAGTAACTAATTTCGGTTAAAATCACCCTAAATATGTTCATGGTTTCTCAAAAGCTTAATGACCGCTTATGGCTAAGTGAAGAAATCTCTAATTCTCACTGGTACTATGTTAACAAAGATACGAAAGCTGACATTATATCTTACTTATCTAACGGTAACTGATCTGACAAATCAGTCGTAGCGGTAATCGCTGCACCAGTTTCCGCTGGATTTTTATTATGTGTAAGATAAAAATAAAAAATTGATATTAGTCCGATGGACAAACAAATGTAGATTAACCATTCTAAATGTAGACTGCCATTTGAAATCACTTCAGGTAAATTGCGTGAGAAAGAAGCTATAGCTGTTATTATAAAGGAGCAACAAATAACATGAAAACTTTTCCTAAATTTGTACTTTGAGGTTTTAGGGCTTTCACTTTTGATCATATCCCCTATGAAACCTTTATACTCATCGCTAAAATAAATGTTATTACTAATCACATCTTTCCATGAGTCTTGGAATGCTTTTTTTTGAAATGCGCTCTTAATGCCATCATGCCATTCTATCCATGTAGCATTGTCAATTTTTCCAGTCTTATGCAACATATACTCTTCACAACACAAATCGAAATATACTTGCATATACTTTAATATTTTGTTTTTCTCTTCGATATCTTCATTATTTATATCGAAATCGTCGTGATTTATTGCATATGGAAATTCTAATATAATTGCTTGATATCTGCGTGTGTAATCAGCGTAGAAAGTTAATTGATGTTGAGTTTTGAAATGCTTGATCGCCGTCAATATAGCCAATGACGGTAAGATAACTTCAATTACCTCAATGAGAGTTTTTTCTTTATGAAACAGATAAAACGTAATAACAATTAACGTTATTAATCCTATCCAAACAGTATAATTGTGTAATTTATTTAAGAAGGTATGTATATTCAAGGTGAGTACCATTTTTTATGAAATGGTAACTCATAAAACTTAAAATATACAATGGATTAAGTTTTTATTCTACTAGCTACATTTGTAGCCGTTAGTTCTATTTTTATATTTTTTTTGCTGATATCTTTTATTGTAATGTTTGAAAATAAAACTTTGAATTGATTTTTTTATTATAAAATGATGCCTTGTGACGTGATAATTATTTATCCAATCTATGTCTCACTTTTTCTTATAATAGACTAATAAGAGAGCAACTGGCTAACTAATCAGCTTGACTACAATACTCATTGAAGTTTTAATAGTATCAATCATTTATACCTAATAATTACGTTTAATCGTTAAAGGAATAACACTATCCAACTCGAATTCTTTGATGTACCTAGCCCTTGTATTGGTATCTGTGAGACTGATGAAAGAGGTCATTGCCGTGGTTGCAGAAGAACCCGTGATGAACGGCAGTCTTGGATACATTACACTAACGACGATAAACAAGTAATCATCAAACGTACGCTGCAACGCACCAAGCGGCTTTTAAGGAGGCATACTACGGCAGTTAATGCTGCTATTGATAAAGCCAAAGAATCAGACCTCTTCGACGACACTACAGAGCAAGAGCTTAAAGCTGTGTTGTTTGGTGATGCTGATGTATCTTTGTTATCAGATAAGGCTACCAAAGCACTGTACTGGATAGTAACAGCGGTACTTGTTCCAATGTTTGTTGCATATATGAGTACTATTATTACTACCAACCGAGAACAGCTTAAAGATGACTTAAAGGATGTCATTGAAAAGGCAGAAATTAATGCCATTGTTAAGCAAGCTAATACCTCATACCTATTTGGTTATCGTATAACAACAGGTCATAACTTGTATGTTAGAGCAGACAGTACCCGTAGGTCTGATGTGCTTGCTACGTTAAAGCTAGGTACAGTAATTGAGGTTATTGAGGATACTATCAAGGATGCTAAGAGCGCTCGTAAGAGTTGGATTAAGATAAGTCTAATTCAAGAAGATGCCGCAGGTGATACTCAAGAGATAGTCGGATGGGTTTACCGTAGATATACTATCCCTGTTCGTTAAAAGATACGTAAAAGTTATTTAGTAGTTCAGAAAGATATTGTGTGTTAAAAATTCACACATCCTGAGTACTCCAGTGAACATTTTCTATTTACCATTATACATTTTTTGCAGAATGGTAAATTAGCACAGGCAGCGAAGGGCTAACGACTACTTAGAGCTTGCAGAAGACATAGGCCAGTATTCATCTTGATAGACAACTGTGCCACCATCAATGTCATTAACTTAAGGATTTAGCACATACGTTTATAATTCATTGGGTACTTGTTTGGCTTGGTTCTACGACCTTTTCGAACAAACTTACGGTTGGGCCGAATAGCACTTAAATTCTTTGATATTTTACTTATCAATAGTTCGTATAATGCAAAATCAGCTAGCTTCATTGTGAGCCGCACAACATTATCTTTGAGCTGATTTATCGCAAAGGTGAAGTTGACTTTATAATCATAGAGCCTATTCTTTTTAACCTTCTTTATTTTTCGTTTTGCATCATGGATTGCAGAAGCCGCAAGGTTTTTAGTCAATAGCTTAGCGTGTAAGTCTTGTAAAACACCTTCAATAGAAACGCTGGAATAATTCTCAATGTTGAGGCGACTTTTCAATAGTTTGAAGTCTTCTTCAACTCCCCAACGTTGGTGATATAAATCAGCGAAAACAGAAGTAGGATAAACTTTCAAGTCAGTTAATGATGAAATCAAAACCTCTGGCTCACCTGATGGGAGATCAACTCGAACTAACCTTAAACGTATTGATTCAGTTGATATTTTGTCCTTTCTACACCGACAAAGAGACTTCTCAGTGCAAGGGAAGTCAACGATATCACTGTATTTCCCACTTTCTAAAAAGGCTTTAACAACATTAGAGCCTTTAACAATGCGCATGCAAAAATCAACATTATTTATCATATGGTATTTATAAAACCAAACAGCAGGATAACCTCTGTCATAAACGACTAGGTCGCCAGTTTGGGTTTTATTTAAATGTTTTAGTGCCATTTCACGCTCTCCGGTTGAATGGCTTTCTACCTGTAAATCTAGAGTAATGTTATTTTTAACATCATAAAGTTGAGAAAGACGAACAGCAGGCATAGCTGCGTGTGAGCGAGCTTTGCCAAAATTCTCAAGTAGTTCATCAGAGTTAGGTAATTGTGTGACTGAGCCATCAACAGCTAACAGTCTATGTCCTTGCCATTTATCAATGGTTGCTGCTTCATAGAACATTTGTACTAAATCATCGTTTAACTCAATAAAGGCCTGGTGAGATAGTTTCATTCTTGCTTTGCAAAAAGCAGCAGTGCTAACTGATTTTGTTGATAAGTAGCTATCATCGATAACATTTAAAAACCGAACGAGTTCAGCCTGAATTGAACCATTGAGCGCATTCAACATAAAACTAATTAAACGAGGAAAAGTAAGCGTGCGATTTCGAGTGAAATCAGTAGGTTTTTTACGGTGATTTTCTAAAAATTCAGTTGAGTGAATTTTATTGGTTAACTTTTGTACTATTTGAATTAAATACTGAACAGCTCATTGGTGGTTTCTCTATGTTTTTAATTCATAGCTAGGTTATCAACTAGGTAACTTATTGTAAACGTGTAAATTAAGCTTAAGTTAATGACATTGGTGCCACCATTGCGGACATTCACCTTTTTATTAATCAAGATGAATTAGAGTATTATATCTAAGGCGCTAATGAGATGGTCCGCCTCCCCTAAACTACACTTAGGTGCAGACTATTAAATGAGGAGAATCATCATGTCTACTATTAACATTCTTGGAATTGATATAGGTAAATTTACCTTTCACCTGGTTGGCCATGACTTCTCTGGTCGAGAAGTTTATCGTAAAAAGTTTAGTCGTCCAAAACTGATCCAAGTACTTTCTACTTTAGAGATAACAACTATTGCTATGGAAGCCTGTAGTCGTCCGGGTGAACCACCGAAGGCAAGAGGTTTACCCGTAACAATATTAGGCGCTTTTTTTTGAGTGATTTTTTCATATTCATCCATCATCCACCCCATGATCATTGGTGGTGTAGATATCAGGAGCAGGTATATCTGTATCAGGACCAATAAAGCCAGCAAATGCTCGAATATATTCTCGAGATAACCTATCTAACTCTGCTGGCGACAACAGTTTTGGGTTAACAATTACCCCTCCTTTCCTCCTCCTAATGGAAGACCAATGCCTGCACATTTAATCGTTATCCAGAATGCTAAAGCTTTAACTTCATCTTCATTAACCGATGGGTGAAAGCGAATGCCGCCTTTAGTTGGTCCTATGTAGTGGCATCGATAAGCACTGAAAAATTCAAATTGGCCGTCATCTTTCTTAATTTCAATGTCTGCTGATAATGTCATCTTGGGATGACATAAGGCATCTAGCACCCGCTTTGAAATATTTGA
>MAAF01000051.1 GCA_002163005.1 Colwellia psychrerythraea | reverse complement strand
TTGAAGAGAATAGTTATTCTATTGTCGAAATCAATAACGCAGCATAAAGCGTTTATAAACCAGCCCCTTGGGGAAGGCTGAGCAAATCATACTCTGCGTTACATTTCTTTTTAAGGACGCTACATGGATGTAGCTTATTAGAGAATGCAGGAGCATATTCTCCTGAATAACCCTTAATAAAAAAATTCGCCTTGATTATGAATCGCTCAGAATTCCTGAAACGAGCATATTCAAGTGGAACGGGTATGCACTATCGTTACGGGACATTATTGTTGCGTTACATTGATGGTGAATATTGACCAACGGCTGTGTTAATGGCCTTGATTTTGTTAGTGCTACCGCTCTTGTTTTGGTGATAGCAGCTAATCAAAATAGTATCAGATAAGTATGCCTCATCTACATCTTCTCATTTGTTATAACGGATCATAGAACGCAGGCCATCAATATAGGCCTATCCACGTTCCGAATACTTATCTAACATTCCTGCTAATATTTTTGATCTGATTTTTATAGTGAAATTATGAATTTTTCAAAGAGGCCTTATTGATATGATGTTTTTTAATAGTAATTAATGCTATAAATAATATCCCTTAATACTGCTCATTAGATTCAGTACCCCATGATAGCGAAAGTTGAGCTTTAAATACCCCATGATGGAACGGTTAACTCAAATATTACTGTTATTTTGTTTACTCACTATGGCAAGTCTAGGGATGGTCCATAAAACTTGGGCACAGGATAGCCAATTAACGAAACAACTTGCTGATATTAATCAGAAAGTAGATAAACAGGCCGCATTGGAAGCATTATTAAATTTATCTAAATCACCAGCGCTTAATACTGGTGAGAAAGCCGAAGTATTGCTTAATCAAGGAAAAGTGCTATTTACCTTACATCAATACAATCAGGGTATTGATGCGATTAATAGCGCCATTGAATTGGCCCAAAAATCTAATCTTTTCGGTTTAAAAGCTCAAGCCGAAAAGATGCTTGGCATACTGCTTTATTATCAAGGCGAATTGAAGTTGGCATTGCAAGCTTATCAAGCATCATTAGCCTATTACCAAAAAAATCAAGCAGATGGTATCAATAACTTTGCTATTGAACGAGCAAATTTATTTAACAATATTGCGCTAGTTTATACCTCGTTAGGGCAAGCTAATTTAGCCTTGGTAAATTATCAACTTGCCGAGCCTTTATATGCTCGCTACGGCGATGAAGCTGACAAAATTGATGTTAGATACAACATTGCTGCTTTGTATATCAGCTTGAAACGTTTTGATAGTGCTATTGATATGTTGAGGGTAATTATAAAAAAACGTCAGCAATTGAAAGATGCTCATGGTGTTGCCACGGCGAGAGCTGATTTAGGTGTTGCTTATAAGGATTCTGGCCAGTTTGAGCTAGGTAAAGAAAATATTTTAGCAGCTTTGCATTATTTTCAAGAGCACGGCTATAAACATGATATTGCCTCACAACTACATAATATGTCAGAAATATATAACGATACTTTCGATATTGAGCAAGCGTTGTTTTATGGCAAACAAGCATTAATCATTAGCAAAGAAGTGGGTCACCAAAAAGCCTATGCTGGTAGTTTACAAAGTTTAGCTAAAGCCTCCTTTTATTCCGGTGATTTATCGCAAGCTGAGCAATACATAGAACGCTCAATTACTGTAGGTAAAAAAATAAACTACCAAACACTTCTGACTGAAAATTTAGCAATATCTGCTTTAATTTATGCTAGTAAAAAAGAGTTTGTCAAAGCGCTTGCCCAACAGAAAAAATATCAATATAGGTACCTGCTAGCTTCTAATAATTTGCTTAACCACAAATTGGCTGAATTTGAATCAGTGCAGCTTAGTCAGAAAATAGTAGATTTAGAGCAGCGCAGAAAGCTGCAGATATTACAATCCGCTAAAATAGAACATCAACGTAACATTATTATTTTAACCTTAGTATTAGTACTCGTGGTAGCCTTTTTTATCTATCGCCGTTACCTTGAAAAACGCTTAACACAAGAGTTAGAGTTACGGGTAAAACAGCGTACTCATGAACTTGAAGATTTGACCATAGAATTAGAGAAAGCGAATCAAGTTAAAAGTCAATTTTTAGCGAATATGAGTCATGAGATTCGTACACCGTTAACCGCTATTGTTGGTCATGCTGAAGCCATTATCCATGACGATATTGATAAAGATAAAGTACAAGAAGATATTGAAGTAATCCATGGCAATAGTTTACATTTGCTTGAGTTAATTAATGATATTTTGGATTTAAGCCGTATTGAAGCAAATAAATTTGAATTAGACATTCAGCCACTTGATTTAGGCGAATTAATTCAAGATTTATCACATACCTTTACCTCTCAAGCTCAACAAAAACAGTTGGTTTTTACCATTGTTCATCAATTACCCTCACCTTTTATCATTCAGGTTGACAGTTTGCGGTTAAAGCAAATATTGCTTAACTTATGTGCTAACGCTATTAAATTCACTGAAAGTGGCCAAGTAACGCTAAGTATTGATTGGCAAAAAGAACAACTCGTTTTCACTGTCACTGATACTGGTATCGGCTTGAGTGAAGAGCATTTAGCACAAGTCTTTGAAATATTTACTCAAGCAGATAATAGTATCAGTAGACGTTTTGGTGGTTCAGGACTTGGATTGACATTATCAAACCAGTTAGCAAAATTAATGTCAGGAAATATCGAGGTAACAAGTGAGCTAGGAAAGGGCAGTTGTTTTTGTTTAACGCTACCTTATCAGCATTATAGTGACGACAGTGTAAACCCCTTAACTGATTCATTGCATGTCGATAGTAGCGAAATATTCTTTAGCGGCAAAATCTTATTGGCTGAGGATCATGATGATAACCGACGGTTAATTGCCCGTTTACTAATGAGCTTAGGGTTAGAAGTTATTGTCGCTAGTAATGGTAAGGAAGCGGTGAAACTTTGCGTTGTACATCAACCCAACTTGGTACTCTTAGATATTCAAATGCCAGAGATGGATGGGGTTGAGGCCTTTAAAGCCTTACGGGCTTTAGGCTGTAATCAACCTATTTATGCCTTAACGGCGAACGCTATGTCCCATGAAGTTAGTCAGTACCTAGGGTTAGGATTTACTGGGCACTTAAAAAAACCTATTGAAAGAAAACACTTTATTGCGACCATTGCTAAGTATTTAACTACTAAGACGGATGAAAAATCACTTACTGACCAGCCCAATAAAGCAGCAGAGCTGGT
The DNA here is from genome assembly GCA_002163005.1 of Colwellia psychrerythraea. GTDB lineage: Bacteria > Pseudomonadota > Gammaproteobacteria > Enterobacterales > Alteromonadaceae > Colwellia > Colwellia psychrerythraea_C. Next base: position 37,213 of record MAAF01000051.1, on the reverse strand, counting down.
TTTAGCTACTGATGAACTTGTTAATAAAGCTGATAAAAGCCTATCTCAAGTTGATTTAAGTGATTTAATCGCTGAATTTAAAGCTAATCTCAGTAATGATAAACGAGATCTTGTTCGTTATAGTGATAATGATAATAAAAAGAACATTGCTTCCCTTGCACATCGCTTAGCAGGAGCGGCACAAATGTTTGGCTTTGTAGAACTTAATCAGGCAGCAAAAGAGTTAGAGACTATAATTAAGAAAGAATCAATGACAGATAAACCAGAGCACTTATTAATTGGTGAATTGACTCATTGTTTAATAGATGAAATTAATTTGATTGAGCAGCAATAGTATGACTATGGTGAAACAATTTTCTTATTCACAGGCATTACTAGCTTTAGCTATTGCCTTTCTAGCCTGGTCTTTATTCAAGTTTACAATGCAGGTTCCTGCCATTCTTAATGTTATTGAAAAGACCACACAAACGGTCGATTTAATTAGTCCTAAAGTTGATGAAATTGTTAATGAAGTCGCTTTAGTTAGAGTTGAAGTGGGTAAAGTGAGGGCACTAGTTTCTCAACAAACACCTGCTATTTTATCGCAAGTTGAGGCTTCTCTTCCTGTGGTACAACAAGTCGTTGCTGAAAGCGAATATTATTCAAGGCAATTACCAACACTGCTAAGTCAAATCGCGAGCATTGAACAGCAAGTAGCAAAATTACAAGCGTCTATGCCAGCGATACTTAAACGTGTCGATGCTGTTGTTAAAACTACCAATAATACCACTGAAGAAGTCGCTCGTTGGCGTCCGCATTCCACTCGTTACCTTGAAGAAATAGAACTTTCCAGAGGTTATATTCCAGAGTATCTATCACGTATTGAAAATACTATTGTTGATGCTAAGACTGTAGGTTCAGAAGCGAGTAGCGGTTTAGTGTCTGGCTTTTTTAAAGGCGTAATCAATCTGCCATTTGAAGTGGTGTCTGGTTTAACAGGTATTGTGGATGCAGACTCTCGTTCTGCTAAGTATTTAACAGCCCAAGATGTTGCACTGATGCAAGAAAAAGTTGTTACATTGCTCAATGATAGTAATCAAACAAAGACGGTTTGGCAAAATGTTAAGAGTGGTAATCGTGGCACTATTATTAAGGGGAAAAAGACTACTCGTAATAAACAACAATGTCTTAATCTTACTTTTAATAATCACTTTGGCAAAGATAAAGAAACACTTAAAGAGTTAATGTGCATGAATGATAAGGGATTATGGAAAGTGATCTAAGCGGTTACCGTCTAAGCATTCTAATAGCCATTTTATTAAATTAATGTGCGCTTATGCTGGTTAAAATTGCCATGTCTACCTATCACTCTGATTTATTTTCTTTACGTAAAACAAGATCATAAACTTAGGGACTGTTGAACTCTCGTGCTTGTTTTTGCAGCTATTTGTTGGGTGTTTATACAAGGCAGAGCCTTTGTAATGTGGTTATTCCACATAAAAAGGCGATAACGTAGTAAAAATGACCAACAAATGCTGTCCGAAGGATTCGGCTAAAAGCGCTTTACTCTTTGTTGAGTAGTATTTGCTTAGAGTGACTAGGCTACACACTACTCGCCGCGATTAAAGCGCTTTTATCTCGAACAAAATTTAACCGCGAAAGATCAACAGCCCCTAATGAAAGTAGTATAAAATAATATTTATTGTGTACAATACAAAAAATATAAGTTTGCAATATAAAATATGCTAATAGGAATGGAAAATGGCTAGAGAACAATTTGGTATTTGCGCTGAACCAAACCTTCATGGAAATTATCTACTATTTAACGCACTCGATGATAAAAATGCTTTTATTCGTGCGGCAATTTCTCGTTTACCCAAGCTTTTTGATAACTATTCTGAACAGTTTTCAGAAGCAAATCTTATTGGCGTTGTCGCTATTGGTGACGCTTATTGGGATGAGTTTTATCCCCAAGCACGTCCAGCACTGTTAGCGCCATTTCCTGCAATGCATAGTGATGACAGAGTTGCACCGAAAAATAGCTATGATATTTATATTGAAATTCGCAGTGACCGTGCCGATGTTAATCATATTGTCAGCTCTAAGGTGTGTCAGTTACTCGGTGACAGTGTTGAATTAATTGAACAAGTACAAGCATTTAGATTTTTAGATGGCAGAGACTTAACCGGTTTTGTTGATGGTACTGAAAACCCTCAAGGTTTACATCGTCGAGAAGTAGCGCTGGTTAAAGGCGAAGATGATATTAACTTTGCTGGCGGGAGTTATTTGCACACTCAACGGTATCAACATAACTTGACACTTTGGGGATCTCTCGCTGAACATGAACAAGAAGATGTTTATGGGCGAACCAAACTCGATAACGTTGAATATGATAGCGAAGATAAGGCACTGACTGCGCATACTAAACGCACCAGCCTTAAAGATGAGCAAGGCAATAGTATTGAAATTGTAAGGCAAAGCATGCCTTATGGTGACATGAAGCGTAAAGGCTTATTTTTTGTTTCGTATTGCCAATCACCTAAGCCCTTTGAAATTATGCTCAAAAGCATGATTCATGGGGATGGTCATGGTAACTCGGATCATTTACTTAAATATACCCAAGCCGAAACGGGTAGTGCTTTTTTTGCGCCTAGCTTAACCTTTCTTGCCCATGTTGCAGATATTGACTAACGTTTAACTTGCTGAGCTAGCAGTTAATTCAGACAGGTAAGAGTTTTTACTACCAAGTGCCTTGCTCTGTTTAATCTACCTGTGGTTCAGTTTTTTGTTTAGGTAATACTTGGTGATACTCTTGGGCAATATAATGCCCTTGATTAATTGCTAACTCTGACTCTGGAGCTATTGTGCCTAAAGGCAGTAACGCTGGTCCCGTAGGCTCTGCTAATAAATACTTTACTTTATTATGGGTAATAGTTACTTCTCCTGCTTCGCCCTCTATATTGATTCCAATAAAAGCATGGCCATCAATATAGATTAAAGCCATATCAATACGCGGCATCAAAGCTCTTAATAACGCTGCAGTTAACGTCATTTTACTATCGCAATCCCCTTGGTTTTCCCACAGTACTTGTAATGGTGGGTTAAAACCTGCACCGGAAGAAGTGAGGCGAGACTCTAGGGTGCTATAAGGAATGCTCTGTACAAAACCCAATACGTAGTTGGTGACCTTTCGAATATTCTTAATTGAGACATGATCTAAAATTAATGGCTTTAATGGTTTTAAATCAAGGACAGAATTATTAGCAATACTCACATGATCTACTTTAATACCATTTATCTGTTCATGATTGGTAAACGTTTGATAATAAGTATCCTCAAGGTACTGTTGCTTTACCTCATTCTCAAGACTAGCTAATGTTTGATAAGCTTTTGCTACCTTATCTCTATCTGATCCCTTGGCTTCAATGACAAACCTATTTTGTTGTTGTCGATAAAATATTCGCACGCCCTGAATAGGGCTTTGTTGCATTTTCTTCTTAATACGCTTGAGAATTGTTTTTTGTGCGTAACTATCTTGGTAAGTTCTAAAATTCCTAAAACGCTCAAATAACCCTTCTTGATTTAAGGTAAAGTTTATTGCTTGTTTGGTTTTGGTGTGATCGAGCCATTGATATTGAAAGTTATAACCTTGGTCTACTTGAGTTTTACTAAAGCTCAATTGCTGTGCTTGTGCTTTAGTAATAAAAAGTAATAGCAAGGTCATTATCATCAGCGGAAGATGATTTTTTTTTAAAAATGCATAAGGTAAATCGATGGTCACGTCATTTCTACTCGCTAGGACAGATGTTCGTAAAGTTAATTAATTTGCATATTTACTCCTACCATTGGGATCGCTCAAGCACTCTGAAACATGCATCTCGATTGATAGCGGATATAAACCCTAAATAACACATTAACTTGGTTTCAAGGATAATAGCAAACAGCGATCAAAGTTCTAACTAGAAAATATCATTATCTATGCAAATAACTTCCTCATTAGGTAAAAATACCGTGCTATTGATCGATATAGCTTTACATTTTCATGATTTATATTATTATTCAAACAAGTGTTTTAATTGTGTGTTTACCACACAGAAATCCAAATTGAATAAGGGAAGTCATCATGGCTGAGTATAAAGTTCCGTTAACAGAGATGAGTTTTTTGCTTTATGAAGTGTTTAAAGCGGATGAGATGTGGCAAAAGCTACCTAAATTAGCGGAGCAAGTTGATAAAGATACTGCTCAAGCAATTCTACAAGAATGTGCCAAAATTGCTGAACAAGAACTTGACCCTATTGCTCGCCAAGGTGATGAAATTGGCGTGAGCTTTAAAGATGGTGTCGTTACCACCGCCCCTGGTTATAAAGAAGCATTTAATACTTATGCTGAAGGTGGCTGGACTGCACTTGGCGGTGATGTTAACTATGGTGGCATGGGGATGCCAAAAATGTTAACTGCGATGCATGAAGAAATGTTATGCAGCGCCGATATATCTTTTGCGCTTTATCCAGTACTTACCGCAGGTGCGGCACTATCGTTAGCAAAGCATGGTAGTGAAGAATTAAAAGAACGCTATTTAACGCGTATGTATGCTGGAGATTGGTCTGCATCTATGTGTTTAACTGAATCACATTCTGGCTCTGACCTTGGTATTATCCGTACAAAAGCTATCCCACAAGATGATGGTAGTTATAACATTACCGGTAACAAAATTTTTATCACAGGTGGTGAGCATGACCTTACCGAAAATATAGTTCACTTAGTATTAGCTAAATTACCTGATGCACCAGCAGGCCCTCGTGGTATCTCTCTATTTTTAGTGCCTAAATTTAATGTTAATGATGATGAAACACTTGGTGAGTATAACAATGTCAGTTGTGGCTCTATAGAACATAAAATGGGTATTCATGCCTCGGCAACTTGTGTAATGAATTTTGATGACTCAAAAGGTTTCTTAATTGGTGAGCTAAATAAAGGCTTAGCCTGTATGTTCACCATGATGAACTTTGAACGTATTGGTGTAGGTATTCAAGGTTTGAGTGCTGCAGTACGTTCATACCAAAATGCACTAGAATACGCAAAAGACAGACTACAAGGACGAGCACTTGATAGTAAAACTAATGGTGTTAAAAACCCTAGTCAAGAAGCGGACTCTATCATGGTACATGGTGATGTTCGTCGTATGCTTTTAAATATGAAAGCTTTGAATGAAGGGTCGCGTGCGCTTTCTAGTTATATTTCTATGCAACTTGATTACGCTACTTATGGTGAAGGCGAAGAGCAAGCTAAAGGTGAGACCTTAGCAGCATTGATGACGCCTATTGCCAAAGCCTTTTTCACTGATTTAGGTTTTGAAAATACTGTTGCAGGACAGCAAGTGTTTGGTGGCCATGGTTACATCCGTGAATGGGGTCAAGAACAATTAGTGCGTGATGCTCGAATTACTCAAATATACGAAGGCACCAATGGCATTCAAGCCATGGATTTATTGATGCGCAAAGTAGCCGGTTCAAAAGGTGCTATGTTAAAAGTGTTTACTGATGAAGTGAATACTTTCATCGAAAGTAATACACACGATCAAGCCATGAGTGAATTCATTACGCCTCTAGTAGCAGCGTTAACTGATTTAACTGAATTAACGACGGATTTATTATCTAAATCACAAGATGATATAAATGAGTTAGGCGCATCAGCAAATGACTATTTGCATGTATTTGGCTATACAGCGATGGCATTTGTTTGGGCGAAAATGGCACAGGTTTCTTTGTCACAGCAACAGAACAACGGTGAAAGCGGTGAAGATTTTTATCAAAGTAAAGTGCATACTGCTCGATACTTCTTTACTCGATTATTGCCACGTCGACTTTCATTAATTGCATCAGCAAAATCAGGCAGTGATTGTTTATTTGCTATAGATGATGAATTGTTTTAAACGCGTAAACTAGCCTCTGTTAGGGGGAACTTTTCTTTCTGGGAAAAACGAACCCTAACACAGCACTTTTCTCACCCCTGTCGCTAATAATAGACAGTACTCCAGTAAAATAATTATTTTTTTTCCAATTTCTGGGATTGCTCACCACAAAAGTCCACAATTTCATCCACTTCCTCAAAAGCCTTAATTTTACTGGTGTTATAGCCAGTGTCTGTACGTTCATTTTTGGTTTTACTCACTTGACAGATCATTGCTTTTTTCACTAAACTGTATCAATGTGGAAAAAAGTGGAGAAATGTGGAACTTACAATCCCATTACTCAATACTTGTTTGTTTATTGTTCAAAAGAGTGAAGTAACAACAGATATGTTTAGAGGCACTAGCGCAATTACGCTTGACAGTAAAAATAGGATCACGATACCAACCAAGTATCGTGAAGAGCTATTTGCTGATTGCCAAGGAAAAATGGTCTGTACGGTTGATATTCAACATCCGTGTTTATTACTTTACCCACTACCCGAATGGGAAGAAATTGAACTAAAACTGTGTAATTTATCAAGCATGAACCCGCAAGAGCGCTTATTGCAGCAAGTTATTTTAGGTAATGCTAGTGACTGCGAGATGGATAAAAACGGCAGATTATTAATAAACGGTCCTTTAAGACAACACGCAAGTTTAGAAAAAAATGTCATGCTTGTTGGTCAATTGAAAAAATTTGAAATTTGGCATGACACAGCATGGCAATCGCAAATGCTTCAGGGCATTAGCAAAATACAATCGGGTGAAATTGAATTGACTGAACGCCTACTAGATTTATCACTTTAGTTTTTATCTAAGTCACTTTTAAAAATAAACGCGTTAACACTTTCGCGAACAAAGGTTATAAAAATAATAACATGGAATTAGACACCACTCATATCTCAGTGTTGCTCAATGAAGCCGTTGATGGCTTAGCTATAACCGATGACGGTTGCTTTATCGATTGTACTTTTGGTCGCGGCGGTCATTCTTCAGTCATTCTTTCTAAGTTATCTGCCAATGGACGTTTAATTGCCATTGACCGTGATCCAACAGCAATTATTGCCGCTGAAAAGTTCAAAAATGATGAGCGCTTTTTGATTGAGCACCAAGGCTTTGCTGCTTTGGCTGAAATTGCAGAAAAGCACAAGTTAACCGGTAAGGTTGACGGTATATTGCTTGATCTTGGGGTATCTTCTCCTCAACTTGATGAAGCTGAACGTGGTTTTAGCTTTATGAAAGATGGTCCCCTTGATATGCGTATGGATACCAGTAAGGGTCAAACAGCGGCAGAATGGCTAGCGGTTGCGGATGTTGAAGATATCACTTGGGTATTACGTACTTTTGGTGAAGAAAAACATGCATGGCGAATCGCCAATGCGATTGTTGATACCCGAGAAGAAACACCGTTAACTAGAACAAGCCAATTAGCAAAACTCATCAAAACCACAGCTCCCCAAAGAGAAATAAAAAAGCATCCAGCAACACGAAGCTTTCAAGCTATTCGTATGTATATTAATAGTGAGTTGGATCAAATTGAGAAAGCCCTTGTTGCTTCTCTTGACGTGCTAGCAGAAGGCGGACGTCTTGTTGTTATTAGTTTTCATTCACTGGAAGATCGTTTAGTTAAACAGTTTATGAAAAAACATTCTCAGGGTAAGAAAGTTCCACGTGGCTTACCTATAAGTGAAATTGAATTAAACAAGGGCAAAAAACTTTCTTTAGTTGGTCGTAGATTAAAACCAAGTCAAACGGAAGTTGAAGAGAATGTTCGCTCTCGTAGTTCAGTATTACGTGTTGCAGAGCGTTTAGAAAGAAACACTGATTAGTTATGGCTGCGCGTGCCTTAGTTTTTGATATTTGGCAAGATATTGTCCGTTATAGCGTTACTTATATCTTGTTGTTGTTTGTAGTAATGTCTTCGTTTTCTGTGATTTATTACAGTCATGTCAATCGACAGACAACCAGTGAGCTTGAAGTCTTATTGTCACAAAAAGATGACTTAAATATTGAGTGGCGCAACTTATTATTAGAACAAAGTAGTTTGGCAGAGCACAGCGCAATTGAGAGTAAAGCAAAAAAGCTATTGGGTATGAAACGCCCGAATGGGAATTCAGAAGTGATTGTTACCTTGGAATAAAAGCAGAATTTAGGTTCAAGTTACTTGAAAGAACAAGTTCATAATTAAAAAATATAAAAACTTTAGTCGGGTTTGAGTCAGATATAAACTAGGCATAAGTTAGGCAATAGCAAAACAATAATAGATATGGAGCGGTGTGAATAAAAAAGCAGCCAAAAACAATAACCCACTAAATACCGCCCCATGGCGTTATTATTTAGTGCTGGCTGTTGTTGCTCTTATTTATATCAGTTTGATGGCGCGAACCGCCTATATCCAAATTATTGAACCTGAAATGCTGAAAAAACAAGGCGACTTACGCTCTTTACGTGTTGCTGCTAATACTGTTCAGCGCGGTTCAATTGTTGATCGAAATGGCGCTGAGCTTGCTATTAGTGTACCGGTGGAAACCGTTTGGGCTGATCCTAAGATTATTATGGATAATAATGCTATCGCTATGACCAAACATTGGCAAGCCCTTGCAGACGTACTTGATCAAGATATTAATAAATTGATCGCTCGTGTGGTTAAAAACCCACGTAAACGTTTTATTTATCTAGAGCGTAAAATTTCGCCAGCCATGGCGAGTTACATCAAAGAATTAAAAATCCCCGGAATACATTTACGTAAAGAATCGAAGCGTTTTTACCCTACCGGTGAAATTAGTGCTCACCTTATTGGTTTTACCAATGTTGATGATAAAGGTATCGAAGGCATCGAGCGTATGTACGATGAATTACTCACTGGTACAGGCGGCGCTAAACGTTTTAGAAAAGATGCCAAAGGCCGCAAAATTGAAATTATTTCTGTTGAAGAACCAGAACAAGCGCAAGATATTACCTTAAGTATCGACCAACGTATTCAAGCCATAGCTTATAAAGAACTCAAAGGTGCAGTGCAAGCATTTAAAGCGACTTCGGGCTCAGTTGTGGTAGCTAATATTCATACCGGTGAGATATTGGCTATGACCAATAGTCCGTCTTATAACCCAAATAACCGTCGTAATACGGCAATTCATCGCTTTAGAAATCGTGCGATTACCGATATTTACGAGCCTGGATCTACCATGAAACCACTCACTGCATTAACCGCGTTAGAATTTGGTTCAGCTAAGGCTAATTCTATTATAAATACCAGCCCTGGTTGGATGCGTTTAGGCGGACGTCGAGTAAGTGACCCTATTAATCGTGGTAAGTTATCGATTGAAGAAATCTTGGTCACCTCATCAAATATGGGTACTACTAAATTGGCGCTCTCTGTGCCAAAGGATTATCTGTTAACTAAATTTTTTGACGCTGGCTTTGCTGATGATACAGGCACTAACCTAGTTGGTGAAAGCGTTGGGATGATGCATGATAGAAGTCGTTGGTCTAAGTTCGAATTAGCAACCCTCTCTTGGGGCGCGGGACTTGCGATTACTCCTGCGCAATTAACACGTTTTTATATGGCTCTCGCTAATGGCGGAATAAAACGTAGATTAACCATAGTTAAAAACAATGGTGAAACGACTGACCTAGAAGATCAGGAAAGAATTTTCTCTGCTAAAAATAGTCTCGCTATTACTCATATGCTTGAAGCAGTGGTCGATGAGCATGTACCGAAAGCGAAAATTGACGGCTATCGCGTTGGTGGTAAGACGGGCACCTCAATTAAAGCCGTTGCGGGCGGCTATGGTAATGATTATGTCGCTTTATTTGCCGGCATTGCACCCATTTCTAATCCCGAAATAGTTGTCGTTGTGGTAATTAACGAACCAAGTGGTGATCTTTATCATGGTGGCGAAGTTGCCGCACCGGTATTTTCACGGGTAATGAAAGGTGCTTTACGTGTACTTAATGTCGCCCCAGATGCACAAAAATCACGAACAGCCAGTAAACACATTAAGCTCTCGCATCCAGCACAAAAACCAGTAGTAGGAGAGCATCATGCCTAAGCCTGCTACACAAAATATATTCACTTGCTTAACGCAATTTTCCATTGCTCTACCCAGTACAATAAATTTAAGTGGCTGGTGTGGTGATCTTCACAACGATAGTAGAGCCATTGTCGAAGGTGATATTTTCTGCGCCATTATTGGTCATGATCAAGATGGTCGCCAATACATTGAGCAAGCAATTAAGCAAGGTGCAAAGTTAGTCCTGGCTGAGTGTGAAAACAGCAGCGAACATGGTGACGTTGTTATTGCGTCAAGCGGGAACAATGTAGCTATGGTTAAGTTTTATCAACTTAACCAGCATTTATTCACCCTTACAAAAAACTACTATCAAGCGCCGCAAGATAATATGACGCTAGTGGGCATTACCGGTACCAATGGTAAAACTACCACCAGTCAGTTATTAGCTCAGATGCTCAGTATTTCCGATAAACCTTGTGCCGTTATAGGTACTAATGGTGCAGGTAGTATCGATAAGTTACACCCTTTAGAAAATACTACTCCTAGTGCCTGTGAGTTACACCAATTATTTTACCGTTTTAATGATGAGCACTCTGTCCATGGCAAGTTTAGCTATGTAGCGATGGAAGTGTCTTCACATGCTTTATCACAAAATCGCGTTCAAGCAGACTTATTTGATATAGCACTGTTCACCAATTTAAGCCGAGACCATCTTGATTACCATGGCTCTATGGCAAGTTATGGTGAAACTAAAAAGCAGATTTTTACCGCGGATAGTAAGCAAGTTGCAGTAGTGAACTTTGATGACAAACAAGCAAAACAATGGTTAAAAAACTGGCCGGAACAACAAGTTATTTGGCTTTATGGCCGTGAAAGCAACATCAATACTTATAAACATTTTGTAACGGCTAACGCGATTAAACATCATAGTCATGGTGTATCTTTTACCTTAGCGAGCCATTTAGGCAATGTTGATATTACCAGCCCATTATTGGGTGATTTCAATATTGATAATTTATTGGCGGCTATCAGTGTGTTGCTTATCCAAGGCATACCGTTAAGTGAACTTCCTCATTTAGTTGCTCAGGTAAGTGCGATCGCTGGGCGAATGGAAGCAACCAGTGCTAAAAATTTAGCAACTGCTGTTGTTGATTATGCTCATACTCCAGATGCGTTGGAAAAAGCATTGCAAGCCTGTCGTCAACATTGTGCAGGTGAGCTTTATGTTGTCTTTGGTTGCGGCGGAGATAGAGATAAAGGCAAAAGACCCTTAATGGCACAAGCGGCAGAAAAGTATGCTGATTATTTGGTCGTTACCAATGATAATCCGCGTAGTGAAGATGCTCAATTGATAGCAAATGATATTGTTGCCGGTTTTAGCAATCCTGATGCCGAGCAAATAACGATTATTTTAGAAAGAGAACAAGCCGTATTGAAGACACTGAATAAAGCGCAAGCTGGCGATATCGTATTATTGGCAGGCAAAGGCCATGAAGATTATGTCATTGTTGCTAAGCATGATGAACATGGTGCAATCATTGGTACACAGAAATTAGCTTATAACGAACGCTTAGTGGTGACTAACTTTTATCAACAGCACGCTGGCTTAGCCTCAATAGCCCCATTGCCTGATGAGGCAAACTTATGATCACACTTTCACTGGCTACTTTAGCTAAAGTTACGGATGGCGAGCTCATTGTTCCAGAAAAACAAACTGAGTTAAGCCTCGATAATCTAGTTATCGACGACTCGACTATTGATGATTTAGTCACAGATAGTCGCGCCATTGTTGAAAATTCTGACAAAGTAACTGCTTTTTTAGCGCTCAAAGGCCCTAGCTTTGATGGACACCGCTTTGCCCAGCAAGTGATCACACAAGGCTGTCAATTACTCATTGTTGACCATCACCTGAGCGAGGTAACAGATACGGCACAATTAGTTGTTAGCGATACCCGTATTGCCCTAGGTAAAATTGCCGCTTTTGTTAAAAAAGAGGTCGCCCCTAAAACGGTGGGTATTACCGGTAGTAGTGGAAAAACAACGGTTAAAGAAATGGTTGCGGCTATTTTATCGCGCTTAGGTAAGGTATTAGCAACCAATGGTAACTTCAATAATGATATCGGCGTGCCCTTAACCTTACTTCGTTTAGATAATAGTCATGATTTTGCTGTTATTGAAATGGGCGCTAATCACATGGGTGAAATTGCTTATACCACAGCATTAACTCAGCCAGACGTTGCCGTGATTAATAATATTGCCGCAGCGCATTTAGAAGGGTTTGGCGATTTATCTGGCGTAGCGCGCGCTAAAGGCGAGATATTTTCAGGTCTTGGCAAAAATGGTGTTGCTCTGTATAACCAAGACACCAAGTACACCAGTAAATGGCAATGGCGCTTAACGGATAAAACGGTTCGTACCTTTTCTTGTGTTAATAAAGCCAACTGTTATAGCGAAAATGTCAGCTTAGACGAAAATGGCTGTGCAAGTTTTACCTTGCAGAGCGAGCAGGGCTCTTGTGTTGTTACTTTAACCGTACCTGGCAAGCATAATGTTTGTAATGCGGTTGCTGCTGCTTGTATCGCGCTAGAGTTTGGCGCCAGCCTTGAAGACATCCAATTAGGTTTAGCACAGATGCAGCCGGTAAAAGGTCGATTAAATTTACATCAATTAAAAGACACAAAAACGGGCTGCAACATCAAACTCATTGATGATAGCTATAACGCTAATCTTGAATCAGCAAAAGCGGCCGTGCAATTATTATCAAATTATTCAGGTAAGCAATTACTTATTCTAGGCGATATGGGCGAGCTAGGTAGCGAAGCGCGCAGCTACCATCAAGAGCTTGGCGAGTTTGCTAAGCACTTACGGTTAAATACTCTATTGTCATTAGGGATATTAAGTCAAAGTGCCAGTGATGCTTTTGCTAAAGATAATGACAAAAATGATCAAAGTCAGCATTTTAATCAAAGAGCTAATTTGATGGATCATTTACTTAATATGCTAAACGAGCAGTTATCTGCTGGGCAGCAAGATATAGCCATTTTAGTTAAAGGCTCTCGAAGTGCACATATGGAGCACGTAGTGACAAAAATTATTGATTGGTTTGAACAAATGAATGCCCAGCAAGCGTTAAATCAAGAACACAGTACTAGCCAAGAAAGTATGGCTAGTAAAAATAAAGTTAGCAAAACTCAAGCTAGTGATAATCAAAGTAAAGAAGGTATGGCTTAATGTTATTGTGGTTAGGTGAGTATTTAACTCAATTTTATTCAGCGTTTAATGTTTTCTCCTATTTAACATTTCGCGCCATTGTCAGCACGCTAACCGCGTTGTTTATATCATTGTATTTTGGTCCTAAACTTATTCGTTATTTGCAAAAAATGCAAATTGGTCAAACGGTAAGAGATGATGGTCCTGAAAGTCATTTATCTAAATCAGGTACGCCCACTATGGGCGGTCTGTTAATACTCGCTTCCATTGTGATCAGTGTTTTACTATGGGCCGATTTAAGCAATATTTATGTTTGGGTGGTGTTATTCGTCATAGTGAGCTTTGGTATTGTTGGTTTTGTGGACGATTATCGTAAGGTCATTCGTAAAGACGCGAATGGTCTAATAGCTCGTTGGAAATATTTTTGGCAAACCGTTATCGGTTTAAGCACGGCGATATTTTTATATTTTATTGCACAAAGCCCTAATGAAACAGCGTTATTAGTACCCTTTATGAAAGAGTTATTACCGCAGTTAGGCATCTTTTATGTGGTAATGAGCTATTTCGTTATTGTCGGCACCTCAAATGCGGTTAACTTAACTGATGGTCTTGACGGCTTAGCCATTGTGCCTACCATTATGGTTGCGGGGGCTTTTGCATTATTTGCTTATGTCACGGGTAATGTAAATTTTTCAAGTTACTTAAATATTCCACATATAGCCTTAACAAGTGAGTTAGTCGTCGTTTGTACCGCAATTGTAGGTGCAGGGTTAGGCTTTTTGTGGTTTAACACTTATCCAGCACAAGTCTTTATGGGCGATGTAGGCTCTCTTTCGTTAGGCGCAGCACTCGGTGTTATTGCGATACTTGTTCGCCAAGAGTTAGTTTTATTTATTATGGGTGGTGTTTTTGTTATGGAGACCGTCTCAGTCATTTTACAGGTTGGCTCATATAAAATGCGCGGTCAGCGTATTTTCCGTATGGCGCCAATTCATCACCACTACGAATTAAAAGGCTGGCCAGAGCCGCGAGTCATTGTTCGTTTCTGGATTATTTCACTGATATTAGTACTGATAGGTTTAGCGACCTTGAAGTTACGTTAAATAAAAATCGCTAAATAAAAACCGTTAGATAAATAATGCTAAACAAAGATCGTTAAGCAAAATAAGGTAAATTAAAATAAGTTATGACTTGGTTAACAGCGTTTAAAGATAAAAATATTGTCGTGCTAGGAGCAGGAATGACAGGTTTGTCATGCCTACGTTTTTTGCACGCACAAGATTTGTCATTTGCTGTTAATGATTCACGACCTATGCCTTTTGCAAATACTGAAGAACAAACTCAATACGAGAATGATTATCCAAACGCTAAATTTGTTTTCGGTCAATGGCAACAAAGCTTAATTTCTAATGCTGATATTATCGTAGCTAGCCCTGGCATTGATTTAGTTAATGAAGGTCTTGCTGCACTTATTTCAAAGCACTGCCAAGTCATAGGTGATGTTGAATTATTTTGCCTAGTCAATTATAGCCGTAGTAATCCTATGAATATGTTGGCAGTCACTGGCTCTAATGGTAAGTCTACGGTAGTGTCACTGCTCGCTTATCTAGCAAAAGTTATTGGTGTTAATGCTGCATTGGCGGGTAACATTGGAGAGCCAATACTTGATCTGCTACAACTAAAACATGCGGGTGATGCTCAGGGTGCTCATCAGCCAGATACTGCCATTGTCGAGCTTTCTAGTTTTCAATTAGAAACATTATCTAGCATGCAAGCTATTGCTGCTAGTGTGCTTAACCTAAGTGATGATCACTTAGATAGACATAAAACCTTAGCGAATTATCAAGCGATTAAACAAGGCATTTATCCACAAGCTAAAGTTGCTGTGGTTAGTAGAGAAGATCAAGCAACTAAAAGCTTAGTTGCAGGACAAGAAACAATTTCTTTTGGTTTAAACAAACCAGAGCAAGGCCATTTTGGTCTGACAATCATAGATCATAAACAGGTGTTAATGTTTGGTGACCAAGCATTAATTTCGATAGATCAATTACCACTTGCTGGTATGCATAATGCGCTGAATTATATGGCAGCTTTAGCGCTTGGTTACTGTGCAGGTTGGTCATTATCACTCATGACAGAAAACCTTGCTGGATTTACTGGCTTAGCTCATCGTTGTCAACGTGTGGCGAGTGACGATAACATTCAATGGATTAATGATTCTAAAGCAACCAATGTTGGTGCAACACTGGCAGCGATTTCGGGATTGGCTCCAACCCTAACAGGTAAAAATAAACTAATCCTTATTGCTGGTGGCGATGGCAAAGGCGCTGATTTTTCAGCGCTGAAAAGCATTTTAAAGCGAGACGTAAGTCAATTAATTACTTTAGGTAAAGATGGTGCTGAAATTGCCAGTTTAATGCGTGATGTTATTCAAGTTGATAGCCTGAAAGAGGCCGTCAATCAAGCTAAACGAATAGCTAGGCATGGTGACTTGGTATTACTTTCACCAGCCTGCGCTAGTATCGATATGTTCAAAAATTATATGGTACGGGGTGAGCAATTTATTGCTGCAGTAAACGCTAAGGAGGGCTCATGTCGTTAGATAAAACCATGGCCTTAGCGAGAACGCTGACTTTAGAAACAACACAAGTCATCACAAAAACCATCGCACAAGTACCAGTGCCACCATTACCTGAGTGGATTAACCGTTTGATGGCGGACTCAAATCAATATGGGGCAAGTGCTTTTGATCGAAGTTTTATAGTGCTGGGATTGACCATGTATATGGTCGGACTGGTCATGGTCGCTTCTTCTTCGATACCGGTGGCTGAACGCTTATTTAATAATCCATTTCATTTTGTTATTCGTCACGGTATCTATATTGGCTTAAGCCTTGCTGTTGCCGGTGTTGCCCTACAAATCCCTATGTCTTGGTGGCATAAAAATAGTAGTTACTTATTAGGCTTTGCTATCGTATTGCTTGTTACTGTGTTGCTCATAGGGCGCTCAGTAAATGGTTCAACCCGTTGGATAGTTCTTGGCCCAATTACGGTGCAAGCAGCAGAGCCAGCAAAGTTATTTTTCTTTTGTTATTTATCTGCTTATCTCGTTCGTCGCCGTGAACAAGTCATGGAAAATCTAAAAGGTTTTATTAAGCCGTTAATTGTCTTTGGTGTTATGGCTGCATTGTTATTATTACAGCCGGATTTAGGCACCGTTATTGTGATGTTTGTTACCACGTTTGGTTTGTTATTTTTAGCTGGCGCTAAGTTATGGCAATTTCTAGCTATGGCCCTAGTTGGCGCAACGTCATTAGGAATGCTTGCTTATTTTGAACCTTATCGTTGGCGACGAGTGACTAGCTTTTTAGACCCATGGCAAGACCCGTTTGGCAGTGGTTATCAACTAACCCAATCACTAATGGCTTATGGCCGTGGTGAAGTATTAGGTCAGGGGTTAGGTAATAGCATACAAAAATTAGAATACTTGCCAGAAGCGCATACCGATTTTGTTATGGCGGTTTTGGCAGAAGAATTCGGTTTTGTTGGTATAAGTGTTGTATTACTACTGAGTATGACCTTGGTTTACAAAGCACTTATTTTAGGGCGTTATGCCCTGGCTAAAGAAAAATACTTTGAAGGGTTTTTAGCGTATTCCATCGGTATTTGGATGTGTTTTCAAGCAGCAGTAAACATTGGCGCAAGTGCAGGGATTGTGCCGACGAAAGGATTAACAATGCCACTGATTAGTTATGGTGGCAGTTCAATGATAGTCATGACTTTAGCCTTGGTTCTTTTAATACGCATCGACCATGAAATTCGTTTACAGAGCATTCAAGCCACTAGCTCAAAAAGAAGCACTAAAAAAGACGCTAAGAAAAGTGGTGATAAATAATGAATGCTAATCATAATAAAGGCGAAGAAGTTAAAGCAAAAACCTTACTTGTGATGGCTGGTGGTACCGGCGGTCATATATTCCCAGGTATTGCGGTTGCTGATGAACTTAAAGCACAAGGGTGGAAAATCCATTGGCTGGGAACCGCAGACCGTATGGAAGCTAAAATTGTTCCTGAGCATGGTTATGATATTTCTTTTATTAACATAAGCGGTTTGCGTGGCAAAAAGTTATTAACAATGCTTGTTATGCCTTTTAAATTGTTACGGTCGTTGATTCAAGCAAGACGTGTGATTAAAACAGTGAAACCTGATGTTGTTTTAGGTATGGGTGGTTATGCTAGTGCACCGGGTGGTTTGGCAGCATGGCTAAGTAAAATACCGCTAATCGTTCATGAACAAAATGCCGCGGCCGGATTAAGTAATCGCTTGTTAGCACGTATTGCCAATAAAGTATGCTGTGCTTTTCCTAATGCCTTTGTTAATGGGGTTGATGCAGAAGTTGTTGGCAATCCCTTACGGGCGTCAATTGGCCGAATAGCAGTCGGCTCTAAAAATACAGAGCAAAGCAATCGAGGCTGTAAGAATATACTCGTGGTGGGGGGGAGTTTAGGTGCTCAAATCTTAAATAAGGTGATGCCCGATAGTTTTAAAAACTTATCAGGAAGTGATGAGCAATATTGTATATGGCACCAAACGGGCGAAAGTAATCAAGCACAGGTTAGAGCATCTTATGTAAAAGAAGACATTGTGACTGGAAAAGTGAAAGTTACTGAATTTATTACTGATATGGCAGAAGCATATCAGTGGGCAGATGTTGTAATTTGTCGTGCGGGAGCCTTAACCGTCTCAGAATTAGCGATGGCGGCAACACCTGCTATTTTTGTACCACTGCCGCATGCAGTAGATGATCATCAAACAAAAAATGCGCTTTATCTGGTCGAGCGTGAAGCGGCAAAATTATTGCCACAGGTGAAATTGAATAAAGAGAGTGTCACTGTGTTAATTACCGAGCTATTTGAGCAGCCTGAAACTTTAGCTAATATGGCTAAAGCTGCTTTGAGTGCAGCAAACAGTGATGCAAGACAGAAAGTAGCGAAATTGTGCCAACAGCTTTCATCAGCTAATGGCGCAGAACTTAGAAAATAATGAAGAGAAAATATGATTAAGCAAGCTAACTCAAACAATAGTACCAGCTCAAATACTGATTCAATTTCTAATTTCAGTAAGGGTACCAACTCAAACGGAGCTCAGGTACCTGAAATGCGCCGGGTAAAACGTATCCATTTTGTTGGCATAGGTGGCGCGGGTATGGGAGGTATTGCGGAGGTATTGCTTAATGAAGGTTATCAAATTTCAGGCTCCGACATTGGCGAAAACCAAGTGGTTAAACGCTTAACAGCCCTAGGTGCCAGCATTGTCATTGGTCATCAAGCAGATAACGTGGCACAAGCCAGCGTAATAGTGGTTTCTACTGCTATAAATAGTGATAATCCTGAACTTGTTGCTGCAAAAAAATTACGTATCCCAGTGGTTAGACGAGCAGAAATGTTAGCTGAGTTAATGCGCTTTCGTCATGGTATTGCTATTGCAGGTACACACGGAAAAACAACCACAACGAGTTTAATCGCTAGCATTTTTGCACAAGGTCAATTAGACCCAACGTTTGTTATTGGTGGTTTACTCAACAGCGCGGGTACCAACGCAAGATTAGGTAGCAGTCGTTACTTGGTAGCCGAGGCTGATGAAAGTGATGCATCATTTTTGCATCTACAGCCTATGGTTGCAGTCATCACTAATATTGATGCTGATCATATGGAAACATACCAAGGTGACTTTGAAAAACTTAAAGACACTTACATAGAATTTCTACATAACTTGCCATTTTATGGTTTAGCCGTTGTTTGTATTGATAACCCAGTAGTGCGTGAATTGTTACCGCGTATTAGCCGTCAAGTGATCACTTATGGTTTTTCCGAAGATGCCGATGTTAGAGCGGTAAATTACCAACAAAACGGTGCTGTTAGTCATTTTACCGTAGAGGTAGCAGGGCAGGAACCGCTAAATATGAGCGTAAACTTACCTGGTCAACACAATGTGTTAAACGCTTTGGCTGGTGTGGCCGTAGCCAAAGACGAGGGTGTTAATGATGAAGCTATTTGTCAGGCATTAAGCGAATTTGAAGGCATTGGCAGACGCTTTGAGAAATTAACCGATTTTACGACCGCTGCAGGCAATATGGTTTTAGTTGACGATTATGGCCATCATCCGAGCGAAGTGAAAGCGACTATCATAGCTATGCGTCAAGGCTGGCCCGACAAGCGATTGGTGATGGTTTTTCAACCGCATCGTTTTTCCCGAACCCGCGATTTATATGAAGATTTTGTTGAAGTACTTTCTGAAGTTGACTGCCTGTTTTTACTCGATGTTTATTCGGCAGGAGAAACACCTATTTCGTCTGCTGATAGCAAAAGCTTAGCACGATCAATTCGTCTACGTGGTCAAATAGAACCTGTTTACGTCAGTGATGTAGATAAATTGCCCCAATTATTAGCGACTCAGTTGCAAGATAACGACATGGTTATTACACAGGGAGCCGGAAGTATTGGCGCGGTAGCTCGCAACTTAGCTGATCATAGTTTGTTGCATACTAGTTGTGCAGCCAAGTCTGTTGTTAAAGGTGACAAGTAATGGGCAGTACTTTGGGATCTTCAATGGAGAGTTCATTAGCCCTGCTTAAGCAAGAGAAGATTGCTGTGCTTTATGGTGGTAATTCAGCAGAGCGTGAAGTCTCACTCAAGTCAGGGCAAGCTATTGCCAAAGGTTTAGAAGAAGCGGGTTTTAATGTCGTCTTAATCGATACTAAAACAGTGCCATTAACTGATTTGTTGAGTAAAAAAATCGACCGAGTTTTTATTGCTCTACACGGTCGAGGTGGAGAAGATGGTTGTTTGCAAGGTGCACTTGAATATTTAAATATTCCCTATACCGGTTCGAATGTTTTAGGGTCCTCGCTCTCAATGGATAAAGTACGAAGTAAACAGATTTTTAAAGCGTGCGATATACCAACAGCACCTTTTACCGTCGTTAATAAAGTTGATTTTGCAACAGTATCATTAGAAAAAATTCTTGCTGATTTAGGCGGGCGAGTGATGGTGAAACCAGCCAATGAAGGTTCAAGTATTGGTATGGCACAAGCAAAAACCATTACCCAATTGCGCAACGCGTTAATTGAAGCGTTTGGTTTTGACACCCAAGTATTACTCGAAGCTTGGATTGATGGCCCAGAATATACCGTCACCATTTTAGGTGATAAGGCTTTACCAGCTATTCACATGGAAACGCCACGTGAATTTTATGATTATGAAGCAAAGTATCAATCGACAAGTACACAATACCACTGTCCATGCGGATTAAGTGAAGATGATGAAAATGAAATAAAAACGCTGTCTATCAAAGCATTTAATGCAACAGGTGCTCAAGGCTGGGGACGTGTTGATATTATGCGTAATAGGGCTGGCGAATGGCAGATATTAGAAGTGAATACAGTACCGGGCATGACAGAAACGTCACTCGTGCCAAAAGCTGCAAAGGTATTCGGTTTGAACTTTAGTGAATTAGTGACTCAAATTTTACAGCTTAGCGCCAAAAAATAAGAAGTGAAAATGACGAAAAAACAGCAAGGCAATAGTAAAGCAGCAGCACCACTAAGCCAAGACAGCGCTTTGTCTTTTGGTTTGGGGTTGGTGTTTTTTATTGTCGTACTGTTTAGCCTCATAACCATTAGTTATTGGCTTACTCAGCATTTTATTGGGCAAGAAAGTGCACCGGTAACTTCAATCGTGGTTTCCGGAGAAATGCCTTATAGCCAGCGTAGCGATATTATTAATGCGATAGATCAGGTTGATATGGGCAACTTTTTTCAAGTCGATGTTAATGAAGTACAAAGTTATGTACTTACTTTACCTTGGGTTTACTCGGTAGCCGTAAGAAAGCAGTGGCCTAATGAATTGAAAATATATGTAGTTGACCAAAACCCGATAGCACTATGGAATGGAAACTTTTTGATCAATCAGCTTGGTCAAGTTTTTCAGGCTGATATTGAACGTATTAATCATTACCTCCCTAACTTTTTTGGTCCTGAAGGGAGTGAGTTGTTGGCGTTAGAAAACTATAGAGATCTCAATGCATTACTTGACTATAAGGCACTAAAAATAGATGAGTTAGTGCTAAGTGAACGTTTTTCTTGGCAACTAACATTAGATGATGGCGTGACCTTAAATTTAGGTCGTGAAGAGCGGGTTGAACGTATTCAACGTTTTATGGATGTTTATCCAATAATTAAAGCCCAGCTAAAGGCAAAAAAAATTGCAGAAAAACAGCAAAATCAGGCGGTTGATTACATCGATTTGCGGTATGATACGGGATTGGCTGTTGGTTGGAAAACAGTAGAAAGCATTACCCAATATAAAACACAAAGTAAATTGCAAAAAAAGAACAAAAATAATCACCTTAAATCAACACAATTAGTTAAGAGTTTAAGTTAAATGTCTAAAGCAGCAGAAAGAAAATTAGTGGTTGGCCTTGATATAGGCACCTCCAAAATATCTGTCGCAGTAGGAGAGATTACGCCAGACAACCAATTGAGTATTATTGGTGTCGGTAATCAGCCTGCTCGCGGTATGGATAAAGGCGGAGTTAACGACTTGAATTTAGTTATTCAAGCGATTCAACGCGCCATTAATGAAGCTGAATTGATGGCAGACTGTCAAATAAGCTCAATCTATTTAGGTATTTCAGGGAAGCATATTAGTTGCCAAAATGAAAATGGCATGGTGCCAATTAATGACAAAGAAGTTATTCAAGAAGATGTCGATAATGTAATTCATACCGCGCGCTCAGTTCCTATTTCAGCCGAACGCCGTATGCTGCATGTCCTTCCGCAGGAATACAGCATTGATTGTCAAGACGGTATTAAAAGTCCCATAGGCATGTCTGGTGTACGTATGGAAGCTAAAGTTCATATCGTTACTTGCGCCAATGACATGGCTAAAAACTTAGTTAAATGTGTCGAACGCTGTGATTTGACCGCGGATCAATTAATTTTTTCAGCTTTAGCTTCAAGCTATGCGGTGTTAACCGATGATGAAAAAGAATTAGGTGTGTGTGTTGTTGATATGGGCGCCGGCACAATGGATATTTCAGTCTTTACGGGTGGAACTTTACGACATACCGCGGTAATCCCTGTAGCAGGCAATCAGGTAACTAGTGATATTTCTAAAATATTTAGAACACCACTAAGTCATGCTGAAGATATTAAGGTGCAATACGCCTGTGCCTTAAAACAATTAGTTAGCATGGAAGAAAGTATTGATGTGCCAAGTGTTGGTGGTCGTCCTGCTCGCTCAATGTCGCGTCATACATTATCGGAAGTGGTAGAACCTAGATATCAAGAGTTATTCGAGTTAATTCAAGACGAAATTAGAGAATCTGGTTTAGAAGATCAAATTGCTGCCGGTTATGTATTAACAGGTGGTACGGCGAAAATGGAAGGTGTACTTGAATTTGCTGAAGAAATTTTCCAAATGCCAGTTCGTATTGCTAATCCATTATCAGTGCAAGGATTAAAAGAGTATGTAAACGATCCTACTTACTCCACAGTAGTTGGCCTTCTACATTATGGTATGCAGGCAACGAGTGAAGTGAATAGTACGGCGAAAAAACGAGAGAGTGTTGGTGACTTTTGGTCAAGAATACATGCCTGGTTTAAGGGCGAGTTCTAAAAAATTGTGTTGTGAGCTGTTAGATGGAAATAACAGTTATCTCGAATTGTTGTTAATTAAAGTAATAAATAACAACAGTTTATTAAATATTTTAAGTTATTGTAAGTAAAACGGAGAGAGAAAAATGTTTGAATTAATGGAAGACCATAGCGAAGAAGCGATAATTAAAGTTATCGGCGTTGGTGGCGGTGGTGGTAATGCCGTTGAACACATGGTTTCACAAACGATAGAAGGTGTAGAGTTTGTTACAGCAAACACTGACTCGCAAGCGTTACGTAATTCTTCTGCAGATGTCACTTTACAGCTTGGCGCTGATGTCACTAAAGGGTTGGGCGCTGGCGCAAACCCTGAAATTGGCCGTTGTGCAGCTGAAGAAGATAGAGAAACTATTAAGCAAGCCTTGCAAGGTGCCGATATGATATTTATCGCAGCTGGTATGGGTGGTGGTACAGGTACTGGCGCGGCACCTGTAGTTGCTGAAATTGCGAAAGAAATGGGGATTTTAACGGTTGCTGTCGTAACAAAACCGTTCCCATTTGAAGGTAAAAAGCGAATGAATTATGCCGATCAAGGTATTGAGTTTTTATCTAAAAGCGTTGATTCACTTATTACGATTCCTAACGAGAAGTTACTGAAAGTCCTTGGTCCAGGAACAAGCTTATTAGATGCCTTTAAAGCAGCCAATAACGTGTTACTTGGCGCAGTGCAAGGTATTGCAGAATTAATTACTCGTCCTGGTTTGATAAATGTCGATTTTGCCGATGTACGTACTGTTATGTCTGAGATGGGTACTGCCATGATGGGTTCTGGTACTGCTTCTGGCGATGATAGAGCACAAGAAGCTGCTGATGCTGCTATTTCAAGTCCTTTACTAGAGGATGTGGATTTAGCTGGTGCTCGCGGTATCTTAGTTAATATTACCGCAGGCATGGATATTAGTATCGATGAGTTTGAGACTGTTGGTAATGCCGTCAAAGCTTTTGCTTCTGAAAATGCAACGGTTGTTGTTGGTGCTGTTATTGATATGGATATGACAGATGAGCTTCGTGTGACCGTTGTTGCTACGGGTATTGGCGCTGAAAGTAAGCCTGATATTACGTTAGTAAACCCTATGCCAATGGCTGAAGCAAAAGTGGTAGGTGCGGATTATACACCAGCTGCACCACAGGCGAATTTAGCGACTGAAGCAATAGCGATGACTGATAGCAATGCGCAAAAAGCAGCAGCAACGGACTTAGATACCTATTTAGATATTCCTGCTTTTTTACGTAAGCAAGCGGATTAACTATCTAGTTATTAGATGTGAACTAAGTTCAACTGTCATTGGTATTTTTGATTTTAGCGCTTTTTTTTGATATATTATGCGCCCTGAAAAGAGCTTAGCTACTTTTACTCCTAAATCTATACTTAGATTTAATACGGAGTAAGTAGGTAGTTCATTTTAATAATGGGATGAAATGCTGCATGTAGATGGTTTTATATGGCCCAGAGCTAAGTAAAATATTTATAATAGCAATTGCATTTATTAACCAATAAAAAGCAAAGTAAGCGAGGCTGATATGATTAAGCAACGTACATTAAAAACAAGTGTTTCAACAGTAGGTGTTGGTTTACATAAAGGTGAAAAAGTGCAGGTTACTCTCCGTCCTGCGCCAGCAAACACCGGTATTGTTTTCCGTCGTGTTGATCTTGACCCTGTGGTTGATATCAAAGCGTCACCAGAAGCTGTGGGCGAAACAACGTTATGTACCTGTTTAGTTAATGAACAGCAAGTTAAGGTTTCAACAGTTGAACATTTACTCTCAGCTGTTGCAGGCTTAGGCATCGATAATTTAATTATTGATGTTGATTCAGCTGAAATTCCTATTATGGATGGCAGCGCCTTACCTTTTGTTTACTTAATTCAATCAGTAGGCATTGAGACATTAAATGCACCAAAACGCTTTTTGCGTATTAAGAAACCAATTCGCGTAGAAGAAGGCGATAAATGGGCAGAGTTACTGCCTTATGAAGGTTTTAGGGTCAATTTTTCTATTGAATTTGAACACCCTGTTATTGAGAA
Source organism: Colwellia psychrerythraea (assembly GCA_002163005.1). Taxonomy (GTDB): domain Bacteria; phylum Pseudomonadota; class Gammaproteobacteria; order Enterobacterales; family Alteromonadaceae; genus Colwellia; species Colwellia psychrerythraea_C. The sequence goes on along the minus strand of MAAF01000051.1, from coordinate 12,323 downwards.
AACGTGTCAAACCATGAGCATGGACTTTTCTAGTTGTTCTTTTATTAAAGAAATTAGTCGCGCTAGAACCTTTGGTTTTATGAAAGATATTGAGTTCTTACGCTCTCATAATTTGGCCTTGGGTGGCAGTTTAGAAAATGCCATCGTACTTGATAATTATAGAATGCTTAATAAGAATGAATTACGTTATGATGATGAATTTGTGAAGCATAAAATACTTGATGCTATTGGCGACCTTTATATGGGCAGCGCGAGTATTTTAGGTGAATTAAACGCTTTTAAATCAGGACATGGTTTAAATAACCTGTTGCTTAGAGAAGTCTTTAAACGGACTGATTCATGGGAATGGGTAACCTATGAAGGTGATAAAGCTTCACCAATAGAATATCAGGAAATTAATGCTACTGCATTTTAGTTTATACCCAAACTACCTGAAGATGCAGGTTTCAGCTGGAATTAGAAATGCCTTTAGGCAAGGCATTGATTGAAGAGAATAGTTATTCTATTGTCGAAATCAATAACGCAGCATAAAGCGTTTCTAAACCAGCCCTGCGGGGACGTCTGAGCAAACCATGTTCTTCGTTGCCTCCTTTTTTAAGGGAATAACCCTTAATAAAATGAGGCGCCTTGATCATGAATTGCTCAAGCGTCCTGAAACACGCCTCTTCAAGTGGCTTGGGTATATATCCACACTTATTAAAATGCGAACATACCACTTAAGGTCGAGTGTTCGCATAGTTTAATTCGCTGCCCAGCTTACTTTCTTCCAGCAACTCGTGCTAACTTCTCTAGTTTTTCTTTCAAGCCTTTCGGTGCGTTTTTTGCGATATCTAAAAACTGCTTGGCGGTTTTCTCGTTCACAACAGCATTACTTTGGGTAGACTTTACGGGGACTGATTGCAAAAGATCAGCGCGTGTTTTTTCGGTCACTTCATGTCGTTGCTGGCGAAAACCCTGTGGGTTGACTTTAATTTCTATTTTTTGAAAGTTACCATCAGTGCTACTTATTAATGCATTACAAATAGTATTGCGTTCAAACTGTAATCGATGTCCCCAAACAGGAGATTTCACTTCTATAATCAGAGTGTCTTTTCGGCAATTTGCAATATGCCAAGCATCTACTGGTAAATCAGGGCAGATTTGCCGTACAATGTCCGCCAAGATGGTCAAAGAGTTGGTTTTTGCCTGAATATGTGCCAAAGTGCCTGTCGTTGTTTGCAATAGCGCCGACATATTAATAGGGACTTTTGATTTTCTAGCCATTGTTGTCACCAAAAGTTAGCAAAATTCAGTAATAATGTTTACTGAATAAATTAACCGAAATAGAGTCCTATGAGTTTAACACTACTATACCGAGGAAAGAACGTCAGATTTTCAATGCGGCTAACTAAATTGCATTGGTTATCAGCTGTGTGTGCCTTTGCACTAATTTCTGGGTTTATTGTTCATCTAATTGCTAGTAATAAAGTACAACCTAATGGTGATAAGTATCAAGTATATTCTCAAAATAATATGGCTCCTATTCAGGTTAAAAATCAACAAATTACCGCACTGACAATTAAATTAGCTGAATTACAAAGTCAGGTATTACGTCTAAATGCTCTAGGTGACCGTTTGGCCGATGATGCTAGCATTCCTGAGAAAGAATTTAACTTCAGCCAGCTCCCTGCGAGTGGTGGACCGGCAGCGAAAACTTTTTTAGTGAATGATAAAACACTGGAACAACTCTTTATTGAAATAGAGCATTTTGAAAGTAAGATAAATTACGAAGAAAAACAGCTACAAATGCTTGAATCTTTAACTTTTGGTCACCATATACAAAATAATGGTTACTTATCGGGTCGACCGATAACCAAAGGCTGGTTATCTTCATATTATGGTGTTCGTAAAGACCCATTTAATGGTAAACCAACAATGCACAAAGGCGTTGATTTTGCTGGTAAAGAAAATACAGCTATTATTGCTACTGCTTCAGGCGTTGTCACTTGGGCAAGTAAGCGCTATGGCTATGGTCAACTCATTGAAATAAATCATGGTAATGGACTAACTACTCGTTATGGTCATAATAAAGATTTATTGGTAAATGTGGGTGATGTGGTAAATAAAGGGCAAAATATTGCACGTATGGGCAGTACTGGCCGCTCAACAGGGCCGCATGTTCACTATGAAATATTACGAAATAATAAACAAATTAATCCAATTAAATTTGTTTATCGCAAAGGGAAATAACCGAAAAAGCATTAAACGGTTATCATAATACATTCACGAAAGGTGGCGAACGTAGCTACTAATAATTCTCACTAAATGGTTTAAATAAGATGTTTGGAAATTTGTTAACAAAAATGTTTGGTAGTCGAAATGATAGATTGCTAAAACAAATGGGCAAAGAAGTAACTAAAATAAATGCACTTGAACCTGTATTAGAAGCGCTAAGTGATGAAGAATTAAAAGCCAAAACCACTGAGTTTAAGGAACGATTTTCTCAAGGCGAAACCGTAGATCAATTGTTAGCTGAAGCTTTTGCTGTAGTAAGAGAAGCCAGTAAACGCGTGTTTGGTATGCGTCATTTCGATGTGCAAATGATTGGTGGCATGGTACTAAATGAAGGCAAAATTGCCGAAATGCGTACTGGTGAAGGTAAAACACTAACGGCAACGTTACCGTCATACCTTAATGCGTTAACCGATAAAGGTGTCCACGTTATTACTGTCAATGATTACCTGGCTACTCGTGATGCAGATTGGAGTCGTCCTTTATTTGAATTTCTTGGATTAACTGTTGGCTGTAATGTCGCAGGAATGACAACTGAAGATAAGCAAGCTGCCTATCAATCAGATATCACTTACGGCACAAATAACGAATTTGGTTTTGACTATTTACGTGACAATATGGTGTTCTCACCGCAAGAGCGTTCTCAAAAACCACTACACTTTGCCATTATAGATGAAGTAGATTCAATCTTAATTGATGAAGCTAGAACGCCACTTATTATTTCAGGTCAAGCTGAAGATAGCTCTGCACTTTATAAGATAATTAATACTTTAGTACCGACGCTTGAGCAGCAAGAAGAAGAAGATAAAGAAGGTGAAGAAAGTACGGGTGATTTTACAATCGATGAAAAAGCCAAGCAAGTTTATTTAACAGAGCGTGGCCAAATTCATATTGAAGAGATCATGGTTGAAAAAGAATTACTCACTGCGGGTGATACTTTATTTTCAGCAGCTAATATCACATTATTACACCATGTTATGGCAGCACTTCGCGCTCATAAACTGTTTCAAAAAGATGTCGATTATATCGTAAAAGATGACGAGATAGTTATTGTGGATGAGCATACTGGTCGAACGATGGAAGGTCGTCGTTGGTCTGAAGGTCTTCATCAGGCTGTTGAAGCCAAAGAAGGTGTTAATATTCAAAATGAAAATCAGACACTCGCTTCTATTACCTTTCAAAACTACTTCAGAATTTATGAAAAATTGTCAGGTATGACCGGAACTGCAGATACTGAAGCTTTCGAATTCAATCATATTTATGGCCTAGAGACGGTTATTATTCCTACTAACCAGCCAATGGTTCGTAAAGATTTGTCTGATTTGATTTATTTAACAACTGAAGAGAAATTTGAAGCTATTTTAGCTGATATACAAGATTGTGTGAAACGAGGACAACCCGTTCTTGTTGGTACTATTGCGATTGAAACGTCAGAGTTCTTATCTGATTTCTTGAAAAAAGCAAAAATTAAGCACAAAGTACTTAATGCTAAGTTTCATCAGCAAGAAGCTGAAATTGTCGCTGATGCAGGTAAAGAAAGTGCCGTTACCATCGCGACTAACATGGCTGGTCGAGGTACTGATATCGTATTAGGTGGTAATTTAGATGCCACTATCGCTAAGTTAACTAATCCTAGTGAAGATGATATCGTTAAAGCTAAAGCGCAGTGGAAAATTGACCATGAACGTGTACTTGAGTTGGGTGGTTTACATATAGTCGCAACAGAACGTCATGAGTCTAGACGAATTGATAATCAGCTTCGTGGACGCTCAGGTCGACAAGGTGATGAAGGTTCAACACGTTTTTACCTATCAATGGAAGATTCATTGATGCGTATATTTGCCTCGGAACGTATTTCAAACATGATGCGTAAGTTAGGCATGGAAAAGGGTGAGGCTATTGAGCATCCTTGGGTTACTCGTAGTATTGAAAATGCACAGCGTAAGGTTGAAGGTCGCAACTTTGATATGCGTAAGCAACTATTAGAATACGATGATGTTGCTAATGATCAACGTGGTGTTATCTATGAGCAACGTAATGAATTACTTGATAATGAAGAAATTGGTTCAGTCGTTGAAGCAATTCGCAGTGATGTTATTAATGGTGTAATTGATCAGCACATTCCACGTCAATCATTAGACGAAATGTGGAATATACAAGGCCTTGAAGAGCAATTGAAAGGGGAATATTCAACTGAATTAACTATTGGAAAATGGCTTGAAGAAGATAACAAACTTCATGAAGAAAGCTTACGCGAAAAAATAATTACTGAGTTTGAACAAGCTTATAAAGATAAAGAAGAAGCTGTTGGCGCTGATGTTTTACGACAGTTTGAAAAAGCAGTAATGTTACAAAGTTTAGATTCTCATTGGAAAGAGCATCTATCAGCCATGGATCACCTACGTCAAGGTATTGGCTTGCGTGCTCACGCACAAAAGAATCCTAAGCAAGAATTTAAGCGTGAATCTTTTGAGTTATTTACTGAAATGTTAGATAACTTAAAGTATGACGTCGTTGGTATTTTATCTAAAGTACAAATTCGTGCTGAGTCTGATGTTGAAGCGGTAGAAGAGCAGCATAAAAAGTCTGAAGAAGTTCCAATGGATTTTCAGCACCAATCAGCATCAAACCCTAGTGAGCAAACACAAACGCCCCGCGTAGGTCGAAATGAGCCTTGCCCATGTGGCTCAGGTAAAAAATATAAACAATGTCATGGTAAGCTAGCCTAATAACTAGGTTCGTTGTCAATAAAAAGCCAGTCGAGTGACTGGCTTTTTTTTTCTAGAGAATTTTAGATAAGTGAAGTTATGAATAAAGTTGTGCACGTTGCGGTAGGAGTTATAACAAGGACTTGTAAAGAAGTCGGTTCTCGATACTTCTTAACTAAACGGCTAGAACAGGCCCACCAAGGCGGGAAATGGGAGTTTCCGGGCGGTAAGGTGGAAAACAACGAAACCGTTGCTCAAGCACTCGCTAGAGAGCTTAAAGAGGAGGTAGCCATTGATGTGTTATCTTGTCAGCCATTGATTAAGGTTGAGCATACATACCGAAGTAAAGAGGGAGGCAAAAAAGGAGATAAGCGTGTTTGTTTGGACGTTTTTATCGTTGATAACTTTATGGGTGAGCCAAGCGCACAAGAGGGACAAGGCCAAGGGTGGTATACTTTGAATGAATTTGAGAAACTAGATTTTCCAGAAGCAAATAGAGCCATTATTGATAAGCTTTTAGAAAAGCCCCTCTAACCGAGGGTATAGTTTATTCTGGTTCAACAAAAAACTTATTGCTAAGTAAAAACTCATCTTCCATTGCATCGAGCATTTCTTCTGATAAAACAGTATCAACTTGAATGTTTTGACTGATTTTATGCCCTTCATCTGCCCATTCTCCTAGATCAATAAGCTGGCAGCGTTTACTACAAAAAGGACGGAATTCGCTACTTTCTTGCCATACAACAGCTTCTTTACATTGGGGGCAGGGAACTTTTAAGGTCATGGTAATACATTATTTAAATTTCAAAGTAATGCTAATTATACACGAAAGCTTATTGCATGGAATCATTTGTACGTAGGCAAGCGTGTAAAAGAAAAACTATTAGCAGCGCGCTAATTGAAAGGCAGTTGCTTGGTTAGCGTACCTGCGGCCAGTATGTTGGCAAGGTAGCATAAAGCGGATAGAATAACGGAACTTGTTACCGCTGACTGTTGGGTAATATGCTGCGTCTTTAGCTAACTTTATTCGCAATAATAAAAGCCCTTCACCGTTGTCTTGATAAAATCCACTATCAACTTCTATAGGCTCAAACTCAGCGCGTAATCGGATAAACTTAAGCACAATTGCAAGCGCAGATGATATATCACTTAATAGATTGAGCCATTGCTGAACTTCTTGTTTCGTTTGCACTTCATTTTGGTGCAGCCAGAAGTGCAATTGTGGCAAGTCAAAACTAGAGCTTCCACCTTGGATAGCAAAACGTTGTTTTAAACAGGAAAGTAATTTATCTTCTTTTAACAGCCACCAAGTGGGTCGTGGGATCCTCAGATGACTGACTAATTTCACTGTTTCAGCTAAATTCTTTTCAAGTGCATTGGTATCTACGTCAGGAATTTTTGACCATACTACAAGGTTTTGTTCTAGTTTTTCTAAATCTTTAATTAAATCACCACGAGTATCGTTCCGTTCTAAGGTATCTAATATAGAAAATAGTGCATTAAAAAAAACTTGGTGGCTAGTTAATATACTAAGATCACCACTAAGACATGAGTATGCCTGAGCAAAGAATTGCTCAAGTTTTAGGTAGTTTCTTATTCGCTCATTGAGCGGGTGTTCATATAAGACCGTAGACATACAACGTTTTGTAACCAGCTAACATAAAATGTAAATAAAGTGCTATTTCATTGTTGATTTTTAAACCATTTTTGTCAAGGCTAAATACTTTTTATCAAGTGATAATACGGCTGCTTGGATTTCCGATAATGGAGAGTCATCATTGTTAATAATATCATCGGCAACTTCAACTCTTGCAGCGCGGCTTGTCTGGCTTGCTATAATTGCTTTGATCTCTTGTGCAGAGCTACTATCTCGCAACAGGGTTCGCGTTACTTGAGTTGTTTCACTCACATCAACGATTAATACACGGTCAACTAATTCAAGTAGGTTATTTTCAATGAGTAAAGGCGCAACTAAAATACAATATGGGCTTTTAGCTTCTTTAGTCTGCGTTACAATATTAACGCGTATTAAGGGGTGTAATAACTTATTCAACCAAAGCATATCGGCTTTATTGCTAAAAATTCGACTCCGCAATAAAGCTCTGTTGAGGTGACCATCAGCTTGAATATAGTCATCACCGAAGTACTTGGCAATTGCTTTTAATGCAGGGCTGTTAACCGAAACGACTTCTCTGGCGATAATATCAGCATCAATAATTTCAACACCCAATGCTAGAAAGTAATTGGTTATGGTCGTTTTTCCACTACCTATTCCGCCAGTAAGGCCAATAATTAGTTTAGACATGATGAAAATAGCTCAGACATGTTGAGAGTAACTTATAACTGAATTTGTGCATTAAAGAATTGTCTGTAAGTACCATGACCAAATACCGTCACCCCATAATAAAGTGATCCAACCAGCTACCGCTAAATAAGGCCCAAAAGGGATACCCTGTTCTCTTTGATGTTTCTTAAATAACATTAAAGCAATACCAACAATCGCGCCAACCACTGATGCCATTAAAATAAGTAGTGGTAATAATTGCCAACCGATCCAAGCACCAAAAACAGCGAACAATTTAAAGTCACCAAAGCCCATACCCTCCTTGCCTGTAATTAGCTTAAATAGCCAAAAGACAGAAAATAGGCTCATATAACCAACAGCAGCGCCAATGACAGCATCGGTCAATGGAACAAAAGTCCCATTTATATTTATTAGTAAGCCTAACCATAAAAGTGGTAGTGTAATTTGATCAGGCAGTAACATGTGATCAAAATCTATCATGGTAAGTGTAATCAAACACCAAGTGAGTAGCAAAACCCAACAGGTGGTTGTTGTTGCGCCAAAATGCTGAGCAACAATAAGGCTTAATAACATGGTAGAAAGCTCAATTAAGGGATAACGAGCCGAAATTTTATTGGTGCACTGGCTACATCTTCCCTTTAGAAATAACCAACTAAAGACAGGAATATTTTCGTAAAAGCGAATTTTATGATCACAATTAGGGCAGGTGGAATCAGGCTTGGACAAGGTGATTTTAGTGAGGTTCTTTGCTTTAATATCAGCCACTTCATCCGCTAAAAACTCTCGACAGTCATGGTACCAAGCATATTCCATCATTTTAGGGGTGCGATAAATGACAACATTAAGAAAGCTACCTATGGCCAATGAAATTAGGCCAACAGTAATATACAAGAAAGTAGGGGATTGTTGGAATAACAAAGATAAATTGTTGAAAAAAGATAAAAAATTAGTATATAACAAAGTGGATTCCACGTTTAAAACTGAAGTGATAAATGAATAAATTTAGCAACATTAAAATGAGCAGTGCAAATATGACTGCTCCATTTTATATATATTTATACAACTTTACCTATTTCAAATATTGGTAAGTACATGGCAATGATCAAACCACCTATGACTACACCTAATACCGCCATAATCATTGGCTCTAACAGCGCAGTTAGTCCATCTACGGCATCATCTACTTGCTGCTCATACACATTAGCCACTTTCGATAACATATCATCAACGGCGCCTGATTCTTCACCAATGGCAACCATTTGAATAACCATATCTGGAAATATTTTGCAGTTACGCATAGCTAAGTTCATTTGCATACCGGAAGATACTTCAGCGCGTACTTCTAATATGGCATCACGGAATACAGCATTACCCGATGCACCTGCGGCGGACTCGAGTGCATCAATTAGCGGCACACCGGCAGCAAAAGTTGTAGATAAAGTACGAGCGTATCGAGCAACGGCAGCTTTTTCTAATAAATCACCAATAACAGGTAACTTGAGTATATTTTTATCAACATTATCACGGAATTTTTGGCTATTTCTGTGAGTTCTTTTAAATAAGAAGAATGCAAGGTATAGACCGGCTAAACCAAAATACCAATAGGCTTGCATGAATTCAGATATAGCGATTACAAGTAAGGTAAAAGCGGGTAATTCCGCACCAAAACTAGCAAAAATCTCCTGGAACACAGGCACTACAAAAATTAAAAGAATAGAGGTTACAATAAAGGCAACCACTAATACGGCAATAGGGTAGGTCATCGCTTTTTTAATTTTGCTTTTTAATGCTTCCGCTTTTTCTTTATAGGTGGCAATACGTCCATAAATAGTTTCTAAAGCACCGGATTGCTCCCCCGAGGCCACTAAATCACAATAAAGGTCATCGAAATGGAGCGGATGATCACGTAAACAGTCAGATAGAGGGATACCAGAAGAAAGCTTAGTACCAATGTCTCCTAGAAGTTGACGCACTTTACCATTATTATGTCCCTTGCCAATCATTTCAATAGTCTGTACCAAGGGCACGCCAGCACCTAACATAGTGGCTATTTGTCTGGTGATAACAGCAATATCTCCGGGAGTTATTGCTTTATCACCACCTAAGCCAAATAATGGTTTAGATTTTTTCTTCACTCGACTGGGCACTATGCCTTGCTTACGCAATTGAGTCTTAAGCTCGATAATATTCTTAGCAGCGAGCTCACCGCTAATTTTTTTACCTTTACGGTTAACACCATGCCAAACAAAGACATCTTGCTCTTTAACTTTAGTTTTATCTCTAGCGTTAGTTGATTTCTTTTTTGTTGTGATAGCCATAGTTAACCCTGCTCCATGAGTACTCTACTTTTTGTTCTTTTAATAAAGTTAGTAAAGTAATATATGAGTAATAAGTAAATTATCTTGTTGAGTATAAGTAAGTTAATTGAATATTAGCTTAAGAGCTAGTCACACGATTAATTTCTTTTAAGCTCGTCATACCGTTCATCGCTTTAATTAACCCTGATTGGCGTAAATTGTTATAACCTTCTTTTTGACACTGATTGGCTATATCTAACGAGTTGCCTCCCTCCATAATAATTGAGGCTATGGTTGGACTGATTTTAATTACTTCATAAACACCCACGCGGCCTTTGTAACCTCCTGTGCAATGGGTACAGCCTACCGGCTTAAATAACTTTATATCAGCTAATTTATCAGCAGGAAAACCTTGCTCGGCTAATTGCATTTCAGAAAGAGGTTCTTCTTCCTTACATTGAGGGCATAATCTTCGAGCAAGTCGTTGAGCAATAATAACAGATACAGAGCTAGCAACATTATAAGAAGGAACACCCATATTAAGTAAGCGAGTCAGCGTTTCTGCAGCTGAGTTAGTATGTAGTGTTGATAACACTAAATGGCCAGTTTGGGCCGCTTTTATTGCTATTTCAGCGGTCTCTAAATCACGAATTTCACCCACCATGACTATATCGGGATCTTGACGCAAGAATGAACGCAAGGCACTTGGAAAAGTTAAGCCTGCACGATTATTAATTTGAACTTGATTTATACCTTCAAGGTTTATTTCGACCGGGTCTTCTGCGGTAGATATATTTCGTTCTTGCGTGTTGAGGATATTGAGGCCTGTATATAGTGATACCGTTTTACCTGAGCCTGTTGGACCGGTAACTAAGATCATACCTTGAGGCTGTTCTAAAGCCTCCATGTATATCTCTTTCTGCTCGGCTTCGTAACCTAGCATATCAATACCCAGCATAGCGCTAGAAGAATCAAGAATACGCATTACTATTTTTTCACCCCACATAGTGGGTAGCGTACTAACGCGGAAATCGATTGATTTTTTCTTTGATAATGCCAACTTTATCCGACCATCTTGTGGTACGCGACGTTCTGCTATGTCCAATTTAGACATCACTTTTAAGCGGGCTGCCATTCTTGAAGAAAGGCTTACTGGTGGTTTAGCTATTTCAGATAAAATGCCATCAATACGAAAGCGAATACGAAATGATTTTTCATAAGGCTCAAAATGTAAATCTGATGCGCCTTTTTTTATAGCATCGAGTAATATTTTATTGATGAAAACAACAATAGGGGCGTCATCTTCACCGTTAGCGTTATCTTCTTCTTTTCTGGACTCTTGAACATCGATACCTGCTAATTCATCTGCATCAATATCACTTATATCTAATGCACCACTTTCATCTTCGAGTACCTTTTCAATGCAAGCCTGCAGGCTTTTTTCATCACACAGCACTAATTCGGTGCTATAACCAGTATTAAACTGTATTTCTTCTAAAGCATCTAAATTAGTCGGGTCTGACATGGCAACAAACAGCACTTTGCCACGTAAATATAGTGGTAATGCATTATGTTTAGTGATCAGTTTTTCATTACGAACACCATCAGGTACTAGGCTAGTATCAAAGTTGGCTAACTGGATCTGAGGATAGCCAAAACTTTTAGAAAGTACCTTCGCTATACTATTCCCATCAATACTTTTGTTTTCAACTAAAAAACGAATGAAAGGTATATTTTTTCCGACGAAGTCAGTCGAAATATCATCTATTGATTCTAAAGGAATAAGGTTCTGCTTTGATAGTGCAGATAGCAGACTCGCTTGCTGGTGATTTCCTTTCATAATGTTTGGAGATAACCTTTTGGAAATACTAAAATAGTAACGGACTAATTTAGTGTAACTTATAACTAGCTCAAAACACAAAGAGATTTACGGATAGGCGAGCATTTTTAACATCAAAGGAACATCAAAGGGGTCAGAGTTGGTTGGTTTTTGTATTTTTGTAAACTTATTTATTATGAACTAATCTTATTGTTCAAGCTATATTTTTAAGGATGAAAATGGCTAGATCACCTCGCTTAAATTTAATAGGCATTCCGCAACATGTGATTCAACGTGGTAATAATCGCCAAGCTTGTTTTTTTGAAAACGAAAACTATCAAGTTTATCTTGATAAACTGCTTGAATATAGCCAAAAGCATCAAGTGGAAATTCATGCTTTTATTTTAATGACAAACCATGTGCATTTATTGGCAACACCAAGAATTGAAAATGGCATTAGCTTGATGATGCAATCGCTGGGGCGTTATTATGTAAGATATATAAATCAAACTTATCACAGAACAGGCACTTTATGGGAAGGTAGATATAAGTCAAACTTGGTTGATAGCGATAATTACTTTTTAATAGTTACTCGGTATATTGAGTTCAACCCTGTACGCGCAGAAATGGTTGTTCGACCTGAATTATATCCTTGGTCAAGTTATCATCAGCATGCTTTAGGAAAAACAATAAACTTGCTCACGGAGCATGATTGTTATTTAAAGCTTGGTGACTCCGCCAGTAAACAGCAGCAATCGTACCTTAAATTGTGTAAACGATACTTGAGTGATAATGAAGCGTCATTAATCAGATCATCAGTGAATAAAGCTTGGGTTTTAGGTGATGATAGATTTAAGCAGCAAATAGAGAGGCAGCTCGGTGTGTCAGTTTCGCCCAAAGCAAGAGGTGGAGATAGAAAATCA
>MAAF01000050.1 GCA_002163005.1 Colwellia psychrerythraea | reverse complement strand
GACAATTTAGTACTATACAAGTGCCATAAAGCATGTAAAAATAACCTTACAAATCGCGTAATTAAATCTTTACGATTTCTTGTTTTTGTTTTTGGTTGAGCTGAAGCCCTTATTAGTCGATGTTTTCCTGCCTTGAATTTCACATGTTTAATCTGTTTATTTAGCTAGCGTAAACCCTTTTTTAAAGATTTTTAAAATAAATATTGAAGATCCACTCAGTGGAAATATTCAATTTAAGGAACAAAAATGACAACAGCCAGCGAATTATCAGCCGTGCCAACCAGCTCAAATAACATTCATGTTAATGCCGAGCATGTATTAATTACCCCTGAAGCGCTACGTGCTGAATTACCTCTTTCAGAAGAAGGTCGTGAGTTTGTTCAGCAGTCGCGTAAAACGATTAGTGACATAATCCATAAACGTGATCCTCGTTTGCTCGTTATTTCAGGTCCTTGTTCTGTTCATGATGTTGAAGCAGCTAAAGACTATGCTCGTCAGTTAAAAGTGCTTCAAAATAAGTACCAGGGCTCATTATTTGTTGTTATGCGCGTTTACTTTGAAAAACCACGTACCACAGTGGGTTGGAAAGGTTTGATTAACGACCCACATATGGATGGTTCGTTTGATGTTGAAACTGGTTTAAGAAAAGCACGTGAATTGATTCTTTACTTAACAGAGCTTGGTTTACCTCTAGCAACAGAAGCACTTGACCCGATTAGCCCGCAATACCTTGCGGAAGCATTTAGTTGGTCAGCTATTGGCGCGCGTACTACTGAATCGCAAACTCATCGGGAAATGGCCAGTGGTCTTTCTATGCCAATAGGTTTTAAAAATGGTACCAACGGTAGCTTAGGTGTTGCAGTAAATGCATTGCAATCAGCGGCTTCACCACATCACTTTATGGGGATAAACCGTCAAGGGCAGGTTGCTTTAATTCAAACCAGCGGTAATCCTGATGGCCATGTTATTTTACGCGGTGGTACGGCGCCCAACTACGATGCAAAAAGTATTGCGGAGTGTGAACAAGCCCTAGCTAAGCAAGGTATTGAACCAGGCATTATTGTTGACTGTAGTCACGGCAACTCAAGTAAAGACTACACTCGTCAGCCGCTAGTTGCACAAGATGTTATTGAACAAATTTGTGCGGGTAATAAATCGATTATTGGTATCATGTTAGAAAGTAATATTAATGCGGGCAATCAAAGTAGTGATTTAGCCAAAGAAGAATTAGCTTACGGTGTATCGGTTACCGACGCTTGTATTGATTTTGCTGAAACCGAACAGCTATTAGCTGATGCTGATGCACGTCTATCCGGTTGTTTAGCTTCGCGTACAGCCTAAAGGTTATTTGCCTAACGTTGCGAAGTAAGATATTTTAATTAGACGCGGCTTCTGCCGCGTTTTCTATTTTAAGCCGTTGAGCCAATATAGTAAGAAAAAGACTTTAAGCAATATGCTTTAGCCAATATTTTTCAGATAAGATGTTTTTTATAAGAGATAGTAATGACGAATTCAGATCCTGACTTTGATAAAAAGTTAACAAGTTTACGTGACGAAATTGATGAAATTGACAGCGATTTAGTTAAGTTATTGCAAAGACGACTTGCTGTTACCAGTAAAGTTGGTCAACTAAAAAGTGGTGTTGGCAGACCTATTTATGATGCTAAGCGTGAGGCAAGTTTATTTGCTAAACGTCGTCAGCAGGCAAGTGAAGCTGGTCTATCACCTGATTTAATTGAAGATGTTTTACGCCGTTTAATGCGTGACTCTTATGTCAGTCAAGATGCTAGTGGCTATCGCTGTGTTAATCCTGAATGCAAAAAGGTTGTTGTCGTTGGCGGTAAAGGGCAATTAGGCTCTGTTTTTGTCGACCTATTTCAGCGCTCTGATTATCAAGTTGCTATTATTGAGCAAAATGATTGGCCGAACAGCGAAGCTATTTTGGCCGAGGCAAGTTTAGTCATTGTTGCCGTGCCTATTCGCCTGACGACTATGGTTATTAATCATCTTAATAATTTACCCAAAGCGTGTATTCTTGCCGACTTAACCAGTATTAAAGAGTCGCCTTTATTTGAAATGAAACAGGTACATGCTGGCCCAGTCGTTGGCTTACATCCTATGTTTGGTCCAGATGTGACGGGTTTAATTAAACAAACCATTATTAGTTGCGAAGGGCGTAACCCTGAACAGTACCAATGGCTCATTGAGCAGTTTGAAGTGTGGGGCGCTAAAATTTATCCGGTGCAAGCGCATGAGCATGACGAAGCTATGTCTATGGTACAAGTTATGCGACATTTCTCTACTATTGCTTACGGTTATCACTTGATGAGTGAAGGGGCTGATATAGAAAATTTAGTTGCGATGAGTTCACCTATCTATCGATTAGAGTTGATTATGGTCGGGCGATTATTTGCTCAAGATCCTACGCTTTATGCGGATATTATTTTTGCTAACAAAGATAATGTCAGCATGATGAAACGTTTTGCTTACCGATTTTTAGAGCTACTTGAAGATGTCAGCCTTGATGATAAAGACGCCTTTGTTGATATGTTTAATAATGTTTCGGGTTGGTTTGGTGACTATGCCGGAGATTTCCTCGAAGAAAGTAAATCGATGTTATTAAAAGCTAATGAGCTGAAAAAAGATTAACCTATCCAAAACAAATCGGGCAAGCTTTTATTGCTAGTGAATTCAAAGAGGGTGGTCATTATGTTTATCGACCATAGCTTTATGTAGGCTCTCTTTTTGGATAGTTATTAAATAGCGTCAAATTATTTATTTCAAGTAGCCTCATTGGGCTACTTGAAATACAGGGCTATTTTATCGGCACCATAATGTGAGCATATGGAGTATCGCCCCACATAACATATGGCCCACCAGTTTTAGGGTCTCTAGTGATACCTTTTAACATCTCTTTGGGTACAATAATCATTAGGTGAGGACCTGTTTCTGTATAATCATGAGCGTTTTTATGATCTTGATGATACGGTGTTGAATTACTCACTCCTGAACCTATATCACCTTTTAACATGTATGAAATGCCAATCCCCTTTGCTGTGAAATCAGCTTTAGAGCCAACGGCGCTCATCATTTTCATCCAAAGTACATCGTTACACATAGGGGCTTTATCTCCTGGCATAGTGTCAGGCATACAAGTCCAACTATTCGTTCCTTTTTGTAAAATTGTCCCATCAGAATCCATGATGGTAGCTTGCTGACTAACGGACGGAGGCGCGGCAGCCATGGCCCGATGAATTTTGGTTTCGCTTGATTCTGCTAATACTGCAAAAGGAACAGATAACAAGGATATTATCGTAAGTAGTATGTACTTCATTTAATATTCTCCTTTTTGCTCTTAACCTTATAACTCAATAATCAAGTTACAGGGGCTAAAGTATAGGTTAAATATTAATTTTTCGTTAAGGATTGCTACTCATTTTATGATTAAAATTCGTTCAATTTAAAGTTGGGTTAGCTTGGTGATTCTGAGAGAGTAAATCGATAAAATTTCTGACTTTAACCTCTGAAAACTTAGCTTCTCTGCGCACAATGCTAATTGGTTTAGCAGGTTTGGTAATTTCAATTATTTGCATTACTAATTTATGTGTACAATAATTTACCCGAAGTAATTTTTAGAATGATGTCTTGGGTAATAGTTTCCCCCTTGTTTTCATTGATCAAATTAAGCGCCTGCATGAAATCTAGTTAACTAGCTTTAATAAAACCCCAAAGGAAGTGCGATGACAACTCAAATAATGGATAAAATTTGTTCAAAATTACTTTTAATTATTCTTGGTTTAACTATTAGCGTATTTTGCAATGCAAAACAGGGAAAAGATATAGATGAATTTACATTTTCCAAGTTAACCAATAATGAATGTAACCAGTTACTTATAGATAATGTCATTACAAAAAATAATCCTATACCTTGTAACAGACTCAATCGGGTTAACTTTAGCTACATAAATGAGTTGGGTGTAGTGAAGCAAGATGGAGTACTAATCGTTTTTGATGTTCTTGCACCTAAAGTTATAGTGCTAATGGAAAAGCTACTCAAACAAAGTTTCGTCATTAGTAAAGCCCGTCCGATAGAATCATACCTTGGTGATGACAACGCCTCTATGGATGATAATAATACTTCTGCGTTCAACGGGAGAGCTATCACGGGAGGTTCACGCTGGTCACTTCATGCTTATGGCGTTGCGATTGATATAAATCCTATACAAAACCCATTCATAGATATAGAGAAAGATGGTACGGCGAAAATAACCCCTGCAAAAAGCGCACATCTTGCCGTGAACCGATTAAATCAGCGACCAGGTAAATCAAAGCGTTCAGGCATGGCCGAGGATGTCGTTGATATTTTTGCCGAGCATGGATTTTTTGTCTGGGGTGGTTATTGGAATTACCCAGTTGATTATCAACATTTTCAAGTAGGCCCTCGCTCATTTATTGAAGAGCTAGTTGCAAAAGAGTTTAATAATGGTGAAAAGCTGTTAAATAGTTATATTTCAATGTATCTAGATTGTAGGAAAAATAGTCAAGGTGAACGAGATCAAACTGAGGTACGAGCAGCATGTATTGACGCTATAGTTACTAAAATGCCATGAGAAAGCATGTACCCGCTTGAGGCTTAGTTTAATGCTGAGTTAGTTTGTAAGTTCTCAGCAAGTAAATCGATAAAACTTCTCACTTTAGCGGAAGAAAATTTATCTTCTCTGTGTACTATATTAATTGGTTTAGCAGGATATTCAAACGCTTCTAATAGTATTTTAAGCTTATTATTTCTAAGTTCTTCAGCAACTTGATATGAAATAATTCGTGTTATTCCTAAACCATTTTTTGCCGCATTAATTGCTGCCTGATTTGTAGTAACGGTTAATCTAGGATTGATCTTTACTGTTTGATTTTTCTTATTTACTAGGAACTGCCAATCTGGGTTAAGGCTACCGGTATTCGCGGCAATGAGTGTATGTTGTGTCAGCTCCTGACAGTTTTTTGGAATACCATTTTTCGCTAAATACTCAGGGGAAGCAACGAGTATGAGCCTAACGTTACCGACCTTTTTGGCGCGCATACTTGAGTCAAGCAGTTCACCAATGCGAATGCCAACGTCATGACCTTCTTCGAGTAAATTCACTACTCTATCTAAGAAAACAGCATTAACTTGTGTCTGCGGATAACGAACTAAATAGTCGGTGATAGTTGGCAATACGAACTGTTGGCCAAAAAGCACAGGGGCAGTGACACTAATTTTCCCTTGCGGGGTCGAGTTGATACCTAACGCAGCTTCGTTAGCAATATTTACATCCTGCAAAATTCTTTTTGCATCTTCCAAATAACGAGCGCCAGCCTCAGTCATTCTGACATAACGCGTGGTTCTATTGAGCAGTTTTACTTTTAATGTCTCTTCTAAGTGCACTACTGCTCTTGTAACTGTAGGTGCAGACATATTGAGACGTCGACTCGCAGCTGAGAAACCTTGCTCTTCAGCAACGGCAATATAGACCTTCATTAAGTGGAATGTATCCATTGTCTGTCTCTCAATTGATTATTTCATTATTTGAAATAATCAATTGTAAATCATGCTTATTCTTAATTAAACCGTTTTGTTTCACAATAGCTTCATCGCTTGGTCGCAGCATTAAATCTTTAGATGAGATGACAGGCAGCTATGCGTGATATTGCAAAGTAGTGAAGAGCAATAACGGACACAGCGTTGCCTAAAGATAGTCAACAACACCAGCATGAGCATGACGTTTAACTGTCAGTTTACATTTTAATAGAAATAAGGAAGAACAATGAGTCGTATTAATTTAGTTACCCCAGAGCAAGCAAATCCAGAGCAAACAGAGCTTTATGCTGCCATCACCAGCCAACTTGGCATGGTGCCAAATTTTTTAAAAGTATTTGCTAACTCACCAGCAGCCTTAAAAGCATTTTTAGGTTTACACTCTATAGCTAACGAGGGAGAGTTAACGGCTAAAACTAAAGAGCGTATTGCCTTAGGTTTGGCTGAACAAAATGCCTGTGAATATTGTGTTTCAGCACATACTGCAATAGGTAAAGGGGTTGGTTTAACGGAAGATGAAATGGCTGAAAACAGAGCGGGTGGTAGTCAAGATGCACAAGCGGCTATCGCGGTTAAGTTTGCTCGTTCTTTAGCTGAGCACAACGGTGAAGTGACAACGGCTGAGTTACTTGAGATTCGTAATGTAGGTTATTCAGATGCTGAGATTGTTGAAATTATTACTCATGTAGGGATGAATATCATGACAAACATTCTGGGTAAGGCAAGTCGTGTTGCTATCGATTTCCCTAAAGTCGCCCTGCAAAAAGCATCTTAGTAAAAATAGTTCAAACGAGCAGGGAGTTCGTTTGAACTATGCTAATTCGAAAGCTTTATTCAGTAAAAGATAGTTATCAAAACGTTCTAGTTAACAACAATTATTAGCTATCAACATAGTGTAACCCTTTACTTAGATAACCAGTTTAATGATCCAGTAGGAGTCGACTCATGGCACATAAATACGCACAACTAGCCTTTACTGAGACAGTAAGAGCAATGCAGCAGGAGCAGAATAGCCGAGCAGGCTATGCCAGTATGGATCAAGGCGAGGATTACAACTTCCTCTTATCAGCAGTTGAAGCTGAGTTTATTGCCCAGCGAGATAGTTTATATATGGCGAGTGTTAGTGAAACCGACTGGCCCTATGTTCAACACCGTGGCGGGCCTAAAGGTTTTCTAAAGGTGCTTGATGCTTCTACATTAGGTTTTGCTGATTATAAAGGTAATCGCCAGTATGTAAGTGCAGGAAACTTCCGCAATAATGATCGCGTTGCTTTGATCTTTGTCGATTATCCCAATAAACGTCGCTTAAAATTGATGGGACGGATCAGTCAAGTTGCTGAAGATGATTGGCAAACACTTGCCAGTCTTGAAGATAATAATTATCGAGCTAAAGTAGAACGTGGTTTTGTCATTAAAGTAGAAGCGTTCGATTGGAATTGCCCACAGCATATAACACCTAGATATAGTGAAAGTGAACTTGAGTCATTAATTACGCCACTAACTAATGAACTATCAGAAGTAAAAGCACAGTTGAAGTCGCAGCAACTTGCCTTTTCATCGAATGAAGCTTCATCGCAAGACAGTTCATTACTAAAAGTAAGTTTAGCTGATTATCCGCAAATATCGGGGGAGGGGGAGTTACCGTTAGTTATTAGTGGCATTAGACAATTGACCCCACGTATTAGAGCTATTGAACTCAAACATGCCATGGGTGAAGCCTTACCTGCTTTTGACGCAGGTGCACACTTGGCGATACCTGTGGTATTAAGTGATGGAAAACTTACGCACAGACATTACTCATTATGTTCAAACCCGAGTAGAACTGATTGTTATGAAATTGCAGTGCTAAAGGATCATAAGGATCTAAAAGAAGACAATAAATCAAACTATAAAGAAAGTGATCAAAGTGGTTCTGAGGTTATCCACCAGCATTTCACACTTGGGCTCAGGTTGAACTGTGTACAGCCGCAAAATTACTTTCCCCTCGAGCAGTCAACAGCGCCTGTCATTTTGATTGCTGGCGGTATTGGTATTACACCCATTAAAGCGATGGCCTTAACATTAACAAGTCAGCAGCGTGACTTTTCACTGCATTATTGCGGTCGCTCAATTGATGAAATGGCCTTCAGTGATCGACTAACCAGGCAACTAGGCGATAAATTACATTTATATGCGCGCGAGGAAGACAAAAAACTGAATATTGAAAAGCTATTAATTAGCTCTCCGGCGAAAGCGCACTTTTATTTTTGTGGCCCGCAAAAGATGATAGATCAGTTACTTGATCTTGCTCAACAGCATGGCATTGCCAGTACCCGTCTACATTTTGAGCGCTTTGAACATAAGCTCGATGCTAGGGCAAAACCCTTTACGGTAAAACTTAATCGCTCAGCGAAAAAAATTACAGTCTCTGCTCAAGAATCTATTTTAGACGCGGTGCTAGCTCAAGGTATTGATGTGCCTTACAGTTGTAAAACGGGTGAATGTAAAACGTGTGTTGTACCTGTAGTTAACGGCAATGTCATCCACAAAGATGAATGCCTAACCAACACCGACAAAGAAAATAAACTTATGTGTCTGTGCGTCTCCAGAGCTGCCCAAGACACGTTAGAGTTGGATCTTTAAATAAGGAAAACTATTAAGATTAACAAGGGAGCAAGTTCCAACTTGCTCAAGAAAACAGGTTAGCAAATCAGTCGAGCTTAACAGAATTAAGCTTATTGGTGATCACTACTTATCTACTGTCGGATCATGAACAGACTGAATATTCAAATGGGTTCATGTGCGTGTTGAGTGAGATCAGATAAAGCCTGAATTTGTTTACTAACAGACCCTAACCTTTTTCAGTTGTAAATCACTTTGTCTTTCTGTTAAAGCGCAAGCATGAGCTGCCCCAGCTCTTCAACTCCCCTTGTTGTCAATTGTTCTGCAATCTCTTTTTGTACTGCTTTGGACTTATTTTGACTGAGCTTAAATCTGCCTTCAAGGTGAGTAATAGTAATGCTAAAAATGGTAATAGCATTAAGCATTTTTTTAATGGCAATTGCTGGTGCCTCTTCTATTGACCAGGGTTGTGTCATGTTATTTTTCGATAGGCGTTGCTCGAAGTAAGCCGTACTTGCTGCCATATATTGATACTTATCATCAACATCTTTTACCTCTTGGGCAGTACCCGATACATGTACCTTGGCATAATTCCAAGTGGGTACGCTTTGCGCATGGCTATGTTGTTTAGCAACATCCCGTGGTGATATGTAGGCATCTTCACCATGAAAAACTAATTGAAGAGCTACTGCTGAGTGCTGGAGCACTTCAGCTAATGGGTGATGTTTACTCACATGAGCCGTAAGCGTGCTTCTCTCTAGTTGCTGTGTGTTAGTGCTAGAAGTCTTGAGAGAAAAGTGACAAGGAATATGACTAACGTCAATCTCTGATTGATGGCTAAATAGTAGTGTTGCTAAGGGGTTACTCTCAATAATGTCATGATAATGGGTAATGATTTCTTCGCTTGTTTGATAATGCTTAGCTGGATACATGACTAAATTCCTCTTGGTTTTTCCCCGTGCTTAACAAGTGTTGTTTTACTTGAGACCATTCATCATCGATGATGCTAAACAAGGCGCTATTTCTATAGTCACCATTAGGTGCGCGGCGATTTTTTCTTAAAATACCTTCAAAGTGGCCACCAATACGGGCAATAGCATTTCGTGATTGTTGATTATCTTCATGAGTACAAATTTCAACGCGTGCCATGCCCAAGTGTTCAAAGGCATGTTTTAGCATTAAGTATTTTGCATGTGAGTTAACGTAACTTCGTTGGAAATCAGGGGTGATAAACGTATGACCAATCTCAATGCTGTTGTCTTTATCGTTGCAACGAAACAAACGTGTTGAGCCAATGACTTTGTTGGTTCTCTTATCAATTGTGACAAAGGCGATCTGTAAACCTTGGGCCATTTCATCGATCGCTTCTTTCATCCATGCCGATGCAATCTCTGTATTTTTACAGCGATTTATTGGCATATGCTGCCAAACTTGTGGGTGACTTCCTGCCGAGTAAAAACCAGTTAAGTGTTGCAAATTCATCGGCTCTAATTTTAGTAAACTGGTTTCTAATGTGGTGGGCTTTAGTGTTGGTTGTAACATAAATTGCTCCATGAAAGTGTTAGCTTGTTATTATGAGTTTTTTTGGTATAACTACTACAACCAAATATTGATAAGTTGGTAGACCAGATTGAAAGCGTTAACGTTGAAAGTACTTTATGAAAACTCGGATCCTAATATACCGTCAAGGAAGCAAGCAAAGTACTTGGCGATTGCTGATGCCTTGAGAAAAGCCATTAAAGAAGGGCAGGTTGCACCGACAGAAGCCTTACCTTCAGCGCGAAAACTTGCTCAGCAGTTATTGGTAAATCGTCATACTATTATGGCGGCATTGGCTGAGTTAGTAGCGCAAGGCTGGGTTGAAGCAAAAGAGCGTTCAGGTTACCGAGTGGTAGTAAACCTGCCAATCCAAGGGAGTCGTGCTATAAATAAAATGGCGCAAACACAGCAAAGTTTTGATTGGAAATTTAGAGTAAAACAAAGCTGTGCTGTTACGCCAAAAGTTAAGGCGAGCCAATACCCTTATAACTTTTCTGGCGGTCAGCCTGATATCAGGCAATTCCCTTTTGATGAGTTTAAAAGTCACTTTTCACAAACTTGCCAGCGACCTAAAATTGACGATTTAAGTTACGGTGATAGTCGTGGAGAAGCTGAGCTTATTGAAGAAATAGCCACGTATTTACGACGCGTTCGCTCGATAACTGATAAAAAGTTGATGATTTGCAATGGCTCACAAGAAGCTTTGTATATGATTTCACAGTTACTACTACAGCCCGGTGATAAGGTGGCGGTTGAACAACTGGGTTACCCGCCTGCTTGGGCTGCCTTTGAGCGCACAGGCGCGACATTGATTGCTGTTAAACAAGATGAACGGGGCATAGACCCTGAACATTTAGCGCAAGTATTTGCACAAGGTAAAGTAAAGTTGCTTTACCTTACGCCATTACATCAATACCCGACGACCGTCTCTTTAGATATCTCCAGGCGTATGCAAATTTATCAATTAGCAGTGCAATACGGTGTCGCCATTGTGGAAGATGATTATGATCATGAGTTTCATTACGACAGCCAGCCGATTGCGCCGATGGCTGCTGATGATCCTTCGGGTTTGGTTATCTATATATCTACTTTTTCAAAACTGATGTTTGCTGGCGCGCGTATTGGTTATGTTGTGGCAAATAATGTCTTAATAGAGCAACTGGCTGCTTATAAAATTCTGATGAATCATAAGTGTAATGTCTTAGTTCAGCAATCGGTGGCTAAGTGGATGCAGCAAGGGGGGTTTGAAGGGCACTTACGACGCATGACGCGTTTATATCAAAAGCGTCGTGATTTTATGGTTGAAAAGCTAAGATCTTTTCAAGATCAAGGCCTACCACTACAATTTGAAGTGCCTGCCGGCGGTATGGCGATATGGCTCGATACCGGTAAATCGATTGTTGGACTAAAAGAGAAGCTACTCGCAAATCAAGTGTACTTACAAACTGAAGTGGAATTTAATCGATTTAAAGACTTACCGGACGATTTACCGAGTAATGTGCCAAGCAATTTACCTAAGAAAGAGTTCCGTTTTATCCGGCTAGGGTTTGCGGCAATGAACGAAGCAGAAGTCACCCAAGGGTTAGCTATAGTGATGAATACTTTATACGGCTTAGACTGTTAATAAGTGAGTTAAAAATAGGAGAAGTGAGTTGAAATAATAGTGAAGTCACTCCCTTAACTTATTTAACATCACTCCTGCGTCATAGGAAACCTTAAACTTAATGTGCTTGGTGATGTGTGTGTATCCCGTGAGCATTTTGTGTAGCTGAAAAGCCTTGATTAATCATAGCGGCTAAAAATGGCGTTGATTCATTATCACCAACATCAGCATAGTCAGTACTTTGATAACGCGAATATTCATTAAAGAGTGATGCGATTTGTTCAACGGTACCTTGATAGTTTGTTAATGACCACTGGCGAGTTAAGGTTGCGCTTTTGAGTTCGAAGAACTTTACCAATTGTAATTTAGGTAACCAAACTAATTGATATTCTGATGTTTTAGTTTTGTGAACATAATGTTGTTCTAACTGGCAACCGGAGTTTTTTTGGCTAACAAGCTGCATTTCATTAAGATCAGGTGTTGCCACTAATTGAAAAATATCTTGCCACTTTGGTTGATACCTTAATTCATTTGATTGGTACTCAATGCTATGTTGGTATTGCTCAAAAGCTCTATTTAACGATAAACGATTGCTATTATGCGACCAAATATCATTAACACCTTGGCCAATATCTCGCTGCAAGACTCTATTATTGTATCGGTGTAATTCAAATAACTGTGTTTTTTTAGCTGCTGTTACCTGTATTTTTTGTTCCTCTATATTATTGGTTTTCTGTTGGCTAAAGTCATAATAAGCACTAAGTACTTTGGGTAATATTTTGCATTCGCTGGCAGTACTGCTGACTGATGTAGTTACTGCTACTATAGTGAATAGTAGTAGGGTTAATCGTGATAAAGAGATAATTTTCATACTAAGATTGCTCTCATAAGAAAGAAGTGAGTTGATTAAAGTAAATTTAAATAAGTTAAAGCTAATTAGAGTAACCGGAAGGGAGCTGCCCTTTTGTACTAAGCGGGGCAACTTCCTTTCGCAATACTCCTGAGAGTACTGATTAATGGCTAACTAATTCATTGCCTTTTCAGCTTGTTTCACTAAATCAGCGGCATAATCCATTGCATGGAAAATAATACTTTGCTCATTTGTACCGGTAACTAAGTGAGAACCAGGTCCCATTGCATAGATACCTACATCTTCACCTGCATGTGTCTCTGAGCCTCTTGGTACCAAAGATTCTTGATGAAAACCTGTTGAGTTTGTATCAACCAGCGTTAGGTCCTGACGACCTGTTATTGCATCACCTTTATAACCTTCTTCGGCGTCAGTTTCTGAGCCTAAATCTCTAAAACCTTTACCATTGGTATAACCTAATGTTGTGTAGGGCATGCCATCCTTTGCTAGGCTTGGCTCTGTCTTTCCTACACTCACGACCTTACCTAAAATTGGATTACCGCGTTTTGGGTAACCTGCCATAGTAAATACATGACTATGATCAGCGGTAACAATAATTAAAGTTTCTTCAGGGTCAGTATTATCAACAGCCGCTTGTACCGCATCAGCAAAAGCGATGGTATCGGTTAATGCCCCGTGAGCACTCCCTGCATGATGGCCATGATCTATTCGCCCCGCTTCAACCATTAAGAAGAAACCTTCTTTATTATTATCAAGTATATCAATAGCTTTACTGGTCATTTCACGTAAAGAAGGTTCACCCGAAATATCATTTTTACGGTCGGCTTCATATTGCATATGTGATTCATTAAATAAACCGAATAAACGTTGCGTAGCATTGGTATCAACCGCATCAAAACCTGCTTGGTCAATCACGAAACTGCCCGTTGGATATTGCGCTTGCCATTCTGCTGTTAAATCTCGGCCATCAGTTCTATCACCTTCAATGGTGCTTGTTGCATCAGCAGTATTATAGGCTGCGTCTTTTGGTAAAAAGTGACGTCTTCCGCCACCGAGGACAACGTCGATACCGTCAACATCAGTACCGGAAAAGCGGCTTTCAATATCACTTTCAAAGCTGATAAGTTGCGAAGCTATATCTATGCAACCAGCGGCAATAGCTTCTGCAGGCATATCTGAAATATCTTCCCAATTTCTCTCTGCAGATTTAGCATAGGTTGCTGCGGGTGTTGCATGAGTAATACGCGCAGTAGAGATAATGCCCGTCGATTTCCCCGCAATTTCCGCCAACTCTAATGCCGTTACTAGCTCATTACCTGATGCGGTCGCGCACTCTCCGCGACTAACCGCTTCAGCAACGCCAATGACGCCAGCATCGGTTTTAACCCCTGACATCATCGCGGTCATTGTACCGGCAGAGTCAGGCGTTTGTGCATCAACATTGTACGTTTTAGCAAAACCAGAGTAAGGGAATTTATCAAAACTTAGCTCATGTTCTTCACCCAATTTCCCTAATTGTTGACCCGCCAATATACGTGCGGCGGTAACGGTTGATAAACCCATACCATCACCGACAAATAAAATGACATTCTTTGCTTTACCGCGCGCATTAACCAAAGATTTAGTGTTCAACTGGGCTTGGCCTAATATGCTTTGCCCCTGTTCATACCAGAGATTATTGGTAGTCGCGGTCAATGATGAACCCTGCATTTGAGTCACTGTTGGTTTACAAACATATTCTGTTGTCTCAATTTCACCAGCGTCTAAAACACCTGAGCTATCGCTATCTAAGCCTGAGTCAATTTGTACGCCACCGTTAAGACATTCTTCATGACCAATGTTGACTAAGCTTTGGTTGATTAAACTGCTTGTGCCTTGTGTACCGTTTTCGCCATTTGTACCGTCGCTGCCATTGCAACCTGCTAATGCGGCTAACATGGCTAATGAGATTAAACTTAATGTTTTATTTAAGGTTTTCATTGTTAATTCCTTTCGATTAGCAAGTTATTGAGCAATTAAGCCAAGAGATTGATTGATGATGTGAAAAACAACACTTTGCTCGATAACACCTTGTGCTAAATGGGCTCCGGGACCCGAAGCGTGTAGGCTAATATCTTCGCCAGCATGGGTTTCTGAGCCCAATGGTATTGCCGCTTCTTGATGGAAACCTGTCGATTGTGTATCTACCGTGGTTAAGTCTTGGCGACCGTCAACGGCATCATCGTTATAAGTGAGGTCGGCATTGGTTTCGTTGACTAAATTTCTAAAACCTTTACCGTTGGTATAACCTAAGGTGGTGTATGGCATGTTGTCGTCAGCGAGTGCTGGCTCAGTATCACCAACATTAACCACTTTGCCTAATATCGGATTGCCACGTTTAGGGTAGCCTGCAATGGTGAATACATGGCTATGATCTGCAGTCACTAATATTAAGGTTTCTTCGGGGTTAGTACTGTTAATCGCCGCTTGTACCGCATTTGAAAACTCTATGGTATCGGTTAATGCATTATAGGCAGAGCCTGCATGATGACCATGGTCAATGCGTCCAGATTCAACAACAAGAAAATATCCTTTGTCATTGTTATCTAAAATATCAATGGCTTTACTGGTAAGTTCAGTGAGGGAGGGCTCACCAGCAATATCATTTTTTCGATCTGCTTCATATTGCATGTGAGATTCATTGAAAAGTCCTAATACGCGCTCAGTGCTAGTGGCATCAATAGCATCAAAACCTGCTTGATCGATAATATATTTACCGTTTTCATATTGTGCTTGCCACTTGGCTGTTAGGTCGACACCATCAGTGCGATCACCTTCAATAGCACTGTTAGCATCGGCGCTGTTGTAACTTTCATCTTTTGGTAGGAAGTGTCTGCGACCACCACCAAAAGCAACTTCAATGCCATCGACATCAATGCCTGGGAAGCGCTGTTCTAAGTTTTTCTCAAAATCAATAAGTTGTGTTGCAATATCAACACAACCAGCCGTTACTGCTGCCTCAGGCATATCAGAGATATCTTCCCAGTTACGATCGGCAGATTTTGCATAGGTTGCAGCAGGCGTTGCATGAGTTATACGCGCCGTTGAAATAATCCCCGTCGATAAGCCCTTAATTTCAGCCGCTTCTAGTGAGGTCACTAACTCATTACCTGCAACAGTGGAGCATTCACCTCGGGCAATATCTTCATCAACTCCAATAACACCGACATCTGTTTTTACGCCTGACATCATTGCCGTCATTGTGCCAGCAGAGTCAGGCGTTTGAGCATCCACATTGTAGGTTTTAACTTGCGCTGAATAAGGAAATGTTTCAAAACTTAAATAACCTTCTTCTCCTGATTTACCTTTATTTTGTCCGGCTAAAATTCGTGCCGCCGTTAAGGTAGATAAACCCATGCCGTCACCAACAAATAAAATGACATTTTTTGCTTTATTACGCGGTGTTAGTTTAGTTTTAGTGATAACGGATTGCTGACCATCTGCAAACCACGGACTGTCTTTTTGCACGTTGGGTAAAACTCCAGCAACGGCGATGCTAGAGAGTAAAAATGATGACAAAGCTGAAAGTGAAACCCACATTGAGTTCATAGTGCTTCCTTTGTTTTTAATTTAAGGTTAGAAGTTAATAGTTAATAGTTAATAGTTAATAGTTAAGGTTAATAATTATTGCTAATGCATATGCATTAACATCCTCAGTATCCTAGTGACTAAAAATGACAGTTTGGTAAAGTAAAGATGAATGAACGATGAAGGATTTGTAACAAGATTATGACAAGGAGTAAGGAATAAGCTGTTCAATAGCCAATACTGGATGGTTGGTTGGAATCACATAAGGTAACAATTTCATCTTGCTATTAAGACCAATTTACGAGATAAACACCCTTAATACATTATTTTAATATATACCCGTTCCACTTGAATATGCATCTTCAAGGGGAACGGGTATATAACCAACTTAGATAAATAATAGAGACTTAGGTGTTAGCTGATATTTTAGTCGGGCCAATTTTACGACGTTTAACATCACAACAATTAGTGCTGTGGTGGCTTAGTCCGCTTGAGTGTCGAGGAGAACTTCGCTGTTACTTAAGTAACGATAGCTTAGGTGACGATAATTCAGGTAATAATGTTTTAGCTAATGATGACGCCTTAACCAAGCCCCAAGATGCACAGGCCTCATATACAGCTACTGAAGACAACAATAAGTTAATTTTTACTGCAGCGCTTGATGAAAGCAATTTAACGACTTTTCGTGTTGGTGAAAAAGCAGTTGTTCATTTGTTAGATGTAAGCATTAACTTACCGGTAGAGACATATATTGAATATGATTTACTGCTAAAAAACTCAAACAATACAGTTGATAGCAGTAGTCATAATACTGAAGACAATAGTGAAGTAAGTTCTACAGTTAGCTCTGAAGAGAGTAGCAAATGCCTAGCTGATATTATCCCGAATTTAGCCTTTGTTGATAAAACTCGGCCCTCCTTTATTATCCAAGAAAATATAAATAATTTACTTCATGGCTCTTGTCGTAATCCACATCATGAGAGTCCAGATAGCTTATTAGCGGGCGATCATTTAGTTGGACAAACCTTAACAGATGTTGAGCAAAGACCTGCGTTGTTGATGATGTCTGGCGACCAAATTTATGCTGATCATGTTGCTGGTGTTACCCTTCATGCTATTCACCAAGTTATCGATTTATTAGGATTAAATGATGAGAGCTTTAGTGATGAAAATTTAGCTGAGCAAGGTATTACTTGCGGTCGTGAGCTTTATCAGTTTAGTGAACAATACTTTCAACGTGAGTTACTGTTACCTAAAAGCAGTTCTACAGCACCTTGGTTTAGACCCTATTTTTTTACATCAAGAAAGCAACAGCCCATTTTTACCTCCACCTATGCTCATAATCATGTGATGACATTTGCTGAGAATATGGCCATGTACTTTTTAGTGTGGTCACCTACTTTATGGCAACAGGTGAAATTGGAAGGTTTTAACGTTCCTGCAAAATACAAAGCAATCCATCAGCAAGAGTTAGCCGCCATTAAAGACTTTGTTAGTGGCTTAGATAAGGTTCAGCGCTTACTCGCGCACACGCCAACGTACATGATTTTTGATGATCATGATGTTACCGATGATTGGAATTTAACGGCGGCATGGGAACAAGTGGCTTATCAAGACCCGTTGGCAAAACGCATTATCGGCAATAGTTTGTTTGCTTATTGGTTATGCCAAGGCTGGGGAAATGACCCTAAACAATTTAAAGGGGACTTTTATAAAGTTGCCAATGATTACCAAGTGGCTAATGCTAATCAAAAAGAATTAAATTCAGAGCAACAAGGCAGTAATTCACAAGGCTTATGTTCACAAGACAGGTTTATTGATTATTTATTAACGTTTTCCCATTGGCAATACACCCTTGATAGTCACCCTAAACTCGTAGTGCTTGATAGTCGAACACGTCGCTGGCGCTCAGAACTGGCGTTGGACGACCCATCAGGATTAATGGATTGGGAAGCTTTGTGTGAATTACAACAAGAACTGATAGGACATAACTCTATCTTGTTGGTATCACCAGCGCCTATTTTTGGTGTTAAGGTCATTGAAACTATTCAACGTATTGCCACGTTAGCAGGACACCCATTAGCGGTAGATGCTGAAAATTGGATGACACATCCAGGCGCCGCGAGTACCTTGTTAAATATTTTCAAACACCCAAAAACACCAGAGCACTTTGTTATTCTTTCAGGCGATGTGCATTACTCTTTTGTTTACGATGTTGAGTTGAGGTTTCGTCACCATTCGCCGCATATTTGGCAAATTACCTCCAGTGGCATTAAGAACCAATTCCCTCAACCGCTCATTGGTTTATTTGATCGGATGAATCGTTGGTTTTATGGACCTTATTCACCCCTTAACTTATTCACCAAACGTCGTTCTATGCGTATTAAAGGACGTAAGTTAATGGTTGATGAGCAAAAGCAGAAATTGAAGTTAGGTCATCAACGGCTGCAACCTAAAAGTGGCTTGGGTTATTTAGAACTACATAATGATGGCTCACCACATTTAATCGCAGACTTACATTGTGATGGCAGTAAAACTGTTTTTATAAAAACCAACGAAGAATTATTACCCTAGTGTTTTTTCTTTACCGGTAACATACGGGTTAGCGTGTCATCTTTTTGAATGTAATGATGTACTAACGCTGCCAGAGCATGAAAAGCAATAAGGTAATAACCCCATGAGCCAATCTCTTTGTGCCAACCCTCTAATACTTTTCCTAAAGGCTTGTCATAGGAAATAAGTGCAGGTAACTCTAGCCCGAAAAAGGGAATTACTTTGCCTTTCGCACTGAGCACAAACCAGCCAAAGATAGGCATGGCAATCATGAAAACATAAAGTACTAGATGTGCCATGTGGGCACCCTGAGCTTGAAGAGTAGAAAGTGGCGGGGTTATTTGGGGAATAACTTGTACACTGCGTAAATAGAGACGCGCACAGACTAAAATAAAAACCGATAAACCGAGCATGAAATGCCACATCTTGAAGAGGTCTCGCAGCTCGGTACCTTTTTCAAAAAACACTCTGCCTTCAATACTAGCAAAAACAAAAATCATTAAAACCACCATTAGCCAGTGCATTTTAATTGAAAGCGAACCATAGCGATTTTGAGTGTTTTTCCAAGCCATGAACAGACCTTGTTTAGTTATTTTTTGGGAATAAATGTGCTCGCTAAATCAGCTATATCATCAACACTTTTTGCCAGTTCTTCCATTTGTTCGGCGACACTGTCTGTTTGCTGCCAAGTAGATTCAGTATTTTGTGCAATATCCGTTAAGTGGTTATTTATTTCGTGAGACACGCAAGACTGCTCTTCAGCTGCCGTCGCTATTTGGGTCGCCGCTTGGTTAATATTTTGCATTTTTTCGACCACTGAATTAATTTGCTGATGAGATGCCTGGGCACTATCAACACAGAACTGCGCTTCATCTTTATTTTTATTCATCAAGGCAACCCATTCCTCTATGGTATTAAGCATGATAGTTAGGCGTTGATGAATTTTTACCGCTGAGTCCTGGGTACGCGATGACAAGTTTCGCACTTCATCGGCAACTACGGCAAAACCTCGGCCGTGTTCACCTGCTCGTGCGGCTTCAATGGCAGCATTTAATGCCAATAAGTTTGTTTGGTCGGCAATTGACTGAATCTCTTCCATCAACGCACCGACGTTATTCGCCGACTGCGTTAAACTGTCTGCAGAGCTTGAAGCACTCTCTACTGATTGCGCTAAATGACTTATTTTATCGCTAGTTTCATAAATGCTTTGCTGAGATTGCTCACAGTGCTCGAAAGTTACTTCTAATTCGCTGGCAACATTGACCGTGTTTTGGGCAATATCTTGCGTAGACTCCTGCATTTGAGTCATTGCAGTACTGAGCTGATCTAAATCATTTTTTTGTTGCGCTAATGTTGTTCGGGTATCTGTCAGGCCTTGGCTCACTTTTGCCATAACGGCTTTTATCGGTTTAGCAGCGTCAAGCGTGCGTTCAATAATGGCTTTAATCTTGGTTTTTAACAGTAAGAAATTAAAATCAAAAACACTGGCAGTGCCCTTTCCGAAATACACTTTACGAGATACGGAGTCAAACACGCTTTGCATACGTTGGGCACGCATTGCGGTAGGTATAATATCAGACCAAAAAACGAGAACAGGGGTAATGGCGCTGAGCCCTGCAACGATGGAGGCAAACAAGCCGAGTTGAGTAAAAATAAACCCTTGCGCTACAATGGACAATAAAACTAGAAAAGCAAATTTATGGTTTTTAGTAAACTCAAAGGTTGCCCAGCTATTTTTTTTATTAAGTGCTTGATAGATCTGTTCAGCATTACTAGCAACTGAAGTGTCTGCAATGGAGCTAATGCATTGAAAACCCGTTATTATATTTTGGCTATATTGCGGAGTAATAAAAACATCAAGCCAAATTTTATTACCTGTTTTGCTTTTTAATTGTAATAAACCGTGCCATGAAAAACCTTTTTCTAGAGTTGCAGATAGCTCATCAAGCACCACTTTAGGCATCTCCTGATGGGTTAAACTACGTGTATCAGTATTGAGCAGTTCACTTTCTTGGTAGCCGGTTGTTTGGCAGTATGCTTGATTCACATAGGTATAGTTACCTTTCAAGTCGGTAACAGTAATTAATTGTTTCATAGTAGATGACATAAATTGCACAACTTAAAGTGGTTTAATAATAACAGTGATAAAATTATTGTTTTGATCTATATCGGCAGCAAAGAGTGAACCTTAATGAATTTTTAATAAATTAAATAAACGCTATAAATTATTTATTAAAACTTGCTTATTTTTCATGGCATCAGCGTTTTCTATGCGAATCAAGTGATTAAGTATTTGTTTAAGTAGCTCGCCACCCAACTGATTACTTTCTAGACCATTCTCACTACCAAAACTGCCTAACTGTATATTATTAAAATGCTTGGTTAGTGTTTTATTATCTTTAATAACAGTTAGGGTCAAGTCATCAATAATCACTGAGCTTATTTTTACCCGTGTTAACGCCTTACCTAACAAGCGTTTTTTCTGCTTAGCTTCATTAGAGGCGATTACCGCTTGGTTGGTTTCAACCGTTTGTACTTTTGGACTGGTGCCTAACGCTTCTAAGGCCAATTTTTCACTTCGCTCAGGGTACATTTTTGCATAAAGCCCTGCACTGATTTGTGGATATAAAGCGGGGTAATCAGTTGCTAGCTTAGTATTAATGTGATCAAACAAAATTTCTAAATTAGTTTTACCAGTTTCACTTTTTTCAGGGATCTCAGACCAAGCCTGTAAGCTGCCTAGGCGAAGTTCTTCAACATGAACGATAGTGGTTGTTTTCTTCTGTATGCTGGGCGAATCAAGCTGGCGGGTGGGTATTTTTGCCAGTTGTGCACTAATATTATTTGCTTTAAAAAGTAAAGGTTGGGTTAAGCCATCAATATTGCTCAAAGAAAAATCAGCAAAATTAGTGATGCCAGTATTGTCTGAATAATTAGCACTGAGTAGTTTTGCTTCTTGCGAGCTATAGTACTGACTTTGCAAAATCACTTGGCTTTTGAGGTAATCATTTAAAGAGCTATTAGCGAGATACCATAACATGGTGCTAAAAAATAATAATAAGGCAAAGGCTAGTACGGCTAATTTGTTCAAGGAGTTATCTCTTTTGCGTTAATTTGCGTTAAGTGGTTAATATTTTAAGCTAAGTTACTGCTTAGGTAAATGCTATTAAGTAGGCTATAGGTTATAGTATTTGTGTACAAATACACGCTTTATACTTCACTATCAATATGCTACTAGAGAATTTTATGTCAAATAAGTCTGTGTCTACAGCGCCAGTAAGTACACCGTCCCTCATCAGTCGTTTACCCCTACTTATTATAGTTACCATCCTAGTGGCCTTAATTACTTATTTGCAATGGCCAGAAGCTAAGCAAGAAAAAAGTACATTTAAGCGTGTCATTGCGGTAAAAATGGTTCCGGTATTACTTGCCGAATTTATTGAAAGCGTTGAAGCAGTTGGTACAGCAAGAGCCAATGAGCAAGTTGTGATTACCAGTAAATATTCAGACCTTGTTGATGAAATCTACTTTGACGATGGTCAGAGAGTTAAAAAAGGCGCTAAGTTAGTTAAGTTGAATAACCAAGAAGAGCTAGCAAAAGTTAATGAATTAAAAGCCAATTTGTCAGAGTCACAGGCGCACTTAAAGCGATTATCTGAGCTACTCGCCAGTCGAGCTACTTCGAAGTCGATAGTGGATCAACAAGAAGCAAAAACTAAGGCGATTGAAGCACAACTTGTTAGTGCGCGCGCTAAATTAAATGATTTAACTATCCGTGCACCATTTGCTGGCGTATTGGGTTTTCGTGAGGCGAGTAAAGGCGCTTATATTGATGCTGGTGATGTCATTACTAGCTTAGATGACTTGAGCATTATCAAAGTTGACTTTCACTTACCTGAGCGTTTACTAACCCATATTCATGTAGGACAACAAGTTAGCGCGGTAAACAGTGCTTATCAAGATAAAGAATTTATTGGTAAAATAACGGCCATTGATAGTCGAATTGACTCAAGTACCCGAACTATTAAAGTGCGCGCCACTATCAGTAATAAAGCATTAAAACTTCACCCCGGCATGTTGCTCAATATTAGTGTGTTATTACAAGTAGAGAATATATTACAGTTACCTGAAAGCAGTATCATTCCTATTGAAGATAACCATTATGTTTTTGTTGAAAATGAAGGGAAAGCCGTTCGAAAATCGATAAAGATTGGCCGACGTCATCCTGGTGTTGTAGAGGTTTTATCAGGCTTAGTTGAAGGTGAGCAAGTAGTTGTTGAAGGTGCACTTAAACTTAGAGATGGCTCGGCAGTGAGTATCATTGGTCAAGTCGCTGAAATAGAAGCTGATACAAAAGATAAGGCAAGCAAGTCAGTTAACGAAAAAACCAATAAAACACCCCCTGAAAACGGGAGCAAAACCTAGTGATTCTTTCTGACTTATCGGTTAAAAGACCGGTTTTTGCTACCGTATTAAACTTACTTATTATAACTTTTGGTATTGTTGCGTTTTTAATGTTGCCCTTACGGGAATATCCGGACATTGATCCACCGATTGTTAATATCAGCACTTCGTATCCAGGGGCTTCTGCGGCTATTGTTGAAACCAAAATCACCCAATTACTTGAAGATAGAATTAGCGGCATTGAGGGGGTTAAAACCATTAACTCCAATAGTCGTGTGGGTCGGTCAAGTATTACCATTGAGTTTAATTTAGACCGCGATATTGATGCCGCTACAAATGATGTACGCGATCGCATCTCTCGTGCATTAAATAATCTACCAGAGCAATCTGATCCTCCTGAAGTATCTAAAGCCAATGACGATGAAAGCGTAATTGTTTGGTTCGTTTTACAAAGTGAAACCATGAGCACGTTGGCGCTTACTGATTACGCTAATCGCTATATTGTTGACCGTTTTGCCGTGGTTGATGGTGTTGCCCGCGTACGGGTTGGTGGCGGTCGCACTTATGCCATGAAAATTCGTTTGAACCGTGCTTCTATGGCTGCGCGTAATATTACCGTACAAGATATTGAAAGTACTTTACGTGACGAGAATGTTGAATTACCTGCAGGGAGAATAGAGTCGATAGACAGAGACTTTTCTATTCGCGTTGAGCGTAGTTATTTAACTGAGCAAGATTTTGCCAACATGGTCATTAATCATTCTGAGAGTAAATCAGTCGTGCGGTTAGGTGATGTTGCAGAAGTCTTCATTGGTGCACAAGACGATGAAAACATGTTCCGCGGTAACGGTAAAAACATGGTCGGTTTGGGGGTAATCAAACAATCTAAAGCCAACACATTAGACGTGGTTAAAACGGCTAGAAAAGAGATGGTCACTATTCGTGACTCTCTCCCCGTGGGAACAACGATTACCAATAGTTATGATAGCTCTGTATTTATTCAAGGCTCTATCGATGAAGTATATAACACCTTAATTATTGCGATGTTAATGGTGGTTTTAGTTATCTTTTTATTCCTAGGTAACGTTCGTGCTACCTTAATTCCTGCGATTACTGTACCTGTTGCCTTAATTGGTTCAATGATGGCGCTATCTTGGTTTGGATTCTCAATTAACCTATTAACACTACTCGCCTTAGTATTGGCTATCGGTCTAGTAGTGGATGATGCCATTGTGGTACTTGAAAATATTTACCGTCGTATTGAAAATGGTCAAGCGCCACTCATGGCAGCCTACGAAGGGGGCAGAGAAGTCGCATTTGCCGTTGTTGCCACCACCTTAGTATTAGTTGCTGTATTTGTACCACTGGTGTTTTTATCCGGCAATATGGGGCGTTTATTTACCGAGTTTGCCATTGCTATTGCTGCAGCTGTCGTTTTTTCAAGTCTTACTGCGTTATCACTTACGCCAATGATGTGTTCAAAAATGTTAAAACATAGAGAGCGAAGCTCTTCATTTGGACAAAAGCTTGACCGTGCTTTTGCTCGCTTTGAAGCGGCCTATGGCCGTGCATTAGTAAGTAGTATTCATCAACCGCTGTTAATTGTACTTGTGCTGGCTTTATCATTAGCGGCAGTATTTTTATTGTTTAATAAATTACCTTCTGAATACACACCCAAGGAAGATCGCGGTAATTTCTTTTTAATTATGCAGGGCGCTGAAGGGGCTAGTTATGAAAGTAACGTTAAAAATATGCATAAAATTGAAGAGAAACTTCTAGGTTATCAAGCTGAGGGGGAATTAGATCGTGTGTTAGTACGAGTGCCCGGCTTTGGTGGCAGCGGTGGTATTGCCATTGTTGGCTTACCTGAGTGGGATAAACGTAGTATTGATACTTTTAGTTTTATTAATAAAATAAACCGTGATGTGCAGAGCGTTACTGATGTACGTGCTTTTGCTATTATGCGCCGAGGCATTGGTGGCGGTGGTGGTAGTAATGCGCCAGTATCTTTTGTTTTACAAGGGAATACCTTTGAAGAGCTGGCTCAATGGCGTGATATTTTGATCACGGAAGCGCAAAAGAACCCTAACTTGTCGAATATTAATAGTGACTATAAAGAAACATATCCTCAGCTATTAGTGCAAATAGATCGTGAACGTGCCTATGACTTAGGTGTTCCAGTAGGCGATATCGCTCAAACCCTAGAGACTATGTTAGGGCAGCGTCGCGTTACTTCCTTCGTTGATCGCGGTGAAGAATATGACGTGATTGTTGAAGGGGATGAAAAACAATTTCAAAGCCCGACTGATATCGATAATCTTTATGTACGTTCTCGAACAACGGAAAAATTGATCCCATTAGCTAATTTACTGAATATTGCTGAGAATGCGACCTCGTCGAGGCTCAACCGTTATAACCGTTTACGTAGCATAACGGTCACAGCGAACTTAGCTGATGGTTATGCCTTAGGTGATGCGTTAGATTTTCTTGTTGATGTTACTAAAAATAAATTACCTGAACATGTGCAAGTTGATTATAAAGGCGAGTCGTTATTACTAAAAGAGTCAGGTAACTCTATCTTGTTTGTTTTCTTACTTGCACTATTAATTACTTACTTGGTGTTGGCTGCGCAATTTGAAAGTTTTATTCATCCTTTCGTTATATTACTTACTGTGCCACTGGCACTGGTTGGAGCCCTTGCAGGTTTAGAACTTATGGGCATGAGCTTAAACATTTACAGCCAAATCGGCATTGTTATGTTGATTGGTCTAGCGGCAAAAAATGGTATTTTAATTGTTGAGTTTGCTAACCAGTTACGTGATAAAGGCATTGCTTTTGAAGAGGCACTAATTAGTGCCGCGCAGCAAAGACTTCGTCCCATTGTCATGACAACATTTACCACAGTAACGAGTGCTATTCCTTTAGTTTTAGCTGTTGGACCTGGCGCAGAAAGCCGTATGGTTATTGGTGTGGTTATTTTTGCCGGCGTTTCATTAGCGAGTATATTTACCTTGTTTATTGTACCAGGTGCCTATTATTGGTTGTGTCGTAATACAGGCTCACCGCAAGCTATTGCCAATGAAATTGAAAAGGCTGAACAACTAGGATAATGACAATGTTCTATTTAGATGGACTTATCTTGGTTTCTTAATAACTAACTAGCTAATAAGTAAAATAAAAAGCCCTAGTAGACGAGAGTCACTAGGGCTTTGTGTATTCAACATTGTTAATGAATATGTTTTGTCAGCATGTTAGTTAGTATCAATTAATCATAGTCAGTTGTTAGAAATTATACTTTAAACGCTTGAACTTGATTAGTCAGTTCTACTGCTAAAGCCGCTAGTTCGTCGCTCGCAGAAGAAATTTCTTTAGTGCTTTCACCGGTTTCAATTGAAATGTTACTTATTTCTGTTGCTTGTTGGTTTATATCTCGCGCAACTGAACTTTGTTGTTGTGTGGCGGTAGATATTTGAATATTCATGTCAGAGATCATTGATACTGAGGACTCAACCTCTGCTAGTGACTGTGTTACTTCATTAGTTTTATCAACAATTAACTGAGCTTGCACTGTACCTGCAACCATAGAGTCTGTTGCAGCACTTACGTTTAGCTCTAATGACTTAATCATTTTTTCGATTTCTACCGTCGAATTTTGTGTGTTTTGTGCTAGATTTCTCACTTCGTCAGCGACAACTGCAAAACCTCGACCTTGCTCTCCTGCTCTCGCTGCTTCTATTGCTGCATTTAATGCGAGCAAGTTTGTTTGATCAGCAATACCTTTAATGGTGACCAAAATATTCGCTATATCTTTTGTTCCCGCTTGAACGTCATCAATTAAAATTTTAGATTTAGTGATGTCATCTGATAATTGTAGAATTTGATCTATGGTCTCATTAACTGCGATAGAGCTAATATGTACTAGTTTGGTTGAAGTATCGGCGGCATTTGAAGCTTCAGAGGTATTTTGTGTAACTTCATCAATAGAAACACTCATTTCATTTATTGCGGTAGCAACTTGCTCTGTTGCTTGATGTTGTCGAGACACATTTGAATTGGTTAATTCTGTAATGCTGGAGAGCTCTTGAGAAGCAGTGGCTTGCTGATCGGCAGAGCTAGAAATATGTTCAATCATATCTTTCAATTTAGCTACCATGTCATGCATAGCCTGTTGTAATAAGCCTAACTCGTCACTTTGATTAACGACAATATCTGCCGTTAAATCACCCGAAGATACACGTTGCGCTATAGCAACGGCTTGTACGATAGGGCCACTAATATTATTAGCAATTAAAACACCTAAAACACTAATCAGCACTGATACCGCGGCAACAATGCCTGTTGATATCTTAATGAGTGTATTGGACGTTTCAAAAGCTTCTGCCTCATCAATTTCAGCAATAAGCGCCCATCTAAAGTCTCCTAAGTCTACAGTGCTAAACGAAGAAAGTACGCTGTTACCGTTATAATCTATAATAATACGGCTTGCGGTCTCGCCGTTAAATGCAGCTTTAACCGCATCGGTATTGACCCCGTTATTACGAATATCACCCGCAAAAGAAGCAATAACTGAATGTCCTTTTGGGTCTAAATAAGAATCTGAGCGCATTCTACGGTCTTCACCCACTAGGTATGTTTCTCCCGTATTGCCCATGCCATCTCGTTGCTGCATGATTTTATTGACATTATTTAAAGGGAATTGTAGTGCTATATAACCACTATGAGTGCCATTTTGGCTGATAAGCTTTGTCATCATAAATGCGGCAGGTTCATTATTGGAAGGAGGGTATGGTTTAAAATCAGTAACGGTTATTTCAGTTAAGCCATTTTGTCGTGTTCTTTGAAATGCATCTCCCAAACTGGTTTGATTAATGCTTGATTGAGGAATATTACTCCCCAAATCAGACTCTTTTGCGGCAGTAAATATAATGTCACCTTGTAAATTAATAAAAAAGAGATCATACCAGGCATTTACTTTATTAATTTTTATAAAGCGTTCTGCATATTTATTTTCAGCTTGTCGCCATGCATTACTATCTAACCCATCCGAAGTTATGGCTTTATCAAAGGCATTGAAAGCTTCTGATGCATAGGGATCATCATTTAATACCTGCAAACTGGCTTTCAATGATGATAGGTAGTTAGATATTTGTGCTTTTTTAATCGAACGTACAGATTCTAATTGACTAAATGCTTGTGCCTGAATGGAATTGCTTGCCATATTGATACTGATATAGGCAAAAATAATGAGTGGTGTTAAAGAAATAGATAGAAATGCAAAAACAAGCTTGTGATTAATTTTTTTAAATTTGAGCATATAAGCTTATACCTTATTTATGAGGGAACCCTATATATTTCCTCATCCGTTTGGTATATAGAAAGCGTAATAAATTAATAACCCATAAGTGAAATTATTAATTTTATTGTAACAAAGGTAACAGGAACTTAAGTAAAATTCATTAATATAAAATGAAATGTATATCAGTACTGGTGAATATTATTGGATATTTACTTTTTATTTGTAATCTTTATGAATTCTAGCAATTAGATTGCTTGCTAAGATCTTATCGTTATCCCCATTGTTTTTGTGAGTAAAAAGCTTAAAAAACAATTCTCTTCGAGCTATATTTTTTAAGCTTGCTTTGATGTGGTTCTTACAATTTCGATAGACTCTGAAAAAGTGAGCGAGCATGTGTATTAGATATTTCATTTACAAAATCTTTTAAAAGAAATACTCGATTGAAGCAACTTACTTGTTATTTAAGCATGTAATAATATACGTGATAAAGTGGGAGGGGGTATTCCTGTTAAATATTACTCATTTAACTCTAAATGGACACTGTTAACTTAGCCATTAATGATCGTTCAGGCATGTGTACCCAACAAATTATTCTATATTTAAAGTCGATATATCGTCTTTGGAAAGTACAAGGTAAATAGACGATAAATAGTCAGTACTGTGCTGCAATGAAATAATTTCGACGTTAAGCAGTTTTATTTTTCATATCAATATTTTCTGGTACAGCCAATACCGTTAACAGAACAATTAATTTTATTTTTCAAATGCCTAAGACATCCCATCTGGAAATGTATAGGTATATCATGTCGCTTTGACACTCATAAATTATGTAAGGTATATTTGTGAAACAGTTATTCAACCCCGCTATAAATTTAATGAACAATCTGAGTTACCCTCGTAAATTAATTGTACTTGGTGGACTTTCTCTCCTTTCCTTATTGATTGTTTCAATTTCTTTATTAGTCTATTTGTCTGGCTCAATTAGTACCGCTAATCAGCAGTTAGAAGGCTTGAAGCAAGCACAAAAAACATCAAGACTAATTCAATCACTCCAACAACACAGAGGGATGTCTGCGGCTGTTATCGCAGGTGTTAATGACAGTGCTGTTAAGCAGATGTCAGTGAATAATCAAGTCGGTGAAAATTTTATAAAAGTCAGCAATGCCTTGCCTTCAGAGTTAAAGCAAGTAGGGAAATGGTCTACTATTCTTGAACAATGGCAATATTTAGATGCTAAGGGAATTACGTTAGAACTTGATGAAAGTTTTAATTTACATACAGAATTAATTCACAATTTAAATTCTTTACAGCTAAAAGTGGCTGACTATTATTACTTGCTTGTAATGGATGATCTTGATTCTTATTATTTAACAAATAGTTTTTTATTCACCATA
>MAAF01000015.1 GCA_002163005.1 Colwellia psychrerythraea | reverse complement strand
TTGGCTAACAAGGCAATACACGACACAATTAACACTATGAAATTTTTAAAATTTAATCACAAATTCAGCCATTCAACACAGAGAATTATCTTTATTTTCTTATTGTTGTCTTTTGTTTTTTCTTGTGATGAAAAAAATGAACCAGCCAGCTTTGCTCGTATTATTGAGCGGGGCTATATTACTGTTGGCACTTTATATGGCGCAAACAGTTTTTATATTCAAGGTAGTGGTGCACAAGTAGATGATTTTGCTGGTTTTGAATACGAGCTAGCAAAAAAATATGCTCACTCTCTTAATGTAGAATTGAAAATAGTGCCTAGCTATAACCTAGATGAGCTATTTATTAAGTTAAATAATGGCGATGTTGATTTTCTTGCCGCTGGATTATCGGTAACCGATAAACGTTTGCAACGCTTTCGTTTTGCGCCTAGTTACCAACAAGCAACACAAAAGTTAGTGTTTAAACAAGGACAGGTTTGGCCAAGAAAACTAGTCGACTTAACAGGTAAGTTAATGGTTACCGCTGATTCAAGTTATGTGGAAAACCTTGAGTTTTTGAAACAAACCAATCCAGAACTGACTTGGCAAGAAAGTAAAGACTTTGACAGTGAAGAGCTGTTATTAAAAGTGCTGGCGGGAGAAATTGATTACACTATTATTGATAGTAATATTTTAGCCATCAATCGACGTTACTACCCTGAAATCAGTATCGCTTTTAGCATTAGTAAATCTGAGCCTTTGGCTTGGATGCTCAGCGAAAATAGCGATGATGCCATTTTAGCCAGCGTTGTTGAGTTTTTTGGGCAGGCTCACCACGATGGCACTTTATTAGCACTTAATGATAAATATTACGGCCATATCGAAGAATTTAATTACGTTGAAACCCGAACTTTTATCAAAGCCGTTAAGAAAAAGTTGCCTAAGTATCAAGCACTCTTTGAAAAACATGGTCAAGAGATTGATTGGCGCTTGCTGGCGGCGATAAGTTATCAAGAATCACATTGGCGGCCTCATGCTCGATCTCA
>MAAF01000077.1 GCA_002163005.1 Colwellia psychrerythraea | reverse complement strand
ACATAAGGGATAATTCCGATG
This sequence comes from Colwellia psychrerythraea, assembly GCA_002163005.1. Classification (GTDB taxonomy): domain Bacteria; phylum Pseudomonadota; class Gammaproteobacteria; order Enterobacterales; family Alteromonadaceae; genus Colwellia; species Colwellia psychrerythraea_C. The sequence continues at coordinate 30,294 of MAAF01000077.1, read as the reverse complement.
GTACTAAAATCTTCATCGTTGCCAATAAAAAAATCATTCGCCGTTTTATCGCCTACAACCACCGTTGTTTTAACACCACGTTTTAATGCTCTAATGACATCTTTAGCAAGAGAATGCGGTAGATTAAAATAAGGTGTGAAAAGCACCATATTATCATCAGCTTGTTGTACTAAGTGACGAGTAGCTCGATTAAGCTGATTTTTACGGCGACCGAAGCCGACTAACGGTGTAATAAGGGCTTTATTATGCACTAGTTTTGATTGGCCAAAACCTTGTTGTTGAGCAACGTTATAATGAGACTTTTTTAGCTGAAGTTTTAATGCGATCAGATTTCTCTTTTGCTCTACGGCATCAGGTAGCCATTCTTGATTAAGTAGTGGCGCCAGACCTGAATCAATAAAAGTATCAGATAAGTAATGACAAAAACTATCTGCTAATGCTGCACTATTGATAGTACAGTAGCGATCTAAACGATATCGTTCACCTTGATGTAAATAAATATCATTGATACTTGCGCCAGTATAGAAAAGCTTCTCATCGAACACCATACCTTTTAGGTGTAAAACGCCAAAGACTTCTTTGCGTTTCACCGCAACACCATAGATATTAACCGTATTGGGATACTCTTGTGCTAATTTTAAATAAAGTGCACGGTTCCCTAAGCTTGCTTTTTCGCCAATTAAGCCGCGTTGACCACGGTTAAAATCAACAAAGATATTAATCTCTATCGTTGGAACGTTAGCTTTAGCTTGGTATAAGGCATGGAGGATCTCCCTACCCGCCTCATCATCTTGTAAATATAAGGCTGTAATAAAAATACGCTGGCGTGCGCACTCAATAAGGGACAACAACTGCTGCTTATATTCTTTAGGCGTGGTAAGGAATTCAATATCACCACTATCGACAATTATTTCTTGCACTGTGCTCTATCTAAAAAAAATTAATTCACGACAGTATATCAATAATAAACCGAAGAAATATAGAGTTTTTCTTCGGTTAACTACTGCTATTTTCCCATTAAGATGCTGACAGCACCTAAACATGCCTAAATTTTAACCGCCAACTCTGCAGCTTGACGTATTGCTCGTTTAGCATCAAGCTCTACGGCAACATTGGCACCACCAATAAGATGAACAGGTAGGCCACCATCAAGTAATTTTTGTTGCAAATCTCGATTCGACTCTTGCCCTGCGCAGATAATAATATTATCGACTTCAAGTAATTGCTCTTCACCATCAACGTCAATCACTAAGCCTTTCTCAGTAATGGCTTTATAACTTGCGCCAGCCACCATAGTAACGCCTTGTTTAACTAAATTAGCTCTATGCACCCAGCCAGACGTTTTACCTAAGCCTTTACCCACTTTAGTCGTTTTACGTTGGATCAAGGTGATTTTCCTTGCCGGATTATGTTTAGGTATATCTTGTTTACTTAGCAGCGCGCCGTTTTGTTGGTACTGTTTATCAACCCCCCAGTTTTTAAGCCAAGCTGCTGGATCATTAGTCAATGATTTTTCTGATAAATAAGTCGCCACATCAAAACCAATACCACCAGCACCAATAATGGCAACCTTGTTGCCTACTTCAATTTTATCTCGAAGTACTTGTAAATAGGTAAGCACTTTATTACTAGTGTAACCTTCCTCTAAACCTTTAATATCGAGCTTTCTTGGTTTAATACCTGTTGCTAATATCACCTCATCAAAGCCCGCAGCCAGCAATTTTTCGGCACTTTGCTCAACGTTAAGATGCACCTTGATATCATGTAAACTTAATTGTTTATTAAAGTAGCGTAAGGTCTCAAAGAACTCTTCTTTACCTGGGACTTGTTTCGCTACATTAAACTGGCCACCTATCTCACTAATTTTATCAAATAGTTCAACATGATGTCCTCGCTCTGCAGCATAAACGCTGAAGGCTAAGCCTGCAGGTCCTGCGCCTATCACAGCTAGTTTTTTAACTTGTTTAGCTTTTTCTATAACTAGCTCGGTTTCATAACATGCCATCGGATTGACTAAACACGAAGCTCGCTTTTGCGCAAACACGTGGTCTAAGCACGCTTGATTACAGCCAATGCAGGTATTAATTTCATCGGCTTTATTCTCTGCTGCTTTATTAACAAAGTCGGCATCCGCCAGGAAAGGTCTCGCCATTGACACCATATCAGCTTGCCCAGTCGCTAACACTTCTTCAGCAACTTCAGGCGTATTAATTCTGTTAGTGGTGATCAGTGGTATAGACACTTCTTTTTTCATTTTTTCAGTAACCCAAGTAAATGCAGCTCTAGGTACTGAGGTAACTATGGTAGGCACACGTGCTTCATGCCAACCAATACCAGTATTAATTAGTGTGGCGCCGGCTTTCTCTACCGCTTTTGCCATAGTGACAACTTCTTCCCAACTATTACCACCTTCAACTAAATCCAACATAGATAAACGAAAGATAATAATAAAGTTTTCGCCTACTTTGGCGCGTACTGCTTTAATCGTTTCAATAGCTAGCCGCATTCTATTTTCAATACTACCGCCCCACTCATCGTTACGTTTATTGGTTCTTACACAAGCAAACTGGTTAATTAAATACCCTTCAGAGCCCATAATTTCCACACCATCATAGCCAGCTTTAGCTGCTAACTTGGCTGAATAAGCATAATCTTTAATGGTCGATTTAATTTGACAAACTGACATAGCTTTAGGTGTGAAAGGAGAAATAGGTGATTTAATTTTACTCGGTGCCACGCCAAAAGGATGATATGCATATCGACCCGTGTGTAATAATTGTAAACAGATTTTAGTCGGGTACTGATGAACGGCGTCTGTTACTTGTTTGTGTTTATTTGCTTGCCAAAAATGACTTAACTCACTGCCAAACGGTGCAATTCTGCCACGTAGATTAGGACTCACACCACCGGTAACGATCAAGCCAACACCGCCTTTCGCTCTTGCTTGATAGAATGCGGCTAATTTAGCAAAACCTCCACGCTCTTCTTCTAAGCCAGTGTGCATGGATCCCATAAGGACACGGTTAGCTAATTGGGTAAAGCCAAGGTCTAATGGCGCTAATAAATGTGGGTAGGCAGTTGTTGTCATAATTATGCTCTGCTATTGGTCGTACCAGTTGTTATAGTGTCATTAATTTACTGACATTTAGACAAAAACACAAGTTATGATAAAATCGCCTCGTTAACATTTCAGTTAACCTGCAGATAACTAAGTAACTATCTCTGCTTACTAGCAAGAATTACCATAACAATAGAATAAAACTTTATGCCCAATAAAAAACAGTTAGTTGACCTTGTTGTCACTGCACTCTCGAAACAGCTTCAACAAGCTATTGATGCTGCAAACGAAGCACATGCCGCTGCGGTTGATGATCAAAGTGTTGCTGAAACACAATATGATACGCTAGCGATAGAGGCTAGCTATTTGGCTGAGGGGCAGTCTAAGCGAGTGATTGAGTTCCAGCACGCTATTGATGCCTATAAAGCACTTGAATTAATTGAACTCAATAGCGAGAGTTATATCGCTTTAGGTGCCCTAGTACAATTATCCACTGATGCAGACACTAACCATTGGTTCTTTATAGGGCCTGCTGCCGGAGGGTTTCGCTGTCAGCTAGCTCAGAAAAATATCACGGTGATAACACCGAAGTCACCTATGGGAATGGCGTTAATGGGTAAACAACTAGATGATGATGTAGAAGTAATGCTAGGTAGCAATAAACTAGAAGATTATATCGTTACGCTAAAATAAACTAAAAAAGTATTATTTACTCAAACAATGTTTAGTTTTCTCGAGTTAACTTAACTCTATTTTAAAACCAATTTTCAAAGTCACTTGATAATGGCCGACAGCGCCATTAACTATATGACCTCGGGTTTCTATGACCTCAAACCAATCCATATTGTTGATTGATTTTTTACACTCTGCCAAGGCATTCTCTATAGCTTCTTCGATACTATTTTTAGATGAGCCAACCATTTCAATTTTTTTGTAAATGTGGTGTTCAGACATGATAATCGCCGCTAAATCGTATAAGATAAACCTTAGTTTAGCGTGTTTTTAATATATTGCTGAGAGGTGCTCGACGATAACCGTATAAAATTCACCTAGCGTGAACACCTTCAACGGAGGAATATTTCTGTAGCCTAACCTTGTAGTAAAGCTTTAATAGCGAGTAAATCTACCGTTTTAACATCAACCTTTAAATAAGCGACTGCCTCTGTATGCACTAACGTTGCTTCGATAACACCCGGCATACTGATTAATTTTTCAGCAATTTCATCAGCTTGTTCTTCACAGGTAATATTGGTGGCAAAGCTAAAACTTTTTGACTTTTTCAATGACTGCATGCCAAAGCTTAATCCCAACCAGATAACCGTTACTATTGTCATCACTAAGAAAATGGTTTGCTCGCCATACTTACTCGCTATAAAACCACCCAGTATACCACCAACAAAAGCACCTAAAAACTGGCTACTTGAATATATCCCCATAGCACTACCTTTAACGCCAGCGGGTGCTATACGCGATAAAATTGACGGCATGGTTGCTTCTAAATAGTTAAAGGCAGTGAAAAATAGTACAACTGACAGCACTAAGCTCCAGAAGCCACTTGGTAATAACCAGAGTAAAAATAAAGCTAACGCTAATAGTGTAATAGCGGCACTGAACATGGGTTTTTCTTTCTGCTTTTTAATGGCAAAAATCATAAACGGTACCATTAAGAAGAAAGAGCCTAACAAAGTAGGTAAATAAATTTGCCAATGATTTTCAAGGGATAAGCCACTGGCCACAAATTGTTTAGGTAAAGTAATAAAACAAGCCGTAAGTGTCATATGCAGAATGAAAACGCCCCAATTTAAACGGGTTAACTGAGGATGACGAATCAAACGAGTAATTTGCTCAGGCAAGGCAACGCTATCGCCACGAGGCGCTTTATTCACTGAGTTTGGCACCATAAATTGAATCATCGCCATAGCTAAAATGGTCAATAATCCTGTGAACCAAAATAAGCCACTTAAACCAAAGGCATCCGCAACTATTGGCCCTAAAATCATAGCAAAGGTAAATGATAAACCGATAAACATACCAATGGTTGCCATAACTTTAGGTCGCTGTTCTTCTCGACTTAAATCAGCGGCTAAAGCAAGTATTGCACTAGCGATAGCGCCCATACCTTGAATTGCTCGTCCGAGCACGACACCATAAATAGTTTCAGACATTGCCGCGACAATGCTACCAATAAGAAAGACCACTAAGCCGGCAAGAATTACCGGTTTCCTACCATATTTATCCGAAAGAATTCCCATAGGTATTTGCAATAAAGCTTGCGTTAACCCGTATGCACCAATGGCTAATCCTAACCAAATTGGACTATAACCCGTTAGCTGTTCACCATAAATGGCGAATACGGGTAAGATCATGAACAAGCCTAACATGCGCACGCCAAAGACACTGGCTAAGGAAAAGGCGGCTTTTTTCTCAATACGGTTTAAACCTGAAACACTCATAACGTTGCTAAAACCTAAAAATAAATGAAGAAATCGGAAAAAATTGCGAGTAGTTTACCATGCTAAGAAGCACAACAAAATCCCCACAATGAAAACAAGGTGTTAAGCACAATACCCAAGCTACCTCAAGATGCTGGATTCAGCTGGAATTATAAACATTTTTAGGCAAAGCATTGATTGAAGAGAATGGTTATTCCCTTGTCGAAATTAATAACAACGCCTGTAAGCCTTTTAATTCTCGCTAAGTGGTCAATTAATTAATGTACTTGGTATTACCATTTTTCCCTTTCCTAGAGTGCCAATATAACACTGTAAAAATAAACAGTTTAATTTGATATTCTGCCCTAGATTAGTTTTTATACTGTAAATTATATGACATAATCGTCGGTTCTATTTTATCGCTATTTGAGTTAAAAACGCATGAAGAATATTGAAGTCAGAGGGGCTCGCACACACAACCTCAAAGACATTAGTTTAACAATACCTCGAGATAAACTCGTGGTCATTACCGGCCTTTCTGGTTCAGGAAAATCTTCTCTTGCCTTTGATACACTCTACGCTGAGGGACAACGTCGCTATGTAGAATCTCTTTCCGCTTATGCTCGTCAATTTTTATCCTTAATGGAAAAGCCTGATGTTGATCATATTGATGGTTTATCGCCCGCTATTTCCATCGAGCAAAAGTCAACGTCTCACAACCCGCGCTCAACCGTAGGTACAATCACTGAAATATACGATTACTTACGTTTACTTTATGCCAGAGTTGGCGAGCCTCGTTGTCCAGAGCATGGTCAAGCGCTAGCAGCACAAACAGTTTCGCAAATGGTTGATAAAGTTTTAGCCCTTGAAGAAGGCACTAAAGTGATGTTACTTGCGCCTATTATACAAGACCGTAAAGGCGAGCATGTAAAACTACTTGATAACTTAGCTGCCCAAGGTTTTATTCGTGCACGTATTGATGGGGAAGTTTGTGACTTATCCGATCCACCACCGTTAGAGTTGCATAAAAAGCACACCATAGAAGTTGTCGTTGATCGGATAAAAGTACGTGACGATATTCAATTACGACTTTCAGAGTCTTTTGAAACGACCTTAACGTTAACAGCCGGTACTGCCAAAGTTGCTTTCATGGACGAACCGAACCGTGAAGAACTAATTTTCTCGGCTAACTTTGCCTGCCCACACTGTGGTTACAGCATGCAAGAACTAGAGCCGCGTTTATTCTCTTTTAATAACCCAGCAGGCGCTTGTCAAACGTGTGATGGCTTAGGTATTGAACAATACTTTGATAGCACTCGCGTGATTGCCAACGCAGAATTAAGTCTCGCTGGTGGTGCCGTACGTGGTTGGGACAAACGTAATTTTTATTACTTTCAAATGCTGCAAGCCCTTGCCGAGCATTATAAATTTCAAGTTGATAAACCGTTTAATAAATTATCAGCTAAAGCCCAAAAAGTTGTGCTTTATGGCAGTGATGAACAAGAGATTGAATTTAAATATATGAACGACCGTGGTGATGTTGTGGTGCGTAAGCATCCCTTTGAAGGCATCATCAATAATATGCAACGCCGTTATAAAGAAACCGAGTCAAATGCGGTACGTGAAGAGCTGGGCAAATACCTTAATTCACAACATTGTCCGGATTGTAATGGTAGCCGATTACGCCTAGAAGCTCGCAATGTCTTTATCGAGGATACGCCACTCACTGTCGTGGCTGATTTTTCCATTAGTGATGCGCTCAAATTCTTCCAAGGTTTAACCCTCACTGGCCAGAAAGGCCAAGTTGCCGAAAAAATATTAAAAGAAGTAAACGAACGTTTAGGATTTTTAGTGAACGTTGGCCTTAATTATCTCAACTTATCACGTGGTGCAAATACCCTATCTGGCGGTGAAGCACAGCGAATACGTCTTGCTAGTCAAATTGGTGCAGGTCTAGTTGGTGTTATGTATGTATTAGATGAGCCATCTATTGGCCTTCACCAACGTGATAATGAACGCTTACTTGGCACCTTGTTACACCTCCGTGATTTAGGCAATACCGTTATTGTGGTTGAGCATGATGAAGATGCTATTCGCGCGGCAGATTTTGTCGTTGATATTGGCCCAGGCGCCGGCGTACATGGTGGTGAAATTATCGCGCAAGGTACCGTAGATGACATACTCAATTGTAAAGAATCTTTAACGGGTAAATACCTTTCTGGCGTAGAAAGCATTGAAATACCTAAGCATCGTCATGCCTTTGATAAAAAGAATGTCGTTAAGCTCAAGGGCGCTACCGGTAATAATTTAAAAAATGTCGACTTAGTTATTCCTACGGGTTTAATGACCTGTATAACTGGCGTATCTGGCTCAGGAAAATCGACACTTATCAACGATACGTTATATAAACTAGCGCATATTGAACTCAATGGTGCAACGGTTGATGAACCCGCGCCTTACAAAAGCATTCATGGTTTAGAGCTGTTAGATAAAGTTATCGAGATTGATCAAAGCCCAATAGGTAGAACGCCACGCTCAAACCCCGCAACTTACACGGGCATATTTACGGCCGTGCGCGATATATTCTCTGCAACACAAGAGTCTCGCTCGCGAGGGTATAAAGCCGGACGCTTTAGCTTTAATGTTAAAGGCGGACGTTGTGAAGCCTGTCAAGGTGACGGCATGATCAAAGTAGAAATGCATTTTTTACCTGATGTATATGTACCTTGTGATGTGTGTAAAAGTAAACGTTATAACCGCGAAACGTTAGAAGTTTTATACAAGGGTAAAAATATTCATCAAGTATTAGACTTGACCATTGAAGATGCTTTTGACTTTTTCAAAGCTATTCCTGCCATTAATCGCAAGCTGCAGACCTTGCTCGATGTTGGTTTAGGCTATATCAAACTAGGACAGTCAGCAATCACCCTCTCGGGCGGTGAAGCACAACGAGTTAAGTTGTCAAAAGAGTTATCAAAAAGAGATACTGGCAAAACTTTGTATATTTTAGATGAGCCAACCACAGGTTTGCATTTCCACGATATTAAACAGTTATTAAACGTTATTCATCGCTTGCGTGATCATGGCAATACTATTGTGGTGATTGAGCATAACTTAGATGTTGTCAAAACGGCTGATTGGGTTATCGACTTAGGTCCTGAAGGCGGCGCTGGTGGTGGTGAAATTTTAGTAACAGGCACACCTGAACAAGTTGCCAAGCATAAAACCTCGCATACAGCACGATTTTTAAAACCTCTGCTAGCGTCGAAATAAAGCCTAACGTTAATAACAGTAACGTCCTTATCATTAACATATAAGGCATAACGCAAAAACTATTACGTTATGCCTCTATTCTTTTAATAGGAATTTTATGCACATCAATAATAGTGAACGACTAAAGTTTAGATTAATGGACATCGATGATGCCCAAGCATTATGGGAGATAGATCAAGACCCAACAGTGATGAAGTTTCTTAATGGCGGTAACCCCACCAGCATAGAGCAAGTAAATAATGTATTTATTCCACGAATGAGCAAATACCGAAACAGCGAATTAGGCTGGGGAATTTGGCAAGTATCAAACAAAGTAACTGATGAATATTTAGGTTGGGTATTAATTCGCCCAATGTCATTTTTTACTGAGTCGCCCAATACTAAGGATTTAGAGTTAGGTTGGCGATTTTTCCAAACCACTTGGGGAAAAGGCTACGCTACAGAAGCCGCAATAGCCATTAAAGATGCCGTAGTTGCCAATACCGATGTTACCCATGTTTCTGCACTTGCCGTAGCCGACAATCTAGCTTCTGTTGGCGTGATGAAAAAAATGGGCATGAACTTTGTCAGAGCTTATTTACATAAAGATCCAATCGGCGATTTTGATGCAGTACATTATCAAATGTCAGTGAGAAATAAGTAAGTACCCTCCATCTTGAGCTCAGGTTAAGTGAGTCTATTAAACTAAAAGTGACTTATACAGAGTAGTAATACCGATTGGTATAAAATATTACTACTCTTCAATCTCATCTGCTTCATACGTTAAAATATCGCCCGGCTGACAATCTAGCACTTCACACAATTTATTTAGCGTATCAAAACGAACAGCACGCGCTTTATCATTTTTTAAGATTGATAAATTCTGCGCCGTAATCCCTACCCTTTCTGCCAACGTTTTTAATTTCATTTTACGTTTTGCTAGCATAATATCTAACGTGATAATTACAGTCATAATGACACCCTATTCATGATTAAAGCGGATAACTTGCAACATGATATCCGAGCAAATAAATAACAAACTCATAGGAAAAACTCATATATCAAAAACGAGCGAGTTTTGTCCTGATAACCCCATACTGCGACTAGCAAATGTAAAAAACTGTAGCTAAGATTACCACTAACATAATGAAAAAAAGCAAGATATAGCATGAGATAGTCGCAGTATTAACGCTATATTTTCTTCGACCTTAGATGCATCACAATAGCAAATTGTCGACACACGCATCTAAAATACGATAATAAGTCATTAGCCTAATTTTATTTTTAAAGTATTTAAAACTTTTTCACTAAAAACAAAACAAACGCATTAGAGTTTATTTTAATCGATAAACGATAAATAACAACTTAATAACAATAACTAGTAAGTAGTGTACTACATAGTATCTGCTTAGGTATTAGCCTAAGGTCTAATAGGTTAATTTTGTCGACAGTTTTAATGTATGTATATCCGAGTTATCTACAAGGCCAATATAATGAAACACATTGAACAACAAGAATTAGCAATCAATTCACCCGAGAGTTACTGGAAAGAGCAGTCTGAGCTAGTTGCTTGGTACAAAAAACCTCAAACGATATTGTCGACAAACACTGATTCTTGGCATGATTGGTTTGCCGATGGCGAATTGAACTCTTGTTATCTTGCGTTAGATTATCATGTTGAACAAGGCCGTGGTGCTCAAACTGCGCTGATATATGACTCGCCAGTTACCGGACAGAAACAAAAATTTAGTTATCTTGAACTGACCAGTCTAGTGGCAAAATTTGCTGATGTACTCAGGTCACAGGATGTTACTAAAGGCGATCGTGTATTAATTTATATGCCAATGATCCCACAAGCCGCTATAGCAATGCTGGCATGTGCTCGACTAGGTGCAATTCATTCAGTCGTTTTTGGTGGTTTTGCTGCCAATGAACTTGCAGTACGTATCAATGATGCTGAGCCAAAAGTTATTGTAGGCGCCAGCTGCGGTGTTGAAATAGCAAAAGTTATTCCTTATAAGCCATTAATTGATCAAGCTATCGAAATAGCTACGCATAAACCAAAACATTGTATCATTTACCGAAGAGAAGAAGTTCAAGCACAGCTGGTACCAAACAGAGATCTTGACTGGCAGGAACAAATGGACGTTGCTGTTGAAATTCCTCCCGTCCCAGTTAAAAGCACTGACCCACTCTATATTTTGTATACATCAGGTACCACTGGCAAACCAAAAGGTGTAGTAAGAGATAATGGCGGTCATGCTGTCGCAATGCTTTATAGCATGAAAAACATCTATGGCATGCAGAAAGGAGATACCTTCTGGGCTGCCTCAGACGTTGGTTGGGTTGTTGGTCATTCTTACATTATTTATGGCACTTTAATGGCCGGTTGCACCACTATAGTTTATGAAGGAAAGCCGATTAGAACCCCTGATGCAGGTGCTTTTTGGCGTGTATGTGCTGAATACAAAGTTAATGCTTTATTTTCAGCGCCTACCGCTTTTCGTGCTATCGGAAAAGAAGATCCTGAAGGGGACTTACTAAAAGATTACGATCTCTCATCATTGAAACGTTTGTTCCTAGCAGGCGAACGCTTAGACCCGGCAACTTATCATTGGCTTAAAGAGAAAACACAATTACCAGTAATCGATCATTGGTGGCAAACGGAAACTGGCTGGGCAATTGCCAGCACGCCATTAGATGATGGCTCAGGCAATTTAGTCCCAACAAAAGCTGGCTCTGCTGGTTTTCCAATTGCAGGCTTTGATGTACAAATTCTTGATGGCGATGGTCAGCAAGTCCCTGCAGGACAACAAGGTAGTGTCGCAATAAAGCTACCACTTCCTCCTGGCTGTTTAGCCACTATATATCGTGATTCAGAGCGTTTAGTATCAGGATATTTGTCAAATCATCCTGGCTATTATACGTCAGGAGACGGTGGTTATATTGATGAAGAAGGTTATCTTTTCATCATGGGTCGCATTGATGATGTTATCAATGTTGCTGGGCATCGTTTATCAACAGGTGAAATGGAAGAAGTTTTATCCGGTCATCCCGCGGTAGCAGAATGTGCTGTTGTCGGCATTCACGATGCATTAAAAGGGCAAGTACCTCTTGGGCTAGTCGTGATAAAAAATGGTATTACCACCAGTGATGAAGATCTCATTAGCGAATTAAAACAAAGCATTCGTAATGATATTGGTGCAATAGCATCATTGAAAAAACTACTTATCATTGATAGATTGCCAAAAACTCGTTCTGGCAAAATTTTACGTAAAACTCTTAGACAAATGATTGATGGCCAAGAAATTGAAATACCTTCAACCATAGAAGATAGCCAAGTAATAACCGAGCTTTCAGGTGCCCTAGTAGGTATCAACAAGGACTAATAAATAGTTACTGAACGTTATACCGTTCCGTATAAGCAAGTACTCACGTAGTGATAATTCCTTTATCCGGAATGGTATTAAATACTTTTTAATTACAGTGCAAAAAAAAACTTACATAGTCACGCTATGTAAGTTCCTTGCAATAATTAGTAAGAAGCGTTGATTTAGTCTTTCGTTTTATGGCTGTTATAAGGCCAAACATCTTTTGCACCTTCCTGTTTACTAGCAGGTGTTTTTGCAGGTGTACTCTGCTTAGTTTTCGATTCGCTTTTATTATCTGCATTGTTTAACGAGGCTGATAGCTCTTCAAGCTCACTCATGTTTGAAGCCGTCTGTTTAGGTTGAGCTGTATTAATAGCCGTTTTACTCGAGCCTTGAACCGCTTGGTTAATTTCGGCCATTTCACTTGCCGTTAATTCTCGCCATTGTCCGGGTGTTAAATTCCCCAACTCAACTTTCATAATACGTGAGCGTTTTAATTTTAAAACCTCATAATCGAGATATTCACACATACGACGAATTTGACGATTAAGACCTTGCGTAAGGATAATAGTAAACTCAAAACGGCTTTTAACTTGCACGATACAAGGTTTGGTAATGGTCCCTAAAATAGGTACGCCACGAGACATTCTCTCGATGAAGCGTTCACTAATAGGTTTATCAACGGTAACAATATATTCTTTGTCGTGCGCATTTTCCGCGCGTAAAATTTTATTAACAATATCGCCATCACTGGTGAGGAATATCAAACCTTCTGATGGTTTATCTAAGCGACCAATTGGAAATATACGTTTTTTATGACCAATCGCATCAATGATATTACCACGCACATGTTTTTCAGTGGTACAGGTGATACCAATAGGTTTGTTATAGGCAATATAGATACGATCTGACTTGTCATCACTAATTGGCGCAATATCATACCCGTCTACTTTAACTACATCACCCGCTAACACCTTAGTACCAAGCTCTGGCACTTTATCATTGATAGTTACACGGTTGGCTTCTATCATTTTATCGGCACTACGGCGCGAACAGAAGCCAGAGTCACTAATGTATTTATTTAAACGTTTTGGGGGAGTCGTGGTGGTCAATTTAGTCGCTGCTCATTTAGTTTTAGTACATTCTCGTTACTCGGTATTATACTTAAAACCAACACTAATGTATTAATCATATTTAAATCACTATGTTAATTTTTGCACACCGAGGCGCTAGCGGAGTGGAACCAGAAAACACCCTACGCTCCATTCGTACAGCATTAGCTGCTGAAGTAGATGGTATTGAAATAGATATTCATGAAGTTGACGGTAAATTATTTGTTATTCATGACCGGTGGTTACATAGAACCACATCAGGTCATGGGCAAATTTTTAACTATGATTATCAGTATTTACGCAGTTTAGATGCTGGTAGCGGTGAAGTTATTCCGACCTTAGATGAAGTATTAAAGCTAATAGCCGGAAAATGCACTATCAATATTGAATTAAAAGCCGTGAAAAACTTAACACTATTATTTTCCTGTATCGATGACGCTATAAATACCACGGCACTATTGAGTAACGATGTTTTATTTTCATCTTTTAATCACAGGTTATTACATGCCATTCACCAACAGCGAAGTGATTTTGCTATCGGCGCTCTTACCGCATGTTACCCGTTAGACTATGCAAAATTTGCCGAACAACTCAATGCTTATTCGGTTCACCTTGATGTCGATTTTATTAGTGAGCATTTTGTCGCTGATGCTCACAAACGAGGCTTAAAAGTATTTGTATATACGGTCGATGAATTAGAAGATATCAATGCAATGAAACATTTAGGTGTCGATGGTATATTTTCTAATTACCCAACAAAAGCCAAAAGCCATATTGCCCATTTAAACGGTATTACCAAATAAATTAATTAAAGGTTCAACTTCATTGCCACATAAGCAATGAGAGTAAATTTTCAAGAACAAGGCATTTGATTGAGCAATAGTGGCTATTGGAATTAAAAGCAACGATGTTATTGGATATTTAGACCGTTTAAATGTGTCGGATACCCATCTACACTTAGAAAAAATAACGGGCAGCTAACTGCCATTGCCTTTCGATTAAGTCAACGGGCTGCGCAGTATAATATCGAGCAGGCCTGTGGCTATCAATAAGGGTAAACTCCGCTGATAAAAACCATGGTTTACTCAAACGATAACTATGATTTAATGTCAGAGCTTGACCCTGTTCATTATTATTATCGCCCCAAGTATCATCATTATCTGTCACCGAAAAATCTTCAATTCTCAAAGTACTTTTATGCTTTTTATTAGCAACGACGGCTTGCCAATTATAATGTAGCGCGACAAAAGCACTGGCATAGTCATTGTTGACTACATCCACCTGACTTTCGCTTTGCATCAAGGTATCACCTGATAAATACTGTGCTGTTAATGATAAGTTTTTACTAAAACGCCAACGTGCGCCTACGTGATAAAAGCGTGTCCGCCAGCCATACTGACCATCAATAACTTTATAGGGTGTTGCTCTGTTATCATAGTAACCCGCAGATATTTCACCCTTTCCTCTTAATTTCCATTCTCCTCGTGCGTGGAATCCTACACGGTGGTCTAATTCGAAAAAAGGATCAGATTTATCTGCTTGTCCTGCTAATGCCTGCCCGTCAGCACGAGCTGGAAACCATGGAAAAGCACGTTGCTCTGTCCAAAGGGTTTGTCTGTTACTTATTGTCCAGCCATGCCAAGCCAATAAAGCCCCGGCGGGATCATTATTGATAAAGGCTGTCGCTGAAAGAGATAAATCATACTTATTATTGTTCATTCGCCCTAAACGAGTCACTTTAAACTCAGAGCCTAATACTCGAATTTCTTCGCCAAGCCAGGTATTTATTGTTGATGAATCTAAGGTGTCTTTACTTGCCCAGGCATAGGCATTATTTTCAAGGGATATTTCTGGATAGAAGATACCCACTTTAGTTTGAAAGCGATAACCAGAACTAGTGGGTAATGAGCGATATTTTAGATAGGCTTCAGTAACCCCTAAAACAGTGCTTTCTCCATCACTGGTAGCTTTAGGATAAGCATTAACTACGCCATGGGCACTAAGACCATTTTCCCAAGATATCGATAAATCTGCGCCAATTTGCGCCACTGAAAAATGTAGACCATCACCTAATCCAAGCTTACCTTGTCCGCTAGTGAGATAACCTTTATCTAAAGAGTCAATTTGGCTAACTCTAAAATCTACAATACCATGAGCAGTATATTCAGCCGCTAGCGCCATGTGTAAGGGAAAATAAAACAACAAAACCAAAAACTGGCAAAGCGTTATGCCTGTTTTAATCACACCTTTTCCTTAACTTCTTGAATACTTAACAGTGCTAACAGCCATGGAGTCAGCTCAACTGCCGATTTTGGTTTGCTGATATAATAACCCTGCGCAAGTTCACAGCCATGAGCGGCTAACCAATTTAACGCAAATTCATCTTCTATTCCCTCGGCAACCACATGCAGTCCCATATTATGAGCGAGTTCAATAGTGGAGCGCACTATAATTTGATCATCTTCATCATGTTCAAGATGTTGAATAAATGATTTATCTATTTTTAATTCATGTACGGGCAATTGTTTCAATTGTGCTAATGATGAATAACCCGTGCCGTAATCATCGATAGATATTTTCATACCGTAATCTTTAAATTCTGCCAATAATTTAATTGCCGCCTTAGGGTCTTCCACTACCGAGCTTTCAGTCACCTCCAGCGTAATTTTTTCTGCAGGTACCTTCGCCGTCATAATTGACTGACAGATAAAGTGATGAAAATCGTTCTCTTTTAAATTTTCTGCAGAAATATTTATCGCTATATTCAAATCAATGCCCTGTTCTTGCCAAGCATTATATTGAGCCAATGCGGTAACAAATACCCAACGCGTTAACGCCTTAATTTGACCTGTTTGCTCTGCAATATGAATAAAATTATCTGGAGGTACCATGCCTAATGTAGGGTGCTGCCAACGAACTAATGCTTCGGCATGCGTTACCATTTTAGTTTTTAAACACATTTTAGGTTGAAAGTGTAATTCCAATTCTCCAGCTGGAATAGCTTGTTTTAAATCGTTAATCAAACTTAAACGTTCAACCGTATTCACATCAAGATCAGGATGATAAATTTGTACTAACTTACCCTTCTCTCTCGTACTATTTAGCGCCGTATCTGCCATTTGTAATAATGATTTATCATCAACAGCATGCTCAGGATACGCTGCAACACCAATCCTAACTTGCAGCTGTAAGCTAATGCCCTGATAATCAAATATTGGTTCAAGCTCAGCTCTTAGTTGATAAATAGCTTCATCTACCTTCAAATATTCTACCAATAAAATAAATTCGTCTGCTCCTAGATGTGCCAACGCTTTAAAACTATTCATTTGACAAAGATGATGTAAACGACTTGCAAGTTCTTTAATAACTTCATCACCTACATCATGACCCAATGTATCGTTAACATCTTTCAAACGACTAAGATTTAAATGTAAAACTAGAAAGTTTTGCTGCTGCTCTATGAGTTTCTTTAGTGTTTTATTGAGTTTGTTTCGGTTGGGTAAATCTGTTAATGGATCATGTTCTGCACTATGAGTGATAGCTTCTTCACGCTGTAATACTGCGGCTTGCATTTGATTAAATTCGTCCGCAAGTTGTCCTATTTCATTGTTATCTTTAAGCGTGATCTTTTGCTGATAATCTCCGCTGGCGATTACTTTAGCTTGAGCAACCAAGCGTTTAATAGGGTTACTAATAGAGCCGGCAATAAAATAAGCGCTAGTAAGTGACAACAATAATGTTAACGCTGCTAGGAATAGAAATTTCCACCACTGTTCTTGCAACAAAGCAACAAAGTTAGCCCGTAAGCCATGCATGGCAACACCGAATTCTTGATCATCAAATTCGGTAATTAATGAATGAGTAGCGATATATTGATCGGGGGTTTTATTTTCAATAACCTGCACGGCCAACTCAAGTAACTTATCGTAACTTTCATTACTCTTAGCAATTGAAATTAACTGCCATCTACCTTCATTTTTGATAATAAAATCGGTATTTAAACCGGTAATATTTTTAAATTCATCCGCTAATCGCTCATCTATTTCAAAACCAAAAGCGATCCACCCTAACGTTTTAGCACCCACAGTAACTGGCGATAAACTCATTTGATAAAGTGCATCATCAATCATATATAAATGCGCTGCTTGACCAGTTTCAAGCCATTCGATAAAACGAAAAGCACTATTTCGTTCAGTACCCTGTCGAATTTTATCCTTGCCGTTAACGAAATATCGCTGTAATTGTCCATTGATAATCCCTTCTGAAGAGATTGTCATGGCCAAGTCTGCATCAATGCGTTTTCTATGATTATTTAACGCAAATAATAAACTGCGAGTATCCTCATTAAAGACTTCTTTTAAGCCATAATCTTTCGCTACCGTTTCAGCAAAAGTGGATAAATAAGTCAGCCTGCGATCAAATAACTCTGTAAAAATGGTTTTTGCTGTCGTTAAACGGTTATTAATTTCTGCCGCTTCTTGATTTTTGTTCTCGCTATATAAGGTCCAAAAAGCAATGGCTTGAACCATTAATAACAATATGACAAATAATAAAAATATTTTATTTTGTAAACTCTTCATTCATTAACTTCTTATATTTTTTATAACTAATAATCTGAAAGAAAATCAAAATCATCATCACTTTTTTGGACAGGAATATCATCCATATTTTTCTGTAAGGTAAAAGTGATGATGTCACCCATTGAAAGGTCCTTTTCTATAATCATACGATTATTTTCTGATCGCATTTGAGGGTGCCATACCACAATTCGATACTTTCCTAATGCTTTCAGGGTAAAACTAGCCAACCCTTGTTCATCCGTTTTAGCAAAATATGGCGTATCAACAACTAAAAGGTAACCACTCATCCAATCGTGAATATTACAGCCCATGGCAATTTCCGCAGCATGATCGAATTGCGCTGTGGAATCAGTTTTACCTGCGCGAATTTTAAAAGAGAATTTGTTTTCACTATCGGCTGAGTAGATATGATGAGTAATATCATCATTATTTACAAAGTTGACCTTAGCGGTACTTTGACTAACGCTTATATAGGGAATAAAGGATTTACTATGCTGACTAATTTCAACCGTTTTACTCTGTTGTGGTAAAACTTGACCCATTAACGGCTCAATATACACCACCATATTTTCCAAAGGGTTGTTATTTACATTCTTAACGTGTATTTGGACACAAGTTGCATTTTCTTTTGAACAAGCTTCCACCGACCAAGCGGCCAACGAGATAAAAAACAATGAAGAAATATAGACACAATAATGTAAAAGCGCAGAGCGCAAAAGAAAAGGATGGCTCACCATCTACTCCTATCAAATTTTACTTGAGCGTGCAGTGTATACCAGTTTTGTCTTGGTGGAAAATCGTTGTATTAATGCTTGCTAATATTTCCTAAACATCATATATCTTGATGTAATTCAAGGGTCGCGCACTTTTTACGCATATTTGTTCGCAAACTCAGCGAAAAAAAGTCATGCTCAAACCAATGTGATTATTAATCTGATTTCGTCATAAGTACTGCATTGCAATACTCATTACTTGGCGCTCTTACGCACTCTCATTCATCAACACTTGCTGTCCATTTTGAACTAAACGGCGCAATGGATTTACACCAAATTGATAACAAAGCTCTGCCGGTTGATTAATATCCCATAAAGCAATATCAGCATCATATCCAACAGCCAACTGCCCTTTGCTTTCACTTAATCCTAAGGCCTTAGCGCCATAACAGGTGATACCTGCCAATGCCTCAGACGGTGTTAATCTAAACAAGGTACAGGCCATATTAAGCATTAAGTGAATATTATGAATAGGTGAAGTACCAGGATTTGCATCCGTGGCTACTGCCATAGGTACTTGATGTTTACGAAGTAGTTCTATTGGTGGTAATTGAGTTTCACGAAGGAAGTAAAAAGCACCCGGTAATAATACTGCCGTCATGCCCGATTTTTTCATCGCTTTAATACCCGCTTCATCTAGAAACTCAATATGATCAGAAGACAAAGCATTATAGTTGGCCGCCAATTCCGAAGCACCTAAGTTAGATAATTGCTCTGCATGTACTTTTATAGGTAAGTTATATGATTGTGCCGCATCAAAAACGCGTTTAGTTTGTTCAAGGCTAAAACCTATTCCTTCACAAAATACGTCAACGGCATCAGCTAAGTTTTCACTAACAACTTGTGGCAACATTTCTGCGCAAACAATATCAAGGTAACCTTCAGCGTTATCCTTGTATTCTATCGGTAAAGCATGAGCACCAAGAAAAGTACGTTTAATCGTAACAGGCAGTTCATCTGCTAATAAGCCCGCTACTTTTAGCATTTTGATTTCGTTTAACGTATCTAAACCATAACCTGACTTAATTTCAACCGTAGTAACACCTTGCTGATGTAAGGCGGTTAAACGCGGTAAAGCGCTGGCAAGCAATTCTTGCTCGCTTGCTTTTCGCGTCGCTGTAACTGTTGAGACGATACCGCCGCCAGCATTAGCAATTTCTTGATAGCTTTTACCTTGTAAGCGCATTTCAAATTCATTAGCACGGTTACCGCCATAGACCAAATGCGTATGACAATCGATTAAACCAGGGGTTATCCATTGCCCTTTGCCATCAATAACTTCAACATCATCAGCTTTTACTGAAAAGTGCTTGGGCAAGTCGCTTTCTTTACCTAGCCAAGCAATTTTACCCTTACTGATTGCTAATGCTGCTTGAGTTATTTCACCATAACTTTCACTGCCATCAGTCATAGTTGCTAGGTTTACATTGATATAAAGGGTTTGCCAGTGCTTAAAGAGTGTCATATCGCGACCTTATGGAGAAAGTGATGGATTATACGAAAGAAAAAATAACCAGCTAGCCTCAGATATAAAGGAGACTAACAAAGAAACTCACCTGATATAAAATTCTACCTTGTAATTACCTCGATCGCAACTTGTATATACAACTCTTGCCTTTTCATTAAATATGTGAGATCGTATAAATAAGTTCAAACAAAGCCAAAACCAATCATGACTATCAATGCTAGTAACAGCTCAACAAAAAAAGATAAGCCTGCTAAGTATACTATTATCAAACAATATATTTGTGAACATATTGAGTCAGGTGAGTGGCCACAAAATGCAAAAGTGCCTTCTGAAAACGAACTCACTCAGCAATTTGACGTAAGCCGCATGACGGCAAGACGTGCCCTACAAGAGTTAACTGAGCAGGGTATTTTAGTACGCTCTCAAGGTGCAGGAACTTTTGTCGCCACGTTTAAGTCACAATCATCACTGCTAGAAATTCGCAACATTAGTGATGAGATTAGTGATCGTGGTCATCAACATAAAGCCAAGCAATTAGTATTAAGATCTATTGCCGTTACTGACGAGATAGCCATTTTACTTAACTTAAAAAATAACGAAGATGTTTTTTATTCTGAGATATTACATTATGAAAATGATGATGCGATTCAATTAGAACAACGTTTTGTCAATATCAGTTTAGTTCCTGATTATTTACTGCAAAATTTTACGATAATCACCCCACATGAATATCTTTCATCGGTTGCGCCCTTAACTGAAGCAACCCACGAAATAGAAGCGATTCTCGCAAGTGACGAAATTTGCCAACAATTAGACATACAACCAACTACACCTTGTTTACAAGTTAAACGCCGTACTTGGTCGAAACAAGGTGTCGTTAGTGTCGCTATTTTGACATCACCTGGTGATAAGTACCGTTTAGGCAGCCACCTTAAATTTTAAGCATGTTTGCTTACTTGATATTTGTATTATCGAGTAAGTAATACCGCGAATATTATTTTTACAACTATAGTTTACATACTCTTTTTTATTGAACTGATACGTCTTTAAATACTGAGTATTTGTACCATGAGGAAAAACGATGACAACTAACATAGACCCACGCTTAGATACTTCACGCGTAATTCGCGCTGACCGCGGTACTGAAATAACCGCAAAAAGTTGGTTAACTGAAGCAGCTAAACGTATGTTAATGAACAACTTAGATCCTGAAGTTGCTGAACATCCACAATCGTTAGTGGTATATGGCGGCATAGGCCGTGCAGCACGTAACTGGGAATGTTACGACAAAATTATTGAAGTGTTAAACCGCCTTGAAAATGATGAAACCTTAATGGTGCAATCAGGTAAACCTGTTGGCGTGTTCAAAACTCACGAAAACGCACCGCGCGTATTAATTGCTAACTCAAATCTAGTACCTAGCTGGGCTAATTGGGAGCATTTTAACGAGTTAGATAAAAAAGGCCTGATGATGTACGGCCAAATGACTGCAGGCTCTTGGATTTACATTGGCTCACAAGGTATTGTTCAAGGCACTTACGAAACATTTGTTGCCATGGCAAACCAACACTTTGGTGGCAGTGCTAAAGGAAAATGGGTACTTACCGGTGGTTTAGGCGGCATGGGTGGTGCTCAACCACTAGCGGCAACCATGGCTGGTTTCTCAGCATTAGTGGTTGAATGTGATGAGACACGTATCGATTTCCGTATCAATACCCGTTATGTTGACAAAAAAGCAAAAACGTTAGACGAAGCATTAGCCATCATCTTTGAAGCAAATAAAAAAGGAGAAGCGATTTCGGTAGGCCTTTTAGGTAATGCTGCTGACGTATTTCCTGAGCTAGTAAAACGCGGCATTACTCCAGATGTGGTCACTGACCAAACGTCTGCACATGATCCATTAAATGGTTACTTGCCACAAGGCTGGACCATGGCACACGCTGCTGAAATGCGTTTAAAAGATGAAGCTGCTGTGGTTAAAGCCGCTAAGCAATCAATGGCAGTACAAGTACAAGCCATGCTTGATTTACAAGCGGCAGGCTCTGCGACTACCGACTACGGTAATAACATTCGCCAAATGGCCTTTGAAGAAGGTGTTAAGAATGCCTTTGATTTCCCTGGTTTTGTACCTGCTTATGTTCGACCATTATTCTGTGAAGGTATTGGCCCGTTCCGCTGGGTTGCCCTATCTGGCGATCCAGAAGATATCTACAAAACAGATGCCAAAGTAAAAGAGCTTATTCCAGATAATCCACAGCTACATAATTGGTTAGATATGGCACGTGAACGTATTGCTTTCCAAGGTTTACCTGCACGTATTTGTTGGGTTGGTTTGAAAGACAGAGCACGTTTAGCGTTGGCATTTAACGAAATGGTTAAAACGGGTGAGCTTTCTGCGCCAGTAGTTATCGGTCGTGATCATTTAGATTCAGGCTCAGTTGCTTCACCAAACCGTGAAACTGAAAGCATGTTAGATGGCTCTGATGCCGTATCAGATTGGCCATTACTTAACGCTTTATTATCAACTTCGGGTGGCGCCACATGGGTTAGCATACACCACGGTGGTGGCGTTGGAATGGGCTTTAGCCAACACTCTGGTGTGGTTATTGTTGCAGACGGCACTGATGATGCAGCTAAACGTATTGGTCGTGTATTATGGAATGATCCTGCAACAGGTGTTATGCGCCATGCTGACGCTGGTTACGATATCGCAGTAGATTGTGCCAAGAAACAGGGGCTCGACTTGCCTATGATTGATGGTGCCAACGGAAAATAACAGCTACATTTATCCATATTACCTAGCCTTTATAACTGTCATCCTCGAAGTATCTGATCGGGGATCTAGTTTATAACCTTGTGGATTCCCGATCAGACAACTCGGGAATGACGAGTTCAAGAATTAGGTGAATAAAGATCTATTATATTGAGAAAAAATTATGAACCACATTACAGAATTAAAGATTATCCCAGGGCAGTTAACGCTAGCTCAATTACGCGACGTAAACCGTTTTGACGGTATTATATACAGCTTAGATGAAAGTGCTTTTTCTGAGATTAACAAAAGTGCTGACGCAGTACAGCAAGTGATTAAAGATAATCGCGTTGTTTACGGTATCAACACAGGTTTTGGCTTATTAGCCAGTACACGTATCAAAACTGAAGAGTTAGAATTACTTCAACGCTCCATCGTACTTTCTCACTCAGCAGGTTTTGGTGAGTACATGGAAGATTCGACTGTGCGTTTGATGATGGTACTTAAAATAAACTCACTTTCACGTGGTTTTTCAGGTATTCGTTTACAAGTTATTCAAGCATTAATTACCTTATTAAATGCTGAAGTATACCCGTGTATACCAAAAAAAGGTTCTGTCGGTGCTTCAGGTGATTTAGCACCGTTGTCCCACATGGTTTTACCTTTATTAGGTGAAGGCGAAATGTCTTACCAAGATCAAGTAATTCCAGCATCTGAAGGTTTAAAGATTGCAGGACTTGAGCCAGTAACGCTAGCAGCAAAAGAAGGTTTAGCTTTATTAAACGGTACGCAAGCGTCAACGGCTTTTTCTTTAGAAGGTTTATTTCATGCTGAAGATTTATACGCTGCAGGCACGGTAATCGGTTCGATTTCTGTAGAAGCCGCTATGGGCTCTCGTGCACCATTTGATCATCGCGTACATTTTGTACGTGGTCAAAAAGGTCAAATTGATGCGGCACGTGCTTATCGTGAAGTATTAACTGACAGCTCAGAAATAGCTGAAGCACACGTTGATTGTGAAAAAGTGCAAGACCCTTATTCACTTCGTTGTCAGCCACAAGTAATGGGCGCTTGTTTAACACAAATTCGTCAAGCGGCAGAAGTATTGCACGTGGAAGCGAATGGCGTAACAGATAACCCGTTAGTTTTCGCTAACGAAGGTGACTTTATCTCTGCCGGTAACTTCCATGCTGAGCCTGTTGCTATGGCCGCTGATAATTTAGCCTTGGCTATTGCTGAGATTGGTTCATTATCTGAGCGTCGCATGGCGTTATTAATTGACTCAAGTTTAAGTAAATTACCACCATTTTTAGTCGATAACGGCGGTGTTAACTCTGGCTTTATGATCGCGCAAGTTACTTCTGCGGCATTAGCCTCAGAGAATAAGTCACTAGCTCATCCAGCTTCAGTTGATAGTTTACCAACTTCTGCTAACCAAGAAGATCACGTATCTATGGCATGTTTTGCTGGTCGTCGTTTAGCAGACATGAGCGAAAACACTAATGGTGTTCTTGCCGTTGAGTATTTAGCCGCAGTGCAAGGTTTAGACTTTAGAGCCCCACTTAAGGGATCGCCTCTTATTGAAAAAGCAAAAGCTAAGCTACGTGAAACAGTTTCTTTCTACGATAAAGACAGATACTTTGCACCTGATATTGTTGAAGCATCAGAGATCATTTCTGATGGTGAGCTGAATCAATATATGCCAGAAGGTTTATTACCTAGCTTTTAAGATGTTCAATCAACAATTAGGTTATTGAGCAGTAGAATTGAGAAACTAAAAAAGGTAGCTAATTGACTACCTTTTTTATTGCGCTAAATAACAGGAAGGGATGGACTAACCTTGATACCGTTATAAGTGATAAACGCGAGTGATTGCTTATATTTAATAACTACAATGCTGCTCTAATACCTTCTGCTGTTTTTAACCTTCTTACTTCGTCAAACAGTACATCTGCTTCCAGATAATGACTCTTTAAATATTTCAGCCACTGCTTGATGCGATTACAGTAATACTTGCTCTTATCACCATGAGTTTCAAATTCGGTATAAGCTGATAATAAAGCCAGTACATCTAACCACGGCATAATATTGCTTTCTTGTTTAATGACCTGCCCTAAATTTGGAATAATTAACGCACCACGGCCAACCATAAGATCTTTACAGCCAGAGGCTGCTCGACATGTCTTTGCATCCTCTAAATTCCAAATATCACCATTGGCAATAATTGGAATAGAGGTTTTTTGTTTAATTTTACCTATCCAGTGCCAATGCGCTGGGGGTTTATAACCTTCTAATTTAGTACGAGCATGCACGGTAAGTTCGTTCGCGCCTGCCGCTTCAACTGCTTGGGCATTTTCAATGGCAAGACTTTTATCTTCATACCCTAAACGAATTTTAGCACTAACAATGGTATCTGCTGGCACGGCGTCTTTAACAGCTTTTATTATTTGATAAAGGTTTTCAGGATCTTTTAATAAAATAGCACCACCACGACTTTTATTAACCGTTTTAGAGGGGCAACCAAAATTTATGTCGATACCACTTGAACCAAGCTCAATAACTTTAGCGGCATTTTCAGCCATATAGCTAGGGTATTGTCCCAATAACTGTACACGAACAGGTGTGCCCGCTTTAGTACGGCTACCGTAAACGTCAGCATCAATTAACTCCGGGCAGTAACGATGAAAAACACGATCTGGAAGAACTTGGTCAACCACACGAATAAACTCAGTGACGCAGAGGTCATAACTACCAACTTGCGTAAGTAAGTCACGCATTCTGTAATCCAGTACGCCTTCCATAGGCGCAAGTACAACACGCATTAGTTTGAAGAGTCCTTAGTAGAATTTAGTATTTTAGTGGTTTTATTTGCTCGAAAACGAGCGCTAACATTGATGAGTAAAAAATAGAAAGCTAAAGTCAAAGAAGCTACCGTTAGATGAATAAATAGTGTGCTGGGTTGTAAACTTTTTTGCCAAAAAAACATTGGTCCCGAATAAGTCACAGAACAAAGGTCCAAAATAGTGACATGGCCCCATACGGCAATAAACAATAGTTTAGCTTGATGACGAATTATAAATTTTTTCGGGAATAAATTCAAAAGTTGGCTCTTCAATAAATATCGGCGCTAGTATATCAAAAGCGCTGATGGCCTGTATAAGAATCACTTAAAAGAGTCATTTAAAATAGTCATTTAAAACAAAAGTCACTTGGATATAGGAAAATGGACTACTCACCTTGTTCAAGCCATGTGAGTAAATCATCATAAACAAATGCATAAGCTAACTCTGCCTGAGTTTTTTCGCTCGAGACTACCTTGGGATCACTCTCTGCCGATAGCTCGCTCTCATCAAACGTCGGCGATGGCAATTGTAAAGCACTTGCTGCCGCTTGGTAATATTGCTTTTTAGTTACCTGTGTTGAACTAACACCATTAAAAATACCACCGCAGATAGCACTTTGTAATAATGCCTGAATGAGACCAACGGCATCTTGCTGATGAATTAAGTTAACAATTGCTTGAGGGCTTTTGAGCAGTCGACCATTTAGCAAAAACTTGCCCGGATGACGCTTGGGTCCAACTAAGCCAGATAACCTGAGCACATAAGCTTTCTTATTGCCTACGTCATCATTTAACGCATTTAAGCGAGACTCATTGGAGCAATGGCTATTAAAGTTTAATACCGCTTGCTCAGCTTGATTTAATACCGAGACTTTATCAGCCGACATATCTAAAGTGCTGTCTTCCTTTACTTGCCCTGATAAGCCATTATATATCGCACTGCTGCTCAGTAAAACAATCTGTTCAACACAGTTACCCTCTTTAGCTGATTCAACTAGCTGTTGTATTTTATCCGCATAATCAACACGACCTTGTCTAAATTGTGGCGTAATAGCGATAACTAAACATTGCTGCTTAAAAATGGCATGCGTATTTACCAGCGCTTGCTCTGCTGGTAAGGATAATACTTCAGCTTCGATACCTTGGCTTTTCAGCTGTTCGGCATTGTCACTATTGCTGCGCGTCGCGAGTACTGCTACGCCCTGTTTTTTCAGCTGATAGGCTAATGCACTACCCAACCAACCACAGCCAATGATGCCTACAGAGGAGATTTCATTATTCTTCACTACTTTATTAGTCATTGCGTTACTCGTTTATACTCATTTTATATTTGTGATGTTACTGATTCTGCTCAAACATTTGGATCTGTTTAACAAGGGCTTTAGCTAAACCATTAGGCATAGGGATTGATAAATTATACTGGGATATTTTCCAACCTTGTTCGGTTTTTATTAACCCCCCTGAACCTCGACAAATACCATAACTTTCGCTAAATAATAACTCATCAAAAAAAGCTACCTGCCCTTGTTTAACTAAGCTGATATTTCGCTCAGTGGGAGTATAGAGCCAGCCTTTGCCTTTTGAAAAATATGGCACCACAAAAGCCTTAAATTCTTCTTTGCTCCAGCGTTCGCTAGCATCAGTTCCAAGAAAAATAGCATCTTGGCTAAGTAGGTCAAAATAAGGCTTTTCCTGGGCATCAGCAGCGGCTTGGTGAAAGCTATTTAATACCTTATCTATACTTTGCTCATCACTCGCGGCAGAGCAGGAAAAACTTAACAATCCAGACGTTAGCCCAAATATTACTGCAACGACTAACAGATTATATTTTCTCATTATTATCTCACTTTTAATGTTCGGGCTTAAATTAAGGTTTAGGGGCTAACACCGCATAACTACCGGTAAAGGTAGCCGCAATATCTTCACCACTATAAAGATGCACGGTTAAATTAATACGCGCATTTTTCCCTAGAGTTAATCGAGTAAAGTCACCCGAAACTGATTCAGCGAAAACTTTTGCACAACCAATTCCGGTTATCGGTGCATGATATTTGATATTCGCTTTAGCTAAAACAATATCGCCTTTCAATTGCAATTGCTGTAATTGCAAATACACCCAGCCCCAGCCTGATAAAGTGGCCAAGGTGTAAATACTGCCAGCAAACATAGTGTTATGTAAGTTTTTATTAAAACCCCCATCACAATGAGTAATAAGCTCTTTACCATCAAAATAACTAATTTTAATGTTCATCGCTTTACTAAGAGGAATAGTCTCATGCCAAACATCTTGCAGTGCTGTTGACGCTTGTTCTTGGTGAACGTGTGCATGAGCTAAGGCTTTACTCATCACAAAGTGTTTAATTTCATCAAACAATAGATGTGAAAAACCTTGTAAGCTATAACCAAGTTTCTGGTAAAACCCAACAGCATCTTCTCGCGCGTTCAACGTAATCTCAGTAATACCCAATTTTTGTGCTTGGTGTTCAAGCGCTTCAATTATTTGCTGACCGAGTCCCTGCCCTTGTGCTTCAGCACTTACCGCCATAAAACGAATTTGGCCAGAAAACTGGCTAGATTTTTCTAGTCGCCCAACAGCGATCACTTTATCATTTTCATCAAGAATCATACGATGTATGGATTCTTGCTCTAAGCTATCACGTTCACTACCTAAGGCTTGTCCCCATGGCTGACGTAATATTTTCCAGCGTAGTTGGTAATATTGTTCAAGCTCTAAAGCGGTTTTTGGTGACCTGCAGACATTCATTGGCTATCCTTACGCTTATTCGACATTATATATAGGAATTGGCTTATGCAGTTAGCGAAACACTTAGCCCAAGGGGGGTTAGTGTATTTAAGCCAACAACAAGATGCAATAACGGTGAGTGAAAATGACTCCTATCGTTGGATGGCATTTAGTGATGTAGTGCAAAGTGTTATGCACAAACGTAAACCTTGGCAATTAACCTTACCCCATCAGATAGCCCTGCTCTTACCACTACTCTTTTTTAAACCAACTCGCATCATTGAACTAGGCTTAGGTGGCGGAAACCTCACTCGGTTTTTACAACATTTATCATCAGATATAATGTTAACCACTGTTGAACACAGTCAAGATGTTATCGACATTTTTACTCAATACTTCAACCCTGAACAAGTTTATCTTGATATAACCTGTGCTGATGGCATGACTTGGTTAGCGCAGCAGAATGCTAGCGATATTGATTGGATTATTTGTGATGTTTACCAATCTCAAGAGTTTGGTTTTGATTGCATCGTAAATCAACTTGAGGTGTTAACAAATACATTAGATTCACAATCATGTTTATCCATTAACTTACCTGACATTAGTGATAGCGACATTAATTTATGCTTAACGATATTACAGCAGTTACAACCAAATCATCATATTACGTATTTTAACATTCCTAACTATCTTAATATTGTTATTCATCTAACACCTAAGCATTGGCCACTTCATCGGTTAATAAAACGTAATAAGCACAGTTACCTACCTTTGGTTACTATGCAGCGTTGGCGAAAATTTTGGCCTCATGGCCTACAGCTTAATTAACACTTGTCGCAACTTTAACTTCTGCAATGACTTCTTCACGTACACATCTTTAAGGCAGGTAATGTCTGCTTGTTAGGACAGGCATATCTATTGCCACTGAACTTTAGGCAATAAAAAAGCATGCCGAGGCATGCTTTTATCAAAACAATTAAAGATTAATTATTTTCTACTTTCTAGCTGCGTCTTTAGCGATTTTAGCCGCTTTAACTTCTGCAATGACTTCTTCACTTAGCTTACGTCTGCTTGTTAGGACAGGCATATCTATTGCCACTGAATTTTAGGAAATAAAAAAGCATGCCGAGGCATGCTTTTTCAAAACAATTAAAGATTAATTATTTTCTACTTTCTAGCTGCGTCTTTAGCGATTTTAGCCGCTTTAACTTCAGCGATAACTTCTTCACTTAGCTTACGTCTGCTTGTTAGGACAGGCATATCTATTGCCACTAAATTTTAGGAAATAAAAAAGCATGCCGAGGCATGCTTTTATCAAAACAATTAAAGATTAATTATTTTCTACTTTCTAGCTGCGTCTTTAGCGATTTTAGCCGCTTTAACTTCAGCGATAACTTCTTCAGCTACGTTATTAGGACAAGGCATGTAGTGAGAGAATTCCATTGAGAATTGACCACGGCCTGATGTCATTGTACGTAATGATCCGATGTAACCGAACATTTCTGAAAGAGGTACGTCAGCTTTAATACGAACGCCAGAAACACCTGCGTCTTGACCTCCGATCATGCCACGACGACGGTTTAAATCACCAATAACATCACCAACGTGATCATCAGGCGTAAACACATCAACTTTCATGATAGGTTCGATTAACTGGGCACCAGCTTTTGGAATTGATTGACGGAAAGCACCACGAGCAGCGAGTTCAAATGCAACAGCAGATGAATCGACAGCATGGAAACCACCATCGTATAATTCAATTTCAACGTCAAGTACAGGGAAACCAGCAAGAACACCAGTATCCATCATGCCTTTGAAGCCTTTCTCGATTGCCGGGAAGAATTCTTTAGGAACATTACCACCAACAACAACAGAGCTGAATACGAAACCAGAACCAGGTTCGCCGGGCTT
>MAAF01000120.1 GCA_002163005.1 Colwellia psychrerythraea | reverse complement strand
TAAGCCGTTGTGCCTGTAGAAACATCATCGCTATCGGTTGACGTGACCGTGTACACCACTTGGCCGGCGCCGCTATTTTCATCAAGGGCGCTTGCTGTCGCCGCCGAGGTTATCGTCGGCGCTACTTCATCAAGGTCAGTAATATCGAGCGTGATCGCTTGTTCACTGCTGTTACCGGCGGTATCAGTTGCCACCACGGTAAAGCTGTAATCGGCTTTGGTTTCATCATCTGGATTGGCCGTTAACGTCACTTCCCCCGTACTGCTGTTGATGGTAAATAAGGCCGCATCATTACCGGTTTTCAAGCTGTAAGCCGTTGCGCCCGTGGCAATATCACCGCTATCGGTTGACGTGACCGTGTACACTACTTGGCCAGCACCACTGTTTTCATCAATGGTGGTTGCTGTCGCCGCCGAGGTTATCGTCGGCGCAGCATCATCAAGATCGGTAATATCGAGCGTGATCGCTTGCTCAGTGCTGTTACCGGCGGTATCAGTCGCCATCACGGTAAAGCTGTAGTCTGCTTTGGTTTCATTATCCGGGTCGGCCGTTAAGATTACTGCCCCGGTACTGCTGTTGATGGTAAATAATGCCGCATCATCACCGGCTTTTAAGCTATACGCCGTTGCGCCCGTGGTAATATCACCGCTATCGGTTGACATGACAGTGTACACTACTTGGCCAGCACCACTGTTTTCATCAAGGGGGGTTGCTATCGTCGCCGAAGTTATCGTCGGCGCAACTTCATCAAGGTCGGTAATATCTAACGTGATCGCTTTTTCGCTGCTGTTACTGGCGGTATCAGTCGCCACCACGGTAAAGCTGTAATCGGCTTTGGTTTCATCATCCGGATCGGCCGTTAACGTCACCGCTCCCGTATCGCTATTGATGGTAAAGAATGCCGCATCATCACTGGTTTTTAAGCTATAAACCGTTGCGCCCGTAGAAACATCATCGCTATCGGTTGACGTGACCGTATACACCACTTGACCGGCGCCGCTATTTTCATCAAGGGCGGTTGCTGCCGCAGAGGTAATAGTCGGCGCGATATCATCAAGATCGGTAATATCGAGTGTGACCGCTTGCTCGCTGCTGTTACCAGCGGTATCAGTTGCCACCACGGTAAAGTTGTAATCGGCTTTGGTTTCATCATCCGGATTGCCCGTTAAGCTCACCACCCCCGTATCGCTATTGATGGTAAAGAATGCCGCATCATCTCCCGCTTTTAAGCGGTAAGCCGTTGCGCCGGTGGAAATATCACCATTGTCAGTTGACGTGACCGTGTACACCACTTGGCCGGCACCGCTATTTTCATCAATGGCGGTTGCTGTCGCCGCCGTCGTAATCGTCGGCGCAACTTCATCAAGATCGGTAATATCGAGTGTGACCGCTTGCTCACTGCTGTTACCTGCCAGATCGGTCGCCACCACGGTAAAGCTGTAATCAGCTTTGGTTTCATTATCCGGATTGGCCGTTAAGATCACCGCTCCCGTACTGCTGTTGATGGCAAATAAATTTGCATCTTCACCTGTTAAGCTATACCTGGCATTCTCATCATTAGTGACTGCTTGATAAACAACCTGATGAGTACCACTGTTTTCATATAAATCAGTCGCAAGAGAGCCAGACTCAAAAACTGCATTAATGGTATCTACATTAATATAAGTTGCCGGACTTCTAACTTGTTCACTTATATGAGAGGTAACTGCAATACGTCCTTCACCGCCAGCATTTATAACTGAGCCGGGGACTAAAATGGTTGCTACGCCATCTAGCAGCTCAGCACCACTAATTTCAACAATATGAAATTGGTTACCCCATTGGATAACAACCGAATCACCAATCTTTACATTGTCTACCTGAACAGCTACACCGGCCTCACTTTCTACTTTATTAACACTGCCCTGCGCCGCATCAATGACAGGAGGTTTAATCAATGCGGCGGCTAAATCAGCCTTTTCAGCATTCACACCTGCTTCAAATGCCTCCAACCCGTCCTGCAGTAATTCAAATCCAGACTTCGTAAAGGCCAACTCACCATCTGCCTGCCTTTCTATCTGGCTTCTTATTTTATTAATGGTCACATCAATACTCAGTGTTGATGTTGAACTCCCCCCATTAGAGGTTGCTAATGCATTCTCTGTTCCTGATAACAATGCCAAAATATTACCGTACTGCTCTGCAGCATTAAGGCCATCTGAACTGTCATAATCGGCATCTAAGATAGTTGTTACAGGGGCTAATATATCTTCAACATCGAATAACTTGGAAACATCAGTGTTAACTGCAACATTTTCTGTTGTTACTTTATTGTCTTCACTAATACCTGCCTGACGCGAAGCAAGCTCAGTTAAAGGAGTAATGCTCATAATGACATCACCAAAGCCATTAGTGTGTCCCATTGCACGCAGTGACGAATCGCCTAAACTAACAAGTTTCCCGGTAGTTTCATCCAGATAATCACCTTCACTACCATTGCTATCGACAACCTTAGCTAAGAGTGGTCCTTGATAACCATTATCAATGGTAAAAACAACCGGTCCATCACTAAAATCATGTTCTTTATTTGCCAGCTCATTACCATCTTTATCATACAATGTAACAGTCGCAATTGACTTAAAAGGACCAGCTACTGGATCCAATGTCACTTGGTAGCTTGGATAATCTTCATCATCACCATCCAACGCTACGGAGACAATCACACTAGCGCCAAATAAGCCAACGCCCCATGTTAAAGGGGACAGTCCTAAAAAATCATTATCCTCTTGTGCTTTTCGAACACTAGGTTCATTGCCTTCAGCGATCACTGGTTTATCCGTACTGCTGACACTCATCCCTTCAGCGGGCGTAAAACTACCATCCGCTGAGAAAGTCGCACTCATCGATTCACTATAAAATCCTTCAATTTGAGCAACAGTTACCCCTTCTACCTCTACTTTTAAATCATCATCTTTACGCTTTAACACTAACTCTTGAGGAGTTTGTTGAGTTCCTTCTTTAACTACCGTATAAATTGCACCATTTAATGCGGTCAATATCTGTAATTCGACCAAAGAAAATGTTTGACGCTCGCCATTTGCTAATTCAACAAGTAAAGTTAACTTTATCATTATATGCCCTTTAAAACGGCTTTATAGCGTTGAAAGTTGAACGGAATTCAGGCTCTTTGCATTTAAAACACTGTAAGTCTGAAGTTCTAACCCATCGATGAGTCACAGTGTTACCGCAATGTGGAAAACAAATTACTTCACCTTTAATATTTTCAATCATTGTTTCAGTTTGAGTACGGTTTAACTCAGATTTAACCGCATCAAGCAACTCACGTTTTTGTGTGCTAGTAAGATTGAAAAGTGAATGAATAATTTGTCTAAATTCGTGATTGTTCATAAGAGACCATCTCGTCTATATCAACGACATGATTTTAGTTTAGTAGAGACCTACAATTAACGCTAATAGCGTCTTTAAAATTGAGATAGAGGCAGTAGATTATATCTAGAGGTAAAATACCGATAAAAAAAGCTGATGGTAAAGACTATAATTGACGTAAATATAATTAATTTTATGCCAATATTTTAATAAAAATAATAGAAGGTATTACTCCTATTAAGGATAAAATTAACGAAAGAAATGAATTACCTAAGCAGCCTTCAATTCGTCGAAAAAACCATGTTCTATTAGTACAATGAACAGATAGAGAGGTCGAGCTTTT
Source organism: Colwellia psychrerythraea (assembly GCA_002163005.1). Lineage (GTDB taxonomy): Bacteria > Pseudomonadota > Gammaproteobacteria > Enterobacterales > Alteromonadaceae > Colwellia > Colwellia psychrerythraea_C. Next base: position 181,106 of record MAAF01000120.1, on the reverse strand, counting down.
ATATGATTATACTTTTACTAACGTCAAAGAAAAGAGAGGTGTTTATTTATACTTAATTAGTGGCCTAAATAAGACCTCAATAGATAGCGCGATATCTTCTAGTATAAATAATATTTGTCAGCTTGATAAAATGAAAGAGAAAGATACTTTATCTTTCAAAGGCATTGGCAGAGTTTCACTTAAAAAATTGCACATCAATAGATAGAAATGAGTCATAACATTGAAAATAAATGTAAGAGATTTTAAGACCCATATACTGTAATTCTTTAATCAGGGATAAACAGTAAAAATAAATTCCTAACTAGAGCCACAAGTAGATCTTGGCTTGATTTCTTATTGATTAGATTAGTGATTGCTTAACGTGGATGTGCCTAGGAAAATGGTGGGCCTTCGCAGACTCATTATTAACACACAAGGCATTAATATAAAAGAATTTAAAAACAAATCATCATCACTGGTGTTACTACAGGTGTTACTATTTCTTAAAGTCAGCTATATTATTTTAGTTAGAACTTATTACTCATAGCTCAAGAAGAGCTTGGGAGTTCCAAGGAAGCAGGTGTGAAAGGGTTTCTGGCTTGTTAGCCATTTCATCTAGACAGGTTTGCAAATAGTTGTCGACCAACAAGCCGTTGGCTTTTGCTGTTTCAATAATGCTATAGAGTATGGCGCTAGCCTTAGCACCCCGTGGGGTATTGGAGAACAACCAATTCTTCCGACCTATGACAAACGGCTTTACTGCTCGCTCCCCGCGATTATTATCAATGTTTATAGGACCATCTCTTAAGTAGGTGGCCAGCTTATGCGCTTGGTTACACCAATAAGCCATCGCTTCCCCAAGTTTGGTTTTCGGTGGTACTTTCTCTTTATTGTCGATAACCCAACCTGTAAGTTTGTCGATGATGACTTTTGATTTTTCTTGCCTCACTTGATATTTTTCTTCAACTGTTTTGCCTTTCAAGCTGGCTTCAATGCCGTAGAGTTTACCCAGTAGATTTAAAGCAACATCAGCTTTGCCAGTTTTGTTTTTGCCTTGAACGGTTTTAGCGTCAATGAATTTTCGACGAGCATGCGCCATACAGCCAGCCAAGGTGGCCTCTGTTTTCCCATACGCAGCATAGCCATCAACTTGCAGGTAACCATCATAGTCCTCAAGATAATCAACCACACAAGCGGCGGCTCGTGAGTTGTGATAATCATATAAAACAATATTTTTCATGTCCTTGTTTCGTTCGGTATCGCTACCGCAACAATACACCCACATGTAGTTACTTATCCTATCGGCTTTGATAACTTTTAAGGGAGTTTCATCGGCATGTATCACCGGTTGACTAAGCAGTTTACTTTTTAATTCATCAACCAATGGGGCAAGCAACTCACTACACCGAATGACCCAATCTGACATGGTTTTTCGACTCAGCTCAATACCATACTCGTTGAACATACTTTCTTGTCGGTAGAGTGGTAATCCGTATTGATATTTCGCACTGATGATTTGACTCAGCAAGCTCGACGTTGCAATACCTTTTGGAATAGGTGTTGCAGGCATGGGGGCAATTTTTACTTGATTGCCTGTCCCCGTTTTTTCGCACTGCTTACAGGTATATTTGGGGCGAACTGTTTCGATCACTTTGATGTGTGCAGGCACAAACTCGAGTTTTTCACTACGGGTTTCGCCCATTTTATGCAATTGACTTTGACAACAATCACACACTTGCTCGTCAAGTGATAAATCAATCGTAACCACTTTTCTAGGTAAGATTTTGGGTAGAGGTTTACGCTTCGGTATACTTTTAATGGTAACGTTTTTGTTATTATTTGCCTCGGCTAATAACGCTTTATCGACCTCATCGATGATTTCTTCTGCTTCATTGAAGGTTTCACCCGCACCGGTAAGTTGCTCTGAGCTTTTACCAAACTGTTTACGTTTGGCTATTTCATAGCGCTCAATAAACTGATTGATTTGGATGGCTTGCTCGGTGATTATTTTATCTTTGGCCGCCAATGCTTGCGCAGTGTTAGCCTGCAACTCAAACAGCATTTGCTTGAGTTGCTCTGGGTCATCGGTGAGTGAGTTAACATCAATTTTCATCAGCCCAGTTTAACAAGTAAAGCAAGGCCAATCATCTTTGCAACACAAATAACATAAGGACTTACGTACACGATCGTTGACTGAGAGAAAGGCCGTTTTTAGATCAATGATTGATAGTGCAATGGCTCATGGCCAAGAACGTCATATCCGGATAATAACCAGCTCAGTTGTTGATGGGTTAATTCAAATTCCTGGCTCGATAGTTTAGTTGGCCATTTGAACTTTTGTTTTTCTAATCGTTTGTACCAAAGAGCAAAACCGGTTTTATCCCAATACAGAATTTTCAGTTTGTCTTTGGCCTTGTTACAAAATACAAATAAGGTCCCAGTATAAGCATCACGAGCAAGTTCAGCTTCAACAATTCCCACTAAGCCATTAATCGATTTTCGAAAATCAACAAACTGAGTGTGTAAAAATATCTCTGGAGCTTCAGAGAATATGTTCATCAAATAAACTCCCGTAATAACAGAGCTAAATAAGGAGCGGGAGTTGTACTCGGTAAAGTGAGAGCTGCACTGCCAATGTTTAAGCATATTGGCTCAGGGTTCGAAAACACTTTAACTTGTTGCGTTATTTTTGCTTGAATAAAAGCGCTTTGACTCACAGCTAACTTTTTACGACAGGCGTAAAAAGTTGCGGTTGATATTTGATGTTGACGACAATAACCAACGATGGTTAAGCCACTATTTTCTTGTTCTTTGAAAATATTCTGCCATTGATATTGGCTGCGCATAATTCCCATAAATTACTCCAACATTGTTTTGAAGTAATTTACGTAAACTCAGGACCATTTATTAGATGCATTTACCCAGACGCTCACGGAGTAATAAGAAGTATTTTCAAATTAACAGAAAACAGCTTTTAGAAAAAGAACACCATAAACAACCTTGTAACATTGCTAGATAATATAGATTGATGGGATACAGTTCAGCACTGCCCTATAGGAAACCTTTCAATACCAAAGGCTATCAAAAGCCGTTCAATTGATGAGGTAATAGGGGCAGAAATCCATCAGGACAAGAAGGCATCAAAGATACCTCAGAAAAAACTGAACATATACCTATAGTACTTTCTATTTCAACGATTTAAATTGTCTTGCAATCGGATAGGGTCCATATATGGTACTATATTAGAAGCGTGTATAAATTAAGCTATAATCAGACTAAGTCCAATCACAATAAGTAATGTGAATGCTACCCGACGCATATTAGTTGCACTAAGTGGTGGTGGGAAGTGTTTGCCGACCCAACTGAACGTCATAACAACAGGCATACACAATAATGAAAAATAAAGCATATTCCAGCTTAATCCGCCCTGAAAACCAACCATAGTAATTCGGCTGACAGAACTAACTAAAAAAACACTTAGTAAACATAGGCGAATAGTTTTTAGCTCAAGAGGTTGACGATAAAATAAATAGACTAAAGGGGGGCCTCCCATACTGAACAATCCAGCCAGCAGCCCTGATGCGACACCTGAAAGACCAAAGGCCCATCCTTGAGATTTTTTCTTTAAAGGTTTCGGCTTTAGAATAATCAGCAGACCTGCAATTATAATAGTCAATCCCAGTAAGAGTTGTAATAATTCGCCAAATGATGAACTCATATAATCAAGTAATATCAAGCCAATGAATAACCCAGGAAAAATTCCAATACAAGTTTTAGCCGCAAGCGAATAGTCAAAAGTTCGAAATTCGCCCTTGAGCACAAATAAGCAATTAAATAGAGTGACTGTGCTGATAATAACCGAAGTAAATGCAATAGGTACCAGCCCAGAGACGGTTACCGCACCCATAACAATCATACCTAGAGCAAAACCTGTTACTGTTTGCACATAAGTTGCGACAGCTAAAATAGCCATGAAAGACAGTATTGTTTCAAGAATCATAAGTTATCTCTAAGCTGAGCACTACAATAATATCGGATCATTTGTCGCGATAACGGTAGCGATATAATGTGACAAGAATAATTCAGCTGACAACTTAATAAGTTTATATTTTGTTTAATTTATTGGGAAAATATAGCGCAATATAGACAGTTTTTCTAACTTATGTCTAAGCGCTATATTAGAAGATTAAAGGGATACGTAGAAGTTATTACTCAAATAAGTCTAAACCTGATCTGAGTTCCTTAAGTTTTGAAGCCATTACCAACTCAAGCTTTTCCAAGTCATTAAGCAATCGTTCTCGGTACTCTGAGTTACTTTGTTGCTTAGTAATTAAGTTAAGCTCTTCAACGGCTTTAACCAATGTGGGGTTGCTCCCCTCTAACGAGTCTACAACGCAGCCCGGCTTGGTGCGTTCAAAGTGAAAGCAACAACTGTCAGGAAATACTGAGTCATCAGACGTTTTTAAATATACCTTTAAAATATCCTCGTTGCCTTTACTGCTAAGCGTATGGTGGCTGATGTTTTCAACATCAGCCAGTCCCATTTTAGTGATAGTATTGTATGTTGACATTGAACGACCTGTTATTGTTTTTAATCCTATAAAGAATAAAACACAGGCCAATTATAGCTAGGGCCAATTTAATTTACTTTATATAGCCAAACTGGTACTAGCACAAGTAAACTTCTGGTGCTAAACATTTTGGCACTCACTTTCTATAGTATAACGCTACAAAATTGGAGGACTATATGGCTACTAAATCACATGTTCAAATAGAGCTACAAGCTGAAACAGTCAAATTATTTGACCGTTATCACAAGCATACAGGCACGACACCAGAAGCCTATATTACTCAACTGGTTGAAAAAACGCTGCCAACCGTTCAGGCAATGGTAGACGCGATAGATGAAGCTAGTGAGTCTCCAGACAAAAATATTGATGTGATGGAGTTGTTTGCCCGTAAGATGGCCACTGAAAGTTTAGAGCAAAAGAAACAAGCAACTGCAGAGCCTTTAACAGTATAAAATTATGAACTACCCCGCGCCAAGGCCTCTCGCTTAGGATCTAATTCGCTATGCGAAGAGGGGTAACTTAACTTCTCAAAGGTCAACATCCTTTACGTCGTAAACGGTGAGAAATTTAACCCGTAGAGATTAAAGTCTAAAACATTGTAAATCATCTGCAAATTTCATCGGACCTCTATACTGTTGACGTATTATTTCCGAGGACGTTTTTTCCTGGCCGAGGGTACGATTCATACGGTGCGATATCACCAAACTTTTAACATGGGCCTTCTCTGCAATTTCACCAATGATCGAAGGTGTCATGTGCAGATTACGCGCTACCCCTCTCACTCCTTCTGGTACTGCATTATGAGCCACTAATAAATCAGCCTGCTTTGCCAATAGTGCAAGCGTGCCATTATCGTTGTTCATATCACCGCTGAACACAATTATTTTCCCTGCTATTTCCACTCGCCAGCCTAATGCTGGTATTGGGCCATGATGTACTGGCACGGCAGTTAAACGATACCGAGAATTAACCAAAACAACCTGTTCTGATCTATTTGTCACATCAACATCGTATGGCAATAAGCGGTAAGTATCATTACCATTAAGATAACTGCTTAAATACTGATAGGCACCATCATCGCCAAATAAATTCTGAACAAACCTTGTTGCCGATGGCATAAATTTATTGCCACTTGGACCATATAAATATAAATCACGATCTCGATTAGAAAAGAAAGATGCCTTGAGCAAAGCAGGTAAGTCATTACTATGATCTACATGCATATGACTTAACAGTATCGCATCTAGATCATTCAACGACGCTCCGCTTTGTTCAAAGCGAAACATGCTACCACTTCCAATATCAATGAGAAATCGCGCTTTCCCTTTATTCCAAATAACATAACCACTCGACGCTCGACCATCATCAAGTTCAGGGCCACCAGATCCCAAGACCTGTAACCATAAACCATTCTCACCGCAATCAGTCGTTGCATATACTGGAGTACAGATCAAAATTATAATAAGTGGTAGGAATAAATATTTATTTAACATGTAAAACGCAGATCCTTTTTATGTGTATCCAACTGCAATATTGCTCGATGGTTAAACTATTAGCCACTAGAATGCTTTATCCAGAGTAATTCATTTTTAGTTGCTGATGCTTTTTGAAATTTGGTTGGTATCGTTGTTATTTTTGCTGTTGTTAATAAGGACATCTATACCCGAAGTTTGTTACATAATACGTATTAATTTGGTTTAATTGAAAAAGAAAAACGCACTTTAGTGCGTTTTTTGGGGTTGAAATTATCGTCCTATAACTACTTTAGCTCGTTAATTTGACGACGCATTTCGTCCATTTTCGCCGTCATGACCTTTTCAAGGTGATCTAAGTCTGATAAAAACTTCTGCTTTGGATCAATAAAATCACTTTCTTTTCGTTTGGCATCCAAACGTTTTAGTTCTTTCAAGGCCAAAACTAATTGCGGGCTAAAATTATCTATGTTGTCAAATGCTTTTGAATTGCGCGCTTCTAATGGAATAGCGCTACGACCACGGACAAATGAAAACTTTTTGGTTCGTGACAAAAGAGACCCTTTAGGGCGCTTGTAGTAAATTTTCAATACATCGGTGTCACCCTGATGGCGCAGGGTATACTTATCTATAGTTTCAACTGAGTTGACGCCCATTTTATTCAAGGTTGGGTATTCAGACATGATTTTTATATATTCTCACTAAAGCGCTCTTCATTCATGTAAAGTGCAGGCTCAAAAAATTAGGTTAACTTAGCTCAACAATACTTATATCCAGAGTATTATCTTAGTTCTGGTAAGTTGATAAATAACGACTAAAAGAAAGTAATAAATAAATTTAGCAATTCATTTATTACTTCAACTAAGACAATATTAACTATTGCTAGGGCAAGAGTAGATGAATGGATAAAACACCTGTAGAGCCAGATGAAAATATCTGTAGGGCCAGATTAATCTGGTAATAAAAATTGTTATAACCATCTTACTAATGGCGGCTTAATAACTGTAAAATATCTTTAAATACCCCATTCTCCAGTATTTCTGGCAAATCCAGTGCTAGGCTCTTACTATAATAATGACTTAAATCTAAGCCAAAACCCAAGGCATATAGTTCTATATCACCACGTGCTTCTAACATGGCGCTGACCTGTCTTAAATGATTATCTAAATAATCGGCCTCATTATTCTGACTGGTTGCCGTTTCCATTGGGCAGCCATCTGATAAAACAATTATAATTCGGCGTTCTTCTGAGCGGCCTTTCATGCGATCTGCAGCCCATAATAATGCCTCACCATCAATCCCTTCTCGGAATATTTCTGGTTTTAGCATGGCTGCGATATGATGTCGAGCTCGTCTTATAGAAGTATCCGCATCTTTATAGACAATATGTTCAAGCTCAGTTAATCGACCTGGATTTTCAGGACTACCACTACGCCTCCATTGCTTGAAAGTCTTACCGCCTTGCCAGCCACGGGTGGTAAAGCCTAAAACTTCTGTACTGGCACCCGCTAATTCCAATGCTCTAGTCATAATTTCGACCAACATCTGAATCGAAACAATGTGTTCTTTCATTGAGCCCGAATTATCAAGTAAAAAGGTTACTAAACAATTAGTTTTCGGCTGATAACGCTCTTGTTTAAACAATTGGCGATAGTCTGGCGAAGTGACCAGCCTACTGAGCCTGCGAGCATCAACATAACCTTCTTCTTCGCCAAAGTTCCAGCCATCGAGTTGAGGCGCAGATAATATTTTAGAAAATTCTCTAGACAAACGAGGAATGTTAACGCCTTGGCCAGCAATTCGTTTATCTTGTTTTTCACGTAGTTTTTTAAGTTGATGTGGCAATACAAGCTTTTCGGCAGAAATTACCCGATCGTTAGCTTTTGAATATATCTGATAGCTTTCAAGTTGTTCGACCAATTGACGATAGGCTTGACCGCTATTTTGACTCCCTCCTCCACAGGGAAGTTCACCATCAGAATCTGCATCAGGGTAAAGAATTAAGTTAAAGCCTGCAACAGCTTCATCGGCTTTTGACTTAGCGTTTTTATTGGCATCACCATCATCCATCATCGTAACAAGTTCATCGATAACTCCAACAATACCTAAAGCGTCGTCAGCAAAGCTCTGCTGATCATGGCTATGTTTACGCATACCCACTAAAAAAGTACCAATATGTGGCGCTAGCATCATTCGTTGTGGCTCGATTAAATCTTCAGTTGCTTCACTCACCCCAATACCAAATAAACGTGCCCATACCGTTTGCGCAATGGTATAGACAAGCAAACCAACATGGTTTTCAATCATCTCAGAAGCACAAAAACTTTCACACCAGCGTCGAAAACAATGAATAAGATTAGCTCGTGAGCCTGGGTGGTTAACCGCAACCAAAGATTCCACACGCAATTGTTCTAGTAATTCAAAAAGAACCTGTCCAACTGCACTCTCAGGCATCAGTTCTTTATGCAACTCGATATCACTAAACTCTAAACGTAAAGCGATGCCATCGGCTGCGCCTCGAAAAGAGCGAAAGTCATCTTTGAGCAAATCAGGTTGTAAATGTGGTGCTCTGATCCCTGATGATTGACCATTAACCTCGGGCCGTCTGCCACGAAAGCGAAAAAGCTTCTCACCAGAAGCTGCTCTTATCGTTGCTCCGCACAGTTCTTCAACCTGTTGTTGTAGTTTGTCTGTGCGAGGCTCGAGGGTATTCTCTTGGCTGTTATTGGTTTCAGCTTTGGCCATCAGCCATCACCTGTGATGCTTTAGACGCCCAAGATTCAGTAAGTTCTTGGTCAAAACAGCGTTGGAAGAATTCAGCAATGATTGGGCGTTCGGCTTCGTCACATTTATTAAGAAATGATAGACGGAAAGCAACGGCAACGTCTCTAAAAATTTCAATATTTTCAGCCCAAGAAATAACGGTTCTTGGCGACATTAACGTAGAGATATCACCCGCAGCAAAACTTTTACGTGTCATATCGGCAACCGCGATCATTGATTCAACTTGCTTCTTATCTGTTTCACCTTTAAGGCTAGGAACACGCGCTAAAATAATTTTAATTTCATCATCTGTTGGCAAATAATTAAGCGTAGTCACTATATTCCAGCGATCCATTTGTGCTTGGTTAACCATTTGAGTGCCGTGATATAAGCCGTTACTGTTACCTAACCCTATGGTATTGGCCGTAGCAAATAACCTAAAGCTTGGATGAGGTTGAATCACTTCGTTTTGATCAAGTAAAGTAAACTTACCATCGCGCTCTAAAATACGCTGAATAACAAACATAACATCGGGGCGGCCAGCATCAAATTCATCAAAAATCAGTGCGGTAGGTCGGCGCAACGCCCACGGTACAATCCCTTCTTGAAATTCGGTTACCTGTTTGCCATCGCGTAAGGTAATTGTATCTTTGCCTACTAAATCAAGACGACTGATATGACCATCAAGATTAACCCGAACGCAAGGCCAGTTAAGGCGCGCTGCCACTTGTTCAATATGTGTTGATTTTCCTGTGCCATGAAGGCCTTGAACCATCACTCGACGATCACGGCTAAAACCAGCCAAAATAGCGAGGGTAACTTCTGGGTTGAATTGATAAGCACTATCAATTTCAGGTACATGGGAATCTTTCTCACTAAAGGCAGGAGCCTTAAGATTGGTATCGATGCCAAAGACATCGCGCACAGAAATCATTATATCGGGTTGTTCAAGGTTTATATCTGACATTCGTTATTCCATACAAAAGGGGCCATAAATATTATGCCTGTAGAGCAAATAATTGCATTATTCTAAGTCTATAAAAATCACCTTGATAATGAGTGAGCCAGATGACTGCTTTCAATACAGCCAGATACGGCTTTCGCCCGTCAGCCAATCGCGTAAGCTTTAGATACTACTTATGCTTGATATTATATATACCCGTTACCAATTAATATGCATATTTTAGAGTGCACTTTAAATGGTAACAGGTATAAAAATGCAGGTATTTACGCTTATTTGGTTGTGTTAAACCTATAAGCTCATAAATATATTATGCCTGTCATTTTTAGTCAAAAATTAGCGTTGCAAGCCGCCCATACAGATATATTTAATCTCCAGATAGTCGTCCAGCCCGAACTTGGAGCCTTCTCTACCCTGGCCTGATTCTTTAACACCGCCAAATGGAATGACTTCAGAGCTTATCGCGGTTTCATTAACACCAACCATGCCATATTCAAGTGCTTCTGATACTCGCCAGCATCGACCCATATGCTCAGTGTAAAAATAGGCAGCTAAGCCAAACTGGGTGTCATTAGCCATCGATATTGCTTCTTCTTCAGTAGTAAATTTGAAAATGGGCGCAACAGGACCAAAAATTTCTTCTCGGAAAACGCGCATTTTATCATTTACATTCGTTAGCACTGTCGGTTGATAAAAACACTCGCCCAGTTCACTGAAATCTCCACCGGTTGCTACAGTTGCTCCCTCTGCTATGGCACTTTGAACCTTCGAGTGAATCTCTATCGCTGCTTTTGACGTGATCACTGGTCCGTGGCTTGAATTATCGTCCAACCCATTACCGATATTGAATTTATTTACTGCTGCAACAAATTTTTTGACAAACGCATCATAAATTCCTTCCTGTACAATAATTCTATTCGCGCAAATACAGGTTTGACCGGAGTTACGGTATTTTGATACCAGTGCGCCAGCGACTGCTATATCGAGATCGGCATCATCGAAGACAATTATTGGTGCATTGCCTCCCAGTTCCATCGAGGTGCGTTTTACCGTATCGGCACATTGTTTCATCAAAAGCTTACCAACCTGTGTAGAGCCAGTGAAAGTAACTTTTTTAACGATTATATTTGAGGTCATTTCAGCGCCAACCGTCGCTGCATCGTTTGTTGGCAATACGCTAAATAGCCCAGGTGGTAAACCTGCCCTGTTCGCCAATTCGACCAATGCTAAAGCTGATAGTGGTGTTTCTGCTGCTGGTTTTAACACCATGGGACAACCAACCGCAAGCGCAGGCGCCACTTTGCGTGCTATCATCGCATTGGGGAAATTCCATGGTGTAATTGCTGCAACAACCCCTATAGGCTGTTTAATAGCAATGCTTCGTCGATCGCTAGTGGCAGGAATGGTGTCGCCATAGACGCGTTTGCCTTCCTCGGCAAACCACTTAATGAAAGAGGCCCCATAACCAATTTCACCACGAGACTCAAACAAAGGCTTACCTTGTTCAGCGGTCATTAATAGCGCCAGATCTTCGACATTTTCAAGTACTAAGTTGTACCAGCGTTCTAAAATATCACAGCGAGTTTTGGCTGGAAGTTCTCGCCAACTCGCCATTGCTGTTTGCGCACCGTTAATTGCGCGGCGAGTTTCGTTTAACCCTACACTGGCTACCTTTGCTAAGAGCTTCCCTGTTGCAGGGTTGTAAACTGAAAATGTTTCACCTTTATCACTATCAGCCCACTGGCCGCAGATAAAAGCCTGAGTTTTAAAAAGACTGGGATCTTTAAGTTGTATTGTCATATATTCCTCAATTTTAGTTAGGGTGATGAACCGTTGAAATGAAACTACAATTTTATGTGTATTATCAAAATAACCGTGTTTAGGACCCTCGTTTCGGCACCGTCGCCATATAATTAACAAGTTAACTAGATGGTAAATAAATGATAGTGCCAAATTAGCAGCATAGATTGGTGCAGGCGAGATTATACGTCCCAGACATTATCAAAATGAAAACTAAATCATTCTTTATGCTTTCTCTGACCACGCAGTACATTGGAGAATAACATCACTAAATATTAAGTAATCCACGTCGAGTCTGACTGAGTTGGTAAATTAGTAAAGATTGGACAAGAATTTTAGAAGCCATGTTTTATAAAGATTGCTTTGCTCTAGAGTATTTTCTTTATGATGCTAACAACCTAAATAAATTTACCATATACGTGCGTTGTAACGAAACATTGATGGTAAGAGCTATCATGATGAATATGAAGCCTATCAATTACGCCCTAGCAATAATAATTTATCGTTCTACACAACTAAAACAGTAGCTTTCTGCTTGGCACTAACAACATTAATGCGCTGGCCCTAATAAATATGGCTATTGAAGTTAACTATAAAGGGGTATTGTCTAGGTAACAAACAATGAAATTTTAAGAATAAATAGTCCTATTATAGATTAATTTTTTACGTAACATTTCAAACCTGACGATAATAATAAGAATAGTTCCATTTATAATTAAGTCATTTTTTATGATAAGAAACTAAAAAGAGCCCCTTGTTAAGGGAGCAACAAAAAAAATTTTGGAGAAGTTGATGAGTATACATAATAAAATAGTAAAAGCACTTATCCTGGCGTCAAGCCTGATCTTAACCGCAAACACAGCAAGCGCGGCCAAATTTAACATTGCGGTAGGCGATGGCGGCGGTGGAACGCAAGAAGCCATAGGTAAGAAATTTATTGAAGAGTTTTCTTCCAACACTAAACACACGGCCAAACTGTTCCTTAATGGTCAGTTAGGCAGTGAACAAGATACAGTAAACGATGCAGCCATGGGTACGTTAGATTTCTCTATCTTAGCAATCAACAATGTGACGCCTTTCTCTCCATCTGTCGGTGTATTAACACTGCCATACATGATCCAAAGCTTGGACGATGCTATTACGCTTACCCAAGGTAAATTAGGCCAAGAATTAGTTGAAAACACTAAACGTGATGCCGGTGTTCGCATTATCGGTTGGGCTTACTCTGGTTTCCGCGTACTAAGTAACTCTAAACGTCCAATTAAAACACTTGACGATTTAAAAGGATTAGTTGTTCGTGTTCCAAAAAATGAAATCATGATTGAAACGTATAAATCATGGGGTGTTAACCCAACACCTATGGCATGGTCTGAAACATTCACTGGTTTACAACAAGGTGTTATCGATGGCCAAGACAACCCGTATATCACTATATACGCAATGAAGTTCGATGAAGTACAAAAGTATATTACTAATGTACGTTACTTGTTCTCAATTGAGCCACTAATTGTCAGTGAATCAGTATTTCAAGATCAAGATAAAGCAACTCAAGCAGCTATCTTAGCAGCAGGTAAAGCAGCAACAGCATACAGCGCAAAAAGCCTGGTATCTGGCGAAGCTAAAATCAAAGCTGAGTTAATTAAGCGTGGCATGGAAATTACTGACCCTGCTAACGGCGAAAAAGAATGGATAGAAAAAGCGACTAAAGCGGTATGGCCTAAATTCTACAATAGTGTTGGTGGTAAAGACAAAGTCAACGCTGCACTAGCTATATTAGGACGTGATAAAGTTTAAGCGATAACCTTAAGTAAATTTTTATCACTATAAAACGTGTGCACTTCTTGGGTAACTAATCAGTGCACACTTTACCTAAGAGGTCGCAATCATGGGTCGTATGATCTTAAAGTTTCTCGATAATATTGAAAGTTACATCTGTCGAACATTGTTGGCTGTTTTTGTTACCATTTTGTTCGCACAAATAATTTCAAGACAGTTATTCGGGTACTCTTTCTCATGGAGTGAAGAGTTATCAGTGTATATGTTTGTGTGGTTTGTTTTCTTTGGTGCCAGTTATGCGGCCAAACTTGCCGCCCATAATCGAGTCACATTTCAGTACAAATTAATGCCAGCTAAACTGGCCGCAACATTAGAAGTATTATCAGATATTATTTGGATTGCTTTTAACTGTTATTTCATTTATCTCTCTTACGATTTTGTTTTCAACAAAATGAACCTGTTTTGGAAATCACAGACACTGGGCATACCGATGAAATACATCTATATGGTATTACCTATTGCCTTTTCTTTAATGACTTTTCGCATAATTCAAGTGAATTACTACAAGTTTGTCAAGGGCATTGATGTGCGTGACCCTGAATCTCAGGAACTCGAAGAATTGACTGAACTCGATATCGGTATCGACGAAAGCAACGATAACGATAACGATAAAGTCGCCAAATAATTCAGGAGTAATTCATGGCAGAAACAAGCATTATATTAGTACTATTCGGAACGTTTATAGTCCTGTTAGTAATGGGGGCTCCCGTTACCGTATCACTTGGCGTCGCTGCACTTTCGACGTTTCTCTATCTTGATCAAAACCCAATTAAATTAGTACAAATTGCATTTACATCGGTTGGCTCATTTCCGTTAATGGCATTACCTGCGTTTATCTTGGCAGGGGCTTTAATGGAAGCATCGGGTATATCGAAACGGCTCGTTACCATCGCTGAAAGTTTTGCTGGTCCTGTTACCGGTGGCATCTCGGCAGCGACTGTACTTGCCTGTATGTTTTTTGGCGCAATATCTGGCTCAGGCCCTGCTACTACGGCAGCGGTAGGGATGTTAATGATTCCTGCTATGGTCAAACGTGGTTATGATAAAGGTTACGCATCAGCAATAACGGCCTCTTCTGGTGGCCTAGGTATTGTTATTCCACCATCTATCCCTATGGTTATTTTTGGTATTTCAGCCATTGGTTTGACTGTACCTGAAGCAGCTGTTGCTGAACATGGAGTTTTCCAGTCAGTATCGATTACCAAAATGTTCGTTGCCGGTGTATTACCCGGCTTAGTAATTTCAATTAGCTTGTTAACATTGAACTATTTTCGTTGTCGCCGTTTAGGTTATGGCGGCACTGGTGAAGGTTGGAACTTTAAACAAATTCGCCATGCCTTAAGAACCGGTATTTGGTCAGCATTAGCACCATTGGTTATTTTAGGTGGTATTTATTCAGGTTTCTTCACACCAACAGAATCAGCCATTGTTGCTATTTTCTATACCTTGTTTATTGGTACCTTTGTTCACAGAGAATTAACGTGGAAAGATTTATTTAGATCATTAGAAACCACCACATGGTTATCGGGTCGAGTATTACTTATTCTCTTCACGGCGACAGTATTTGGACGATTACTCGTTGAAAACAATATTCCAGGTATGGTGGCAGAGTCAATGCTTAGCGTCACAGATAACCTTTATCTAATTTGGTTATTGATCATTGTGTTCTTGCTCTTTGTTGGCATGTTTATGGAAACATTAGCAGCGATCATGATCCTAACACCGGTACTATTACCTGTTACCTATAGTCTAGGTATTGACCCGGTTCATTTTGGTATCGTGATGGTGTGTAGTCTTTCAATTGGTTTCTCGACACCGCCGTTAGGGGAAAACTTATTTGTTGCCTCCGGTATATCCAATATATCGCTGGAAGAAGTAACCGTTAAGGCATTACCTTTTGCCTTTGTCTCAACTGTTGCAGTATTCATTATTGCCTTTTTCCCTGATATATCGTTGTTCTTACCACGTGTATTTGGCTATTAAATAACAGTGACTAACGTATCGTTAGTCAACGTTTATTAAACTAATATTGGCTAGCACTCGAGTTCGGATGCTAGCCAAATACTATCAAAGGACTTAGATATGCTACCTGAAATTAAAACAATTCTTTACAGTACCGACCTTTCTAAAAGTTCCACAACCGTCTTTGAACAAGTTATTTATTTAGCAAAAAAAACCGGTGCCGACATTCATATTTTACATGTGGTAGAAAAGCTTTCTAACGATGCAAAAATGACGTTAGAGACCTATATGTTAGATTCAAAATGTCGACATAAACTACTCGAAGAGCGTAAGGCTTTAGCTAAAAATAAACTTGAAGACCGTCAAGACGCATTCTGGGCGGGATTAGATAACGATGAGCTAGCTATTCGTCATCAAATTAAATCGATTGATATTGTTGAAGCCTACCCGGCAGAAACTATTCTTAAAACCTCTCGCAAACTAGAGGTCGATTTAATTGTAATGGGTACTCATGAGAAAGGCATGCTACACAGTTTTCTTGGCAGCGTAGCCAAAAACGTTTTGAGCCGCTCGCATATTCCGATGTTAATTGTACCATTACCCCTAAAAGAAGGTTAGCGACATTAGGCAGTCGTTTAACATGGCTACCGAAATTCAAGTTGACACGCACACACTCATTACGATGACTTAGAACATGAATAAAACTGATATTGTAGCGGCATAGTTAATTTGGTCACCTAATTAGAGGTGTTATCGTGCATCTCATAACAACTAATATTAAATATGTAAAATGTATAGTCTACATGGCTAATTAAATTAAAATAAGAACAAAATCATGAAAATAAGAACAAAATTCTCTATTGCTTCTGGCATTGTCGTGTTTATAGTCATTTCTTTTATATCTTTTTCTAGCTATCTTTTAGTGAGCAACACCCTTGAAGAGAAAACTAAGGCTTATGTTGAGGATAATTCGCTACTATTGGCTCAAGGGATTAGTCATTGGCTTTCAGCTAAAACCGTTCAAATAAGGCTATTAAAAAATAACATTGAAGAAAATTACTCTGTGGAAATATTTCAAAACAACTTGGAACTCAGTAGCCTTAAAGATGATTTTTTACTGATGTTTGGTACATTAGCGAATGAAACAGGGTTACGCTCAAATAACCCTGATAGAAAAAATCCTGATGGTGTAGATTTTAGAGATCGACCTTGGTATAAACTTGCAAAGTCGAATCAAGAGGTTGTTTATACTGCACCTTATGTAGATGCGGCAACAAAAGAATTGTTATTATCGGTAGTCGCACCGATAAGAAGTAACGGAGAATTTAAAGGCGTGTTAGGAGGGGACTTAAGCTTAGATAATATCGCAAAAAGTGTAAATACTATTAATTTCAATAATACAGGACTTGCCTTTATCGCAGACTCTGAAGGTAATATCATTACTCACCCTATAGCAAAGTACAATGGTAAAAAGACACAAGCTATTTACGGTAAATCCCCAAAAAACGCGAAAGAAATATTACAAATTAAGCATGAAGGTATCAATAAGTTAATTTATTTTTATCCATTACCAAGTGAATCAGGAATAGATTGGTATTTAGGTGTTCTACTTGAAGAAGATAAAGTGTACCAATCTTTATCAAACTTGACCTTTAACTCTGTTTTATTTGCTTTCTTTAGTATTGTGCTTTGTGTGTTTATTTTAAGAAAACTAGCGAAAAAATTACTCATGCCGCTCAATGATTTAGAAAGAGCAATTGCTGAAATAGCATCAGGTGGGGGGAATTTAACTCAACGCCTAACTATTGAGAGTGAAGATGAATGTGGCGCGGTTGCTTCTAATTTTAATGATTTTTTGGTTTCACTACAAAAAATGGTCTCTATAATTAAACATAAAGCAGAGTTGGTTGTTAATAACAGTGACAAAGCAAAACAGTTGGCGACAGAGTCTAGCTCTTACCTCTCTGAGCAAGGACAATTAGTTGACAACCTAGCAACCGCTATGAACGAAATGAGTGCAACTTCAACGGATATTGCGTCCAGTGCTCAAGATGCTGCAAGCTCAATATCATCAGTGAATGAGCAGGCAGAAGAAGGCAAGGTACTCTTTACCAAAACGAGTCATGACATTACTCAATTATCCGAATCTATTTCAACTTCACAGCAATTAAGTAATCAATTGGCTGAATATAGTAACAATATTGAGCAAGTTTTGTCTGTCATCACTGGTATAGCGGAGCAAACTAATTTACTTGCGCTTAATGCTGCAATAGAAGCTGCAAGAGCAGGTGAACAAGGCCGTGGCTTTGCTGTTGTAGCAGATGAAGTCAGAACATTAGCTTCACGCACACAAGAATCGACAACTGAAATTAAAACGATGATAGAACAAATTCAAAATTCATCCAATTTAGTACAAAAAGCAATGAAAGAAAGTAAAGATAAAGCGAATTCTTGTGTTGAAAATACCGAAATAGCCAATGAGGCACTTGGTAACATTTCAAATGCGGTTAAAGATATTATGGATAGAAATATTCAAATAGCCGCAGCGATTGAAGAGCAGAGTGTCGTGATAGAAGAAATTAATAAAAATACCACGCATATTAATGATATTAGTGTGCAGGTAGGTGATTTTTCAACACAGCAATTTAATACCAATGAAATCCTTGTTGATGAAGTTAATCAACAGCAAGTGCTTTTAGAAAAGTTTATTGTCTAATCATAGGCCCTGTAAACATTAGGTGTAACTGCTAGTTTTAAATAACTCCCTTAAACGGTCTTCGAATTCACTCATTAATCGATTCGGGGTTCTTGATCCAATTACAATTATGATGGGGTGTGATCATCAGCACGTAAAGAATAGCCAGAAAAATGATAGGGGATTGATAATCTGTATTTAAGGAACTAGTACAAAAAAGTGTTAGGGTAAAAATAATAAGGTTATCTTTCAATAGTGTTAAGCTATAGCCTAATATTCTCGAGAATTATTAAGAGACGCTTCAACATGAATACAGTGTTCATGCACATCTGTCTTTAATAACCTCTTTTGGCAATATCCATGTTTTGTAGGTGCTATCTACACTTGCAAAAGCGCAAGTGTAAATAGCATGATTCAGATGGTTTGAGGATGAATTAACCTACTTCAGAGCAGCTCAAGATGTGTGCATGTTGCTCAAGGGTTTGCTTGTCTAAGTGATAGAGGGTATCGAGAATATGGGTGCGTAAACTTCCCGGGCCTTGAGATTCTTTTACCGCAAGTTCACCGGCAATTGAAAAGGCCAACAAGGCTTCTACTGTCGCATCAAACGGACGACGATTAACCGCAAGAAAAGCTGCAATAAAAGCCGTAGCAGCGCAACCCATCGCCGTAACACACGTTTGCATCGGGTGTCCGTTAGCAATCATCAGTGCTTGCTTACCATCAGTGATAATATCTGATTGTCCGGTCTGGGCAACAATAGCCCCCGTTTGTTGTGCTAACAACCAAGGCGCATCCGGTGTATCTCGCCCTACCAACGCTTTAATTTCAGCAATGTTGCCACGGATAACAGACGGGTTGTATTCAAGCAACATACGGGCATATTGACAACGTGTCTTTGAAATATGGACAGAAACCGGATCTAACACCCAGGGACGATGATAATACAGCGCGGTTTCAATGACCGGCTCTATCACGGTTTTACGCGCGACATTGAGCGTACCGATGTTGACACAGAGGCTATCACATTTAGCAACAAACTCTTGGATCTCGTCTTTTCCCAACGTCAGAGAAATACTCGCGCCAATAGCCAGTAACACGTCAGAACTAAAATCCATTGCTACGCTATTGGTAATGCACTGAACACGCGGTTGGCTCCGTGCTATAGTCTCTATCATCGCCGCACACGAGTGAGCATAATCAAGACTACTGGCAGATTTAATATCGAATGTGATGGACATCATTTTACTCCTAAAAGCTCATCCCCCCTTGGGGCAGTTGAGCATTATGCATTAGCCTAATTCACGTTGTATGCGCTTGCGTTCGTCATCGGTATATTGTACATAACCCACTGGGATATGATCATTAATGGCATCACGAATACGCTGAGCATCTTCAGCAGAAAAACCACCGCATAGCTCGATTAATTGAATACCTTTAGTAATCATTTCCTGAGCAACCAACTCAGCCTGAGCGACATCTTGAACGCCAGAAATAGACATATCAAAATTTTCACTTGCCAGACGAGAGTGATGTTTAAACATTTCTAGGTCAGCACTTTTTACAATAAAACCATATCTCTGTAATGCCATAATTGGCTCCCACTATTAAGTTGTTATTACTTTCATGACTCTTATTAAAAACCGATTAGCACTGCCACATTAGAACCAAAAGGTTTTCTTATTTAGTTCCAATACAATAAAATTAACAACCTTGATAATTACTCCTCGTGTTAAGCAAATAGTTTCATTATTCGTTGGCTTAATATTTACATTATCACTCTGATTAATATCAGCCTCATGCTGCTATTTATCACTACCGAAAATTAATTGCCCCTTATTTTAAATAAAAAAATGCCCTGTAGTTTACTACAGGGCAGGTTTAGCATTTTAGAAGCTAAAAGGGGAACTCGTAAACTGACTCGTGGTGCTCAAAAAGCACAGCAAGTATAGTGTAAAAAATTTATTTTACTAAGGTTTGTGATTGCACCACAGTGATTGCGATCACGTTAACAATATCCTTAATATCGCAACCACGAGAAAGGTCATTGGCAGGTTTTCTGAGCCCTTGTAAAATAGGGCCAATAGCATCTGCCTTGCCAATACGCTCTGCCAATTTATAGCCAATATTACCTGCTTCTAAGTTAGGAAAAACTAGCACGTTGGCACGGCCATGGGTGGCAGAATTTTCTACTTTATTATCAGAGATGGCGGCTACAATAGCCGCATCAAGCTGAACATCACCATCAATGGCTAATTCAGGCATTATCGCTTTTACCTGCTGGGTTGCAGAAACAACTTTATCAACCGACGCGTGTTTCGCGCTACCACTGGTTGAAAACGATAACATAGCAACACGAGGATCTTCGTTTAATAGTGTCTTGGCACTACGGGCTGCTGATAAGGCTATTTGTGCCAATTGTTCGCTGTCAGGGTCGATCACTAGACCACAGTCTGAAAATATCACCCCACCCTTTAGGTCATGAAAAGGCTGGCATAACATCATCAAGAAGAAACTCGATACCATGCTGGCCGATTTATCCATACCAATGATCTGAATAGCACTGCGTACTACATCACCTGTGGTATATACTGCGCCGTTTACTGAGCCATCAGCATCACCAAGATGCACCATCATTTGCGCATAATAAAGTGGATCTTTAATCAGCTCTGCTGCTTTCCCTTCTGTCATGCCTTTCGCTTGGCGCAGTGCAAACAGTTCTTTTGCATAACGACTCGCTTTTGGCGAATCACTTGGGTCAATCAGGGTAACCGATGCTAACGTGATGTTTAATTCTGCTGCCTTCGCGTTAATCTTAGCCACATCGCCCAGTAAAATAATGCTGGCAATGCCTTTGCATGTCGCCTCCTGAGCCGCTGTAATAATACGTGGATCTTCACCTTCTGCGAGAACAATCTGGCGTGGTGCTTCACTTGCACGTTTAAATATATTGTTGAGTGCTTTCATTAATTATTAACCTAATAGATTGATAGCAAAATCGTTTTGAATAAAATACTGTCATTCAGCAACCTATACAAAACGTTCTTAATTACAGTGTTAGATAAAATCCGAAGGCTTTAAAGCCTTCGGATTAGTAAGTCAGATTAAAATGACCTATACGAAATCTTTATATTTCTCAAGATGACGGATAGGTTTTGCAAGTGCATCACGACGGAACGGGTCGCCCAATTCACGTGTACACATGATCTCGATAACAGTTGTCTTACGTTCTACCATTTGTTGATGGATAGCTTCTTTAAGAGCAGGACCTATATCTTCTAACTTATCAACGGTAACACCTAGTGCACCCATTGAACGTGCAATACCAGCAAAGCTTTGATTTTCAAGTTCACCAGCAACAAAACGACGGTTGTAGAAATCAACTTGGTTTTTCTTCTCTGCGCCCCATTGACGGTTATGAAATACTATTGAAGTCATTGGAATGTCTTCACGTACACAAGTCATAATTTCCATCATTGACATGCCCCATGCACCGTCACCAGCATATGAGATACCTGGACGTTCAGGTGCAGCAACTTTAGCACCAATCATTGTTGGAAGTGCATAACCACAGTTACCAAATGACATTGCTGCGAAGAATGAACGAGGACGTTCAAAACGTAAGTAGCTGTTAGATACAGAGTTGATGTTACCGATATCAGTAGAAACCATTACATCTTCAGGCATTGCTTTTTCAAGTTCACGTAATACTTGACGTGGGTGTAACCAGTTTTCTTCTTCAGCGTTTTGCTCGTTGATCATTTCTAGTGAGTAGTCATCTTTTTCATGAATCCACTCGTCAAGCTCAAGTTCCCATGCAGCTTTTTCAGCAGCAATAGCAGTAGCACGTTCAGCTTTGTTCTCAAGACACTTAGGTTTTAAATCAGCTAATAATTTCATGATTGCTTGTGCTGCTGCTTTTGCATCACCACAGATAGCTACATCAACTTTCTTAACTAAACCAAGCATTTTTGGATCACAATCAACTTGGATGATTTTGGCATTCTTTGGCCAGTAATCAATACCGTGTTGTGGCAAAGTACCAAATGGCCCTAAGCGCGTACCAAGAGCTAATACAACATCAGCTTTAGCAATAGTATTCATACCAGCTTTAGAACCTTGATAGCCTAAAGGGCCACACCACATTGGGTGAGATGCTGGGAATGAATCATTGTGTAAGTAGCTGTTTACTACTGGCATGCCAAGCATGTCAGAGATTGCGATTGCTTCTTCATATGCATCGCCTTGAACAACACCGCCACCAGAAACCATTACAGGGAACTCAGCGCTTGCTAATAATTCAGCAGCTTCTTGAAGTGATAATGCACCACCAGCTGAACGCTCAATGCGAATTGGCGTTGGGATTTCACATTCGATATCACCGTAAAATTGGTCACGAGGAATATTTAATTGCGTAGGTCCATTTTCTAACATCGCACGGTCAAAACAACGAGCAGTTAGCTCAGCCATACGTGTATTGTTTACAACACTTACTTGGTATTTAGTGATTGTTTCAAAGAATGGTAATTGCTCTGCTTCTTGGAAACCACCAAGACCTTGAGAGTTAGTACCTGTTTCAGGCGTGATACAAACTACTGGCGAGTGAGCCCAGTAAGCTGCTGCAATCGCAGTAACAAAGTTAGTAATACCAGGACCATTTTGTGCAATACAAACACCATGACGACCAGATACACGAGAGTAACCATCAGCCATGTGGCCAGCGCCTTGCTCATGTACTGTAGGGATTAAACGAATACCTGCTGGTGTAAAAATATCCATTGCATCCATAAATGCACTACCCATGATACCAAAACTATCAGTTACGCCATTGGCAACTAAAGTTTCGACCATTGCTTCACTTGGAGTCATACGAGTCATAATTTTCTTCCTCATTATCTACATAAAAAGTGGTAACTCTTGTTACCACTTATAACAATTAAACGGCTAAGCGTTAGTTGGGGTGTAAGGGGTGAATTCGCGACCTAATGCAACCGCAACTTCTTCACTGGTAATTTTACCAGCATGAACATTTAAACCATTTGCTAAATGCTCATCACGCTGGATAGCTTCTTCCCAGCCTAAATCAGCTAAAGATACAATGTACGGTAACGTAGCATTGTTAAGCGACAATGTTGATGTACGAGCAACAGCGCCAGGCATATTAGCAACACAATAATGCACAACATCATCAACAATATATGTTGGATCTTGGTGAGTCGTGGCATGGGATGTTTCAAAACAGCCACCTTGGTCAATTGCAACATCAACAATAGCAGAACCAGGTTTCATACGAGCAACCATGTCAGCTGTAACGAGTTTCGGTGCAGCAGCACCTGGGATTAATACACCACCAATAACTAAATCAGCAGTCAATACATGCTCATTTAAAGCAGCTTTACTTGAATAAACAGTTTGAATAGCCGTGCCAAACTCTGAAACTAGACGACGTAATGCATCAACACTGCGATCTAATATTACAACTTGAGCACCCATGCCTATTGCCATACGCGCAGCATTACTACCGACAACGCCACCACCAATAATAGTAACTTTTGCTGGTTCAACACCTGGAACGCCGCCAAGTAACATACCACGGCCTTCTTTAGACTTTTCAAGACAAGCGGCACCGGCTTGAATTGACATACGGCCAGCAACTTCAGACATAGGCGCAAGTAACGGTAAACCACCACGTGCAGAAGTAACTGTTTCATAAGCAATACAAGTAGCACCACTTGCTTGCAAGTCATCAGTTTGTTCTGGATCAGGTGCAAGATGAAGGTAAGTGAATAACACTTGGCCAGGACGTAACATTTTACGTTCAACTGCTAGCGGCTCTTTTACTTTAACAATCATGTCAGCAGCAGCAAAAATTTCTGCTGCTGTCGCCGCAATAGTTGCACCCGCTTCCTGATAGTCTGCATCACTAAAACCAATGCCTGCACCACCGTTAGCTTCAACAACAACCTGATGACCGCGGCTAGTAAGTTCTAGTACACTTGCTGGTACCATACCAATGCGATACTCGTGATTTTTAATTTCTTTTGGTACACCGATTAACATATTAGCGCTCCTACCTTCTGTTTGTATTATTAATAAAGTGATATTTCTTTCTGCCACCTGAACCCGCATATAAAGCTAAGTTGCAAGAACAGAAAACGTGATTACAAGATAGGATGATGGTCCTAATCTCAATAGAACCAGATCATAATCACTAATGCAGCCAGAATTATAAAAGCAATAAACCACATAAATAACAATTAAATACAATGCATTACAAAGTAGGACCAAAATTATAAAACAGATACATCCAGACACACACAGCGCTTTATTTTTAAGCTGTATTGATCTAGACAATCAAATCACAATGATGTTTCTTACCCAAAGGAGTGAATCATCGCCGTAATTCCCTTCTGAGATGATCAAAAAAAATAATAAGTCGATGTTTTTATGCGTTGTGAGTAATATAAAACTGTAGGTAAGAAATTGCCTGCATAAGTGAGTACTTATGTAGGTAAGAAATTGCCTGCATAAGTGAGTACTTATTTGCAGGCAACATCATTAGGTAACAATTAGAATTGGTTTATCGCTTAAACCATTGAGTGAATAAGCTCGGCTAACTTCTTAATTCCCTCATCAATTCGGTCAGTTGATATTGAAGAAAAACCTAGGCGGAAATAATTTTTTGGTGGTGAGTCTTCAAGGAAATGGATAGTTCCCGACTCAATCAATATGTTTTCCTCCATCGCCCGTTTTTGCAATTCATCGGCATCAAGACCTTCAGGACCTTTAACCCAATAACAAGAACCGCCAAATGTAGGTTGATTATGGGATTCTGGCAAATATTTTCGTAAGGCAACATCCATTGCACGCCAACGTGTTTGATAGTTACGAGTTATATTCATAATCAGTGATTCGTGATAGCCACGTTCAATAAATAAAGCGATTGAACGCTGATTATTAGCCGCTGGATGTCTAACAATTAGTCTCCGTAACGCCCGAACTTCTTTGATTAACTCAGCAGGTCCCACCAAATATCCCACCCGTAAACCCGGCGCGAGTGTTTTGGATAAACTGCCAATGTAAAGAACTCGATCATTGGTATCTAAGCTTTTAAGTGCCGGTGTCGGGTTGGACTCAAAGTTAGTTTCACTTTCATAGTCATCTTCGATGATAATAAAATCATCTTTACCCGCTTGTTCAAGTAATTGATAACGTCGCTCTAACGGCATTGTTGCCGTGGTTGGGCATTGATGGCTTGGCGTGGTATAAACCAAATCACAGCCTTTAAGGTGTTCACCAACAAGCATGCCATTTTCATCAATCGGGATAGGGCGCACTATCGACGGATTAAGCTTTGCGATATTGTGTATATCAACATAGCCTGGTGTTTCTAGGCCTATAGTGCTTTCCTTATCTAATAACAACCGCGCTAGCATATATAATGCTTGTTGAGCGCCAACAGTAACCAGTATTTCATCTTCTGATACCCACACGCCGCGTCTTGGTAATAAGCGCGTTCTGATTTGCTCAACCAATAATGGATCATCATTATCCATACGGTCTCCAGCCCATTCATTAATTGACGAACCGCTCACCGCATCTCGGCAACATTCTCGCCAGTTGACCGTTGGAAACATCGAGTTATCAAACTGACCATAATTAAATGGGTAAGTGTACTTTTGCCAGTCGCGTGGTTTAACAATATTGGTTTGGTTACTAGGATTGAGTTTAAAGTGCTGCTCCCAGTTGGGTGGATTATGGCTAGCGACTTTACAGGATTTTTGTTTAAGCGAATCTAATTTAACCTGCCCCGTTAAAATATCAGGATTGACATAGTAACCGCTTCTTTCACGAGCGATTAAATAACCATCATCTAACAAATGCTCATAAGCCAAAACAACAGTATTACGAGCAACTTTAAGTTGCTGAGACAATTTACGGCTTGATGGTAAGGCTTGTTCAAGTGGAACATTTCCATTAAGTATGGCCGAAGCAATTTGCTCCCTTAATTGCTGCTGTAAACTTCCACCCTGGCCGGGTGTCAAATGAAATAACTGAAACATAGTTTACCTTTATATTTATATTTATATTTATATTTATATTTATATTTATATTTAATACCATATATGGTCCCTCTCCGATTGCAAGATAATTAAAATCGTTGAAATAGAGTGCATTGCAACCATATATTCGGCTTTCGCTTGAGGTATCATTTGATGCCTCTAGCCCTGATGGATTTCCGCCCCTATCACCTCATCAATTTCGCGGCTTATGATAGCCCTTGGTATTAAAAGGTTTCCTATAGGGCAGTGCTGAACTGTATCCCATCAATCTCTATTATCTAGCAATGCTACAAGGTTGTTTATGGTGTTCTTTTTCTAAAAGCTATTTTCTGTTAATTGATTGTGTTTTTATATTTGTAATCTTCTTGGTGGTGCAGCATTGCCCAGGCCATTCGTGCCATCTTATTCGCTAAAGCAACGGTGGCATTATTATAATTACTGCGCTCTTTTAACTGTTTTGCCCAAAGACTCACTTGGTCGGCTTTATTTTCACAGTGTCTTAATGCGGCTCTTGCACCATTGATTAACTGTGTTCTTAAGTCAGTATCCACGTTTAGAAATCCCCAACAACGTTGGTTCTCCTCCCGTTGAATGCTGTCTTGGCACTAATCCCAACCAAGCTGAAACATGACGACCACTATTAAACGCTTTACCAACACCAATACCGACATAAAAAGCGGTAGCGACAATCGGCCCTGCGCCTGTCATGGTACTTAATCGCTGACAAACATCATTTTGCCTATTTATTCCTAATATTTCAGTATCGACCGATTTTATTTGAACTGATATTTCATCAAGCTCTTTACTTAATCCAAGAAAGTAACGACGAGCTGGAGCACTTAATTCATTGGTCGCATCTTCTAAAAAACGAGGTAAATGTGCTTTTAGGTGATTAATACCTTTAGGTATCACTAACCCATACTCCGCCAATAACCCTCTAATTTGATTACTCAGTGCTGTCCTGTTTTTTATTAACCTTTCTCTAATTCGATGCAACATTTGAATATCTTGTTGGTCTAATTATTTCAACGGCACAAAACGCATATTTTGACGCTGTGCAGCTTCGGCTATCGCTTCTGCATCATTGTAGTCATTTTTATTACCTTTACGATAAGCGGTAACAAATTGGGGCGCAATGGCTTTAACTTTATGGCCATAACGACTTATCACTCGCGACTAATAATGTGTACTGCCACAGCCTTCCATCACCACGGTACATGCTTCTAAATTTGCAAAATACTCAACAACCTTTTTTCGTGAAAGCTGTTTTATTTTTATTATTTTTCCTGCTGCGTTCATCCAAACTCAATGGAAAACTGATTTGGCGATATCTAAGCCGATTGTTATAGTGTTTATGTGACCCTCTCTCTTTTTCTGACTATAGAAGTTTTAATCAACTCTATTTTGGCTCATTTGAAGCCGTAAGTGGAATAGAGAGGTTCCATACCATTAATCAATATAAATAACAGAACCTTTTCAGCGGTTCACAAGTTGATATCATGTCGTAAATTTTTATCTCAATGATATTTTTGCTAAGAACCTGACTGATTATCTATCCTAGTGGATATTTTAGCCGTACTTTTAAGACTAGTTTGTTAACTATAACAACAAAATTTTAAATGATACCCTCAATTCTTGTCTGTAGGTACCGAATTAAATTTTAGTGACTTGTTCAACTTATTTTAAAAATCAACTTAACCCATGTAACGCAAACCGTAAAGACAGAGACGCTTTCGCTAATAAACCATGACACGTGTAATGAATGTAGCAATATTTACTAATGTATCAAATGATTAGCAATGAAAGTAGTCCATAAATGAAGTGACCAAATGGCTCTATTTTTCTGAGCCGCGGTAATGTTCATAGATAATACAGGGACAACTCAGCCATAGATTACTAAGAACATCACGCTCCACTGACTAAATTGACTGCGGCCTATGAAAAAAAACCAACTGGTCCTTACTTACAAATGACATACAGGTTGCAATATCACAGAATTTAAAATTACTCCAGAGGACAACAATAATGTACGTATTAATGGATATCATGGTTTCACCCGGAGGCGTTGGTACATCCGTATCCCCATATGTCGCTATGTGCCAGAAGATCTTTGAAGAATCCGGACTCACTCATACCATGCATGGTTTTGGTACTAATGTGGAAGGCGAATGGGAGGAAGTAATGGCCGCAGTCAAACGCTGCCATGACGACCTTCATCTAGCTGGTGCTGTGCGTATTACCAGTCATATGAAACTTAGCACTCGCACCGATAGGGATCAAACCATGTCTGACAAAGTCAACAGCGTTCAAGAAAAACTAATATAAAAACTAGGTCAATCTGCAAACATTAATTCAACAACTGAATACCAATTGAATTCATTAATTCAATTGGTATTAGACATGACGTTTAGAGAAGATGAGCCTAAGATTAAAATGCGCTAGCCATGGTTAAGATGTAATAGCAGGGTGTAATTTTTTATAAACGCTTTACAACATATTAATTGAAAATACGCCTGTCACATTGGCAAACCAAGATGACAAACGTATTTATTGACATTAAATGTTAGGTGCCAGTTCTGCCAATGCATTATCAATAGCATCAACGATATTATCGATATCGTCTCGGGTTGCAATCAGTGCTGGGCTCAAACAAATAGTATTATTGTACTCTTTGAATGAACGGTTAGTACGACCGATTATAACACCATTTTTCATACAGTGACCACCAATAGCAATCGCTAAACTCTCATCAACAGGCTCTTTAGTAACACGGTCTTTAACCATTTCAAAACCAACAAACAAGCCTTTACCACGTACATCACCGATAACGTCGTATTTTTCCATCAGTTGATTCAAACGACCTTTCAAGTACTCTCCTTGCTCATTTACATTATCAAGCAACTTCTCATCTTCAATTATTTGCATGTTGGCCAATGCAGCCGCAGGACCTGCAGTACAACCACCAAAGGTAGATATATCACGGAAGTAATCCATACGTGGATCTTCAGGGTCTTTAAACTGATCAAATAGGTCTTCAGTCATAACGGTACATGATATTGCCGCGTAACCCGATGCAACGCCTTTAGCCATAGTAACCATATCAGGCTTAATACCGTAATGTTGGTAGCCAAACCATGTGCCCGTACGACCCAAGCCACATACAACTTCATCAATATGAAGCAAGATATCGTATTGTTTACAGATTTCTTGAACACGTTCCCAGTAGCCTTCAGGTGGCTCTATTACACCGCCACCCGCTGTGATTGGCTCTAAGCACAATGCACCAACAGTTTCAGGACCTTCAGCAAGAATTACTTTTTCAATTTGGTTCGCTGCCCAAACACCATAGTTTTCTTTATCTGACTCTTCTTGCGCACGGTATTCACAACAATGCGGTACTTCAACAAAACCTGGCGTAAACGGACCGTATTGATTTTTACGTTCATACTGGCCTGTTGCACTTAATGCCGTAATTGTAGTGCCATGATAATCACGCTCACGGAATAAGATTTTATGTTTTTGCCCACCATTTTTTTTAGCCGCTAGCTGGCGGACAATCTTAAATGCTTTTTCATTTGCTTCAGAACCAGAGTTTGAGTAATAAACACGGCTCAGACCTGGCATTTTAGCGATTAGTTTTTCTGCAAACTCTGCAGCAGGTACGTTACCCGCTGTTTGCGCAAAATAGTTTAAGGTAACAAGTTGATCTCTTACTGCATCTGCAATTTCAGTGCGACCATAACCAACGTTAACAGTCCAAACGGCGCCAGAAACAGCATCAAGATATTCGTTTCCTTTAGCATCCCATACGCGCATGCCTTCGCCTTTAACGATTACCATTGGGTCATTTTCTTCAAATGGCTTATGTTGAGTTAGGTGATGCCAAACATGGTTACGATCTTTGTTGATCACATCTCGTGTATCAAATTCATTGGTATTATCAGTCATATTTATCCCCTCGCAAGATCCAGTTATTTGGTTATAGGTACTGGAAATGTTATCCAGATACCATTATCTTCATTAAATTCATCTTTTAAATTTGAATGTTCATCGACTAGTTATGTCATTCAAAATATTTATCGGTAAACAGACATGCTCTGTTCGCTTGTCTATGCCTTTAAATTACTGCGCATTGACAAATACCCGTTAGAACCAGATCTTTAACAAATTTGATGCCAGATATTTCAACAATGTTCTGGACTCATTCATGTAAACATTTTGGACCTTACGTAAAATCACTGACTTTTACAGTATGAATGAGGTTCAAAAAATGGAGAATAATTAAACAACCTGAACATTTGTGGAATAAAGTGAAACACGTTATCTCAATCTAATAACTAATAACTATATATACAGTGGAGAAGACAGTGACTATAACTACCAAAAAATTATGTACGAGCTTATTAATAACGGCAGCCCTTGGCGCATCAATGAACATGGCATGGGCAGCTGAATCACTTGAAGACCGTATTAAAACGCTAGAAAATAAATTAGCCGAAAAATCAGAGATCGAATCAGATAATGCCATGAGCGCTAAGCTTTACGCTACCGTTCGCCCAAGTTTGACTTACTTTAATGTAAAAGATAACAACCGTGTTGAAGTGACAGATTTCTTGTCATTCGCTGGTATTTACTCTGAAGCAGAATTAGGCGGCGGCTGGACAGCAATGGCACACGGTGAGTGGGGATTTGATATTGCTGGAGACGCTGAATTTGGTAAAGCTAGACGTGCCTCAGTAGGCCTTTCTTATGATACATACGGTAAAATTGCTTTTGGTAAAGACCGTGCGATTGATTATTTACTTCACGCAACGCACGTTGATATTTTCAACCATCGTGCATCACCTTTTGCTTATGACCAAATAGGTAAAGATGCGTTTTTCACTGATAATCAAATAACTTATGCAAACACTTGGGACACCATTACATTTATGGCTGGCTTCAAGTTTGCTAAAGGTGATGGCGTTGACTATGCAGAGCAATCTATAGCTGGTCTAGGCTACGATAAAAATGGTTTGCATTTTGCGGTAAGTTTCAAATCAACTGATACTGGTGCTGTCGATAACACAGACACGGTTGCCGTTTCTTATGCTCAGCAAATTACTGATGACTTCTATTTAGCTGCTATGTACCAAGACGAAGAGGAAATTGGTACACTTGATGTATCCGTAGGCTATCAACTGACTGATAAATATAAAGTTAAAGCGGGTTATTATGACTTTGACGATGGTGTTTCTACAAAGGCATCTGAAAGCAATAACGGTTTTAACGTAACGCTTGAACGTCAATTTACACCGAAACTCCGTACTCATATCGAAGTACTGACTAAAAGTTATGACAATTTCGAAGACGAAGTTGCTTTTGCTATTGGTTTAAAATATGACATAGCTGTTAACTGGAAGTCATAAGCAATCTAAACGCTAAATAAAAATTGAACCTTTGCCCACCTAACGATCCTCGTGTTTGATTGAAAGGTGGGTAGATGGTTATCCAGCTCATGGAACTTCAAAGAAATACACATCATGTATTCAGGTTAATGCATCACTTTATTTAGATAACTAACTATCGGCACAAGGTTTTATTGAGCCTTATCGTGCAACAATGAAGGCTATAATTCAAAAGTTTGATATGACTAGGATATTTATATTGACCTTTTTTGCATTATCAAAGTAAACACCTTGTTTTTATTCAAAAAAATTTCACTAGCCACTCCTAAGTCAACCTTTAAACACCATTGATTATATTGGACCAACCGTTTCAGTTGCACTGTATCCATTCGCTTTCTCACTACTAGATTAAATTGGATGTAAATAAATCACTAGTTAAAAAATTAGTCTTGTCCATTTAATTTCGGAGATACCAATGGCTCATACCGAAAAACAGTCTTTAACCCAAAACTCAGCAATAGTGCAAAAATTTACTGCACTGATGCCTGGATTTTTACTTTGTTTTGTTATTGGCATGTCTGCCAAGTTTATTTCAGAGCATCATGGTGGCCCAACAATTCTTTACGCATTGTTAATGGGAATGGCATTAAATTATCTTTCAACCGAGGGAAGTTGTGTTGCTGGTATTCAATTTTCAGCTAAATCAGTACTGCGCTTTGGTATTGCCTTGCTAGGCGCTAGGATCACTATCGAACAATTGATGAGCCTCGGCATTACACCAATAGTTCTTGTGTTGATCGGCGTACCTGCCACTATTTTCTTCAGCTACGTTCTGGGTAGATGGCTAAAATTAGGTAAAGCGCAAAGTATCTTAGCCGGCGCCTCTGTGGGTATTTGTGGCGCATCTGCTGCATTAGCTGTTTCTGCCGTATTACCAGAAGATAAAGAATCTGAAAAGAACCTTATATTTACTGTAATCTGTGTGACAGGGTTAAGTACCGTCGCTATGATCCTCTACCCACTTCTTGTGCCGATACTAGGATTTAGTGAAGCGGAAAGTGGTATTTTCCTAGGGGCAACTATCCATGATGTTGCTCAGGTTGTCGGTGCTGGTTACATGATTTCAGACAGTGTTGGGGATGTTGCAACCTTCACTAAATTATTACGTGTTGCGATGTTAGTACCTGTAGTACTTGTTATTTCTATTGTGGTTGCAAGACAAAGTGGCCAAAAAAAGAAAGAAGGTTCTTCTGTTGCTTTACCCGGCTTTTTAATCGCTTTTGTTCTAGTTGTACTTGCTAACAGTAGTGGTTATGTACCACCCGTTATTACTGATGCAATGGTTGATCTATCACGTTGGTGTTTAATTGTGGCGATGGTTGGCTTAGGAATGAAGGCTTCATTTAAAGAGTTAGCAGCTATGGGTTGGCGTCCTATGGTACTGATGGTAACAGAAACCGTATTTCTTGCGGCATTAGTCACTGTTGGACTGTATATCACTCGCTAAAATTACAATATAAAAAATCAATGGCGGCACTGAACAGAGCCGCCATTGAGACAATTACATCCAATCAAAAACGTTGATAGCCATTCATTTTTTAAACTACCGAAGAACCGCTTACCTATAAGCTACTACAACAAACGTAACAAAAGAGAGAAAACTATGATTATAGGTGTAGGGCGGGATCGCGCACTTCAAATAAATAAGGCGAAAATTAACGGCTGAGATGCGATTAAACTAATTTATTTAAATTAGGCGAACCCTTTGAACCTGGACGGGAATTTATTACTTAGTAATAAATTAGCCGGCGTAGAAATGGTTAGTACATCAATAATTAATAACCTCCCTGTGCCGGATCCCATAGTATATTTTACTAATGAGATCTTTATGAATTTTACTAAATCTACACTAACACTCGCTGTTTATTCTGCATTAATTTGTAGTTTAAGTGCTACTGCCAATGAAGAACCAACAACAGACGCTACTATTGAAGTTATTACTGTCAGCAGTGACTTTCGCCAACAAAACTTACTAAAAACACCTACTTCATTATCAGTATTAACTGATATTGAAATAAAACAACGCAGCGCCCGACACCTTGAAGAGTTAATAACGGTTAGTCCCAACGTTAATTTTGCCAGCGGTTCACAACGTGCGCGTTACTACCAGATTCGCGGCATTGGTGAACGCAGCCAATTTCAAGAGCCTATTAACCCTTCTGTCGGCATGATTATCGATGGCGTTGATTTTACCGGTATAGGCAGTATTGCAAACCTTTTTGATGTGCAACAAGCTGAAATTTTTCGTGGCCCTCAAGGCACGCGCTTTGGCGCAAATGCTTTAGCGGGTATGATTAACATTACGACTAATGCACCAACAGACGAATTTGAAGGTGCAATTAAAGTCGATGCGGGTAACTACGATAGCTATGGCCTAGGTTTAGCATTTTCAGGGCCTGCATCAGACGCTGTGAATTATCGTTTAGCGGCTAATCAATATAAAAGTGATGGCTTTATCGATAATGTTCATTTAAATAAAGAAAATACTAACAACCGTGACGAGAAGACTCTTAGAGGCAAGCTATCAATACAAGCTTCCCAAGAATTAACCATAGACTTAGCCGCTTCCTACTTTGATTTCGATAACGGTTATGATGCATTTTCACTTGATAACACTCGCGAAACCCTTTCCGACCAACCCGGCATTGACCGTCAAAAAACTTCAGCTTTTTCTGCTAACTTTAACTACCAAGGTTTTGAAGGCTTTACGTTAATAACTCTTATTAGTACCGCAGAGTCAGACCTTGCTTATGGATATGATGAAGATTGGGCTTATGTGGGAATTTCCGATCCTGCCAACATTGATAACCAAGATTTTGCTTATTGGGAATACTCTTCTACAGATTATTATTTTCGTGATAAATCAACACAAACGTTTGAGTTAAGAGCACTATCAAACGATAACAGCAAACTATTCAACGGTTCAACCAATTGGGTTGTTGGTCTTTACCTTAAAAAAGATGATGAAGATTTACAACGTCAATATACTTATTTAGACAACGACTTCAATTCTACATTTGACACACAGTCAACCGCTATTTATGGTCAGCTTGATAGCCAACTGAACGCACAGTGGACATTAAGTACAGGGCTCCGCGTTGAACAACGTGATGCTGATTATGTTAATTCGGACGGCTTTATTGATAGCCTTAAAGATACTATGATTGGAGGTAAGTTAGTACTTAGTTACCAGCAAAACGATAATAGCTTTTGGTATGGCTCAATCAATCGCGGTTATAAAGCAGGTGGGGCAAATACCGATGGTAGTTTACCTAATGACTTACGTACCTTTGATCCTGAATACTTAGTCAATTATGAACTAGGTTACAAGGTTTCTTTACTCGATAATGCAGCCATTATTCGCACCGCTATTTTTTACATGGACAGAAAAGATGTGCAGGTAAAAAGTTCACAAACTATTACACGTGAAGATGGTAGTTCTGAATTCGTAGACTATTTAGGCAATGCCGCTAATGGTTCAAATATGGGTGTTGAAATAGAAGCTAATTGGCAGATTAACGATTTATTTGAATTTTATGGATCTGTAGGTTTATTAGATACAGAATTTAATGATTTCATCAATGCTGAAGGTGACTCTTTAAGTGGTCGTGAGCAAGCACATGCGCCAAATTACCAATTTAACTTAGGCATCAACCTTACGCCTAACAACCATTGGTTAATCAATATTTCTGTCGACGGTAAAGATGAATACTTCTTTTCTGATAGTCACAATGAAAAATCAGAGTCTGTTGCTTTGCTAAATGCTTCCGTGAGTTATTTAAGTAATGATTACCAAGTTAAAATCTGGGCGCGTAACTTAACAGATAAAGATTATGCTAATCGTGGTTTTTATTTTGGTAACGATCCAAGAGATGGGTATATTGCTAAACAGTATACCCAGTTAGCTGAGCCACTAGTCTTTGGCGTTACATTGGATTATCAGTTTTAAGCGCTCGTTTACGACTTATCTACACGCTCAGACAGGCAAGTAACTTTTGTTTATCTTGAGCGTAAGATAAAGTAATTGAGTAAATCAGAACAATTAAGGAAATATTATGAAAATATCGATTGAATTGAGCTTATATCCATTAGCCATGGATAATTTCAAAGATGAGATATGGGCTTTCATCAAGCGCCTTCGTCAGGTTGATGGCTTAAACGTTGTAACGAATGGTATGAGCACGCAAGTATTTGGTGATTATGATTTAGCAGTAAACAATGTCATGCGCGAAATTAAGCAGGTTCATAGCACTACAAATGCAGCCGTTTTTGTCTGTAAATTTATTAATGGTGTCCATTCACAAGTAGAAGCAGAAAGCTAGTGTCTGATTTACTTTTTTATTTTGTTGATTACTTTATGGCTCTCCCTTGGCTAGAGCTTATCGCCATGCTGCTTGCGCTTGCCTATATAATTCTGGCCGCGCAAAGTTCACTGTGGTGTTGGCCTGCCGCTCTTATTAGCACAGCGTTGTACACGGTTATTTTTTATGATGTGCTGCTCTTAATGGACAGCGCACTAAATATTTATTACTTAGTGATGGCGGTTTATGGTTATTTGGCTTGGCAAAAAAACACTTCAACAAGTACTGCTCAAAATCAAGCAACAAAAAATGCGCCTTTAGCAATAATCTCTTGGTCAGGTAACAGACATTTAAAAATTTGCCTTATCTTAACAATAACTTCCTTGGTTGTAGGGTATATAATAGCCAATTACACCCCTGCAAGTTTCCCTTATCTTGATACTTTTACCACTGTTTTCGCAGTATTCGCCACGTATTTAGTTACTCAAAAAGTACTGGAAAACTGGTTATACTGGGTAGTTATTGATGCTATTTCAATTTACCTTTATATAGAAAAAGGTTTAATACCTACAACCGTGTTGTTTATCATTTATGTCATTATTGCCGTCTACGGTTACTTTAAGTGGCTAGCTATTTATAAGCGTTCTAAAGTAGAACAGATTAATTTATCTACAATAGTTACAGGTTAACTCCGGTGAAAGAGTCACTATCCGCTTTGCCTTGTTTTACTGAAGTTGATAAAGTTTTAACAATAACCTCAGGATTAAGTCAAAGCTGTTTTAAAGTCAATGCTGATAATAAAGTCTATTTTGCTAAAACCATCAGCGACAATACAGAAGTAGCAGTGACGATTTCTGCTGCTAAGTCTGGCCTTAGTCCGACCGTTATTTACCATGATAGCGATTGGCTCATCAATAACTTTATTGACGCTAACAATTTAGCGTTAAGTACAATTGCTACCCATGATAAAATAAATCATGCTATTAAGCTGATGGTGCAATGTCATCAGTTGAAGGTAAAACCTACTGAACTATCACCTGAAGATATTATTACGTCTCTTCTAAATAATTCACATTACACAACGCTGCAAAAAACAGCATTATTACAACTTGCTAAATGCATTGTAGCGCCACTTAACAACAGTAGAAACGGTGTTTGTTGTCATGGTGATTTGAATTTTAGTAATATACTAATCAATCGAGATCAAATCACTTGGTTAGTCGATTATGAATGTGCTTGTACTGCACCCATTGAATATGATTTGGCGATGTTTATTGCAGTAAACAATCTAAATAGTGATGAAATCACACTAATTATCGAGCAATACGAGGCTCAATCTTTGGTAAAAGTCGATCCGCTATTGCTCAATGCCTATCTACTGTTTTGTTATTTTATTAATGCATTATGGTACTTCAATACTTATCACGAAAAACCGCAGCCTGAAGATAGTATGCCTGAAAATAAACAAGTACTATTAAACCACGCCCAACAACAGTGGTACGTAGGGCGGGATCGCGCATTTCAAATAAAGAACACGGTATAATAAATAAATTTTAAACTTTATTGATATAAGACGATCAGATCAGTATCAAAAATTCAACAAAAGTTATTTACCATGTCATTATTTCAATATATTGAAAGTGTTGAAGATCACCGAGTAGAGGCAAATAAAAATTTCAGTTAGCAGATATAATTTTATTAAGAATAGCTGCTGTTCTATGTGGCGCCAAGGGTTGGAAAGCGATTAATATATGTGAAGAAGCTCAGCTGGGTTGGTTAAAAAAACATGGAAATTTTAGCCACGGTATTCCCACAAGGCACTCTATCGGACGCATAATAAGAGTCATCAAGGCTGATAGCCTCGTCTCATCCCTCTCACAGAACCGTACGTACGGACCTCGTATACGGCTCCTGTATTCATCACATTCTATTAGCGCGTTTTCCTAAACGCTGACAGAGCAAGCCATCCAGTGTTCACTTTTTCTATTGAATATAAATCAAGTTCTTCAAACCATTAATTGGGCATCGCTACACAAGATAAAGGACTTAGTGAATTCCGCCACGAGTTCATCTTGATAAACTTAAACGGTGGCTTTTTCACTAACGGCTTCAATCGTCGATGTAACCTTAACAGCTTCTTCCATTAGCTGCATTGCTCTTAATCTTCGTCTGAGCCAACCTGCTAGGGCTTTTAGCTCTCATTTACAATTGGTGATACTAAGGTAATTAACAAAACCTCGTAGCATTGGATTTAACCGTTTTATCACCCCAGCTAAATTGATTCCACCATTACGCTTGGTTCGTTGTTTAACTTTTTGTCTAAAACCAATGAGTTTCGACTGATGGCTACTTAAAACGTGTTTGGTTTAAGCAGATCTCAGGTTAATTAAACTGCGTTAGTAACGCAGGCATCAAGTGAGCTGGAAGGTTTTTACGTCGACCTGTTGCCGTTGGACTATAATGTTTAGCTAAATAATCAAGTATTGCTTTTTCACTATCACCCAATGGCCATAAACCTTGTGTCTTTTGCATCCAGCGAATGGTTTCTAACCAAGTGTCACGATTCATTCTATTTTGTATAACTAAACCAGAAGAATGGCAGGCAGTACAATTAGCTCTAACCAACTCAAAGCCTGTATCGATAACAAAACCAGTGTTTTTATCCAGAATATCTTTAGCATTTACATAACTACAAGATAGTGCTATCAAACTGAATATAAATATTGTTTTTTTTAAAATAGCCATATTAAACCACCTGAACTGCAATTCTATGGCAAGCGTTATTTAAATAACCTTTAGGGTTCCAGCCAGGTAAAATCATAGGTTGAGATACACCATCACTGTCGGTAGCTTTAGCCCATAATTCATAATAACCAGTTTGTGGAAATCTAACTTTGGCTTGCCAATGTTGCCATGCATTACGGTTAACAGGTTTGGTTATGTTAACTTCTTGCCATGTTTGGCCAAAATCAATAGAAACATGCATTTTGGCGACTGATTTATCACCAACCCATGCATGTCCATTTGCTAAAAGTTCGTCTTTTAATACGTGGCTAACGCCTGATTCTGGAAACGTAACCAGTGATTTAACAGGCATACTTTCAATAATGCACATATCTTCATCAGCAACCTTAGCGCCCGGAGCTACAGGCTTACATGGTTTACGATACGCTGTACCGGTCATTTTAGAACCATCGTGAACAATGTTACGTATGGATATGCCCGTTAACCATTTACCTGAAGTAGAAGCAGGCCAACCGCCAAATACTAAACGTAAAGGATGACCATTCATTGCAGGTATATCTTCATCATTAACTGACCAAGCGATAAGCGACTCATTTTCTAAAGCTTTATGCATTGGCACACCGCGAGAAATAGCAGCCTTATTCGGATTCCGACTTAAATGTTCATCGGCTGCATGATAGCCAATGTAAACAGCATCATCTTTAATTCCACAGTCTTTTAATACATCTTTTAAACGCACGCCTGTCCACTTAGCGCAACCAACGGCACCTAAGCCCCATTGATTTCCTTTTGCTGGAGGATTAAATTCAGAACGGCCATTGCCACCACACTCTAATGTTAGTTGATATGTATGGTGCTTAAATTTATTTTTCAATTCAGCTAAAGTATATGTTTTACTTGTTTCAACTGATTCTCCGCCAATGGTTAATGTCCAGTTATCAACATCAACACTTTCAGGAGGAATACCGTTGTTGCGAATAAAGAGTTTATTCGCCGGAGTGATCAAGTCATTTAATAAATGAGCAGGTAATTCAGCATTTAGTGGTCTATCATTTAATACGATTAGACCTGCATGTTTACCGGCAATACGAAATTTTTCAGTTGTTTCAGCAAGTGCTGCAGGAATAAGGCCTCCGGGCATGAATCGCCCAAAAACAACTTCTGCGCCTAATATAGCTCCCATTGCAGATAAGCCCGTTAGAAATCCCCGACGAGAAACGGGATCAGTCGTGCGGCCAAATATCGCTTTATCTGCTTTTTCTGGGTTTTCCTGATAAAGCTCACCAATGCCTTTTTCTATTATTTGTTTTTTTGATGATTTTTTCATAATTAACCTCACTAACTTAAAATTACAGTTTTAATAAACGTGCGTTTTATCCACTCATAGACTTATTCGTTACATCGTCTGGTAATTCACTAGCTGATTCATAATATGTATTACACTCTGGGGAAAATAAAAAACACAGAGCCCTAAACAAAAACAAACCAACGAAAATAACACTATAGATCAAGGTATTACAAACTCATGTCGTTATGTTTTTTTAAATATACAATTACAGAGTCAGTTCAACCTTAACGCTAATGTTATTCCCAATGAATAGTATAATTTTTAAAGTTTTTTAGTTAAGTGCCAATCACGTAGTTCATCTGATACCAATTAAATTTTCAAGAGGCCGCGGCTTGATTGAGCAATAAGGTGTATTAGGACTGGGTCTCGTAGCTTTGG
This sequence comes from Colwellia psychrerythraea, assembly GCA_002163005.1. GTDB lineage: Bacteria > Pseudomonadota > Gammaproteobacteria > Enterobacterales > Alteromonadaceae > Colwellia > Colwellia psychrerythraea_C. Next base: position 140,785 of record MAAF01000120.1, on the reverse strand, counting down.
GGCTGAGTTTTGACGAAGTAGTTTGAATTTAATTTTTCTGTCGCCGTCGTCGAGATTTGAGCGACACTTGAAAATTTGATACCAGTCATGAACCGGAAGTTTTAGGAAAGGTAATTAAGCTTGGTTTAACTTGGCCTAGAGGGTTGTACAGTAACATGAAAATGGTGGGCCTTCGCAGACTTGAACTGCGGACCTGCCGATTATGAGTCGGATGCTCTAACCAACTGAGCTAAAGGCCCATTTTCACATTTATGGCCTGGGTGTTCTAACGCGTTTATCAGTGCAATCAAGTGAATGAACTAACAAAGCGGGTGCAGTATAAGCATTTTTTATTTTGTTGTCACCTAATGAACTTTAAATAATCGTGTTTTTTTACTGACAGCTCATTTCTTAAACAAACTGGAGCCGCTTGGCGTTAAAATCGATAGGTTAAGCCTGCACTTACCTCTGTTTGAACCCAAATATTACTAGAGATGTAAATCGCACAAGCTTCTACATCACAAAATATTGCACTATCGGAGTTAAAGAATGTTCCATATATACGGCTATCTAATCTTAGGCTAAATCGTTCACTTAACTCTACTTTAGTAGCTAAGCCAACATTCATTGAAAAATGTGTTTCATTACTGAGTTGTTTATCATTTGGAGCAAGGTGAGTTAAACCAAGACCACCGGTAAGATAAAAAGGAACTGGACCTTCAGATATAGGGACATTACCGCCTATGTGTGCATACGTAATACCAAGGGCTGTACTGCTCGCTGAAAAATCATTCGACTCAGAGAAATTGGTATTGTAATGGCTTATTAAGAATTCGCCTTGCCGTTTTCGATCAAAAGACCAAGCCGTTAATAAGCCATAACTCGTTTCATCATTTAACTCTATCCGATTATGTACTTTATCTTGACTACTATCAAAATCACCACCAAAGCGATATCCAATCAATGGAGTAATTTCAAAGTTTAATGCTTGTTTTGCCATAGATGGCATAGATATGATGGTAAGTACACAAAACATGGCTAAAATAACGCGCATAAAGATTCCTTATCTTAGAAAGTAAAAAGAGTAAGCTAGGTTACTAACTTACTCTTTTTTATGTCTATTTAAAATAGAATTTAAAGTGCTACTTTAAATTTTTAGCTTTTACTCACCATCTAAGAAACTTTTAAGCTGCTCTGAACGAGATGGATGACGTAACTTACGTAAAGCTTTCGCTTCAATTTGACGAATACGTTCACGTGTAACATCAAATTGCTTACCCACTTCTTCAAGCGTATGGTCAGTATTCATATCAATACCAAAACGCATTCTAAGTACTTTAGCTTCACGAGCAGTTAAACCAGCGAGTACTTCGTGAGTTGCACCTTTAAGGTTTTCTGAAGTCGCTGAATCAACAGGAAGTTCACCACTACCATCTTCAATAAAGTCACCTAGGTGTGAATCTTCATCATCACCAATTGGCGTTTCCATTGAAATTGGCTCTTTAGCTATTTTCAATACTTTACGAATTTTATCTTCAGGCATTACCATACGTTCAGCTAATTCTTCTGGCGTAGGTTCACGTCCCATTTCTTGTAACATTTGACGCGAAACACGGTTTAGCTTGTTAATCGTTTCAATCATGTGCACAGGAATACGAATGGTACGCGCCTGATCGGCAATAGAACGGGTGATTGCTTGACGGATCCACCACGTTGCATAAGTTGAAAATTTGTAACCTCGACGGTATTCAAATTTATCAACAGCCTTCATTAAACCAATGTTACCTTCTTGGATTAAATCAAGGAACTGTAAGCCACGGTTGGTGTATTTTTTCGCAATTGAGATAACTAAACGTAAGTTTGCCTCAACCATTTCTTTCTTCGCACGACGTGCTTTCGCTTCACCAATAGACATACGACGGTTAATGTCTTTAATGCCATGAATATTTAAGTGCGTTTCTTCTTCAATTTGATTAAGTTTGTAAATACAACGCTCAACATCATGCTCAACATCACCAAGCTTAGTTGAGTAAGGATTGCCTGCAGACTTTTCTGCTGCAAACCATTCTTTTGAAGTTTCATTACCAGGGAATATTTTGATAAATGTCGTTTTAGGCATACCAGCACTAACACAGTGCTTCATGATCAAACGTTCTTGAACACGTAATCTGTCCATCATGCCACGCATGTTTTTAACTAACTTATCAAATAATTTAGGGATTAAACGGAATTCTTTAAAGACTTCAGCAACGGCATCAATAGCTTCTTGAGCGTCTTTATGACCTCGGCCTTTCTTCTTAACTATTTTGGTAGCATTCTCATGTGCTTCACGTAATAAGGTGAATTTTTCACGTGCTAGCTCTGGATCTGGACCAGTATCTTCTTCTTCTTCATCTTCTTCAGAGTCGCCATCTGTTTTTTCTTTATCTTCATTAGCGAGATCTTCTTTAGATAATTCACTACCAACATGAGTCGCTGCAGCGGCAACATCATCATCTTCAGCATCAGGGTCTAAAAAGCCGATGATAATATCAGTTAAGCGAACTTCTTCAGCTTCAAAGTTATCCCACATATCTAATAAGTAGTTTATTGCTGGTGGATATTCAGAAACACTACGCTGAACTTCTTTAATGCCTTCTTCTATACGCTTAGCAATGACGATTTCGCCTTTACGCGTTAGAAGTTCAACAGTTCCCATTTCACGCATATACATACGTACAGGGTCTGTTGTACGACCAATTTCACTTTCTACAGTGGCAAGCGCTTGTGCTGCTGCTTCGGCAGCATCTTCATCAGTATTGCCTTCGCTCATCATCAAGGTATCTTGATCCGGCGCATTTTCAAATACTTGAATGCCCATATCGTTAATCATACTAACGATATCTTCAACTTGATCAGAGTCGATAATGTCTTGTGGAAGATGATCATTAACCTGCGCAAACGTTAAATAACCTTGTTCTTTACCTTTGGTTATCAGGTCTTTAAGTCTAGATTGAGGGGCTGGTTCCATTGACGAGTGTCCACCTGTATATTATAAATATGGGATGTAAAATATGCGCTTAAAACATTAGTAAAAGCTAATAAATGACGCAATAAAGCCGGAAATTATAGCGAATTTTTAAGTCAGTTACCAGCAAATATCCTGTCTTAATCGCTTGTTAACATTTAGCGCTTATTTATTAGCGCTAATCTTATTCATGCTTGCTAAGTATAGCTAAAACTAGCAGTTAAGCATTTAATATTGCTTGTAGCTCTTGCTTTTCCTCAGCAGTCATTTGTCCAGCCCGTGCCTTTTGTAATAATACTTCAGCACGTTGCTCAACAAAGTTATTCAATAACTTCTCAATACTATCAAGAAAAACATCTGTTGCTGCGTCAGCTTCCACATGGTGCTGCCAACACATCAACTTTGCTAATTGTGATCCTTGCTCTGTACCACGAAAATATTCAAGTAATTGTGGTGACTTAATATCAGGATTTTGCTGACAAACACCTAACACTTGCATTAACAAAGGTATTCCGGGTGCTGTTAAAGGCTGCAATACACTAATGTCACCTAAGCTATTTGCTATATGGGGATGTTCTAACAATAAAGCAAGCGCTAATCTCACTGGGGTGACTTTTGTACTCGCTTTAACAATCCGTTTTGTAACTCCACCTTGTATGTTTTTAGTGAATTTTGCTAGAAACTGCTCACTTCCAGTACCAAAATTGTTAGCGATTTCATTAAGCATGGAATCTTTTAAAATACTATCAGGAAGCTTAGATAGATAAGGCTGGAATGACTCAACTAACGACGCTCTTCCTTCTAGAGAACTCATATCAACTTTTTGCATGAGTTGTTCAAAGAGGAATTTGGATAACGGCATAGCGTTATCAAGAATACTTTCAAAAGCCTGCTGTCCTTGCTCTCGAATAAGTGAATCTGGATCTTCACCGTCAGGTAAAAAAACAAATTTTAATGAAAAACCATCACGAATAAGGGGCAAGGCATTTTCCATCGCTCGCCATGCAGCCTCTCGACCAGCTCTATCACCATCATAACAACAGATGACATCGGGCACAGTGCGAAATAAAGTTTGTAATTGCTCAAACGTCGTTGCGGTTCCTAACGAGGCGACAGCATAATCGACACCGTGTTGTGCTAACGCAACGACATCCATATAACCTTCAACAACTATCAAGCGCTTAAGTTGTTTATTAGCCTGCTTAGCTTCATGTAATCCATAAAGCTCTTGTCCCTTATGATAAACTCGCGTTTCTGGTGAGTTCAAATATTTGGGTTTTTCATCGCCTAAAACACGACCACCAAAGCCAATGACTCGACCACGTTTATCACTGATAGGAAACATGATACGCCCACGAAAACGATCATAGGGACGGTTTTTATCCCCTGAAATGGCCATACCTAAATCGATTAATTGCTGATTCGCTTGACCATTACCTGAGAAGGTATTCATCATACCGTCCCAAGCATCACTTATGTAGCCAATGCCGAAGCGCTTAACAACCTCACCACTAAGACCCCTGCCCTTTAAATAATCAATAGCTCTTTCTTTGTCACTAGCCACTTTTAATTGTTGCTGAAAAAAACGACTAATTTGCGACATTAATTCATAGTCATCTTGTTTCTGTTGGTAAATTTGTTGTTGTCGGCGCTGCTCTGCTGGACTGGCAGTATTTTCTTCTCGGATAACTTCCATGCCGCAATGGGAAGCAAGCTCTTCCACGGCATCAACAAAATCAAGACGGTCAAATTCCATCAGAAACGAAATAGCATTGCCGTGCTCACCACAGCCAAAGCAGTGATAAAACTGTTTATCCTGACTCACAGTAAAGGAAGGTGATTTTTCATTATGAAACGGGCAACAGGCTTGATGATTTTTACCGGCCTTTTTTAACGGGACTCGGCTATCAACAAGCTCAACAATATCTGCTCTGTTGAGTAAGTCATCAATAAATTGTCGAGAAATGCGTCCAGCCATAATGTTTTAGCGTCACCGTTAAAGAAAGTATCACATACGTATTCTACACAATACGAGTAAGAATGTAGTTTGATTTCTTAAGTTTCAGTTAAAGAAATATTAAAAAAAAGTCATAAAAAAACCGTAATAGCTAAAGCCATTACGGTTTTGTTTAATGCACTAAATACAGTATTAGCAATAAAGCCTTAACTATAAACCTTGAAGACCAGCTCTTACTTGACCGCTTACTGCGCCCATGTCAGCTTTGCCTTGCATTAAAGGTTTTAACACTGCCATCACTTTACCCATATCAGCCATAGAGGCTGCTCCAGATTCAGCGATTGCCTTGCTTATTAATTCATTAATTTCTTCTGCACTAAGCGGTTGCGGCATAAAAAAATTTAAAGCAACAACTTCTGCGGCTTCTTTTTCTGCCAATTCATCACGACCACCCTCGGTAAACATCTTAATAGACTCTTTACGCTGTTTAACCATTTTGGTTAAAATCACAATGATGTTTTCATCAGTTGCTTCGGTTTTATGATCAATCTCTGCTTGCTTGATTGCAGAAATAGCCATGCGAATTACACCAAGACGTAACTTGTCTTTGGCTCGCATAGCAATTTTCATTTCATCTTTGAGTTGACTTAGAAGTGACATATTTCTCTCCATAGTAGGCAATCTCTTAGAGTAGTTATACTAAGATAATTCTTAGTACATGCGAACGCGACGAGCGTTCTCACGAGAAACTTTTTTCGCAGCACGTTTAACAGCAGCTGCTTTTTTACGTTTACGTTCCCAAGTCGGTTTTTCATAAGATTCGCGACGACGAACTTCTGAAAGGATTCCTGCTTTTTCACATGAACGTTTAAAACGACGTAATGCAACGTCAAATGGTTCGTTTTCTCTTACTTTAATTACTGGCATGTACTTTATTACCTTAGGGTATCTATATAAATTGGTGATTGATTTCGACTTAACAGCGCATTATTTGCAATGTTTGCCTCATCTACACCCGCTCTATCAAAAATGGGTGACGTATTCTACTGCCAAGCCACCTCCAATGTAAAGGTTAATTTTATAACACTGGACTAAATGAATAGATTAAATTAGCTGGTGCCTACCTTATAAACACAGTAAAATTGCCTCGCCAATATTTACTTTTCTTGCAATGAGTAATTATTGATTACTATTCCTATTTTTGAGCCTTCTTTTTGAGCTTTTTTTGAGATTATATATTTATGCGTATTTTGGGTATTGAAACTTCTTGTGATGAAACAGGTATCGCCATTTATGATGACGGCCTAGGTGATAGTCCTGAAGGCATACTCGCCCATCGTTTATACAGTCAAATTGCTGTCCATGCTGATTACGGTGGTGTGGTACCTGAACTCGCATCAAGAGATCATGTACGTAAAACGATTCCTTTAATTAAGCAAGTATTAGCAGATGCCAACCTTACTCCCCAAGATTTAGACGGTGTTGCTTACACTGCAGGTCCTGGTTTAGTTGGTGCTCTCTTGGTTGGTTGCTCAATTGGTCGAAGTTTGGCTTATGGTTGGGAGTTACCGGCTGTTCCTGTGCATCATATGGAAGGTCACTTATTAGCGCCTATGCTTGAAGATGATGTACCTGAGTTTCCGTTTGTCGCTTTATTAGTTTCTGGCGGGCATACCATGTTGGTACGCGTAGATGCCATTGGCGAATACAAATTACTCGGTGAATCAGTTGATGATGCTGCTGGTGAAGCCTTTGATAAAACGGCTAAATTACTAGGGTTAGATTACCCTGGTGGTCCTGCTTTATCTAAGATGGCTGAAAGTGGTGAAGCGGGACGTTTTAAATTACCTCGTCCGATGACCGACAGACCCGGTTTAGATTTTAGCTTTAGCGGTTTAAAAACAGCTGCTGGTACTTTAGTTAGAAAAGAGTGTGCTGATTTATCGGAAGATGATCTTAAGCAAACCCATGCAGATATTGCCAATGCGTTTCAACAAGCAGTGGTAGATACTTTAGCGATAAAGTGTAAACGAGCCCTGCAACAAGAAAAATTAAACCGATTAGTCATTGCTGGTGGTGTAAGTGCGAATACCGCTTTACGTGAGAAGTTGGCAATAACCACAAAGAAATTGGGTGGTAGTGTTTTTTACCCTCGCCCTGAGTTTTGCACTGATAACGGCGCAATGATTGCTTATGCTGGTTTACAACGTTTAAAAGCTGGTACGGATGCCGACTTAACCTTCAAAGCCAACCCTCGATGGGCTTTGGATTCGCTTCCGCCAGTCAACAAGTAAAATAGAACGCTAAAAGTCACCTGTTTGCTATTAAGTTTGTGGGTGATTGCTAAATTTTATGGGTGATTTTACTTTCGGTGCCTTTCAGCAAGCGTTTAATATTATCTCGGTGGCGAAATAGAATCAGAGCGCTAAGCATCAACGTTGGATAAACATATAGTGGTTTTAAGAAATAGACATAAAGTGGTGCAAGAGATACGGTGACAATGGCCGCTAGACTAGAATATTTAGTAAACTTCACCACTAATACCCAAGTAAAAATTAACAACCCTCCCAAAGTAAAACCAATGGGTAATAAAGTCCCCAGCGCTGTAGCAACTGCTTTCCCCCCCTTAAAATTAAAAAATATCGGATACATGTGCCCTAAGCAAGCGGCAACACCAATAAAACCTAAATATAGGGAGTCAATTTTTAAAAAATAAGCCCCCCAAACAGGGATAGTGCCCTTAAGAATATCAAGAAATAATACCGTTGCTGCAGTGAATTTATTACTTATACGCAAGACATTAGTTGCACCGGGGTTTTTTGACCCTGTTGTTCTAGGATCTGGTAGGCCTGAAAATTTGCATACTAATATAGCACTCGAAATAGAGCCTATTAGATAAGCGGCAATGATCATAGTGAGCGTAAGTAATAACATCTAAATGACGAAATCCATAAGTGTGTACAAAAAGGGAATTCTTATTCTATCTTCATCTCTGCTAGTTTTTCTACCACTTCACAGGTAAAATCCTCCTTATTTTGTAACAATTGCCTAACTACTGCAATAGTTCTTCTAACAACATAACAGGTAAATCATGGATAAGGTATTCATCAAAGGTTTAAGTATCCAAACCACTATTGGTTTTTTCCAGTGGGAAAAAGAAATAAAGCAAACCTTAGTCATTGATTTGGCCATGGGCTGGAATACGGCCAATGCAGCGCTGAATGACGAACTGGCAAAAACATTAGACTATGCCGATATCTCAGTTGCCATAGAACGATTTGCAAACGACAACCCCGTTGACTTAATTGAGACGCTTGCTGAACGCTTAGCGAGTTATTTAATGACACAATACCAAATACCTTGGTTAAAGCTATTCGTTGGTAAGCCTGGCGCAGTGCATAATGCCCAAACTGTTGGTGTTGAAATTGAACGTGGTAAACAAACCGTTGAGATTACCTCTTAATGGCTCAAATCTATATTTCATTGGGCAGCAATATTGACCGTGAGCATTATATTAAGCAAGGTCTACTCTCGTTAGCTAAAGCATTTGAGCTGCCTTTTGAACAGCTAACATTATCTTCCTTATTTGAAAGCGAGGCCGTTGGTTTTGATGGTGCTGCATTTTATAATATGGTGGTAGGCATCAAATGTTCACAAAGTGTTGAAGAGGTGGCAAGTATGTTACGCGCCATCGAATTTTTTCACGGCCGTGACCATAACGCGAAGAAGTTTAGCCCGCGTAGCTTAGATCTTGATTTATTATTGTTTGACGATTTGATTATTGACCAGCCAGCGCAACTACCTCGTGATGAAATAACCAAAAATGCCTTTGTTTTATGGCCTCTGAGTCAAGTTGCGCCAGATCTTACTCATCCGATTATAAGACAAAGCTATCAAGATTTATGGCAAGATTATAATAAAAATAGTCAGCATCTTAGCATTGTAGCTAACTGCTGGTAATGACGATCCTGATTAAATTTATTTACCCCATCCAAAAATAGTAAAGGACAACTACCCCCCCCATGAGTACTTTAGAAATATTTATCCTTGCCTTATTACAGGGCTTAACCGAATTTTTACCTATTTCCAGTTCAGCCCATTTAATATTGCCTTCACAGGTTTTAGGCTGGAAAGATCAAGGCTTAGGCTTTGACGTTGCCGTGCATGTGGGCACCTTATTGGCGGTAATGATGTATTTTCGTAAAGAACTCGGTGTTATGGCTGTTGCCTGGTTAGGTACTGTCGGCGTTGGCCCAGAGAAAGGTAAGATAAGTTTTGATGGCAAATTAGCCTGGTGGATTTTACTTGCTACTATTCCCGCTGGTTTATTTGGTTTATTGGGTAAAGACTTTATCGAGGAGCATTTACGCTCTGCATTAGTGATTGCCGTAACCACTTTACTCTTTGGTTTCCTTTTAGGCTTTGCTGATATCAAAGCCGGTAAGCGCACTGAACATAAACCTATGGAGAAGTTAGGTCTTAAAGGGGCTATGTTAATTGGCCTAGCACAAGCTGTTGCTTTAATTCCCGGCACCTCTCGTTCGGGTATTACCATGACAATTGGCTTAATGCTGGGTTTAAGCCGTGATAATGCAGCACGTTTTTCATTTCTACTTTCTATTCCTGCTATTGCTATGGCAGGTAGTTATTTGACCTTAAAGCTGATTTTATCAACTGAAAGTGTCGATTGGTTTGCCATGGGATTAGGCAGCTTAGTAGCTTTTGTTAGCGCCTATGCTTGCATCCATTATTTTCTCATTTTACTAGAAAAACTGGGAATGATGCCGTTCGTTATCTATAGATTAATTCTAGGTGTTGGCTTACTTTGGTTTATCTTGGGTTAGAGTTATCTTTACCTAGATTCAGATAAACAGCACCAATCACATATTAAAAATATAACTATCAAAATATTACCAACACATTCGAGAATAAAATATGATTGCTATTACCCTAGATAATTTTCAACAAGTCGTTGTTGAAGAGTCAAAAAACAAGTTAGTACTCGTTAGCTTTTGGGCTGAACAAGTACCTGAAAGTGTTGAGTTACGAAATAAACTAGCGGCTAAGCTATCAAACCTAAGCGAACATATCACTTTAGCGACTGTTGATTGTCAAAGCCAAGGGCAAATCGCAGAGCAATTTGGTATTAAAGGTTTACCAACGGCGATTTTATTAAAAGATGCCCAGCCTCTAGATGGCATTTCTGGACCACAAGATGATGCAAGCATCGCTAAGTTTTTAGATAGTCACTTACCAAAACCTGAAGATATATTGCTAGCGCAAGCAAAAGTTGCACTTGGGGATAATCTGTTAGTAGAAGCTCAAAACATCATCATGCAGGCCTATCAAATTGATAATAATCGCGCTGATATTAAGTTAATATTAATTGATGTTTACTTGCAAACGGGGAAGACCAGTGAAGCAAAAACACTATTAGATACCATAATGATGGTTGACCAAGATAGTGAATATCACGCATTAATAGCCAAGCTAGAATTAGCTGAGCAGGCGGAAAACTCCCCAGAAATAAAAGCATTAGAAGCACAATTAAAAGCAACGCCTGATGATATCAACCTCAGTCAGCAACTTGCTGCTCAGTACAGCCAAGTTAATCGCCAAGAAGATGCACTCACGATATTATTTCGTTTAGTACAAGCAGGTGATGAGAGTACAAAAGAGAGGAGCAAAGAATTATTTCTTGATGTATTAAAAGCCTTACCTGATGGCGATCCGCTGGCAGCAAAGTTTCGTAGAAAGCTATACACCTTAATGTATTAATAGTTATAGCTAAACGCTTAAAAATTAGCGTTATAAATAATAAAAAGCCAGATTCATTAATGAATCTGGCTTTTCTAGTTAGTTATCTAGTTAGAAGAGAAGCTATCGCCTATGGCAAATGCTCGCTGGCAAGGTAGTCATGTGACTGCATTTCTTGTAAACGGCTTAAGCAACGTTTAAATTCAAAGGCTAAACGACCACCACTATACAAATCATCTAAGGGTAGCTCTGCCGACATAATTAACTTTACATTACGTTCATAAAACTCATCGACCAAAGCAATAAAGCGGCGAGTAGTATCATCACTGTCAGGGCCCATTTCTTTAACATTAGCCATTAATACCGTGTGATAAAGTTGACTGATCTCCATGTAATCACCTTGACTACGAGCACTTTCACAAAGTACAGAGAAGTCAAAGTACACTACGCCATCACTTACTAAAACAGTTTCTAGTGGGCGATTATGAATCTCAATGGATTGCCCTGCTTTGCCCTCATCTGTCGAGAGCTGCTTAAAGTAATGTTTTAAGTTTTCATCCGCTTGAACATCAAGCGGATAGTGATATATTTCCGCTTGCTCTAAGGTTCTTAAACGATAATCAACACCACTATCAACATTAACAATAAGGGTATGTTTATTGATAAGTTTTATAGCCGGTAAAAAGCGTTCACGTTGCAAACCATTCCGATACAACTCATCAGGGATAATATTAGATGTCGCTACTAATGTGACATTATGCGCAAATAATTCTTCGAATAAGGTGCCTAAAATCATGGCATCGGTAATATCAGAGACAAAAAACTCGTCGAAACAGATGATTTGAGTCTCATCGGCAAATTTCTTAGCAATAATTTTTAGCGGATCAGACTGTCCTGACAAGCTCTTCAGTTCTTGATGAACTCTGTGCATAAAACGATGAAAGTGCACACGCATCTTATTATTAAAAGGTAAGCTGTCAAAAAAAGTATCGACTAAATAAGTTTTCCCTCGACCTACGCCCCCCCAAAAATACAATCCTTTGACGGGCTCTAGCTCTTGTTTTTTATATACTTTTTTCCAACGATTCAATACTTTTTTGAAACCAGAAACAGCTAAAGGTTTGCTTTGTAAATCGTCATATAAACGTTGTAGGTGAATAACAGCATTTTCTTGTGCCGCATCAAAGATAAAATCATCTCTGGTTAAATCTTGCTTATACTTATCAATAGGAGAGAGCTTTATCATTGAGAGCCTATGTTATTTTAAATCAATTATTAATGTATACCCGCTCAACTTGAAGATGCGAGTTTCAAGATGCCTGAACGATTAATGATCAAGGCGCATCTTTTTATTAAGGATTTTTTCCTTAAAAATAGCTACAACGAAGCGCATGATTTTCTCAGACATCCCCAAAGGGCTGGCTTAGTAACGCTTTATGCTACGTTATTGATTTCGAAAAGGGAACAACCATTCTCTTTAATCAATGCCTTGCCTAAAGGCGTTGCTAATTCCAGCTGAATCCTGCATCGTCAAGTGGAACATAGATACATTTGAAAAATAAATTTTTGCCTAGATATTTTTACTAAGCAAATTGTTTAGATCATAGTATAATCTATCTAGGCATCAGATTTAAACCAAACGAATTAATTTCTATTTACAATGTAAGGTACACCCTATGAATGTAGTAATAGCTCTAGTCATTTTTATCATCGGCGGCATTGGTGGTTTTTTCGCAAATCGTCTTCTTTCTAACACAAGCCAAGAGCAACGTAAATTAACAGAGCAAGTGAACAAAAGTGAAGCAGCTTTAGATCAATATAAACTCGATGTGGCCGATCATTTAGAAAGTTCGGCTAAGTTACTCGACCAAATGAATAGCACTTGTCAAACAGCCATGAAGCAAATGCAAGAAAGTACTCAGTTACTGCAAAAAGCTACCACGGTAGAAGTTGAAGGCATGCCATTTTTCTCTGCAGAAACTCAGCAACAACTTGCACAAACTGCAACTTTACGCCATCAAAAGCGTGCTACTGAAGCAGCTGGGGCCATTACTGAAGCACCGCTTGATTATTCTGGTAACCCAAGTGGCTTATTTGCCGATCAGAAACAAAAAGTTACAACTACAGTGTAATTTGATACACGATTAACTGAACTAAAGCCTTTTAGTTCAGTCTATTTAGGAGTATCTATTAAAGTTAACTGAACTGCAGTTAACTTTTTTTATTGGTATAACAATAAATCTCGGAGAACGCTTAAATATGAAAAATTCATTTAAACCATCGAAGTCATCAAAATATTCTAAATTATCCATTGTCATCAGTGCTGCATTACTCTCATCGACCCTAGCACTTACTAGCGCTCCTGCATTAGCAAATTTACCTGCCCAAGTAGATGGTCATGTAATGCCTAGCTTAGCCCCCATGCTTGAACATGCTACCCCAGCAGTGGTTAGTATATCCGTAATAGGCACGCATAAAGTGCCACAACAAAATGTACCCGACGCCTTCAAGTTTTTCTTCGGTAATAAAGGAAAAAACCAAGCTCAACAACGACCATTTCGTGGACTAGGTTCCGGCGTCATTATTGATAGTGATGAAGGTTATGTTGTTACCAATAATCATGTCATTGAAAATGCTGATAAAATTATGATCACCTTAAAAGATGGTCGTCAATTAGAAGCGAAAAAAATAGGTAGTGATGCAAAAAGTGATATTGCCTTATTACAAATTGATTCTGAAAACTTAAGTGAAATCAAACTAGCAGATTCAGATAATTTACGTGTTGGGGATTTCACCGTAGCTATTGGTAGTCCATTTGGTCTAGGACAAACCGTCACATCCGGTATTGTTAGTGCACTTGGACGTAGCAATCTAAATATTGAACATTATGAAGATTTTATTCAAACCGATGCTGCCATCAATAGTGGTAACTCAGGTGGCGCATTAGTTAACTTGCGCGGTGAATTAATTGGTATCAACACAGCGATATTAGGACCTAGTGGCGGTAATGTAGGTATTGGTTTTGCTATCCCAAGTAATATGATGCATAACCTAATTACGCAAATTATTGAATTTGGTGAAGTACATCGCGGTATTCTTGGTGTATCCGGCCGTAGTGTTAATAGCGAAATTGCCAAAGCAATGGAGCTAGAAACCAGTCAAGGTGGCTTTATTGAACAAGTTATGCCTGACTCTGCTGCCGATGAAGCAGGTATTAAAGCGGGTGATGTAATTATTGCCGTCAATGGCAAAGCAATTAAGAGCTTCTTTGAGCTACGTGCTAAAATAGGTTCAATTGGCGCGAATAAAAAAGTTAAGTTAACGGTAATAAGAGACGGCGACAATAAAGTTTTTACCGTTAAGTTAAAACAAGATCAAAGTGCAGATATTGCTGCGGCCAGTATTCATACTATGTTAGACGGTACTCAATTAAAAAATGATACTAAGAAGCAGGCAATTATCATAGAGCAGGTTGCTGAAGGTTCGCCTGCTCAAATGGCAGGTTTTAGAGCAGGTGATATTATCACTGGCGTTAATCGTAGTCGCATCAAAGATATAGCCCAGCTGCGTGATTACCTCAAAGATAAAAGTGGTGTTTTAGCATTAAACATTGTTCGGGATAATCATTCTCAATACATAATGATCCGTTAATACGCACCCGTTAAAAGCAAATTAATCTCTGTAGGCTGATTATACTGGACTGAGCTATTCAATAGCTCGTGACAATATGATCAGCTTTTTTTATGTTACACTGAAAATATTGGTACAACATAAAATAAGATAACCTTTGAAATTTTTCTCTTCAATCAAATATACAATTACAGCAATAAGTTACGGTGTACTCATCGCGGTAGTTTTATTACTCCTTATACCGGGATTAGTCCCTGGCTTAAATGATACCAGTTTAGCAACAAGCCTTTTTAAAGGTAGCCAAGCGCAACAAGCACCACTTTCATTTGCAAAAGCAGTTAGCATCGCTAGCCCTGCTGTTGTTAATATTTATTCTCAACAAATTGAAGTGAATCCACAATATGGTCGAAAAGCGCGTAAAAGCACTCGCTTAGGCTCTGGGGTGATTATGGACACCCATGGTTATATATTGACTAACCTACACGTAATTCGCCAAGCAGATCTTATTCAAGTACTACTACAAGATGGTCAGGTATATCCAGCCGAGCTGATAGGCTTTGACCATTATACTGACTTAGCGGTTCTAAAAGTAAATGCTAACAACCTGCCAGTAATCCCACAAAAAGAACAGCAAACATCGCTAGTTGGCGATATTGTCCTTGCGATTGGTAACCCGCTAAATTTAGGTCAAACCGTGACCCAAGGGATTATTAGTGCAACGGGACGTAATGGTTTGAGTAACACTAGCTATTTAGAATTTTTACAAATGGATGCGGCCATTAATGAAGGCAATTCAGGCGGAGCACTTATTAACAGTAATGGTATTTTAGTGGGCATTAATTCAAGAAAATTCACCCAGTCAAATCCACAATTATCTATCCAAGGGATTTTCTTTGCCGTACCTTATCAATTGGCTTACAAGGTAATGCGTCAAATTATTGAAAATGGCAACGTTGTACGTGGCTGGTTAGGCATTGCCACAAACAGTTACCATAAAGAGCTAAAAGGCTTTGTTATTGAAGAAGTCATGGAGAATAGTCCAGCCAAAGAAGCCGGTATACAAGTTGGTGATATAGTTTATCAAATCGATAATGAATCGATTAATAGCGTGACTGATGCCTTAGATATCATTGCTGAAACGCAGCCAAACACAGAGCTAACCTTCAAAATTTACCGACAAGGCAATACCGTAGAGGCAAAAGTTAAGATAATTGAATTAACCAATTAACCAATAGACTTTAGTTATCTCAGAGCATTTTAGTTCTGCATAATCATTACACATAAAAAAGGCAGCTGGTATAAATACTAGCTGCCTTTTTTATTCATTAACGCGAACTAACTTTAATTGATAGCTCTACCAACTAAAGATGATTAGTTATAGCTATTATGAATCCAATTCAAGTAAATATTTTACTAAATTTTGGTAGTCTTTCTCAAAATTATTACGATCTAATTTGGCTGGATCAATTTTATATTTACCATTAACAATAATCGTTGGTACACCCGTTAATGCACGTTTAGCCGTCATATTTTCTTGATGTTTTTTCATTGATTTCGCTTGTGAGTTAACGTTAAAACTTTTCATTAACTTATCAAACTTATCACCATCAGCACCATTTAGCACAAAGATATTACGTAAATCTTTCTCTGTAGTAATCACCGCATGTTGTACATGAATATAGTTAAATACGGCACCAATTAACTTATCAGAGTCACCAAGCTGCTCTGCTACCACAATAGCTTTAGTGATCATTTGTTGAATTTTAGGGCTAGCTGCTCGAAGAAAATCAACATGATTGCGCTCAAATGATGCCCCCTCAGGTAAGCTCTTTTTAAGACTATGCATGATAGGCTCAAATTTAAAGCAGTGACCACAATATACTGAGAAGTATTCTCTTACTTCTTTTTTCTTAGTTACCGTCTCATTCACTTTAGTATATTGCTCACCCTCAGTGTATTGTGCGGCTGCAGCGTTTAACGATAAAGCCAACAACGGCATTAACAAAAGAGTTTTTAGTAATTTATTCATTATTATTTCCTAAAGTAAAATTGCCCAATTGCTGTAACTACTCTAAGTAATTTACATTACTTATTTATTATTAGTAATTAAGGCTAAAAATTATTCAAACTTAATGGCGGTTGTTGCAGGGCTGACATTTGCTCTTTAAGCATTAGTATTTGCTGCTCCCAATATTTCTCAGTATTAAACCAAGGAAAATTTTGTGGGAAAGCGGGATCATGCCAACGTTTACATAACCATGCCATGTAATTAACAAGGCGCATAGTTCTTAATGATTCTATCAAAAGAAGCTGGTCATTTTCAAACGTAAAGAACTCTTCATACCCCATTAATAGTGTATCAAGTTGTAACAGCTGCTGTTGTCTATCCCCTGATAACATCATCCAAAGGTCCTGAATTGCTGGACCTGTTCGACAATCATCTAAGTCAACAAAGTGAGGTCCCTCATCTCGCCATAAAATATTCCCTGCATGACAATCACCATGTAAACGAATTTGCTGCATGTGTTGTGCAGGTAAATACTGCTTAGCTGCTACCGCAATGACTTGGTCCAAAATAGTAAAAAAGGGTGTCGTTAAGCTTTTCGGCACATAATTTGACGCTATGATAGTTTCACGTGCTTGGAACAGTAACTCATCGCTATTGAAATTTGGTCTTTGTTTGAAGTCATTTTGCGATGAAACAGCATGAATTCGCGCAATAAATCGCCCCATCCATTCTAACTGGTTAAGGTTATCAACCTCAAAAATACGGCCGCCTCGACAGGGAAATACCGCAAAATGATAACCTTGATGTTCAAATAAACTTTGTCCATTTATTTTAAGTGGCGCAACAATAGGTAACTCTTGTTCTTCCAGCTCAAAAGAAAAGTCATGCTCTTCATTTATTTGCGCAAGCTGCCAACGCTGAGGCCGGTAGAATTTGGTTACATATTTAATCAAATTATCATCATGAAATTGATAAACACGGTTCTCATAGCTATTTAGTGCTAATAAACCACTGTCAACACTAAAACCAGCACTCTCTAAGCCATCAATAATTAAATCTGGTGACAAGGCACTAAAATCAAATGATGCCATTAGCGTTTATTAAAAAATCGGCTTTCTTGCTCGATTCTCGCATCACTTTCCGGTGAAACTTGTTCAACAACAAAGGTTATATTACTCATATACTTTTCCAATTCATAAGGGTCAACCGAAATACTGATAGGCAGTGTGTATACTGTCGCAGCCTCAACTATCACTTCTTGTTTTCCATGCCATTGTGTATTCTCAATACCTTTTACAGAAAGTTTATAAGTATTATCTGTTTGTGACATATTAAGAATTTTTAAGGTATAAACATTTTCAATTTCGCCATTAAAATTTTCTCTTGCTAACTCAGTACGGTCACGAATGATATCTAGCGATAAAGGTACACGATTAACAATTTCAAGTATTAACATAGTGCTCATAATCACGAGCAATACCGCATAACCAATGAGCTTAGAGCGAATTAGGTGAACTTTCTTGCCTTTCAATTCATGCTCTGTGGTATAACGAATGAGGCCTTGTGGATAATTCATCTTATCCATAACGCCAGAGCAAGCATCAACACAAGAACCACAGTTGATACATTCATATTGCAAGCCATTACGGATATCTATACCGGTAGGACAAACTTCAACACATAAATTACAATCTATGCAATCGCCGAGCCCCATCGCTTTATGATCTTGTTTACGACCACGAGCGCCACGCCCTTCACCACGCTCAGTATCATAAGCAACCGTTAAGGTATCTTTATCAAACATAGCTGACTGAAAGCGCGCATAAGGGCACATATGCAAGCAGACTGTTTCTCGCATCCAACCCGCATTACCATAAGTAGCAAAGGTGAAAAAAGCTAAAATCCCCGCCATCATCACACTGGTATCTAAGGTGAAAACATCGACGAATAAATCTTGCATCGGCGAGAAATAACCAGCAAATGTCATCGCGGTAAATAAGGAGAATAATAACCAGGCGCTATGTTTTAAGGTTTTTCGTATGACCTTATTACCCGTTATTTTTTGCCCATCTAGCTTCCGGCGCTGGTTAGCTGTACCTTCAATTTTTTCTTCAAACCAAATAAAAATAAAAGTCCAAACGGTTTGTGGGCACATATAACCACACCAAACTCGTCCTAAGAAAGTAGTAACAAAAAAGAGCAGAAATGCTCCTAGAATAAAAAACCATGCCAGCAAGGTTAAATCTTGTGGCCAGAGTGTAAGGTTCCATATGGTAAAACGCTGTTCACTAATGTCGAACAATACAGCTTGATGACCATTAAACTGAAGCCAAGGAAGTATTAAAAAGAAAGCAAAATAAACCAAGTTCATACGCTGTCTTAGCTTTTGGAAAAAACCTGATACTTTACGGACATATATTTGGTCACCGGGCTTATAGCGTTCTTTACCCGTATTTTTACTGCCATGAATCTTGACATTTTTGATTGGGATATGCTGCTCTACCACAGGCTTATTGGCCTTAGGCGTAGAGGATGATTGGTCGTTTGCTCTCACGATAAATCCTTGTTAAGCGAAAATGATGACTAAAAAAAAATGACTAACTGGCTACAAGCTAGTATCAAAAAAGATAAATGATTTTATTAACAAAAGCCGACAATAGCTAATAATTTATACCTTAAACTGGCTAATTAATATAAAATCCTCTCTTCACATTTATTATATGGCATCTTATGAAGCATTTATTGATCTTAATCGTGGCCGCAGCACTCTATTTACATTTCTATCCAAACGAGAAAGTAACTGAGTTTTATAATGAACAGAAGCAAGCTCTGCTTGATGGATTCGGTAAATTCAGTGATACTAAAGTACGTTTAAAAGCCGATAAGATTTATCTAGATTTAGAAAGTGACCTAGAAAGTTTTTCTGAGAAAGAAGTTGAACGCTTAAAAGAAATTACCTCTTCAAGGGACAATGTTAAGGCATTTTACTTAAGCATATGTCAAACCGACACCAGAGACATTGATTTTCATATTATTAATGAAAAGAAAGTTTGCTCAACTATAAATCGCTACACAAGCATGCTTTAAACCTTGGGCTTAAAGCAACTTCCCGAGACCAATACCTATACCTGTCACCAATCAAGATACATTATGAATGGTCACCGATATATACTAGCTAGCAGATAGCCTAACTAATAATTTAGCAAAATTATCACTCGCTTGCACTTGTTCAACATGCTGTTGCGCTTTTATTTGCCATACACCATTAACCATCACATATGACACTGGATTTTGCTGACTCGCAAAAATCATACTATCAAGTAACTGTTGGTTGGCATTGGCAAATAACTTGGTTTTATCCTTATCTAATACTAATAAATCAGCCTGCTTGCCAATAGCTAAACACCCAGTATTGCTATTAGTGCTTTGTGCACCACCCATTGCCGCTTGTTGCCATAAGTTTTGGCCAACGGAAGCATGTTCATCTGTTGCCAAAATAGCACGTTGTTGCTTTATAAGACGCTGCGCATATTCAAGCCAGCGTAATTCTTCAATAGGATTTACTGAAATATGACTATCAGAGCCAATGGCAATAGTGCCTTTTTCAGCTAGAAACTCTGTCGTTGGGAAAATTCCATCGCCTAAATTAGCTTCAGTTGTCGGGCAAATTCCTGCAATAGCCTCTTTAGCGATAATGCCTTTTCTTTCTGCTTCATCAATATGCGTTGCGTGAATTAGGCACCAATGTTTATCAAGCTCTACATTATCAAGCAGCCATTGCACCGGTCTTTTTCCAAAATACTCCAAACAATCATCAACTTCTTTTTGTTGCTCACTAATATGAATATGAATAGGTGCTTGATTGTCTAGTCTACGCACATGTTCTACCGCACTAAGTAGTGATGTTTTATCAACGGCGCGTAAAGAGTGTGGCGCAATACCCACATTAGTATTCGAGTATTGTTCACTTAAGGTGAAACAATCACTCACTAACTGGTTAAACTGCTCAGTTGAATTGATAAATCGCTTTTGTCCTTCACTCGGTGATTGTTCACCAAAACCACTGTGTTGATAAAGTACCGGTAATAAGGTCAAGCCAATACCTGACTCTTGTGCCGCATCAAAAATAGCTTGTGCCATGGTTGCCAAGCTAGCTGACTTGTCTGTAATAGTTTTAGAGTTATAAGCACTGCCATCAATGTCATGATGTAAATAATGAAACTCGGCGACACGGGTATAGCCCATTTTTAGCATTTCAATATATAGCTGTTTGGCAATATTTTTAGCGTCAACTTCAGTTAACTGAGCCAAAAATTGATACATGATTTTTCGCCACGTCCAAAAACTATCTTGTCCTTCACTGCCTTGCTCACTAAAACCAGCGAAAGCACGCTGAAAAGCGTGTGAGTGACAATTAACCATACCTGGAATCACTGCACCTTGAGCTATTTCAGCACCTTCAATCATACCAGCATCAATGGCGGTGATAACGCCCTGCTCTATCGTGATAGTTTGTTTACTTGCCCAGCCATCGTTTAATAAAATATTTTCTGCGTATAATTTCATATTGTTCTACTAAACTTCTCTAATAATATTGTTTCTAATTTGCCGTATACTTTTGCTTTAGCGTTATTTTTCTTGAGTAAAATCAGCTAAACATTGCACAAATATCTGTAACTTATTTTTTACTTTTGCTGCTTTATCTTCATTGTAATGATCACTTGGTTCATTCATATAGGTTCGTTGTGATAGCTCTAACTGAAGCGCATGTATATTCTGTGCTGGGTTACCATAACCACGCGTAATGTATCCGCCCTTAAAGCGGCCATTTATCACGGTAGAATAAGGCGATAAATCAAGTTGTTCGATTTTATTGATCAATTCAGCACTACAACTTGCACCATTAACGCTACCAAAATTAAAGTCAGGCAATTGCCCCTCAAAGAAACGAGGTACATGTGACAATATTGAGTGAGCATCGAGTAATACAACTTTGCCATATTGTGCTTTCATTTCGGCTAACGTATTTTTTAATGCTTGGTGATAAGGTAGCCAGTAGCGGTCAATTCTGCGCTTAATTTCCGCTTCATCAGGTTCTTTACCCGTTATATATAATGGTGATAAATCAAATGAAGTCGTAGGGCAAAGCTCTGTACTGTTTGCTCCGGGGTATAAATTTATACCATCAATATTTCGATTTAAATCGATAACATAGCGACTGTATTTAGGTTTAATAATCGAAATACCAAGATCTTGAGCAAAGTCATAGAGTTTATCCATATACCAATCGGTATCAGGGACCTGATGGCCAGTCTTTGTCATATTATTGGCGATACTATCGGGAATTAATTGCCCGTTATGTGGCATGCTAATCAACATAGCAACATTACCCGTGCTCAAGTCATAACTTGTATTCATACTATCCCCTAAAATTGGCTACCGATCAAATTGTATATACAACTTGGTAGTAGCTAATTTATCATGCGTTAGTTACTCTGAGCAAGGACAGATGGAATTCTTTTCTTTTGCTCGTTTTAACCTGATAATTTTGCTATGTTGTTAATTCACCTTAGCAATAGGTATTACCTATTGCATTGATAGATTTAATAGATTTTACTTAAAACAGTTGAGCTAACATAATAGCTGCATCTTAACGAATTGAGCCAAGTAGTTACTTGGCAAAAAAATGACAACTAACCCTAAAGGATTCCATTATGTTTACTGATATTACCGGTCAAAAAGTCCCTGCAGTTACCTTTCCAATTATAGCTGATGACACATGGAGTACTCGCAATTCTGAGGACATTTTTGCCAACAAAACCGTGGTAGTTTTTTCATTACCTGGTGCCTTTACACCAACGTGTTCATCATCTCACCTACCACGATATAATGAATTAGCGGCTAAATTTTCAGCTAATGGCGTTGATGAAATTATTTGTATTTCTGTAAACGATACCTTTGTTATGAATGCTTGGGCAAAAGATCAAGATGCCGATAACATTAGCTTTATTCCTGATGGTAATGGTGAATTTACTCAAGGCATGGGCTTATTAGTTGATAAAGCGGCAATAGGGTTCGGCAAACGTAGCTGGCGGTATGCTATGTTAGTTAAAAATGGCGTTATTGAAAAAATGTTTATTGAACCAGATTTACCGGGTGACCCATTTGAGGTATCTGATGCTGATACTATGCTTAACTTCATCAACCCTGAAGCAGTTCAAAGCACTGAAGTGGCGATTTTTACTAAACATGGTTGTTCACACTGTACTAAAGCTAAAGCAATATTAGCTGAACAAGGTTTACAGTATGAAGAGTTAGTACTAGGTGAAGACACAACTATTACGGCAATGCGTGCTATTTCAAATGCTGATACCACTCCACAGATATTTATCGATGGTAAGCATATTGGCGGTAATAATGAATTAACAAAGTATTTTAGCTAATAACTTTTAGGCTCTTACTTACAAGCTGTTAAAGCACTAAGCTATACCCCAATAAAAACACAATAATGATATACTATCGTTATTGTGTTTTTTTGTTTCTATTCAATACTAGTACTCAAAACTAGTACTGATGTTACTTTTTGGAATTATTAATGGATAACCAGCCTTACAACCCTCTTCATGGCCTAACGCTAAAGACCATAGTCACTGAATTAGAAGCCCACTTTGGCTTTGAAACGTTAGGGAAAAACATTAAAATAAAATGTTTTACTGACGATCCAAGTATTCAATCAAGCTTGAAATTTTTACGTAAAACCCCTTGGGCTAGAGAGAAAGTTGAGCAGCTTTACATTAAAAATAAGAATAAAATCCATAGTTAACTTGTCTTAGAAACGGTTGATCAAACCAATACTTTTACCGTCGTTTGTTTGCTCATTAGGAAAACGAGAAAATGAAGTGGTTTAGCAACCTGAATTAGTGATGACTCCGGCTTAGATGAAAAAATTTATTTAACTGACTATTTGTTCTATGAGATACAAGCAGACATGTTATTAAAGCACTAGCAATGTATAGAAAAATATCTAATGATGTCAGTAATACCCATTAAAAATAAGTGACTTATGTCTTTAGCCACGCATTATATATTAACTTGGCAATGCCCTGACAATAGTGGCGTACTAGCCAAAGTATCGCAAAGCCTCTATTCTCACGGCGCTTTTATTACCGAAACGTCTCAATATAGTGACCCTTATAGTGAAACTTTTTTTTCACGTATTGCCTTTGATGACCGTAATTTAACGATCTCCAGTAGTGAATTTGTCAAAGCATTAGATGAATTAGCCAAGCCACTCGCCATGCAATATCAATTACGTAAACGTGCTGATGTACCCAATGTCCTGATTGCTGTGTCAAAAGACGATCATTGTTTAGTCTCATTGTTAACTAAGTGGCGTTCCGGCGCTTTACCGATCAATATCGTTGGCGTTATCTCTAATCATCAAGATTGTCAGGCGTTAAGTGAATGGCATAATGTCCCCTTTTACCATTTACCCGTCAATGCAGAGACCAAACTCGAACAAGAAGCTCAAATTACCGGCTTAATGGAAGAGCTTAAGATCGACTTATTAGTATTAGCCCGTTACATGCAGATACTTTCTGATGGTTTATGTCAACAACTACAAGGTAAGGCCATTAATATCCATCACTCTTTCTTACCTAGCTTTAAAGGTGCTCGCCCTTATCACCAAGCTCATGCTCGTGGTGTTAAAGTAATAGGGGCAACCGCCCACTATGTAACAGCAAACCTTGATGAAGGCCCAATTATTGCTCAGGAAGTAAAACCAATTAACCACACTTTTACCATAGAGCAAATGGTACATATGGGTCATGATTTAGAAGCAACAGCATTAAGCCATGCAGTAAGGATTCATGCTGAACAACGTGTTTGCATCAATGGCGATAAAACAGTAATTCTGGCTTAGCTTTGTTTTAGTTTTGGCTTAATTTTAGTCTAACGATGCATTTTAATGTCGGCTGTAAGTAATTTTGTACAGCCGTCAACTCCCCCTGACGTAATGTGTTTTGCTAAATAAGGTTAAAATTAGCCTAAGTGTCTACTTTGTGATTAAAATTACCTCATAACCTATTTTAATAAAAAGTCCTGATCATGATTAATATAGAAAAAATTCATCACGTTGCTTATCGCTGCAAAGACGCCAAAGAAACAACCAATTGGTACAAAGACAAGCTAAACATGGATTTAGTGCTCGCCATTGCTGAAAATGAGGTGCCATCAACAAAAGCGCCTGATCCTTATATGCATATTTTTCTTGATGCGGGAAATGAAAATGTTTTAGCCTTTTTTGAATTACCTAATTCTCCAGCCATGGACAGAGATCAAAATACTCCAGCTTGGGTACAACACATCGCTTTGAGAGTAGCGAGTTATGATGAGTTAGTCTCTGCTAAAGAAGAGCTTGAAAGTAAAGGCGTTGAAATTTTAGGTCCCGTTAATCACGGTGTATTTAAGTCCATTTATTTCTTTGATCCTAACGGCCACCGTTTAGAGCTCGCTGCCGATACAGGTACAGAAGAGCAATATAAAGAACTTAACAGAGTAGCTCACGATATGATTGAAGAATGGTCAGTGACTAAACGTGCACCGCGACATGCTGCTTGGTTACACGAACAAGATTAATACCCTCTCGTAAGGATTAAGTTTGTTACAATCAGACATAAAGCTAAAAAGCACCCTAGTTAATTACTATGGTGCTTTTTTTTGCTCGTTATACTTTCACTAACTCATTTATAAAAACTACGATTCATAGTCTTTACGAAATTGCTTAGCCGCATTAACCATGTTTTCTAACGCCAGTTTGGTTTCTGCCCATGCACGGGTTTTTAAACCACAGTCAGGGTTTACCCATAAACGCTCTACCGGTATATGCTTTTGTGCTTTGCCAAGTAAATTCACCATCCAATCCACTTCAGGTACATTTGGCGTATGAATATCATAAACACCAGGACCTAAATCATTGGGATAGGCTTGTTTATCAAAAGCATCAAGTAATGACATGTTTGAACGTGAGGTTTCTACCGTTAATACATCGGTATCAAGGGCGACAATTGCAGGTAAAATATCATTAAATTCTGAGTAACACATGTGACTATGAATTTGCGTTGCGGCAGGTGCTTTGGCTGCCGATAAGCAAAATGATGCCGTGGCCCAATCAAGATATGTTTGCCATTGGCTTTGTTTTACCGGCATACCTTCACGTATTGCGGGTTCATCAATTTGTATAATTTTCGTGCCACTATCAACTAAATCAATAACTTCGTCACTAATAGCTAGTGCTATTTGCTTTGATACTTGTTCACGTGATAAATCATCACGAACAAACGACCAACATAAAATAGTGATAGGCCCCGTTAACATTGCTTTAACTGGTTTAGCTGTTAAAGACTGTGCGAAGTTAGTCCATTCAACTGTCATTGGTTTTTTGCGACTAATATCACCAAAGATAATGGGTGGCTTAACACAGCGAGAACCATAACTTTGCACCCAAGCAAACTGTGTGAAAGCAACACCATCAAGTAATTCGCCAAAATACTCCACCATATCATTACGTTCAGCTTCACCATGAACCAAAACATCTAAACCAATTTCTTCTTGACGAATAATGGTGTCACGAATTTCATCTTGAATAAGGCGAGTGTATTGCTCATCATTAATTTCGTTTCTACGCCATTTGGCACGTGTTTCACGAATATCACCGGTTTGTGGAAATGAGCCTATAGTCGTGGTTGGTAAAAGTGGTAAATTAAGCTCTGCTTGTTGCGCAGCTTTGCGCACTTCAAAGGTTTCTTTACGGGCAAAATCTGCTGCAGTTAACGCACTAACACGTTGTTGCACTCCCTCGTTATTGATACGCTTTGAGATACTACGTGCTAATGCGGGGGTCGAATATAAGGTGATTTCATCACTATTTTCATTAACCAAGGCCTTTTTAAGTAGGCTCAGTTCCTGACACTTTTGTTTGGCAAAAGCCAACCAAGATTTGAACTCTTCATCCAATTTACTTTCTTGGTTTAAGTCCACAGGGGAGTGTAATAATGAACAAGACGGTGCTAACCATAAACGCTCACCTAAGATTTGATATAAAGGTTGTAAGGTTTTATAGACAGACACTAAATCTGTTTTCCAAACATTTCGACCATTAATAACACCTAATGAAATAACCCAATCATTGGGTAAACGTTCAATAATGCTCGGCACATTACTTTGTTCAGCTACTGTATCTATGTGTAGCCCATCAAAATCTAAGTTTTTAATTAGCTCTATTTGGTGATCAATTGAAGCAAAGTAACTTGTTAGTAATACTTTTAGCTTGCCTTTGTTTAGTGTTTTATACGCTTGGCTAAAAGCTTGTTGCCACTTGCTATCAAGCTCTAATCCTAATACTGGCTCATCAAGTTGTAACCATTGTACACCCGCGTCTGAGAGCTGCGTTAACACCGCTTGATAACGTGTTAATAGTTCAGGTAATAACGCTAATTTATCTTCATTGCCTGTAACGCTTAAATGAAGGTAGGTAATCGGTCCAAGTAATACCGCTTTACGATTATCAGTGATGGCTTGTGCTTCATTGAAATGCAGCAGTAAGTTGTCTGTATTAACTGGGGTATTCTTAGCTAATAATGCCGTACATAATTCTGGAACTATATAATGATAATTGGTATTAAACCATTTAGTCATATCACTCGCAGCACATTCACAACCTGATGGAGCTTGACCACGACCAATGCGAAACTCAAGATCTAAGGCATTGTTCTCTATATTTCTATCTAGACTGTGAGCCGTAGCATCACTATGGTTATGCTGTTGAGCGGTAAAACGCTCAGGTGCTAAACCAAGTAATAAGGTGGTATTTAATACATGATCGTAATGGGCAAAATCCCCTACTGGCAACAATTCTACACCGGCCTCTTGCTGGATCTGCCAGTTTTGCTGACGACGACCTTGACACTCAGTTAAAAAATCAACTTGCGATAAGTCACCGCGCCAGTACTTTTCTAAAGAGAATTTTAGTTCGCGCTTGGCGCCTATACGTGGGAAACCTAAATTATGAATTTGCATGTCTGCTCCAATATGTTTATTTGATCTGCTAATAAAAAGTAATATACCCAAACTCATTGGAAATGCATGATTTCAGCAAAGATTTAAAATCCGCCCGTAGGGCGTTTCTCAGGTAAGTAATCACTGCGTAACATCAATTTGAAAGGCAATAAGCATTTCTACATTGATGTACCTTGTGCTAACTCACCTGAGTAACTCTGAAACACACATTATCAAGGAGCTTGGCTAAAGCTCTGTTAACTGGCTAGTTGTCATTTTTTATAAAAAAACAAATAGACGTCTAGACGTTTGAATGGTTATACTCTAGAAAAGGAACGTTCAAGACAAGCGCAATAAATTCATCAAGGAGTTGAAATAAATTCATTATGTTCGAAATAAAACATTTAAAAACGCTGACAACCCTTGCCAATACAGGGAACATTCGCAAAGCTGCTGAAGAATTATTTAGCAGTCAATCAGCTTTGTCGCATCAAATTAAGGATCTTGAGCAACGTTTAAATGCTCCTTTGTTTATTCGCAATACTTCACCCGTTGAATTTACAGAAGCAGGAAAAGTACTGCTTAGTCTTGGCGAAGAGTTATTGCCTAAGATTAAAGAAGCCAATAACACCTTAAAGTCACCCTCATTAGCACCAAGTTCCTTAAAAATAGCCATAGCATGTCATGCCTGCTTTCAGTGGTTATTACCGGTAACAAGCCATTTTTCACAGCAAAACAATAAGGTTGAACTTGAGTTTATTGATGAGTCATTTGAAATTTATAAGCACAAAAAGCAAGGTGAAGATAAAGTTGATATTCTATTTACTGACGAGAAATTAGCAGAGGAAAATGTAATTTACCAAGAGATTGGTCAATTTGAGGTGATGGCTGTTCTTTCTAATGAACAAGCTAGCAAGGTGCAATTATCTGAACGGGTCGAGTATTTTTCTCAAGGTAGTGAGACAACAACGCCCTATTTACTACCTGAGCATTTTAGGCAATTGACTTTGTTAACCTATCCTTTACCGCCCGAGCAGTTAGATATCTTTAAATTATTTCTAACGCCAGCCAAATGTAAACCGAGTAAGATAAAGCAAGTAACTAATAGTCATGTTATGTTGCAAATGGTCTCAGCAAACATGGGTGTAGCTACTTTGCCTGACTGGTTAGTATCAAGTGTAACCCAGCAGTCACTCTTTCATTGTATGCGCCTAGGCGAAACAGGCATTTATAAAAAGCTCTATGCCCGTTATGATAAAAATAGCAAACAGAGAGATATGATAGAAAAACTATTACCTGAAGCTATCAGAGAGTTTACGAATTTGTATATGAATGACTAATTAACAATTGAGGTAAACCATGTGGTATCAAACTGACATAACGTTGAAAGCAAGAAAGCGTGGTTTTCATTTAATCACTGATGAAGTCCTAAGCCAACTACCAGAACTGAACAAAGTTAACTGTGGCATTCTTCACCTTTTTATAAAACATAGCTCCGCTTCCATTACGCTTAATGAAAATGCCGACCCAACGGTACGCTCAGATATGGAAGCACATTTTAATCATTTTGTCCCTGAAAGAGCGCCTTATTATCAGCATACTTACGAAGGTGATGATGATATGCCTGCGCATATAAAAGCTAGTCTACTGGGTAATAGCCTTAGTTTACCTATTAGTCATGGGCAATTAAATATAGGTATTTGGCAGGGAATATATTTAGGTGAGCATAGAGATCATGCCAGTAACCGAACGATTGTGGCGACTATCAATGGTGAGTAGAGAGAAATTTGATAATTAGCGTTTATCCTAACTTCACTTTAAGCCTTTATAACGTCATTCCCGAATTTACTTATCGATGTATGGATTTAGGGAGCAAAGGGATAAAAACTGGATCTCCGACTAAAATACCACGGAGATGACGACTTAAAAGTTAGTTTCTAATAGCCTAACTAACCTCGGTTAATAGCATTCAACTTTAAGTTGTAAGGTTCAAGTTAAAGGAAAAAGCACGGAGTTGATGACTATCAATGAGTACTTTTGACGCATAAATTGGACCATACAACGACAAGATGAATGTTATTTAGCTATTCGTTTAATCTTCTTCTAACACATGCGGTCCGGCGTAGTTATCAAAGCGCGAATATTTACCTTGGAAGGTTAATGGCACGCGGCCAAAACAGGTTTATTCCGTTACGTTGTATAACAATTCTATACCAACAAGGTGAATAACGATTTAACTAATCCTCTTCTAACACATGCGGGCCGGCGTAATTATCAAAGCGCGAATATTTACCTTGGAAGGTTAGTGGCACACGTCCAATCGGCCCGTTACGTTGTTTACCAATGATAATCTCTGCCATGCCTTTAAATTCACTATCATCGTGATAAACCTCATCACGATAAATAAACATGATTAAATCCGCATCTTGCTCAATTGAACCTGATTCACGTAAATCTGAGTTAATAGGACGTTTATCACTACGTTGCTCCAAGCCACGGTTTAACTGAGAAAGCGCAACCACTGGTACTTGCAGCTCTTTTGCTAAAGCTTTAAGTGAACGTGAAATTTCGGCAATTTCTAAGGTACGGTTATCAGAAAACTGTGGTGCTCGCATTAGTTGCAAATAATCAATCATGATCATGCTAATACCGCCATGATCTCGGTGTATTCTTCGTGCCCTTGAACGAACTTCTGTTGGTGTTAAACCCGCAGCATCATCAATAAACATCTTACCTTTTTCCATGAGTAAACCCATGGTTGATGATAAGCGCGCCCAATCTTCATCTTCTAACTGGCCGGTACGAATTTTGGTTTGATCGATTCGCCCCAGCGATGCCAACATTCTCATCATGATTTGATCTGAAGGCATCTCTAAGCTGAAGATAAGCGCGGGGTGTTCTTGTGTCATCGCAGCATGCTCGGCCAAGTTCATCGCAAAGGTTGTTTTCCCCATAGATGGACGGGCAGCAACAATAATTAAATCAGACTTTTGTAAACCGGCCGTCATTTTATCTAAGTCCGCATAACCACTTGGTACACCGGTAACACCACCAGATGGTGTTGAACAAAGCTTTTCAATTCTATCGACAGTTTTCTCTAAAACTGAATTAAGGGTTTCAGGACCTTCATTCTTATTGGCTCGTTTTTCAGCAATAGCAAAAACTTTGGTTTCAGCAAAATCGAGTAAATCAGCACTGCTTCGTCCTTGCGTATCATAACCTGCTTCAGCAATCTCATTGGCGACACTGATCATTTCACGGGTTACCGCACGTTCACGTACAATGTCGGCATAAGCAGTGATGTTTGCCGCGCTCGGCGTGTTTTTCATCATCTCGGCGAGATAAACAAAACCGCCAGCATCATCAAGTTTTTGATCGTTTTCTAAGGCTTCAGAAAGAGTAATTAAATCAACTGGTTCGCCTAACTCAATTAAGCCGCCAATGGTTTCAAAGATCAGGCGATGTGAGCGACTATAAAAATCGGCTGCTACCGCTTTTTCAGCAACTCGATCCCACGTTTCATTATCAAGTAGCAGTCCACCAAGAACCGATTGTTCGGCTTCTAACGAGTGCGGGGGTACTTTTAATTCATCGATTTGTTTGTCTTTAATGAATTGTCTTTCTTTTGAAAATTTACCTGGCTTTTTGTCGGCCATTACCTAACCCTACTCTACTACATCACCATACTCGCACTTGCTTTAACTAAGATAAAACAACGTCAACGAGTATCTAAAAAAGGAGTGCTAATGTAGCAGAATTTACCCTATCAGAATATAAAAGTTTCACTTAAAAGGGCCGTGAAGTTAAAAAGATTACTTGCTGCTAACCTCAATATTACCGCTAACCGTTGACACTCTTACTAAAGCACTGCCATTGGCTGTTTGAAAATTTAACTCAGCGCCCGGACCATATTCATCATGCTCAGTTTTAACCTGAGTGATATTGTTATCTATGTCGCCGCCGACACTTGATTTAAGATTGAAACCAGCATCGACACCTTTTTGAAAAGTAAAGGCTAAGTCACCACTTACTGTCGACGCTTTAAGCAAGGCTTTTTCATTTAAGGTGAGCTTTGCGTGTAAATCACCACTAACGGTTCTAATACGTAGCTCTATCACTTCGGCTAAGTTAAGCTGACTTTGACCAGAAACATTATTGAAAAAAACTTCCTTCGCTTGGCTGTTGATAGTCACTTCACCACTAACCGATCTAATTTGTAACCGACCAGTGGAATCAGTATCATTTATGTCGCCACTCACCGCTGATAACGATACCTTCCCAGACAATTTATCACTATTTATATTGCCGCTAATACTACTAAGTTCAACATTTTGCGTTACGTTTTTTGCCAAAACATCACCGCTAACCGTTATAACTTCAACACCACCATGTAAGTTAGATAAATGAATATCACTAGAAACACTTGAAGATTTCATACGGATATTTTTTGGCATAAAAACAGTGATTTTTGAACCATCAGCACTCCAATTATCCATTCTAGAGTATTCAACATTAATAAGAACTTGTGCACCTTTTTGTTCAAAAATGAGTTTTTCTGCATCATCATCTAGTGTGCCAGTCACGGATATTTTATCTTTATTCCACCCTACAACATTAATAAGACCACTGTGATTATTAATCGATACATTGGTGACATTATCGCTTGATAAACTCTCCGCAATTTCAGTATCTGCAAATGATTGTCCACTTAGTAGTAAGCAAGTTGTCACTGTAAGCATAGTTGCGCAATGCTGTATTTTTCTGGTTAATTTGTCCATAAGAACCTCTTTTCTTAACTATTTATTACTATGTTTAGCGAACCTGACTTTAGTTAACTACACCTAGCGTTAACGTGATCATTAGCTAAATCACTTGATATTGGCGATATAACTGCTGTAGCAGCTTCAATTCTTGTTGTTGAGTAAAGTCTAATAAATTTAATAAGTCGGCATTATTTTCATCTGTTAGCAGTGCTTTTCTTATTGATGCTCTTGCATCTGATAATTGTGTTAATTCTTGTTGCATTGCGGCGGGTAATTTATCAACGGTAGGCTGGCCATAACTTGCTAATAAGGTTTGCTTTTGTTTTTTAAAGTTTTGTTGCATAAAATTAACCAACTGCCCTTGAGTAACGCCATTTTTTTCTTGAGTTTCGACCAACACGGGGGCACTTTCTTCATTAATCGACGGTGAAAAAGTAACCCATGACATTAGGATTACCAGTGCTATAGAGGCGGCCCAAGCACTCGGCATAAGAAGTTTACGTTGCTTATTTATTGTTAGTTCTTGATTCTTATGGTTGATGGCTCGCTCGATACCTGACCATAAGTCTCGTTCGGGTGTCATTTCAACGGGTAACGTTGCCACTTGCTCTGCGAGTGCTTTATCTGACATTGCTTTATCTGAAATGATTTCTTCTTGAGGTATATATTTACTCATGATTTATTTCCTCCTCAATCGATACAAAACCATTAGCGATTAATGATTCTTTTAATAAACTTCTCGCTCTGTGGTATTGCGACTTACTTGAACCTACCGCCATTGTTAGCATTGTGGCAATTTCCTCATGGCGATACCCCTCAACAGCAAACAAAACAAAAACTAAGCGTGCTCGTTCTGGTAAACGGGCAATGTGCTGGTCTAATAGAGTAAGCGTTGAATCATCGGTTAAACTAACACTCGGATCTTGAACGCCTGCCCCTTGCTCTTCAATACTAAAAACACGCTGCAACCAGTTTTTATGTTTACGTAGGTGCCCCAGCACTACATTTGTTGCGACACTGTGTAACCAAGTGCTAAATTTACTTTCACCACGAAAATTATTAATCTTTTGCCACAACACCACAAAAACTTCTTGGCAGACATCTTCAGCACTGTCTTTATCTGCCAACATTCGCCAACACAAGGCATAAATTCGTCGATGATATTTTTCATAAAGCTGATAAAAAGCGGCTTGAGATCCTTGCTTAGCTTCTGTTATCCATAACTGTTCATCATCACTATCACCGGAGTAATGATCTTTATTGGCACTAAAGCGCGCCTTTAGGTCAATGACTTTTTTATCTTGTCTTATTTGGCTATCCAAAAGCTAAAGCCTCTCTCTGCTTCAAAGTTTTTATCCACTAGAATTGTCTAAAATAGTTTTCTAAAGTAACTGTTTAAAGTAATGCGCAATATTAACTAAGATACCTTACGTGATGAAAAGGTTTAAAGAGTATTTTATAAAATTTTAAACATGATGAAAAAAAACAGCAGCATTAGTCTTGGTTGATTTATCGAGGTAAGAAATCCTATCAATTAGCAGACACAAAAAAAGCGCCAATAGGCGCTTTTTTACGTTTATTACAAGGGAGAAGTATTTACTTCTTACCCATTGCAGCAAAACGTTTGTTGAATTTATCAACACGACCACCGGTCTCAGCAGCTTTTTGCTTACCAGTATAGAATGGGTGACAAGCAGAACATACGTCTAGGTGAATATCTTTACCTATAGTAGAACGAGTTGTTACAACATTACCACAAGAACAAGTTGCATTGAATTCAACGTAATTAGGATGAATATCTTTTTTCATGGGAACCTCTATCTCTTTAAAGAGAAATTGGGCGCATCGCCACTTAGCCATTTACTTATTGCTTACTTTCAAAAATATACTCTTCAAGAGTTTATTCTATTAAGAAAACCGAAATGCTGAGCACCATACGTAGTTAAAAATTAATGGGGGCGAATAATAAAGGATAGCCTAAATAACTGCAACATAAATAAGCCAAAATTGACTAAAAAAAGGCTTGTTAGGGTTATTTAGCAATAAAGCGATATTGTTACTTGGCAGTATTCATAACACGGGGCAAAATAGCACTAACCCTTGCTAACCAAAACCTGCTGATTAAAAGTGCCTGAACAATACATTCAAGTTGCGATTCCTGTCCCTATGCGACAGCTATTTACTTATCAAGTGCCTGAAACACTAAGCTCCCCTGCCATTCAAGTTGGTGAGCGTGTCGCCGTACCTTTTGGTCCACGAAAGGTAATTGGTATTGTTATTGATGCACAAGCACAATGCGATTTTGAGGTAAGTAAAGTTAAAAACATTACTGCCCGCCTTAACGATAATTTTAACTTAAGTCAGTCATTGGTTAGCTTTTTACAATTATGCGCCCATTATTACCACCATCCCGTTGGCGATGTTTTCCAGCAAGCCTTACCTATTTTGCTTCGAAAAATAGAAAACATTACCTTAAGCCCACCTATGGTATGGCAAGCACACCCCTCCAATGAAGATAACAAGGATATATTATCGAAATTAGAGAAAAAAGCCGCTAAGCAATACGCTCTCTATCAAATAATTAACAGTCACCATGGCATCAGTTGGGTAGAGTTGCGCACATTGGGCTATAGCAAAGCACAATTAAACGCTTTACAGAGTAAAGCGTTAATCATTGAGCAAGAGCAGATAGCTAACCAGTATACTTGGCAAGAAGATACCCTCAACAAAGCTGACAGGTTAGTACTTTCAAGTGAGCAAGCCATCATAGTTAGTGCTATAAACCATTCTTTAGCACAGTTTTCGTGTCATCTTATTGATGGGGTTACTGGCAGCGGTAAAACAGAAGTATATTTGCAAGCAATGGAAGCGGTACTTGCCAATAATCAGCAAGTGTTGGTGATAGTGCCGGAAATTGGTTTAACACCCCAAACATTGAACCGCTTTGAACAACGTTTTAATGTGCCTATTGCTCTGCACCATTCAGGGCTAAATGATAAAGAACGTTTAGCTACTTGGTTAAGCGCTCATCAAGGCAGTGCAGCTATTGTTATTGGCACCCGTTCAGCCGTTTTTACGCCTTTGCATCGTCTTGGTTTAATTATTATCGATGAAGAACATGACTCTTCATTAAAGCAACAAGATAGTTTTCGCTACCACGGCCGAGATATGGCGATCCTTCGCGCTAGACAGCTTGATATTCCTATTGTATTGGGCACCGCCACACCAAGCTTCGAGACTTTACAAAATGCTCTATCTGGAAAATATAGCTATCATCAACTTCTCAATAGAGCCGGCAAAAGTAATAAAGCGAAAATAGCCCTTATTGATATGAACCAGCAGCAAGTTGAGTTTGGCTTGTCTGGCACACTTAAACATGAAATGAAAAAAACCTTAGCGCGTGGTGAACAAGTATTATTGTTTTTAAACCGACGCGGTTATGCGCCAGCCATAAACTGTCAAGAGTGTCATTGGCTTGCTGAGTGCCAGCGTTGTGATAAACCTTACACCTTGCATCAAAAGCAACAACTGTTGATTTGTCATCATTGTGGCAGCCAAAAGCGTATACCTCCCCAATGCCCTAGTTGCGGAAGTGTCCGTATAGCGCCACTAGGCCAAGGGACTGAGCAGCTAGAATCTCGTTTAGAAGAATTATTTCCTGACAGCTCCATTGTACGTATAGATCGAGATAGCACGCGTAAAAAAGGTGAGTTGGCAAAATTACTACAAGAAGTCAGTGATAAAAAGCATCAATTACTGGTTGGGACACAAATGCTAGCCAAAGGACATCACTTTCCTGATGTCACGTTAGTGGCTGTGCTCGATGTTGACGGTGCTTTATTTAGTTTTGATTTTCGCGCCAGTGAGCAAATGGCTCAGTTACTGATTCAGGTAGCAGGGCGCGCCGGACGGGCGAGCAAACCCGGAAAAGTATTAGTGCAAAGTAACTTTGTTGATCACCCCTTGTTACAAGATTTAGTGCACAATGGCTATCATCACTTTGCCCACCAAGCACTCACTGAGCGCAAACAAGCGATGCTACCACCTTTTACTTTTCAAGCATTATTGCGAGCGGATGCAAATTATCCTTCTTACCCAGAAAAGTTTCTACGCGCCTTAACACAACAACGACTAGACGGTTGTGAGTTTGCCGGTCCAGTCCCTGCCGCAATGGAGAAAAAGGCAGGTAAATTTAGATACCACTTGATCCTTCAAGCGAAATCACGAAAAGATTTACATCGCGCGATTTTGCAGTTACTTACACAAATACCTAACAATGAATGGCAAGGTAAAGTTCGTTGGAGTTTAGACATTGATCCTATCGATCTTAATTGGTAACAAAAAAGCCTAAGGTAACCGTGTTTTTTTATGTCAGCTCGGTTACACTAGCTGAAATTTCCCTCTTAGCGACTCTCCGCATTTCATGGCTAATCAAGATTACGTTTCCCGCGCCCCCGCAAAAAAGAAAAAGAATGCCCGTAATGGTAAAAAAACGTCTAAAAATTCTAATGACATTCCACTCAAAGCAAAATTAATTAGCCTATTACTATTAGTACTCATTGGTATATTTTCGTACGGCTTATGGTCGTTAAAAACGGATCCCAGCACTAAAACACCGTTAATTGAACCAGTAAAAATCACAACAGAAAAAAAACCATTAAACAAAACAGATGAGTTACCTAAGCCTCCTAAAGAAAAATGGACTTATGTTAAAGATTTAGAAACCAAAGAAATTGAAGTCGGCGAATATAAGGTCGAAGAAAAAGGTCCTTATAAAATGCAATGTGGTTCATTTAGAACACAAAAACAGGCTGAAACCTTAAAAGCACGAATAGCATTTTCTGGACTCGAAGCACAAGTTAAAGGTGTTAGCGGACAAAGTGGCACCTGGTATAAGGTTTTCTTAGGTCCCTACCCACGTAAACGTATTGCTGAAAAAGATAAACACAAACTCAAGCGTAACAACATTAATTATTGCCAAATATGGCTATGGCAATAAGTAATATTTTATCTTTCTCCTTGAAAAAGTCATAAAGACCCCAATTACATTAGCATCAAAGAATTGAGTTAAAATGAGGTTAATGTGACTACTATCGTTTCAGTTAGACGTAATGGCAAAGTGGCAATTGGTGGTGATGGTCAAGTATCACTTGGCAATACCGTAATGAAGGGAAATGCCCGTAAAGTACGTCGTTTATATAATGGCAAAGTACTCGCTGGTTTTGCTGGTGGTACAGCTGATGCTTTTACATTATTTGAGCGTTTTGAAAGTAAGCTTGAGCAACACCAAGGTCATTTAACCAAAGCCGCCGTCGAGCTTGCTAAAGATTGGCGAAGCGACCGAGCGTTAAGAAAACTTGAAGCCTTACTTGCTGTCGCTGATGAAACAGCATCATTAATCATTACTGGTAACGGCGATGTTATTCAACCTGAGCATGATCTTATCGCTATAGGTAGTGGCGGTAACTTTGCCCAATCAGCCGCAACTGCCCTCTTAGAAAACACAGAATTAAGTGCCAAAGAAATAGTAGAAAAATCACTTACTATTGCTGGTAACATCTGTGTATTTACCAACCAAGAGCAAACTATAGACGAACTATAGCCTTAAGCTGAAACTGATTAACATGCTGCCTGAGTATGAGTAAAATACTCCTTAGGCAACAACGAGGAATAAATAATGTCAAATATGACCCCACGTGAAATTGTTCATGAATTAGATAGCCACATTGTTGGCCAAAGTGATGCCAAACGCGCTGTTGCCATCGCCCTTAGAAACCGCTGGCGTAGAATGCAGCTTGATAAAGATCTGCGTAACGAAGTTACGCCTAAAAATATCTTAATGATAGGGCCAACGGGTGTTGGTAAAACTGAAATAGCTCGCCGCTTGGCAAAACTTGCCCATGCACCATTTATCAAAGTGGAAGCGACTAAGTTCACCGAAGTGGGCTATGTGGGTAAAGAAGTAGAAACTATTATTCGTGACCTTGCTGATATGGCAATAAAGATGGTTAAAGAAAGTGAGATGGAGCGTGTTAAACATCTTGCTGAAGAAGCCGCTGAAGAGCGTATTTTAGATGTACTTTTGCCACCAGCTCGAGACGGCTTTGGTAATGATGAAAAAAGTGATGATAGCAATACTCGTCAAATTTTCCGTAAAAAATTACGTGAAGGCAAATTAGATGATAAAGAAGTTGAACTTGATTTAGCAGCACCACAAGTTGGTGTTGAGATCATGGCACCTCCAGGTATGGAAGACATGACTTCTCAATTACAAAATATGTTCCAAAACATGTCTAGTGATAAAACTAACAAACGTAAACTTAAGATTAAAGATGCTCTAAAAGCGTTGCAAGAAGAAGAAGCCGCTAAAATAGTTAATCAAGATGACATCAAGCAAAAAGCGATCGATGCAGTAGAGCAAAATGGTATTGTCTTTATCGATGAAATTGACAAAATTTGTAAACGTGCTGATAACTCAGGCGGCGGTGATGTTTCTCGTGAAGGTGTACAGCGCGATTTACTGCCTTTAGTTGAAGGTTCAACTGTTAGTACTAAGCATGGCATGATCAAGACAGATCACATTTTATTCATTGCCTCTGGTGCCTTTCAAATGACTAAGCCATCTGACTTAATCCCAGAGTTACAAGGTCGCTTACCTATACGAGTAGAATTACAAGCATTAACCGCCGATGATTTTGTGCGTATCTTAACAGAACCTTTTGCTTCACTTACTGAGCAATATATAGCATTACTTGCTACTGAGGGTGTGTCAGTGACCTTTACCGATGATGGTATTAAGGCTATTGCTGATTCTGCTTGGCAAGTTAATGAGACGACTGAAAATATTGGTGCCCGTCGTTTACATACTATGATGGAACGTTTGGTGGAAGACTTATCATTTAATGCAGACCAACGCAGTGGTGAGACTATCAGCATAGATCAAGCTTATGTGACTAAAATATTAAGTGAAGTAGTTAAAGACGAAGATTTAAGTCGTTTTATTCTTTAATAGCTAGATACTTATTACGTGATACCAATCGGGCTAATTTACTGCTCTTTTTGGTACCCAATAAAATAATTAAATACAAGGTTAGCTGGTTCACTACAATGAAAATTACCCATTTAATTATAGATAATACCCAAAACAGTCTAACTATTGAGTTCTCTGCGAATGAAAATATCGCTAATGCACAACTGAGCTTTGAATATTTGCGTATTAGCTCTGATGCAAACTCAGCTAAAAAGCCAAAAGCAGGCCAAATTCAAGTAACTAGCCATAAAAAAAATGTGCTTTTAGTCAATATTGAAAGTGTTGCTAAGCATGGTTATCGTTTGATTTTTGATGATGGTCATAGCGCAATATTTAGTGAAGACTATCTGCAAACGTTAGCACTTGAATATGAAAGCCGATGGCAAGCTTATTTAAGTGATCTTAAAGATAGCGGTCATTCCCGCGAAGCGATGATTGATTTTAAACAGTTATAAAGCAACCAATTTTACTCAATATTGGCTTTACGTTTTGCACCTAATAAAAAATGCCCTGGCACTCAAAGAGTCAGGGCATTTATATTTACATTATTGAAAAGATAATTCTATACCATTATCTTATACCGTAAAGCGGCTAACCTCTGTGGTAAGTACTTGAGCCTGTTGCGACAACTCTTCACTCATCTGTTCATTTTTTTTAGCTGAGTCACCTGATTGCTCTGTCACATCCCTGATCATCACTACGTGTTGGTTAACTTCTGAAGCAACGGTACTTTGCTCTTGAATAGCTGTAGCAATGGCGCTATTCATATCCATAATCAATGCAACATCTTGCGTTATTTCGTCAAGCATTGCCCCCGCAGAGCTTGCTTGCTCCGCACTCTCTTCACCTTGATTACGACATTCCGCCATTAAAGTGACTATCTCTTGAGTACGTTTTTGCAATAAACCGATTATTGTTTCAATCTCTTGCGTTGAGTCTTGAGTTCTACTGGCGAGTGTCCTAACTTCATCAGCTACCACAGCAAAACCGCGACCTTGTTCTCCAGCCCTTGCCGCTTCTATCGCTGCATTTAAAGCCAATAAATTTGTTTGTTCGGCAATGCCACGAATAACACCTAATACCGAGGCAATAGTGACACTTTCTTTTTCCAATTCTTTAACTACATTTTCTGAATCCAATAGCTTTTCTGATAATTGGCCTATTTGGTTGATGGTCTGCTCTACCCCTATTTTACCTTTTCCGGCATTACTATTCGTTAACTCTGCTTTGTGAGCTGCTTCTCGCGTGTTAGTGGCTATCTCATCTACTGTTGCTACCATTTCTGTTACAGCTGTTGCAACAAGATCTGTTTGTTGCATTTGGGTCTCGACACCTTCATTTGCATTATAGATGTTTTCCGCCAAACTACCTGTAGCGGTATTGAGTGTAGTTACAGAGTGGTTCACTTCAACAATAAGTGATCTGAAGTTAGTTAACATATGTTTGAATACTGTTGCCATTTCAGATAATTCATCTCCACCACTAACATCGATTTCAATAGTTAAATCATTACTCTGGGCGATACTATTCATACTACTTTGTAGATTGCTAATTCGATCCAAAATACTTTTTCCGATTAACCAAGCACTCACTAAAGCAACCGCGAGAACAACCGCAAATAGGCTATAGGCCAGTGTATTTATAAAATTAACATCTTCTTTCACTGCTGCTTCACTATTAGACAATAGTTTTTGCAGTTCATTATCAACTTGATGAACTACATTGCGCATTTTATTCCTGCTTCCCATATTCTCGTTATAACCGAGTTCTTTTTGGGAGATTGCTAAATTTGAAAAAGCAATTTGGTAGGCTTTGATGAGGCCGCTAACTTTCTGCTTTTTAGGTGAGGAGAAATTGCTCGCTTGGACTGTGCTAAGTAACTTGCTAACATTTTTATTGAGTTTATCTACATACTTATCATCAAGGCGTAACATAAAATCTTTTTCGTTTCGTCTAAGCTGTAACATTTCACTGCGTAAACGGTAATTATCGTTACCAATAAGCGTTTCAACACTGTGAACGGCAACACGAAGTTCTCCGTACAAACCTGATTTAGCATCTAGGCCAATTTTCTTTTGCAACCTTACAATATTAGTAAACTGAGTTTGATATTGACCAAGAATATTTCCCATACTGGTCAATTCAGGCATAGATAAACCCACTTCAGCAAAGTCATCTGATAAGGTATTGATTTGATGTTGAACATTTTTCATCTGTTTATTGAATTGGTCTGAGTATTTTAATTGTTTACGGGCAGAAAAATCTTTTTCATCG
This sequence comes from Colwellia psychrerythraea, assembly GCA_002163005.1. Classification (GTDB taxonomy): domain Bacteria; phylum Pseudomonadota; class Gammaproteobacteria; order Enterobacterales; family Alteromonadaceae; genus Colwellia; species Colwellia psychrerythraea_C. Next base: position 99,322 of record MAAF01000120.1, on the reverse strand, counting down.
CGCCTTAATTCAAGTACTGCGGCTTTAATATTACCTATACCCTTGGCAATATTAATATCATGTTGTAAAGCTGAGCTTTCATAGTTCAGCAACATTAACATGAGGATCATGGCCAGTACTAAGATAGCAGTATTGGCAATTAATTTGTTCTTGATAAGCATAGGGTTTAACCTTAAAAATGTAACATATATTGTATAAAGCGTGAATTAACAGAAGTTTAACGTATTATTAGCCAATTTCTCTTTGCCTTTCCTATAGGGTTTATTGCAATGGTAGCAACATGATAGAAGTACAGAAGCAGAAAATGAAGTTTAGTTCAGCTTCCTTACTTCTAGTCTAGACCTGTATCGGTAAGCATCATATTTTTCTTTAACTTTTATTTTACTTTTTTATAACTTTTATTACACTACAAATTACATATCAAGAGCTAATGAACAACACTTTTTTTGCATGGGTCAGAGAGGCTTACAAGTACTTTCCATGCTTGTTAAATGTAAGATTGTTTTTGAATTATTTTTTCTTAAGATATCGCACTAACTTACTTTCAGGTAGCGGTTTGCTAATAAAGAAACCTTGCACAGCATCACAACCTAAATGGCGTAGCAGATTAAGTTGTTCGACAGTTTCAACACCCTCAGCTAACACCCTTTTACCTAAACCATGTGAAAGGTCGATCATAGACTTAACAATAGTAAGATCTGAGTCATTGATGGCTACTTCGTTAATAAAACTGCGGTCTATTTTTATTTTATCTATTGGTAAATCTCGTAAATACGCTAAAGATGAATAACCGGTACCAAAATCATCAATGGATACTTTAATACCCATATTTTGCAGTTTTACAATACTATCCATTGCCCTGGTAATATCAGTCATCACTACGTTTTCAGTAATCTCTAATTCAATATATTTAGAAGGAATACTATACTTATGCAATAACATTTGAATATTAGTAACCAGTTGTTCATTTTGAAATTCAACCGCCGTTATATTCACAGCAATGGCTACTCGTCGTTGATATAACTTGAACCAACGTTCACTCGCTTGACAAGCTTTGGCTAAAATATAATTATCAAACTCATTATGCATGCCTAACGTTTCAAGCTCAGTTAAAAAATCACCGGGAGAAAGTAAACCCTTTTCAGGATGCTGCCAACGTACTAAAGCTTCCACCCCTTCAAGTTTATTGGTAAATAAGTTTAATTGTGGCTGGTAATATAAAATAAACTCATCATTAGCTATTGCTGACCTGAGCTGTTTTTCCATCAAGACTAAATGCCGTCCCTGTGCCTGCATCCCTTCTTCAAAAGCAACAGAAGCAATATTGTTGGTTTCGGCGTGATGTAGAGCAAGGTTGGCTTTTTGTAATAAATCTTCTGATTTATCAGCATCATCAGGGTAAAAACAATAACCAACACTGCCTTGAATTGTTATTTCTTGTTGTTCATAGCGGAAACAGCGTTCAATGAGTTCATGAATATGGTTTACCGCTCTATTGACATGTGACAATTGTTCAAACTCAATGACAAACATAAAAGAGTCACCACTCAAACGACCGACTGCTTGTGGTATGAATACACTATGATTTAAACGGCTGGCAATTTCTCCCAGTATATAATCTCCTACTTTTAAACCATAAGTATCGTTAACAAATTTAAACTGTTTAATGTCAATTAAAAAAACAGCCAACTTTACCTGACTCTTATTTACTTTATTCGCTTCTGCCAGCTCTTGCATTTTATCGGACAACTTACTCATCACTTGTCCACGGTTTAGTGCGCCGGTCAATGAATCATGCTTACCAAGGTATTGCGCTCGACTTATCGCACTCAAAGTGGCAAACCTTTCCGCGCCTTGCATCCAAATAAGTAACGTAAAACCAAGGATGCTATGTGCGGCAACATCGAAATACAAGAGGAATTGTTCCAATTGATGGAACCAAGGCTCCGTTAAAGCAACAATTGAAATAAAAGAATGTATTAAGTACCGTAAGCCAAAAATGGCAGAGAAATACATTAAAACTTGACTTGAAAAGTAACTTCTTTTGTCAAATAAAAGGTAACAGGCTAAAGAAAGAAAAGTGCAACCAAAAATAAAACTAGGGAGGCTTATGGTTAAATAAAAGTGATTGAATGCTTGGCTTGGGTCAAAGGCAAAAAACATTGTCGAGATAACACTGAGTATGACAATTACACCGACTCCACTCATGAATATTTCATTAGACAATTCCTTATTCTTTTTTGCAATATAAACGCCAAAAATCAGGAAAATCAAGAACGAGTATTGGCAGATCTGAAGTAAGAGTTCAGCGAATATCTGCCAATAATCACTTGAAAAATGACTGCTAGAATATGGGACAAAAGATTTGATCAGATAACTAAGATTTAGCCCACCTATACTCAACAGCCAATATTTGACATATTTACGTAAAAAGGTGCGATAGAAAATATAAAAGACAAATAATAGTACTGAGAAAACCACGGTTTGCGTCGAAAATAAAAAAGTTCGTGGTGTTATATATTCGATCATAAAATAAATTGGGTCATGGCTATTAATATACCTATCTGGACGTCTATTCTGCTAAAGTACTTTAGGTTGCATCAGTCAACACGAATGCTATTAAAGAGGCTTTTAGCTTTAAATTCAAGTCATACCCGTAAAATATATAATTGGTTTTATTTTTAACATAACAATATATACTGACATAACCCTTAATCTTCAGATGAAAGAGAACTAACATGCAATATAACACCTCTGAGTTATGTGACTTTTATGCCGACTTAGTTGATGTCGTTGACCCTATTTTTTGTAATTATGGTGGTCGCAGTTCATTTGCTGGCAAAGTTGTTACTTTAAAGTGTTTTGAGCATTTAGGCTTAATCAATGAACTCATTAGTATGGATGGCACAGGTAAAGTATTGGTCATTGATGGTGGCGGATCCACAAGACGAGCCCTAATTGATTTAAGTATTGCACAATGTGCAGCTGACAATGGCTGGGAAGGGTTTGTTTGTTATGGTAGTGTGCGTGATGTAGATGCTTTAGAGAGTGTGGATATTGGTATCCAAGCACTCGGAGCAATTCCAGTTGGGGCCAGTGATCAAAGTATTGGAGAAACTGATATTGCGATTAATTTTGCCGGAGTGACTTTATTACCCGATGATCATATCTATGCTGATAATACTGGAATAATATTGTCACCTGAAGCACTCAACTTGGTATAAAGTAAGGCTAACAGAATAAATTAGCCTTAGTACCTGAGACAGCTAAGACTTAATAAATAGAAGGTCTTATTTCTGGAGGAATTGACTCAGGGTGCTGCAAGTACCACTTCTCTAACCAAATTTCAATCTCATCAGGTACGACTCCTGGATGAATAATATCACCTTGAATTAACTCTCCGCCCATGGCTATATAGGCTTCAGAAGCATCATGTCTGTCAATGTGAGTACCTATAAGTGGAATTTTCATACTACGGGTCAAAGTAACAAGTGCATTGGTTATTGCCTTATCTACCCGGTTGCTACTATCATTTGTTAATTGTTGACAATTTATTTTAAGTTGATGAATTGCCATTTTTCTTACATAACGTAAGGATTCATAACTACCTGAAAAATTCGCGATGGAGATTTTTATATCCAATGATTTTAGCTGATCTATAATGGCTTTTACCCGATGACTCGCACTAAGTATGACCTTCTCATTCAGCTCAATCATTAAATATTTACCGGCAATATCATACTGTTTTAATTGTTGCTCAATATAATCAACTAAATCTACTTCAAATAAACTTTCGCTCGACAAAGTCACAGAAATACGTTGGTGCACACCTATTCGATGCAAGGTATACAAGGTTGAAAACGCTGTTTTTAGCATATATTTTGTCAAGAAATATAACTCACCACTATGTTCAGCAAGATCGGAGAAATCATATAAATCCAACGGTTTAACTACATCAGCTTCATACCAATGAACCTTTAATTGGAAACCTACAATATTATGGTTATTAATATTTACTTGGGGCTTTAAATAACAAAACAACTTCTCTTCTTTAATGTCTCGACGAAGCGCTTCTATTCGCGCAAGCTGAACTTGGTTATAAGAAATGCTACTGTTATCAAAATAATTTATTTGTTGTTTTTTCTCTAAACCATTAAGTAAAGCATCACCTGCATGAGCGGTAATTTCATCAACGTTATCACCATTTTCTCCTGAAATAGCAATACCGAAAGCGAGCTCAAAATTTAAAGAAAAACTCTTAAAACTCATTGCATCTGGCACACCATCAACCAGTTGATGACACAATTCGTTAAGTATGCTTTTATCGTCAAAGCGATTATCCGTTAGATTATAAACGACCAAGAACTGTAAGCTTTGTAAACGAGCAACCCGCACTGGCTCAGGATTGAGGCCAAAACTTAGTAAGCTGCTATTGTTCGTTATTCGTTGTTGTAAAGAGTACGCAAACTGCAATAATAATAAATCAGAATTATGATGGCCCAGTAAACTATTTACTTGCTGAAAATTAATAGGCTTAAAAACGACAGCAGCATAACGCTGCCCGGTGTCAGACTTGATAGCGACTTCAAAAGCTCTTAGAGCTTGCTGCGCTGTTGGTAAGTTTGTTGTGGGATCATGGGTATAAGAAAACAGCTCTTCAACACTAATAGTTTTGCTATCACCATTTAAAGAAGCGGAGGTAAAAAGTTTCTGAATGCATAGTAAAGCCAAAATAGTCGCGGTAATAACCGCAACAACATAGCTAACAATAGCGATCAAATTTATCGGAAGTTTATCACTATACAGTTGTGCAAAAAGTGAAGATAAAGCAACAACTACGATTAGAATGATAAATAAAACAAAGTACTTGGCATTAAAACGATTCATATTTAATCACCTATCCTAGGAGATTATATCAAGGCAATTTGCTAGCCTAATAAAATTACAACCTTTTGTACAGAAATACTAAATGATTAGACTGCCCTTCTTAGGGCAGACAAGTACTTTTTTTCCCTGTAGCTAACACGTGGCTGCAATCTTCTTCAAATGTTAGTAGAGCATCAACTAAAAACAGAAAGCCATTCAAATTATCACTAGACCAGTAACGTTTTAATTGTTTGTTACTGGTAACTATCAAAGCAACAAATTTTTTATAAGCTGCCCTATCATGATTTTCAAAACACTTCTGACTAATCGCTTTAAGTCGGCCTTTTCCTTTTAAGCATTCCTGAAAGATAATGCTGTAGTTATTAATTAATGGACTGATTAATTCTGCATGTATTAAAAGTTGCTCAAGCTCGTTTGCCTTAGCATAAGCTTTTAAGCGTTTTAACCTTTCTTTGGCAAACTCCTGCTCACGCGTTGCAACAAGTGTCATTGTCTCGACTAACACCTGATTTTCCTTACGGGTAGACGAACTTTCACGTTGCTGAGTTATTAGTTTTCTCTGCAATTTTTCTGCACGAAAAAAAAAGTAAACACTAATTAATACAAAAACAAGAGTTATAACTAAAACAAATAACATTAAGGTACCTTAGACGGATTAACTTGCTCAATATTAACAGATTCGGCAATGCGTGCCAAAAAGAGATACGGATCAATATCTTTAAAATCCGCCGTATTTAACGAATATTTCATCGTTACTGAAAAATCACCTAAGTTTGCAAAAGCTCTGGTATTTACCGCTTGCACTAGTTTGTCTAGTTTTGCATTAGCTTCTTGACTACTTTGGTGCTCAAAGAGCAGTAAATACTCGCCTTCATTTAACAAACCCGCATAGTCAAACTCTGTTATTTGCTCGTTGATTACGCTGGCCAAATCTTTAGTCACTTCGCTAATACTTTTATTATTAAAATGAAAAACAAGCTCTTGCCAATTCTCAACAACAAGATAACCCACATTGAAAGGATATTGAAATTTTCTTGCTTTTTTAAAAGCCAGTTGATAATTAAACTTTGTTTCCATAGGAGTGGGCATAGTATAACTTGGCTTTTCAGCCTTCTCATATGCTAGATTTATTCTTTGCGTCCTTAACCTCAACAATAAACCAACTAAGGTAAGTAGTAATACACAAGCTAGTATCGATAAACTGATAATAATGATTTGTTGTTTTTGATACTTCCCGGTAAAGCTACTCGATAGTTCACTGCTTTCGGCTAATTTCACGGCGAGCCTTTTTGACTCTTCCACTGGCTCAACTTTGGATACCTTCCCTATCGCTAAATTAAATAAAGCTTGCACTGTGCTGAATGATTTTTTCTTATAATTAAGTTTATCAAGTAATATTTGACTATATTTTTCCCGCCAACGATAAGCAACTTGATAATTTTCTTGTGAGAAGTGCATTTCAGCAACCATTCGATAAAAGCCAGTATAGCCTAACGAAATATCCTTACCACTAAGAAGCCTGACTACTTCATTTAATAAAGCATAACCTTCAATGGTTTGTTTAACACCTAGATTAGCGCTGGCTAGGGCAACAGAGGTTTCTATACGTTCAGAAAGCATATTATGTTGATTAAAGACTTCAATTGCTTGTTGTAATGGTTCAAGTGCTTCGCGAAATTGTTTTTGTGCGATTAAAACTATGCCTAACCATTTATCTGCATGGGCAATATTAATAGGATCGCCATTATGATGGGCAGCGTTCTTAGACTCCCAAAAGGCATTATATGCATCATCAAAACGCTGCAAATAAAAATAGGCATACCCTAAGTATAAATAAGTTTGTGCAATCTTCCTTTTTTGATCCATTTCAAATCTTAATTTTAAAATTTTTAGTTGCATAGTTAGCGATGTTTGATAATCACCTAGGTGGTGATAAACCAAAGCTAAAATAGTCAGTAATTCAATATGCCCTGTCGGATCACTCTTACTGATACCTCGCTCAACTTGTTGTAGGTCGGCTAAAGCCTGTTGATGTTTTCCAAGCATGGCAAACGCGACGCTGCGATAACTTAGTGCGAGTAATCGACACTTAACACCACTGCTAAATTCACTATTTTTTACTGCTTCTTCAGCCAATACCAACAACTGTTTATATTGCTTTCTGGCAATATAAACGTCGGCTAATTTAAACAACAGCGCTAATTTAATTTTTTTATCTAGGCTATTTGCTACTAACCCCTTTTGAGCAAACTCAAAAACGTTGTTAATGTTTCCTTGGTTACTAGCTACCCTTGCAGAGAGTAAATAGACTTTGGCGAGAATATCATGTGAGAAATGTTGTCGATTGCTGATGATTTTTTCTGACAAAGACTTCACCGTATCAGTGTCAATCATTTCTGTATTTACTTTCAATAGCTGCTGTACTTGATTACTCAGCACGGCCAGTTCAGGCGCAGGTTGTGCAAGAGAGGTACTTGCTAAAAGAAAAGAAAGAAATTGTACTTTTAAAGTAAATACAATAAACAGAAACAACCTTTTTTTCATTATATCCATTCCGTTAATAATTATACATTAAACATTAAACATTAAGCATTGGAGAGTATCCAATGTTACGCATCACTCTTTTTACCTCATAAAGATAAACAAAAATAGTATTTTCGGTTTACATTTATAGAATTCATTCTATAATAATGGTGTTGAGCTACACAGCTTGATAAGGGCAAATCTAATGAAAGTTAGAGACGCAAAGTTACCGGTCTAATGGGAAACCTATGATAGCGGGACTGCAAATTTTAGATATAGTGGGGGCTTATCTTAATTCGATAATTCACTATCTGTTTCTTCCGTTTTCTTTGCGTGGCCCCTCTCCTGAATTTATAATTATCTTTTAGTTACCTACAACCTATTAAACAATAGCCCAAAAATCACTAGTAATACGAACCTAACACAGAACTCTCTGTATCAGGCCCTTGCTAAAGCCAGTTTCCGTTAATCTTTAGATTGCTTATTTTGAGCTTTTTTCTCACTAATATAATGCATTACTATTTTATCCAACATAGATAATGGCATTGATCCATGTTTAAGCAATTGATCATGGAAATCTCGTAAATCAAAGTCTTCACCTAATGTTTGTTCCGCTTCTTTTCGTAAGCGCTTAATAGTTAGTTCACCCACCTTGTATGACAAGGCTTGCCCTGGCCATGAAATATATCGATCGATTTCTGTTTTTACATTATGTAATGACAATGCCGTATTACTGGCTAAAAAGTCCATTGCTTGTTCTCGACTCCAGCCTTGAGTATGCATCCCAGTATCAACAACTAAGCGACAGGCACGCCACATTTCATAGGTCAAACGACCAAAGTTATGATAAGGGTCTTCATACATTCCAGTCTCTATTCCTAAGTACTCAGAATACAAGCCCCAACCTTCACCAAAAGCTGAAATGTAGGTTCTATTTCTAAATTTCGCTACATCATTCATTTCTTTTGCTAGTGATATTTGCAAATGATGTCCTGGCACGGCTTCATGAAGTGTTAGTGCAGTTAATACATAAAGTGGTCGACGGTCTAGTCTGTAAGTATTGACCCAATAATTTCCAGGTTGATCATCTCGTGATGAACCCGCATAGCGTCCCGTTGTATATTTAGGGGCTATATTGGCAGGTACTGCCATAACACCATAAGGCGTTCTTGGTAATGTTTTAAATAGCTTAGGTAACTTAGCATCCATTTTTTTAGCAATAAAAGATGCTTCTTTTAATAACTCTGTGGGTGTGGAGGCATAAAATTGAGGATCAGTACGTAAGAATTGGACAAACTCACTGAAACTGCCATCAAAGTTTACTTGCTCAATAATAGCGTCCATCTCAGCTCTGATACGCTTTACTTCTGCCAGTCCCTGCTGATGTACTTGCGTTGCCGTCATAGGTAACGTGGTATAATGCACTAACCTATTTTGATAGTATTTTTTACCATTAGGGAGAGAACTAGCAGCAATATTATCACGAGCATTCGGCTGATACTCATTAACCATAAAGTCATAATAAGCCTTATATGCAGGCATTACTTTAGTGCTTAATACTTGCTTAGCTTGTCGCTGTAAATTATCTTTCTGACTCGAAGTAACAAAAGCTGACATTTCGGTAAACGGTTGATAATAAGTACTTTCAGTAACATCTTCTTTTATGTAAGCCGCAATAGATTGTTCAAATCCTTTAAGTACGATTTTAGGTTGGCTAATGCCACTTTTCAGGCCTTGCTTCATCCAATGAATTTGTTGAGAAAAATAGGTTGGTAGTTTAGATAATCGTGCTAAATAATCTTGATAATCTGTAAAGGTTTTCACGTCGACTTGCTTTGAAATGTTTGATATCCACACATGAAAACCTGACTCAGCCGTGAGCGGCATGTAATGTTCTTTATTGGTGTAACTATCTAACTGGTTTTTCAGGCTATAGGTAAGTACCGAAAAGTTTATTTGATTCTCTTGACTTAGTTTTGCACTATCTAATGCAATCAATTGCTGATAAATAGCCAAACCTTGTTGATATTGCGCTAACAAGAAATCTGCTGATAGATCAGGCAACTTAGCGTTATTACCTACAATTTCCGGTTGATTAAATGGGCTCGATTTCAGATAGAAATTTTCATGAGCTTGGATAATCTTTGCTAATTGTTGGTCTGTACTAATGGTCTTATCCGCTAAATTAGCGGCAAAACTGTAATTTGCTAGGCAAATATTAATCAGCAAAAGCACTAGGTAAGTGGCTACATTGTTCATTGAAAATTACTCAGGAATAGGAAGGAGCATGATAATAACGATGTATTTATTCTCATGCCATAAATATAGTTAAAGCTATAACTTGAAGAAAAGTTCTTTATATACTTTTAACTCAGCGATGGACTCTTTGATGTCATCTAGGGCTAAGTGAGCGCCCGTTTTAACAACAGACTCTAATACTTCTGGCTTCCAACGTCTTGCCAGCTCTTTTATAGTACTAACATCTAAGTTTCGGTAATGAAAATGATCTTCAAAATCAGGCATGTATTTATTTATAAATCGTCTATCTTGACCGATACTATTACCACACATGGGTGACTTTCCTTGAGGTACCCACTCTTGAACAAAAGCTAAGCTCTTTTCAGTTGCATGAGCCAAACTCACTTTACTATCGCGGCAACGTTGGGTTAACCCAGATTTTCCATGATGTTCGATGCACCACTGATTCATATTATCTAGCACATCATCACTTTGGTTAATGGCAAATATTGGCCCTTGCGCTAAGATATTTAAATGACTATCGGTGATAATGATAGCAATCTCTAAAATAACATCTTCTACAGGCTCGAGTCCTGTCATTTCCAAATCAAGCCAAATTAAATTACTATTGTTACCGGCCATAAACTTCCCTTAAAAAAATGCACAAGCATTCGTATATAATTGTTAGTATAATACGCCAGAACCAAGTCGGGTCAAATTAAATGTTGGATCAAATTAAATCGTATGAATAAGTCACTTGTCTAAGGTAAAAAAACTGACCAAAGGTCAGCAAAGGCGCATTAAAGCCAATCATGATAAAAAATTGCAAGGTAAAACTACTAGAAATAAAGATAAGGTGCAATGGGATGATGACGACTTAGGAGCTCCTCAACAAGGCGTTATTATTAGTCGGTTTGGCCAACATGCAGATGTCGAGAACGATCTTGGTGAAATATTTCGCTGTAATTTACGCCGCTCCATTGCCTCACTTGTCTGTGGTGATAAAGTGCTATGGCGTCTCGGCAAAGAAACCCAACATAGTATCACTGGCATAATAGAGGCAGTACATGACCGTGATTCTGTGCTAAGTCGTCCAGATGTTTATGATGGTGTTAAGCCAATTGCGGCCAATATCAGTCAAATTCTCATTGTCTCTTCAGTGTTACCTGTTTTTAATAGCGATATTATTGACCGCTACTTAGTGGCTGCAGAGCAAACGGGTATTACCCCTGTTATTGTGCTGAATAAAACTGACTTGTTAGACAGTATTAGCTCTGACGAACAAGAGAATATAGCCAAGCAGTTGAAAATTTATCAAGATATTGGTTATCAAGTGCTTTACGCTAGCAGTAAATCTCGCGATGGCATAAGTGAACTAAAAATGCAGCTTGCCCAACATACCAGTATTTTTGTTGGTCAGTCTGGAGTAGGGAAATCAACCTTAGTTAATGCTCTCATGCCAGATTTAGGGATATTAACAAAAGAAGTCTCGGATAACTCAGGATTAGGGCAACATACCACTACAGTGGCACGCTTATACCACTTTAATGAAGGGGGGGATTTAATTGACTCACCAGGTATTCGTGAATTTGGATTATGGCATTTAACGCCAGAACAAGTTTGCCATGGTTTTATTGAGTTCTCCGAATTCCTTGGCTTATGCAAATTTAGAGATTGTAAACACCAAACAGATCCTGGTTGTGCGCTAATAGCTGCTGGAAAAAATGAACAAATCAATCCAGTTCGTTTAGCAAGTTTTCAACGTATCTTAGCCAGCCTCAATGATAACAAATTAACCTCACGCTTTAATAATTAAGGAAAAATGAGTGTCTTCACAAAATAGTCTTAGCGATAAAATTAAAATTACCTTGCAGTATATTATGCCTAAACACGCCATTTCACGTTTAGTTGGCAAGTTAGCCGCTGCAAAAATGGGTTGGTTAACCACTCAGCTTATCAGTATGTTTATTAAGGCTTATGGCATTAATATGAATGAAGCTAAGCTTAAAAAGGCTAACGACTTTGATACCTTCAATAACTTTTTCACCCGTGAATTAGAAGAAGGTGCTCGAATTATTGATAAAGATGAGAATACAATATGTTATCCCGTTGATGGTGCGATCAGCCAACAAGGAGATATTATTGACGGGCAACTAATTCAAGCAAAAGGTTTCAATTATAGCTTAACCTCTTTGCTCGGTGGTGACGAAAAAACGGCAGCACCTTTTCAAGGCGGAAAATTCTCTTGTATCTATCTAGCACCAAAAGATTATCACCGTATCCACATGCCAATGGCTGGCACCTTACGCGAAATGATTTATGTGCCAGGTGAGCTATTCTCAGTTAACCCGCTAACGGCTCAAAATGTACCCGATCTTTTTGCTAGGAATGAACGCGTAGTTGCCATTTTTGATACTGAAATGGGTGAACTCGCTCTGGTATTAGTCGGTGCAACTATTGTTGCCAGTATAGAAACAACTTGGGCAGGTACTGTTACTCCTCCCGCAGGAAAAGACATATTCAGATGGCAGTATCCTAAAGATGGGGCTGAGGCGATTACTTTTGATAAGGGTGATGAGATGGGTCGCTTTAAACTAGGTTCGACTGTTATTAGTACCTTCGCCCCTAAGATGCTTAGTGAATTTGCAACTGATGCTGGCCCAGGTACTGTCACTCGTCTTGGTGAAATTTACGCTGCACTAGATAAGAGCGGAAAATAGTTACCGAAAAACGGTCAACAAACAAAACTGTTGCTCATTTAGTGTACTCAATATAAGCTTAGAGGAAATACGATCAAATTCGTATCTCCTCTAACACTTATATTCAATAAAAGTATAACTAAAACAATTAAATAAGGGACACGTACATGGCGCAAGAAAATTCCACAGTAAAACCCACACAGGCTGAGTTAACTTTACTTAATGTGCTTTGGAATATGGGTCCTGCGACTGTAAGACAAGTTCATGATGTAGTTAGCATAACGCAAAAAACAGGCTACACTACCGTATTAAAAATACTTCAAATTATGCATGAAAAGTCACTGGTCATCCGTGATGAAAGTAATCGTGCCCATGTGTATGCTGCTGCAAACAGCCAAACACAAACCCAATCATCACTTATTAAAGACTTAATTAGTAAAGCCTTTGGTGGCTCTACCTCAAAGTTAGTAATGCGTGCTATTGACGACTCAACTAGCGAGCAAGAAATTAATGATATTCGCCAGTTACTCAACTCTTTAGAAAAGTAGGACAACTAAACTTTAACTATGTTTGAGCAATTATTTAACAGCCCTTTTTTATATAGCTTATCGCTAACCTTAGTGCATTTTTTATGGCAAGGTTTACTGGTGGCGCTTATCTTAAAGTCCTTGTTATTTATCATTGATAAAAACAAATCAAAGCTGCGTTATACACTAGCAACGTTTGCAATGTTAACAAATGCGATACTTGCCGTACTGACCTTTACCATGGTTTATCCTAACACAAGCTCTGGTATAAATAGTTATCTCAGCCCCATTCCCCTTACGAGTTTAGTAAATGAGCTAACCCAGCAAAGTGCCTTGTTAACTTATCAAGAATTGTTACCCTCAATTTTAGCCTACTCATTACCTTACCTCTCATTACTTTGGCTAGCGACCATTGCGATTCTTTCTAGCAAACTACTCATTGAGATTCGTAATGTAAATAACTTACCCATGCATTCGAGTATCGCTCCATCTTTGGCTTTATCTGTCCGCTTTGATGAATTGGCCAAACAAATAAAATTAGCTAAAACGCCAACGTTACTTATTTCATTGAAAGCTGAAGTACCTATGGCAATAGGATGGTTAAAACCTGTAGTATTACTACCCGCAAGTATGGTGACTGGCTTAAATGCTGCCCAACTTGAAATGCTTATTTTACATGAGCTTGCGCATATTCGCCGTCATGACTATTTAGTAAACTTTTTACAAACACTCATTGAATTGCTCTTTTTCTTTCATCCGAGTGTGCATTGGATCGGCAAACAAATGCGCAATGAACGGGAGTATTGTAGTGATGATATTGCGGTACAACATTGTGGCGATGCAATTGCCTACGCACACACCTTAACGGATACCGCCTCTTTATGTGCTAAAAGTCACTTCCATACCATTCCGACTATGGCAATGGCAGCATCTGGCGGTGATTTAAAAGAGCGAGTACTTCGACTTGTTGATCATCATTGTGCGCCAACAAATAACACCAGCAAATGGCTCGCAGCAGTAAGCCTACTGTTAGCACTAGCATTATTGAGCATGAATCAATTATTGACCCTGCCTTTTACTCAACAGTTAAATAACCAGTTCCCATGGCAAGAACAAAACATTAGTAATAATAAGATTGCTAGCACTGCGATTGCAGTAATGAGTTTTACTAAAGCCAACATAGGTGATCAGGCGACAGCACTAAAAAGTGACTCGATTGCTCAGCAACTGCTCATCAGCGAAAAAACATTACCTTATGTTTCGCTTCCTGAGTTAAAGAAAAACCAGAGCATTTCGACTTTGCGAATAAAAAATGAAGATGAACTAACGACGGCTCTTGTTGAACCTTTAATAGTTAGTACTCCTCAAGACATCATCAAAACAGAAGAAATAACTAAGAATAGCCAACTAGCAACAATAAAGCGTAATCAGCAGCTAACTGATGATGATAATAAATATAACAGAGTACTAACGAGTGCAGGGGTACCCGTTCAGAGTAAAAGCAGAATAATAACTCAACTTATTTCAACAAAGTCCGACCTGATTAAAGCAGAGGAAAGCTTACAATCGACAACTAAAGTGCAGCAGTTAATTATTACCAAACCACAAGTTCAACTAACAGAAAGATCGATACAATCAGACAAGTTCAATACGCAGGCAACTATAGTTAAGTCTTCTCAAGAAAATATTAAGCAATTACCCCTCATAAATGATAACGACTTAGCCATCAAAGAAGGCTCTTATCGCCAACTTACTTATAACCAAGAAATTAACAAACTAGCCGAACAAAGTGAGTTATATAAAGCCTCAAACACAGTTAATACTAGAAAAAGCCTAACAGTAAAGGCGACACAGTCTAAACAAGAAGTAATGCAGGTACCAAGCTCATTTGAAGCTAAATTACTTAACTCTATTAATCCAGTATATCCAAGCCTTGCAAAACGTCGTGGTCTTGAGATGGAAGTGAAAGTAGATTTCATTATAGATCGTGACGGTAAAGTAAAAGATATTAGTTTCGCCCAACAAAGTAAGCTTATTTATTTCAAATCAGCTATTCGATCAGCTATTCGTAAATGGCGATTTAGCCCTGCTATAATAAATAACCGCAAGGTTGAAAGTAAGATGACAAAAATATTCTCTTTTAGTTTGCATGCCTAGTAAACTAAAACTATTAAAATAATACTCCCATTCGTCTTATCTTAGCGCTGTATTTTATTATATAGCTACAATTAGCCATAGGTACATAAGGGATATTTTGAGTAAATACCATTTGTTTAATCCGGAAAGTAGCCTCGAACACGGCCTTCCAGATGAGATCACCTTATTTTGGCAAACAGGCCTGTTTGACTCATTCTTGGGGGTTGATGATGTACCCATACACTATGCACAATTTATTCAAGAAAAAGCAGAGATTCCAACAATAGTCATTGTACCGGGCCGCTGTGAAAGCTACTTGAAATACCAAGAACTGTCATATGATTTATACCGCCAAGGGTACAATATTTTTATCATAGATCATCGAGGTCAGGGACTATCAGGAAGAATGCTTCCAAGCCCAAATAAAGGTTATGTTAATAAATTCCAAGACTATGTTGATGATTTACAGTATTTCATTGAAAATATAGTGGCGCCAAAGTCTTCAGTAAAACCATACCTCTTAGCACATTCAATGGGTGGGGCCATTGCTATTCGGTTTATGCAAGATTCCCCTAATGCTATTAAAGCAGCAGTAATATCTTCACCGATGTTAGGTTTCTATTCTGGTTTGTTACCAAAGTGCATAGCAAAAATACTGGTAGCCATTAAGCTGAAATTCAATAATATTATCAGTAATACTCCTTGGTATTTTTTAGGGCAAAAAGACTACTCCCCTGTAAGCTTTCAAGAGAATAGGTTAACTCATTCAAAAAAGCGCTATCAGTACTTTGTTGATGTATATAAAAAGAATAACACCATCCAACTTGGTGGTGTTACTACTCACTGGTTAGCTCAAAGCATCGCGGCCCAAAAAGAGATTTTCGCTAAGATCACTCAGCTTAAAACGCCTATTTTGTTACTTCAAGCTAGCGGTGATATTGTCGTTTGCCAACAAGCACAAAGTGACTTTTGTCAGCAGTTACATACTTTACAGCCACAATCTTGTCCACATGGCGTACCGGTTAAAATTGATAACGCCTATCATGAGCTATTTTTTGAGATTGATAATCATAGAAGTAGTGCGATAATACAAAGCCTAGCCTGGTTTAAACAGCATAACTAATACCAATCGGACTAATTTATTAATCCGTTTGATATAGCGTTTTAAAGCGATTCAAAATAGCAGATAACAAACTATTTTGACTGCTCACTTTGCACTACGGAACTAGGATCTTGGTGAATAAAGACCTCACAGGGAGCTAGAGCACTACAAATATCAGCTTCAATCTCATCGCCTATACTGTGCGCTTCTAATAAAGATAAGTTATCACTCAACTCTAAATGAAACTGGATAAATTTCTGCACTCCCGACTGTCTAGTGCGTAATTCATGAATGCCCATTGCTTGTTTATGTTTTAACACGATAGTTTTTATTTGCGACAACTCGTCATCACTTAACTCGCTATCCATTAACTGAGAAACACTTTGAACCATTATTTGACCAGCACCAAAGACTAGATAAAGAGCAACGAGTATGGTGAAAACACCATCGGCTTGTAACCATATGCCTTGACTCAAAACAATTGCCGCTAAAACCCCTAAATTTAAAAACAAATCAGATTGATAATGCAATGCATCGCCACTGATAATAATAGAGCCAGTACGCTTTATTACGTACCGCTGAAAGGCAACCAAAATAAGTGTTAACACAATAGAGATAATTGTTACCCAAATAGCAACTTCACTATGTATTATCACCTGTGGATTCAGAAGCCGAGATACGCCACTAAAAATTAATATAATGGCAGAACCAAGCACAAATGAGGCTTGCACCAACCCAGCTAAACTTTCAGCTTTACCGTGACCAAAACTATGCTCTTTATCCGCAGGAGCTAAAGCAAAGCGCAAGATAACAATACTCATTATCGAAGCAAACAAATCTAAAATAGAGTCAGTGGTGGAAGCGAGCATGGCACTAGAGTCAGTCACCAACCAAGCATACAGTTTAATCACCACTAAGATGAAAGCGATAGAAGTAGAAAATATTGCCGCTAGTCGCACCCAAAATGCGTAATCGTCTGTTGAGCTTTTTATAGCCATAGCTAATCCTTGGAGAAAAATTAAAACCTGAAAGTTTTTACTTGTTAACCTGAACTCTATTGAAGAGATAGTTAAGATATTGAATTATAACACCTAAGCTATTGTAATAATGCTAGCTTAATATTTTTTATTAGTTCAGGGTAAATTTACGCGTCAATACCTGACTGGCTGCAAATAAATTTAACAATGCAGTACTACGGCTAGATAAATATATATTAAGCGGAGTTCAGGTTCGTTATAATAACAAAAATTTTATTACATGATGATTGTTATGCTAGATGTTGTTCTTTTTCAACCCCAAATCCCACCAAATACCGGTAATATAATTCGCTTATGTGCAAATTCAGGCTTTCGTTTGCACTTAATAGAACCATTAGGTTTTGATTTAGATGATAAAAAATTACGTCGTGCTGGTTTAGACTACCATGAATTTGCCGCCATACAGCGCCATGCAAACTTCAATGCTTTCATTGAAAAAGAGCAGCCAAAACGTGTGTTAGCAATTACCACCAAAACCAATAATTTTTATGGTGATATCAGCTTTGCAGCTGGTGATTATTTATTATTTGGTTCAGAAACAGCAGGGTTACCCGAGGAAGTTCGTGCACAAATTCTTGATGAGAATAAACTTAGAATTCCAATGCTAAAAGAGAGTCGTAGCATGAATTTGTCAAATGCCACAGCAGTAATCGTTTACGATGCATGGCGTCAACTAGGTTTCCCTAACGCCGTATAACGAAAATTAGATAATTATTATAAAATAACTGTAAATCACACTATTACCAAATTTACAGTTATACCAATCAGACTAACTAAGTGATCTCTTTAAATGGTCTAAATACTCAATAACATCGTTGCTTTCAATCCCAATAGCCAGCTATTGCTCAATCAAGCGCCTTATTCTTGAAAATTTACCCTCATTAAAATTTGAACCATTAATTAATCTGATTGGTATTATTCTTTTCAATCTTTATGTACGGTATGTCTTTTCAATGTGATGAGATTATTCAAACTTCTTATCACGAGAAAGTAAATCAGCTGCTGCTAACTTGGCATCTTTTCCACAGTAAAGCACCTGATATACTTGCTCAACAATAGGCATTTCAACATCATGTCGCTGGGCAAGCATATAAACTTCTTTAGTGTTTCGGTAACCTTCAACGACTTGACCGATATCAGTTATCGCTTGTTCAACTTCTTTGCCATGGCCTAATGCTAAACCAAATCGGCGATTACGCGATTGATTATCCGTACAAGTCAGTACCAAATCACCTAAACCTGCCATACCCATAAAAGTCGCTGGCTCAGCGTTTAACGCTAAACCTAAACGGGTCATTTCAGCCAATCCACGAGTAATTAACGCTGTACGCGCATTTGCGCCAAAGCCAATACCATCTGCTATACCTGCGGCGATAGCGATAACATTTTTAACCGCTCCACCGAGCTGCACGCCAATAAAGTCTTTATTAGAGTAAACTCGAAAACGTTTTTCACAATGCAGTAAATCAGATAATTCAGCAACAAACTCATCATCCTCAGAAGATAACGAAATAGCCGTTGGTAATCCTGAGGCCATTTCTTTAGCAAACGTTGGGCCAGATAAAACAGCTAAAGACACACTATCACCGAGTACTGTTCTTGCAACATTTTGCAATAAATCACCGGTTTGCGGATCTAGCCCTTTAGTCGCCCAAGCAATTTTAGCGTTGTCTGTTAACATCGGTTTAATTTGCTTTAGCATATCTGCAAAAGCATGGCTTGGCACTACCACTAAAAGATTATCACTCGCTTGCACTGCTTTTGCTAAATCAACCTCTAAAGCCAAATTTTCAGGAAAAGGGCAGTCGGCAAGATACTTATTATTTTCTCTATCTTGCTCCATTGCAGCAACATGATTAACATCACGTCCCCATAACAAGGTTTTATGACCATTTCTGGCTAAACAAATTGCTAGAGCGGTGCCATAAGACCCTGCCCCCAACACTGTGATTTTTGCAGTTAAAGACATATACAACCCTATTTATATAGCTAATGTTACTCTAACTAGTGTGTTTCGCTGCTTTGTGGCGCGCTGTCTTGTGTTGCACGTTGTTGTACATATGAAGCATATAAGCCTTCAAAGTTAACTGGTGTTAAGTTAAATTGTGGGAAAGAACCACGGTTTACTAAACTTGCTACGGTTTCACGAGCATACGGGAACAACGTTGTTGGGCAGAAAGCGCCAATCGTGTGAGCTAATTGTGCTTCAGGTAAGTTACCAATAGTAAAAATACCCGCTTGCTGTACTTCAGCTAAAAAGGCGGTTTTATCTTCTACTGTAGCGGTAACAGTTACCGAAAGAACAACTTCATAAGTGTTATCAGCTAACTTAGTTGAACGCGTATCCAGATCTAATTTAATTTCTGGTTTCCATTCTAATTGAAATACTGCTGGAGAATTAGGTGTTTCAAAAGAAACATCTTTAGTGTAAATACGTTGAATGGCGAACTCTGGAGATTGTTGTGCGGCTTCACTGTTCTCTACTTTATTTTCTTCAGCCATGAGAGGCTCCTTTATAATTTTTTCTAATTGAATGTATTATTTTGCTTCTAAAAGCGCGTCTAATTGATTGTTTCTTTCTAAGGCGACTAATTGATCGCAACCGCCAATATGAACATCATTAATAAATATTTGTGGCACTGTATAGCCACCATTGCTGCGTTCAATCATGGTGCTACGCATTTCCATATCACCATCAATCTTAATTTCATTATATTCGCTCTGTTTACTCTTAAATAAAGCAACAGCATGAGTACAATAGGGACAGTATTCTTTGGTATATATTTCAATTATTGCCATTTTCATCACTCTTCATTTTCTATTTTAACGGATAGTGAGAACCGTACTAAATGTTCTACTTAGCAACAGGTAAACCGGCACTAGTCCAGCTGTTCATGCCACCTTTAAGTACGCTAACACGAGTGAAACCACCTTTAAATAAATCATTAGCAATTTGCACAGCACTCATACCTGCAGCACATACTACTATGATGGGCTTGTCTTTATATTTTTCAAGACTAGTAAAGTCATTTTTGTTAATTTTTTCACTAGGTTGGTTGATTGCATCAAGGATATGTCCCGCTTTAAATTCCTTTTCTTTTCGGATATCAAGCGCAATACCTTCTTCCTTGTTCATCAAAAATGTTAGATCTTGAGTACTGATTTGTTTAATCGGTGACATTTTCATTCTAACTGTCGTGACGATTATCATTACCACTAAGGCAACCCAAACCGCGCTCAGCATGCCATTATCGCTTGCAAAAGTAATTAATTGTTCCATAAATAAATGCCCATTTTATCAAATTTCGAATCGGCACATTATACGCAAATGACTTAGAATTGCGAGCATATACCGCCAGCTAAAGCTTAGTAACCCTTTACGGAACATTTCAATGTTAAATCCTTAGTGAATAACACAATCTGAGGGTGTACAATACTTGCTCATAAAATATATAAATCACATAAGTTACTAAATTAAACGGGGAAAATAATGGCGAATAAGAAATCAACGGTACTGATGATTCTAGATGGTTGGGGATATAGAGAAGAAACGAGCTCAAACGCGATTCATCAAGCAAACACACCAGTATTAGATGATTTAAAAGCCAAGTATCCAAATATGCTTATTGATACTTCAGGCATGGCCGTTGGCTTACCTGAAGGACAGATGGGCAACTCCGAAGTAGGTCATGTGAATTTAGGTGCTGGCCGTGTGGTATATCAAGACTTCACTCGTATCACTAAAGCGATAAGTGATGGTGACTTTATTGAAAACCCTACGCTTTGCCAAGCAGTAGATACCGCAACATCAAACAATAATGCTGTGCACATTTTCGGTTTACTTTCTCCTGGTGGCGTCCATAGTCATGAAGAACATATCTTCGCCATGATGGAACTAGCCAAAAAACGTGGTGCTCAAAAAGTTTACTTACATGCATTTTTAGATGGCCGTGATACGCCGCCACGCAGTGCACAAGCTTCTTTAGAAAAAGCTCAACAAAAATTTTCAGAGTTATTTACAGAAACCGATACTGGCGAAGGCCAAATAGCTTCAGTTATTGGCCGATATTATGCTATGGATAGAGATCAACGCTGGGATCGTGTTGAAGCTGCTTATAACTTGATGGTCAATGGCGAAGGTTTACACCAATATAATAGTGCGTTGGATGCTCTTGCTGCGGCCTATGAACGTAATGAGAATGATGAGTTTGTTGGTGCCAGCGCTATAGCAAGTCCATCAGGTAAAACCATTGAGATAAATGATGGTGATGCGTTGATCTTTATGAACTTTAGAGCAGATAGAGCGCGTCAATTTAGTCGTTGTTTTACCGACAAAAACTTTAATGGCTTTGAGCGAAAGTGTATTCCAGCAATAAGCAATTTTGTTATGCTGACACAATATGCTGCAGATATCGATGCTCCATCAGCTTTTTCTCCCACGCCGCTCAATAACGTCATGGGTGAATGGTTAGCTAAACATAATAAAACTCAATTGCGGATTTCTGAAACGGAAAAGTATGCCCATGTCACCTTTTTCTTTAGTGGTGGCAAAGAAGATATGTTTGCTGGCGAAGACCGTATTTTAGTGCCCTCACCTGATGTCGCAACCTACGATTTACAGCCTGAAATGAATTCCACTCTACTTACCGATAAGCTCGTTGGCGCTATTGAAAGTGGTAAATATGACTTTATCGTTTGTAATTACCCTAATGGTGACATGGTTGGTCATACTGGTAGTTTTGATGCCGCTGTAAAAGCCTGTGAAGCGGTAGATACTTGTGTTGGTCGTGTTGTTAAAGCAGCCCAAGAGAATGGTGGTGAATGTTTAATTACTGCCGACCATGGTAATGCTGAACAAATGCAAGACACAGTATCAGGGCAAGCACATACTGCTCATACCTGCGAACCTGTGCCGCTTATCTATGTTGGCAGAAATGCTTCGCCAGCGGCTTCTGGTACCTTAAGTGATATTTCGCCAAGCGTATTACACTTAATGGGTATGGAACAACCTGAAGAGATGACTGGATCAGTACTCATGCAGTTAATTAAGTGATAATAAATGAATAGACTATAACTATGTCACCGCAAGAGATGCACTTCTTGAGGTGACATGGGTTTAAGTGATACATTGGCTTTTGATTTATTTCCATTACCTATTATGAGATTGTTTATCCACACGTATTTAGCAAATAAGCACCTTCCGCATGTAACGGCTGCAATCATAGTAATACTAAGTTTTCTGTTTGCTTTTCCCTTGCAAGCAGAGCAAAGTAACCGTAATGAAAGTGCGCAAAAACAGAATCGTGCAAAACTCAGTGATGTTCAAAAGGCCATTGCCAAACAAGAGTCGAATATTTTTGATGCTAACAAGCAACGTAGTAGTTTAGAGCAACAGTTAAAAAATGATGACTTAGCTATTGCAAAAGTAGCCAAAGCAATCAATAAAATAGAAACTGATTTAGAAACAACTCAAGAAAAAATCTCTGCCTTAGCCCTAAAGAAAAAACAGTTAACCATTGCCAAGCAAAGACAGGAACGTTTATTGGCACAACAACTTAGAGCGGCCTACACCACTGGCCAACACGATTACCTCAAATTGTTGCTAAACCAAGATCAAAGTGAAAAAATCCAACGTACCATCAGCTACTATCAATACTTAAATCAAGCCCGAACAAAAGAGATTGATAATTTCCAAGTGACCATCGCACAACTCTTAGAAGTAAGTACTGAGCATCAAACACAAATTGAGTATTTACAACAGCTCAAAGATGAACAATTGCAGCAAGATACCCAATTTCGTCGTAGTAAAGTACAGCGTAGCAAGACTCTAAAAAAATTAGGCCGTAAGTTACTTTCCAGCCAACAACAATTAAATAAACTCAAAGCCGAAGAGAATAATTTAAACCAAGCACTGATTAAACTAGCCGCGCTTATCCAAGCTGAAATTGATTTAACTGGCTTAAGTCAGTTAAAACGAAAGTTATCTTGGCCCGTTAAAGGACGTATACTGCATAGATTTGGCACTCGAAAACAAGGCTACTTAACATGGAAAGGGGTATTAATTAGTGCGCCGATAAGTCGCCAAGTGCAAACCATTCATAATGGTAAGGTATTATTTTCAGATTGGCTTAAAGGTTACGGTTTATTAACTGTGATTGATCATGGTAATGGCTATATGAGTTTATACGCCCACAACCAAACCTTATTAAAATCCGTCGGTGATCGTGTAGAAACCGGAGAGCCTATTGCGTTAATTGGTCAAAGTGGTGGTTTAGAGCAATCAGGTCTTTATTTTGAAATTCGCCATCAAGGCAAAGCACTCAACCCTAAACTTTGGTGCCGGTAATTATTGAACTACCTATTATACCAAGTTGATTAAGTTCTTTCCCACTCAGCGAGAGGTAAAAGGCTTAGAGGCAAGGCATTGATTGAAGAGAATGGTTATTCCCTTCTCAAAATTAATAACGCAGCGTGTAAGCCTTTTAGACTCGCCCTTGGGAGCTTACTCGATGCCCACTAACTTCGTTAAATTCATTTGATTTAGAGTGACTAAACCGAAACGAATTTGCCTTATTATTGAACATCGAGTATAGCTCTGAGTTGGGAAGAAATTTAATCAAATTGGTATTACACAAAACCATCTCGCATAAAGAAGTGACCACTTTCTTATATAGATTGGTATAAATAACTGCTAGGCTTTATTATAATAATTAAAAAGACAAATATTATCCTGTGCTAAATACTCTTCTAAAAATCATCTCCATGCGTCCTTTACTCGTACTTTTTTTGACATTATTTAGTGTCCAAAGTATTGCCCACACTAGCCAAGTTGCTATCGTCATCGATGATATGGGCTATCGTTACACCGACAAGCATGCGTTCACTTTACCTGGGGCAATTACTTATGCTGTGCTCCCTCATACCACCTATGGCAAAAGACTTGCGATACAAGCGAACAGCACTAATCACGATGTGCTAATTCATGTTCCAATGGAATCTGAAAATAGAAAGAAATTAGGTCCTGGAGCGCTAACAAGTAATATGGATGAGCAAGCATTTAGTCAAAGCTTAACTAAATCCTTCGCTGAAATTCCATTTGCTATTGGTATTAATAATCATATGGGAAGTTATCTCACCCAGTTATATCAACCTATGGCTTGGACTATGGCGTTTTTAAAGCAAAATAATTTGCTTTTTTTAGACAGTAAAACCAGCCCTCATTCAAAAGCACAACAAGCTGCTATCGACTTTGGTGTACCAGTTAAAGCACGGCATATATTTTTGGATAATGAACTAACTGATGAGTATATTAGTCAGCAATTTAAGCAACTCGTTAATTTCGCCCAAAAACACCAAACAGCGATTGCTATCGCCCATCCGCATCCAGAGACCGTGGCGACATTAAATAGGCTAATTCCTACATTAAAGTTACATGGCATTGAGCTAGTGCCACTCTCACGGTTATATCAAAAAGCGACTGATAATATAATTGAAGCTAAAATAACTGAGTAAATAAAATAACTAACGCCATAATATTCTTAAACTTAAAGTAAAAAATATCACAATTAAAGTGTGATATTATTTTCTCGTAAAACTTGATGTAAGTACTTCACTGGTATTGCATAAGTGATACCACTAGGATTACTTATTACCGCCTCTTTCGTTGCTTGTACAAAGACTTTATTAATTATGCCTACCACTTTCCCTGTTTTCATATCATACATAGCACTGCCACTGTTTCCAGGATAGGCCGTCGCATCAAGCTGATAAACCAAATAAGGATTTCTCATACGTTTGAGCATTTTTAAATTAATTTGCCCCGCAGAAGCCGCAGGAACAACAGTAGGAGTAATACTGGCAATCATTCCTCGATGAGTCACGGGGTAAAGCCCCAGCACACCGCCAATGGGAAAACCGGTAAAAGCAATGTAGCTCCCATCTGCGTACAAATCTGAACTTGCTAAAGTCATGGCGGGTAAGGCAGGTCCAGAGACTTTTAAAATGGCTAAATCATATAGACTTGATGTGACAACAATCTCAGCTTCTCTCACTTTAGCATTTTTACCAGAACCAATAAAAACGGCCATTTTTTGTAATAAGCTTTCGTTTAATAACGTGGGCAATACATGGTCATTAGTAACAATGTAATGGCCATCACCGATAACAAAACCGGTGCCACGTAAAATATTTTGTGGTCGACTCGTTGGTGTATGTATGCCGATGCCAACAACCGAAGGTTTAATTTTAGCGACAACGTCAACAAATTCCGCTTGAGCGTATGGCGTAAATAAAGAAGCAAGAACTAGCAGTAAGGGGATATGTATAGACATAATTTTTCCTAAATAAAGTAAGCTATAGTTGTTATCGAAAACGAATACTATCTTAAACCATGTTTCATACAAAATGCTTAAATATTATAGTTAGCAAACAATATTTTCACGAATATATCATCAAGCATTTTTGGTCTAACACTATTGTAATAAAAAGGGGTAAAGATTCAGAGGTTAATTGTATAGTGATCAAAAAGAATTATGGGCTGTATAAAATTGGAATTCAAACTGTAATGGAAGCTATTCAAATCATGATTAACACGACAACTCATGATATAGCTCATTAAATTATAAGCATTTATTCTATATCGTACTTGCCTATGTAATGCTTTCACAGTCATAATAGCATTGCTAAGAAGTGTCCCATATTAATTTTCAGGATGATAAATGATTACCTTTGTTCACGAGTTTATAAGCCACAGTGTACAACGCTCTCCCGAAGCAATTGCGCTGCAAGTTAAAAATATTAGTCTGAGTTATGCCCAGCTTAATGAAAAAATAACTAAGGTAGCGCAAGCTTATGCTTCACTTTCCATTACATGCGGCGATCGCATTGGTATTTATTTAGCAAAAAATCAAGAAAATGTTCAAAGTATTGTAGCTATTGGAAACAAACTCAAGGAGATGTTCAAGAACTAGTTAACATCGTTGGTCCCTTATGCACTCCGCTTGATATTTTAGCTGATAAAGTAATGTTACCTAAAGCTAATATGGGCGATTATGTTGTTGTCTTTCAATCAGGGGCCTATGGTGCTACAGCCAGCCCTAAGGATTTTCTTAGTCAGCCGCAAGTAAGTGAACTATTAATTTAATATTATCTTCGCATAATTACAGGTAGCTTGTCTTAACAACTGTACTGAAATTAGCCTAGTTATTTACAATTTCATCATGGAATAAAAATGAACTGGAACAAACGATTATTAGACACCCCCATTATTGGTGATATCACCAAAAAAATTGTCTCCGCTAAGGCGAGTAGAGAGGCGCATAGTATATCAGATCATTTTACGCAATTTTTACAGCCTTGTATTGCTGTCAGCCAAACCTTAAAAGAAGAAGCATTTAAAATTCGTCATAGTGTTTACTGTGAAGAACTTGCTTTTGAAGAGGTTAGAGACAATGGCCAAGAAACAGATGAATTTGATCACCAATCAATGTTTTCTTTAATCAAACATAAATCGTCAGGGACATTCACTAGCTGTGTACGCATAGTCACTTCAAGTGGCCCTGATGAATTACTTCCCATTGAGAAATATTGTATGGGGTCGATCACTAACGAAGAACTTAGCCCTAAACGCTTTAATCGCAATGAAATAGCAGAAATATCACGTTTAGCCGTTAAGTCTGATTTTCGTCGCCGTAAGGCCGATAACTATAAAGGCTCAGGTACTGGCGTTATCAGTGAAATCACCTATTCAGAAACCGAATTACGTTGTTTCCCCTTCATAGCCATAGGATTATATATGGCGGCAGCCACTATGAGTATGAATACCGGTATTCGTCATATTTATGTGATGATGGAACCTAGACTTGCCCGTAGCATGAAATTTATCGGTATTAATTTTCAGCAACTCGGTGCCCCTGTTGATTATCATGGTTTACGCGCCCCTTATTATATTAACCCTGAAATTTTTATGAAAAATCTCTCTCCTGGTTTTAAAAGTCTTTTTAGTACCATTGAAGAAGACATTTGCTCACAACTGAATCAATTAGATTTAGCCTAAAAAAATTATAGCGGAAAGCCACTAAGCACCTCTTATGTCACAGAAACTTATTTCTCTCATTGAAAATGTATTAACAACTGATTCGAGTTTATCATTTGATCCTCAGCAACTTTCCCGCTTTATGCTTGGCACTGAAGGATTAACGTTCTTTGAAAATAAACAAAGAAGTATATTTGCCGTAATTACACTAACTCAATCCCATGAGATCAAAGCACTACTTGATTTGGCCAACCACTGTGCGACAGATGAACAACTCGCTTTTTCTCTTTACCCTATAAGCACAGGGAAAAATTGGGGTTATGGCACTAGCCAACCTGCTGGCACAGCTAAAAACATTATTCTTTTGGATTTAAGTCAGTTAACCGATATAAAACACTTTGATAGTGAACTAGGCTTGGTAACAATTGAGCCTGGAGTCACTCAACAGCAATTAAGTGATTATTTACTGCTAAACAATCATGACTATATGGTACCTGTCACTGGCGCAGGACCAGACTGCTCCATACTAGCCAACGCCTTAGAGCGAGGTTACGGTATAACCCCCTATACAGACCATTTTGCTGCCGTTAACAGTATCCAAGGTTATTGGGCCAATGGCACGCCTTATCAGTCAGCCGTCAATGAACTAGATGCCAGCGATGAAAAATTTGTCGATAAAACCTTTAAATGGGGACTTGGCCCCTATTTGGAAGGACTATTTACCCAGTCTAACCTTGGTATAGTGAGCCAAATAACCATTCGATTAGCCAAGAAGAAAGCTGATTTCACTTCCTTTTTTATCCAAATGGCAGATGATGCCTTACTTGAACAAGCGGTCCCCTTAATACGACAAGTATTACAAGACTATGAAGGTATTGTTGGCTCAATTAACTTAATGGATCAACGCCGTTTATTATCAATGTTTGCCAAGAATCCCAAGGGTAATGACGTCCATCAAGTAATGGAAAATCAAGATATCAAAAGATTAGCTAAAGAATTACAAGCACCTAATTGGACCATTGTTGGTAGTATTTACGGCAGTGTCGGTGTGGTCAAAGCAGTAAAAAAAGAAATTAACCGTATTTTTAAACAATTGCCTTGTAAACGAATATATTCAAATAGCTTAATAATCGTGGTAGCGAATAAAGTTATTAAATACATCCCTTCGTTATTGATTAATAAAGTACCACCTTTATCCGTGGCGGTAGAGCAACTTGATTCGTTTAATAAGGGTAAAGAGATTATGCTGGGCAAGCCGAATAAGGTTGCCTTAAAACTTGCTTATTGGCGTCATACCGAAACAGAAGGATTTAATAAAAACGAATTATCACCAGGAAAAGACGGCTGTGGTTTACTTTGGTACGCGCCATTAGTAACGATGAAAGCAAAGAAAATGCGAGAATTTGTCGAGTTTGTTAGAGAGACTTGTCCAAAATATAATATTGAGCCTTTTATTACCTTTACTAATCTAAAGCACGATTGTGTTGACAGTACAATTCCTATCGTTTTCGATTTAAGTAATCCACAGGCAGTCACCGATGCTCATAATTGCTTAAAAGCTTTGGTAACAGAAGGACTAAAAAAAGGATTTGTCCCCTACCGTCTAAACATAGATCAACAACAGTGGTTACTGAATAAGGACACTGATTTTTGGCAAACAGTCAATAAAATAAAAGGCAGCTTAGACCCACATAATATCCTCAGCCAAGGAAGATACAATCCTAACTAGCTATTTTTATTAACGTAAATATTAGTTCATATATTTTAATTCAAAAAGCCCGATAAGCTTGTGCTTATCGGGCTTTATAAAGTTTAGCTTTTACTTAACCAAACATTTAGTGTTAATAAAGCATGCAAGCACTCGGGTTTAAAATTGATAACAAACCTAAACGTTCTAAATCACAATAATCAACGGCATTTTCTAGCATTTTATTATCTAGACAAATAGGCTCTAGCTGCTCTTCAGTTAACAAGTCATTGAAATCTAAGTTTTGATCTTTAAACACTTGCTGTTTACTCATCACACGCTTAGCTATATATAACAACTGTGTTTCTGTAGTGTATTGGCTTAGATCGTCAATATCCTGATCACGAATAGGTGCGAAAATACTATAGGGTAATTGCCACTGTTTTAACAGTTCGGCAGAACATTCACCAAAAGTAAATCCTAATATATCTTGTTGCTTCACCCAAGGTAATAAATTGATATCCTGACTATCACAAGCACGCTGTTTTTCCGTTGTTATTTGATGAACTACTAATTCACCCAAATTATGCAACAAACCTAAAATAAATAAGCGCTCTGCATTAACAATACCTAAGCTAGTCCCTAGGAATTTCATCAACAACGCGCAATCAACACTTTTTATCCAAAACTCATCAAGGTAATCTTGGTTTGCATTAATATTTTTGAAAGCTTCCGTGGTAAAATAGGCAATAACAAGATTATAGACTTCCGTTATCCCCAGTACCAAGACAGCTTTGGAGATGGTATCTATTTTCCCTGGGTAGCTAAAAAAAGGGCTATTAGCCAATTTTAATACCGTACCAGAAAGGGCTGGATCGAGTAGGATCACCTCTGAAATATCATCAATGGTAGATGATTCATCATCAATTAATTCCCTAATTCTGATAAAAGAATCGGATAAAACAAAAATTTCACTGGCTTGCTCTACATAATCATCCGCGGTCATCTTGTTACCTTTAATACTCAGTATAAAATTCGATTGTTGGCTAAATACAAAGCGCCATTCTCAAGTTCAAGTTACTAATAGTCAATACTTATTTGATATGAGCTAAATTTTCTCATGTTTATTACGCCTTTATCGAAAATCAAATACTGACCTTTGATTCCTAACAGCACCCCAGTAACTGTTTCTGTTTTATCAAAATTAAAAGAACTAATTTTTGTCAGGTACTCTTTCACTGGGTAATGAATATCTTGTACGTTAGCATCTAACTCTGTAATTGCATCGCTACCAAACTGAAGCCTGAGTTGCGATAAGCGCAAACTAATCTCTGGGATTAACTCTTCTGCTCTGGCCTTTAAATCTAGAGGCTCTGGCTCACCTTTTAACATAGCGCGCCAATTAGTTTTATCACTAATGAATTCTGCTAGCGCAATCTCTACCAACCCAGATTGCAAGCGAGTATTCACTTTGAAGATTGGCAATGCTTGACAAGCACCTTGGTCAATCCAACGCGTAGGCAACTGAGTGTGTCGCGTTATGCCAACTTTCAAGCCTGAGCTATTGGCTAAATAAACATAATGATCGACCATACAGTGCCTTTCACCCCATTCAGGCTCTCGACAAGTACCTAAATGAAAGTGACAGGTTTCAGGTTTCATAATACACAAATCACATTGAGCCAGTTTACTCATACATGGATAACAATATCCCTGAGAGTAGCTTTTTTTAGTGCGTTTTCCACAGTGCTTACAGGCTATAGTGCCAGAAAAGTGTAAGCTTATTTGTTTTCCTATTAAAGGATTTAACGCGATACTCTGTTTAGTGCCATCACCATTAAGGCTAGCTAATGGTAGTTGGTACTGAACTAAATTATTACTATCAAGTTGTGCGGTAAGTTTTTCTACTGCACCGACGTCACTAATTGGCATAGTTGCTCTCTATTTTGTATGAGGTTTTTATCTTTATTTTTCGAAAAGTAGTTTTAATGTGATTATTCTTAACTAATGAGCTTATTTTCATAGGTAAAGGGAGTATAAACAGGCATTATCTCCCACTAAAATTGTACTTTTTTCCGTGTTTGTTTGACGTCTTTACGATTAGCCTTTCCCGTTAAGCGCCTTTGCACTGAGCCTCTGGTGGGTTTTGTCGCTCGTCGATTTTTTTGTACTACCATTACAGATTGAATAAAAGCTTTCAGTCGGCTAAGTGCATCTTCTTTATTCATTTCTTGTGTTCTAAAGCTCTGTGCTTTAATGACGACTACCCCGTCTTTAGTCACACGACTATCTTTAGAAGCAAGTAACCGCTCTTTATAAATTGCAGGTAAAGATGATCGTTTAATATCAAACCGTAAGTGAATAGCTGTTGCCACTTTATTTACACGTTGACCGCCATTACCCATAGCTCGTATAGCACTCAGCTCAATTTCCCAATCAGCTAAGCTAACGTTGTTTGATATCTCAAGCACTTTTATTTACCATTTAGAGACCTTCAAATTATTTAATAGTAATTATCACATTATATGACAGAAAAAAACAAAACGAATAGCTGGTGGGTTTACTTATTACGCTGCAACGATAATAGTTTATACGCAGGAGTTACCACAGATATCAGTCGTCGTATTGACGAACATAATA
Source organism: Colwellia psychrerythraea (assembly GCA_002163005.1). Lineage (GTDB taxonomy): Bacteria > Pseudomonadota > Gammaproteobacteria > Enterobacterales > Alteromonadaceae > Colwellia > Colwellia psychrerythraea_C. The sequence goes on along the minus strand of MAAF01000120.1, from coordinate 67,813 downwards.
ACAGTAAACTTGGTGCGAAATATACCCGAGCAAGACGCCCTGTGAGCTTGGCCTACCTTGAAGAGGCTAACAACAAAAGCACCGCGTGCCAAAGAGAGTATCAAATTCGCCACCTAACTAAGCTCAAAAAAGAGCAATTAGTAAGTAAATATAGCCAAACACTAGAGGTCTGATCAGTTAGATATATGCACTTTGTTTCGATTTAGCACCGAAGTGCTGTTAGAATGCTGCGATCGAATATAGTTTACTCACAAAATGAAGTTGCATAGATGTCTATAAAAGAAATGTTTATTGAGAATTATTGCCCTATTAGTGCTGATAGTATCAGCTTCACACGTCAGCAAGGTAGTAATTTTGCCAAGCAAGTAGCAGATGATTTTAACCCATTACATAATATTGATGCTAAACGTTTTTGCGTGCCTGGAGATTTACTTTTTTCAATAGTAATCGCCAAATCGGGACTACATAAAAAGATGACCTTCGATTTTTCAGGCATGGTTAGCAACGATGTTAATCTTACCTTTCCTCAACAAATTGATGATAGTTTCGATATAAAAGATGATAAAAATAAAACCTGCCTAAGTGTTCATGTCAGTGGTGATCAAACGCATGATTCAGTCTTAATTAATGCACTGACAAAAGCCTATGTAGATTTTTCTGGTCATACTTTTCCCGATATATTGGTCAAATTAATGGCTGAAAATAGTGTTATGATCAACCCTGCCCGCCCCATGGTTATGTATCAATCAATGTCTATCGATTTACATACATTCGACGCTGAGTCAGTAACATTAAAACTTGCAAAAACCAGTTTAAGTATTGATGGCAAGCGAGGTGATGCTTGGCTTGAGTTTGATTTACTATCGAATGGTGAGGTAATTGGTCATGGTAAGAAACATATGTTATTAAGTGGTCTGCGTTCATATGAGCAAGAAACAATAGATGCCATGGTTAACCAATACCGAGAAAGCAAAAAAAGTTACCAGCCATAACTTCATTATTTAGTTGAGTTAACTGAACATTAGTTAGCTTAACTATATAAGATTAACTTAGTCACGATAAACTTTGTCGAATTCACTTTGTTGCTGTATTTTATTTTCACTGCAATAAGCAAATACGGACATACTCTTGGGACGTTGGCACTTAACCGGCTGACTATAAAATTGTGACCAAGCCAACTGCTTACTCCCTTGATATTTCGATCTAATAACAATGGCACTATTTTGATTAAACGTTGTGATATTTTTTTGTGAGTTAGATAATGCTTTATTCCCTTTCGTGTAATAACTTCTGTTTTTCAATGCATTGTATTTCTTAGACTTTACTATTTTGCTCACCTTCTTCGTTTTCTTTTTTTTACCCCCATATTGAGCCGTAAACTTTGCTAAAGAGCTACGTTCACACCGCCACCACTTTTCTCTCGCTTTATCTTCTTTAGCCCGTAAACTTTCTCCTCGCTTTAAAGAGTAACCTTTACGTTGCATCGTCTGAATATTATGCAGTTTCTCCAGAAAGGGCTTACACCTCTTTTTAGCAAATGAGCTAGGACTATACGCAAAAGAAAGGAAGACTACCGCGGAACACAAAATAACGAGAGGAGTAAATTTTTTCATCATAGCAATCCTTGCTAAATTTATCCGGCTTCTTATTAAAGTTAGCCATTAACCTTTATCACTAAGGTATCCATTATTCAAATATAGACTAGACTTAATTTTTTACCAAGCATCACATCATACCAAACGGTTTAATTTATTAGTCCGATTGGTATTACACGGAGGTTAGTGATGACAAAATACAGTTTATTCGTTTTATTTACCTTAACTTCAGCAATTACCTTCCCAGTAAATGCGCAAGCTGCTGCTCACCAAGCAAAGCAATATTTAAAGCCTAATATTCAACATGGAGTGACCTACCATAAAGTAGCCGATATCAGTCAATATTATGTTTCTGAAAAACTTGATGGTATTCGTGGTTATTGGGACGGTAAAAAACTACTCACTCGCCAAGGTAATTTAATCCATAGTCCTAGCTGGTTTACTCAACATTGGCCCGCATTCCCTATGGACGGAGAACTATGGCTTAAACGAGATCAATTCCAGGCATTACTTTCTTGTGTAAGAAAGCAAATTGCAGTTAAAAATAAAATGACCAGTTGCTGGCGCAAGGTTCGATTTATGATATTTGATCTTCCTAAACATCCAGGGGATTTCAATGAACGAGTAAATAAGATGCAGCATTTGATAACACAAGTTTCCTCTCCTTATTTAGCTATGATCAGCCAGGTGAAATTTAAAGACTTAAGTGCTCTTGATCACAAACTAAATGAAGTTATCGCTGATCACGGTGAAGGCCTTATGTTACACCTTGTCAGTGCTTACTATCAAACAGGCCGAAGCTCAGCACTGATGAAACTAAAGAAACATCAAGATGCCGAAGCAACTGTCATTGGTTATACCGAAGGAAAAGGTAAGTACCAAAACCAACTTGGGGCAATTAAAGTAAAAACAAGTGACGGAATAATTTTCAAGATTGGATCTGGTTTTAGTGATGTTCAACGTGCCAACCCACCCAAAGTAGGCACTGTCATTACCTTTAAATACAATGGACTTACCAACGCTGGCGTACCAAGGTTTGCCCGTTTTTGGCGTATAAAAGCTAGAGAGTAACTCCTCAGAATCTCAATCAGCTAGCTCTCAATTTCCTAATTATTTTGGCTGGTAAGTAAAAATCAAAACTTTGAGGCCTTTACCTTCATGACTTTCTTTGAAGACCTCAGGGTTTTCAAGACGTTGCTCGAAGTGGCAATCAGGGCATTCTCGTGCAACTTCTGATTTTAAGAAGTTTTCATCTAAATCAGGTGAGTTTAAACATAACATCAGGGTAGCGCCCGGGTTCATCCACTGTGGAATACGGCGAATTATTTTAGCGTAATCACGTTCGATATTAACACTACCCTTTTGAAATGACGGGGGATCACAGACTAAAATATCATAAGGGCCATATTTTTTAATGCGGCTATTCGATTTAAAAATATCGACACCTTCAAAGACAATTTGCTTACCTTGCTTTTTAGCCAACTGGTTAAGTTGATGATTTTCCCTACCTTTACTTAATGACGCTTTACTTAGATCAATATTAACCGCTTTACTGGCTCCACCTGCGATGGCACTTAGAGAGAAGGCACAGGTATATGCAAAGAGGTTAAGCACACTTTTACCTTCTGCACGCTGTCTTAACCATGATCTTCCATTACTCATGTCCAAAAACAAACCACTATTTTGGGCTTTGCCAAATTCGATATGATAATTAAGGCCCTGCTCACTCACGATAGTATGACTTACCGACTCGCCTAATAATAACTCGGTAGGTGCAAATTTTTCATAACGATGTTGTACTTGCACCGAGCGACATTCTTTAATCAAGTTTTTTAATGCGCCAGCTTGTTCTGCTAGCCATGTGCTATCGACTGCTTGATATAAAGTGATTAGAATAACCGGAGATAACCAGTCAACATTTACATGGTTTAAATTGGGATATGCGTGCCCTCGGCCATGAAATAATCGTTGGGCATCGGTAAAGTCTGTGCTGGTAATATGTTCTATCATGGCTAAGGTATCTGATAATTGATAATAAAAAAACGCCCAATAATAACATTGATTATTGGGCGTTTATATCTGTTAAGACGTTTTAATACCAAGTTGATTAAGTTCTTTCCCACTCAGCGAGAATTTAATCAAATTGGTATAACTAGAAACCAAAGAGATTAACCGCAAAAAACTTTGTTGCCACAGTGTTAACAAAAATAAGCAGCACAATAACAGGGATAAAAGTACCTAATGAAAAGTTAATATATTTTTCTACCCATGAACCTTTGTAGTTTTCATTGCCGATACTTAATTCTTCAGATAATTGTTTTTTCTTCCAACGGTAACTAACAAAAATACACAGTAAAAAACCATTAAGCGGTAAAATTGTATCGTAAAAAACATCATATATAACATCAAATAATGACTTAGTGCCACCAGCATACCAGGTAAACTCAGTAAAAAATGGCACCATGCCAAAAGATGCAGTAGCAAATAAAGTTAATACACCAGCAGTAACCGTTAAGTAACCTAATGCTTTTTTACGACTGTGCTTTTTCTCTGTCACTAAATATGAGACGGGTACTTCAATAATGGAGACTAGCGAAGTAATAGCGGCAAAAAAGACTAATAAGAAAAAGAATGCAGCCACGGCACTAGCGCCAACATAACCTAATGAGGTTTGTAGTGCTAAAAATATTTTAGGCAGAAAGGTAAAAATCAATGACACTGAGCTATCACTTAGCTCACTTGGATTAACTTCAGGATTAAATGAAAATACCGCCGGTAGAATCATCAAACCCGCAATAAATGCTACGCTGGTATCCGTTATGGCCACTAATTTAGCGGAATTAGGGATATTGGTTTGTTTATTTATATATGAGCCATAGGTTAGTAATATCCCCATGCCCAAAGAGAGTGAGAAAAAGGCTTGTGACAAAGCACCGTTAACAACGCTTGGCGATATTTTATTAATATCAGGGACTAAGAAAAAGGTGACCCCAGCCATGGCATTATCAAGAGATAAAACAAATAAAACCATTATAATCAGCATAACTAGCAAGGATGGCATTAATATTTTAGCAGCCTTTTCGATACCATCTTTTACCCCTGCCGCCAAAATAAAACTGACAATACTGGCAACAGCTATTAAAGCAATGTATAAGTAAGGACTGTTAATAAATTCGCCAAAACCTACATCACTTGCTAGATAGTCTAAATGCCCTGTTACCGTTAAAGCAATATAACCAAAAATCCAAACGGTGATCACCATATAAAAAACAGCAATCATAAAGGGAGTTAATACCCCTAAAAAGCCAGCGGCGCCCCATAATTGACTGCCTTTACTCAATGTTTTGAATGCGCCAACAGGCTCTTTGGCCGTATTACGTCCAACAGCCATTTCAGCAATCATCACAGGCAAACAAATAAGAAAAACAAATAATGCGTACATTAACAAAAATGCACCGCCACCATTTTTAGCGGCATTTACCGGAAAACCCACTAAATTACCAATACCTACTGCAGAACCTGCGGCGGCTAAAATAAAGCCAATGCGTGAGCTAAAATGCTCTCTAGAAGCTGACATACTTACCCTTTTATAATTATTATGATAACGCGATAAATTAGAACATTCGATGCTAACAAGCTTTACTAACTTTGTCTTCTTTTTAGCTAAGCTTTACTTTTACCAAACAAATAACAATGTGTAAACTTGTAAAGTTGAATTGAGCGTACTCTCGACAGATAGTGTCAAAATATCTCTACCAATTAACTTAAACCGCGAGTACTGCCCTGTAAACAGATGTATACCCATTCCACTTCAAGATGCAGAATTCAGCGAGAATTAAAAGGCTTATAGGCAAGGCATTGATTGAAGAAAATAGTTATTCTATTGTCGAAATCAATAACGCAGCATATACGCCTTTTAAACTCGCCCTGCGGGGGCTACAGAGAAAATCATGTTCATCGTTGCATCTATTTTTAAGGGAATAACCATTAATAAAAAGATGTGCCTTGATCAAGAATAGCTCTGTAGCCCTGAAACTCGCATCTTGAAGTGGTATGGGTATAAACACTACTCGCTCATTAATGAAGCGTTAAGAGGTCATCAAACAACCACCTACTGCGCTTGAGTTATTAAAAAATACAGATAGAGTCAATTTTATCAGTATTAGTTAAACCAAGTTAAGTTACTTAGAAAAAAGTTTAGGATTCATAATAGATAAAATACTACTGGCTTCTTTTTCAGCAAACTCAGCAGCTTGTGTTAAATCATCCAGTGATAACCCTAAAGGTTGACAGAGAGATTCATCAATCACATTAGCATAGGAAAACTCTTCGCTGTGACTATCAATAAGAGCCAACCTAGAAGCTAAATTCAAGAGTTTAACATCTTTATTAATTTCTATAGAGGATGCCGCATTGAAGTGCTTAATTGGTAAGATAATTTTTTCAGGTATTTGCCAAATTTTTAATAAATCAGCAGAGATTTCAGTGTAAGTAAAGCCCAACACATGTTCTTGTAATTGCCATGGTAGCTGATCTTTATTGTATTGTTCACATTGTTGAGCCACTTCAGGGCTTATTTTAGCCACTAATAACTCACCAAAATTCTGTAATAAGCCAGCGACGAATAAGCGTTCTATATCACGTATACCGGCACTAATAGCTAGATTTTTCGAGACAAGTCCACAATAAACACTCATACGCCAAAAACGCTTTAAATTAATTGCCTGATTTTCAAAGTGCTTAAAAGCGGTGGCGGCGACATCAACTAACATCATATTATAAATGGCTTGTGTACCAATGATGGTGATGGCACGCGAGATTGTACTGATTTCACCTGGGAAACTATAAATAGCGCTATTAGCTATCTGTAGCAAACGAGAAGTCATAGAAGGGTCGATACCAATAACATCAGCAAAATCAGAAATTTCAGAGCTTTCATCAGCCATTAATGCTTTTATTTTAAAACAAGCATCTGGCAAAGCAAACGAGCCGTTAGCTTGCAATGCATAATCATGTGCGTTCATAGTTATCCTTAGAAATTGATTCCTTAAAAAGAAGGCCCTTAAAGTAGGCCTCTTCAATGTAAACCGTTTGAATGTAGGGTAAAACCTTACTGACTTAACAACGTTGATTTTTGCTCAAAGTGACTTAAGATTGGGGAAAAAAAACAATACTGCAAATAAAGCTAGTTGAACGGCAATCCACCATCCTGCTTTATATGTTCAGTCACTATGTAAGTACTTGTTTGTGCAATATTAGTCAGTCTGCCAATTTTTTCTAACACAAGTCTATAACTTTCAATATCAGCAAACCGGATTTTTAGCAAGTAATCATAACCACCTGCCACTAAATGACACTCAACGACTTCCTTAATAGTAACTACTTCTTTATTGAAGAGTTTGAAAGAGTCTGAAGTTGTTCTGCTTAAGGTGACTTGCACAAAGGCACTCATACCAAAGTTTAACTTTCCGGCATTTAAAAAGGCACCATAACGTTCAATATACCCTTCAGTTTCTAAGCGTTTGACTCTATCTAAACAGGGGCTAGCACTTAGGTTTACTTTTTTGGCCAGATCCACATTTGAAATTCTACCATCTGACTGTAAAGTAGAAAGGATCATAAGATCAATACGATCTAAGGGTTTTGTTTTGTTATTACTCATGTTCACACTACTTAGTAGGGAAGATAATGGATATTGCCACAGTAAACTCAAAAAAAACAGTAAAAAAATAGTAAAAAAAAACGCAAACGTTACCTTAAGGTATTCGTTCGCGTTTTATTTAATTCAAACTTATAGGCTACTTAATAACTATTTAATAACTACAAGCTATTCAAACAATTTAGTCTTCTTCAACCAGAGTCATCAGTGAGGTATTCCCTCCTGAAGCCGTAGTATCAATGCTAATCGTTTTTTCTGTAACCAAGCGTTGAATCATATTATCAAAATATTCAGAAGTTATTACCGGTAAAATAACCCCGTGACGTATTGCTAATTTTTCACTAATGTAATGCTTGATTTCAGAAGCACTATCGACAACAACACCAGATAAAGCAGAATGTGCCAGCATAGCTTCTAAGTGACATTGTTTCGCCACCTGAAATACATCTTTACCTGCGCCAGTAGCCACAAATTTATCTCTAAATTCCAATGCTTCTTGATAAAACAAATCAGAAACAACAGCAATAACTGTATTACCAGTAGCAAGTGATGTAACAATAGATTGGACCCAGAAATGGAAACTCACACTCTCATCTGCATAACAAATAATATTGCCGCGGTTTTCCAAATATATAATATTTGATTCACCTGTTGGCCCAGGTAATTGTTGCGGTTTTTTCAAACGCTTTTCAATATCAATAAGCTGTGAACGTGCCAAGACTAAGGTATGGTTTAAATCGTCAGCTAAATCATCAACAATTTCAACGTGGGCTATCTTGGCAAGTAATTGACGAACACAAGAGATTCGAGTATTTAGTTCTGTTGAACGCCACTCTTTTTCAGCCCAGTTCGCTTTATCCATTAAATGATGTGCTTCATGATTCTCAGCAGCATCACCTGATAAGGTTGTCATTTTATCTTCCGTAAAGTTAAAATCACTTTCATCTGGTGTTGCTTTTTCTTTAACTAAGCGAGTTAAGTAATTCGGACCTCCGGCTTTAGGGCCTGTTCCAGAAAGACCTCGGCCACCAAAAGGTTGCACACCAACAATAGCGCCAATCATGTTACGGTTTATATAAATATTACCCGCTCGTGATAATTTAGCTAAATTAATAGCTCTGTGCTCTATGCGCGTATGAATACCCATAGTTAAACCAAAACCCGTGCCATTGATTTTATCGACAACACTTTCTATTTCATCACCTTTAAAGCGAACTATATGTACACAAGGACCAAAAACTTCTTGCTTTAGCACACTAATATCATCAATTTCATAAAGGCGTGGTGCAAAGAAAAAGTGACCATCTTCATCGACAACATCACTAGAGAACTCACATTGGAATAGTAACTTGCCATTTGATTTCATATATTCGGCATGAGCATTTAGTGCATCGAGGGCTTTTTGATCGATAACAGGACCAACATCGGTACTTAATTTTGCCGGATTGCCAATATGTAACTCAGCCAATGCACCTTGGAGCATAGTTATGACATTATCAGCAATATCTTCTTGTAAAAAGAGTACGCGTAACGCTGAGCAACGTTGGCCTGCACTTTGGAAGCCCGATGAAATAACATCATCAACAACTTGTTCAGGTAAGGCTGTCGAGTCAACAATCATACAATTTTGACCACCCGTTTCTGCAATGAGTGGCACTTGATCGCCACCACGCTCTGCTAGCGTTTGTGAAATACGTGTACCCGTTTCTGTAGAGCCAGTAAACATAACTGTTTGAATACGACTATCTGGAATAATCGTATTCCCTACGGCACTACCGCGTGCAATAACGGCTTGTACTACGTTTTCAGGTAAACCAACAGACTTCATCAATTCAATAGCACGCAGCGCAATTAAGCCGGTTTGTTCTGCTGGTTTTGCTAAAACAGTATTACCTGTGGCAATTGCCGCGGCAACTTGCCCTAAGAAAATAGCCAAAGGGAAGTTCCATGGGCTAATGCATAACACCACACCACGTGCTTCAAGTCTTTCATCTTCACTTAATTCAATAGCACGAGCGGCGTAGTAACGACAAAAATCAACGGCTTCACGCACTTCATCAATACCATCTTGCGCGACTTTACCGGCTTCTTTAATACACATGGCAATGAGCTCATCCATATGACGCTCTAAAATATCACCAATACGACAAAGTAAGGCTGCACGCTCTACTGCAGGTGTTATTGACCAAGTACTAAAAGCGGTGTCGGCATTATCAATCATCCGCAACATATCATCATGGCTTGCATGCTGATGGAAGCCGATAATTTCACTACGATTTGCCGGATTCATTACCGCATTAGTCCCCTCAGGTAGCTCATTTTTATTTAATAAGTGGTCGAAAAACCAAGTATCTAACGCAGCTTTTAATGGGATGATTTCATTAATATCCGTTAGATCTAAACCTTTTGAATTATCACGACCTTTCTCGCCTTCACCTCGATAGAGGTCAATAGGCATAATTATTTGATTATTGTACTTAGCTTTAAGCCGTTGAGTCTTTTCTACTGGATCTTCCAATAATGATTCAACTGGTTGATTTTCATCAACAATAGCATTAACAAATGACGAGTTAGCACCATTTTCTAATAAACGACGTACTAAATAAGCAAGTAAGTCTTCATGATGGCCTACCGGCGCATAAATTCGACATTGAATACTTTCTTCTTTAACAATTTGGTCGTACAAAGAATCCCCCATGCCATGTAGACATTGAAATTCAAAACCAGCCTTATCATCGCCCGCTAATTCAACGATGGTTGCTGCAGTATAAGCATTATGTGTCGCAAATTGTGGGTAGATAGTATCGCGATATTCTAATAATTTATTGGCACAAGCATGGTAAGAAACATCGGTAGATGACTTACGGGTAAATACAGGAAAATGATTCAAGCCATCTTTTTGAGCATTTTTGATTTCGGTATCCCAGTAAGCGCCTTTAACAAGACGAACCATCATTTTTCGTTCAGTACGCAACGTTAAGTCACGTAACCAGTCAACAACATGAATTGCACGTTTCTGGTAAGCTTGCAGTGCTATACCAAAACCTTGCCAGTCGCCTAGTTCGCTATCAGAAAAAACTGCTTCAATGATATCTAATGAAATATCTAAACGCTCTGATTCTTCAGCATCCACTGTTAAACCGATATTGTATTGCTTAGCTTGTAAACACAGTGCCTTTAATTTAGGTACTATTTCTGCCATTACACGCTCTTTATGAGAGAACTCATAACGTGGATGAATCGCAGAAAGTTTAATTGATATACCAGGTACTTTACGAGGGTCGTTCTTACCCGAAGCAACGGCAACCTCACCAATAGCAGTAATAGCATCTTGATAGGCTTTGAGGTACATACCGGCATCAGCCATAGTACGGGCACCTTCGCCAAGCATATCGTAAGAATAAACATATCCTTGCTGTTCTTTAGTGGCAGCGCGTACAGTAGCAGCTTCAATGGTTTCACCCATAACAAACTGTTTACCCATTATTTTCATGGCATAGTTCATTGATTTACGAATAACAGGCTCACCTAAACGACCGACAGTTTTCTTTAGTAAACCAAATTGTTCTTTTTTACGCTTATCAGCGTAATTAACCATAGAGCCAGTCAGTAATAACCCCCATGATGAGGCATTAACAAATATTGAGTCACTAGCACCTAAATGTGAACTCCACTGGCCTTGGGAAATTTTATCGCGAATAAGCTCATCTTGAGTATGTTTATCTGGTACACGTAATAACGCTTCGGCCAAACACATTAATACCACGCCTTCCTCTGAAGAAAGTGAATATTCATTGAGTAGTGAATCAATTGCGCCATTACCTTCTTGATCCTGACGTATTTGTAAAACCATTTTGCGTGCACGTTCCCATGCACGGCTTCTTGCGCTAACATTTACTTCTGCAGCAGGTAAAATATGATCAACGGCAACATTTTCGTCAATTCGATAAAACTCACGAATTTTTTGTCTTATCGGGCAATCTGTAACCAATGAACCAGTAAATAGCATAACGTTTCCTCAAAATGCGACAGGTAAAAATCCTGCTTTAGTTATAGTCTTTTTTTCCACAAATAAGTATATTATTAGTGGGTGACGATATTAAATTTATGAGCGCATTTTAGGATAACAACCACAGGATGTGCTGGTTATTTTCAGGATTTAAGACGTTTTTATATGGAAAAGCACGAGGTAAGCAGTAGAAAATTCTGTAAATCGTTTTATTGTAACTTGTAAGGAGTGTCCGTGGGTTATTATTTACACATTTGTTGAATAATACAATTTTTGAATAATATAGTCTGTTGTATCTTGAGACGACATAGGTTTGGCAAAGTAGTAACCTTGGCCGTACACACAGTCCATTTGTTGTAATAACTCGGCATCGGCTAAGCTTTCAATTCCTTCACCCACGGTAGACATTTGAAGATTATTAGCCAAATCAACAATGGTCCTAATTATGGCTCGATTATTATTATGCTCGTCGACATTACTAATAAAGGAGCGATCTATTTTCAGCACATCGATAGGGAAACGATGCAAATAGCCCAAGCTTGAGTAACCGGTACCAAAATCATCGAGTAATATTTTTACCCCCATATTTTTTAAGGCTTGCATATTAGTAAGTACTATCTCAGCATTTTCCAACAAGGCACGTTCAGTTAACTCAACACGTAGATGATGGGGAGCTAAGCCTGTTCTTTTTAATACCTTTTCAATATCTTGCGGTAAGCTGGTACTAAAAAATTGCTTGGAAAATAAATTACAACTGACATAAAGATCATCACAGCCTAATTCATCATGCCAACGTTTCAACTGCTGACAAGATTTTTCAATAATTTGAATATCAATTTCTTTAATTAAATCAGTTTCCTCAGCCAGCGGAATGAAATCATTAGGGTAAACAAAACCACGCTTAGTACTCTGCCAGCGAGCTAGCGCTTCAAACCCCTTAAGTTTTTGGTTATCCAGTTTAATAATTGGTTGGAAATAAGGGATAAACTCGTGCCAAGCAATCGCTTCTCGAATATCAGCTTCAAGGCTTAAAGCATTCTGTACTTTTTGATGCATACTGTCGTCAAAGACTTCATAACGCCCTCTACCATTGTCTTTAGCATGGTACATAGCTGTATCTGCATCTCTGAGCATAGTATCTGCATCATCATAGCGTTTATTGCTAAACGATATGCCAATACTAGTGCCCGTGTATACTAACTGATTATCGATAGTAAAAGGCTGTTGAAGAAAAGCCGTGATGCGCTGCGCTACCTCAAAGGCTTCATTGTCAGTTTTCAAGTCTTCAATTAAAATGACAAATTCATCACCACCTAAGCGAGCAACGGTATCTACTTTACGAACAATAGCCAATAATTCTCGCGCTATTATTTTCAACAAAACATCACCCGCATGATGCCCTAAACTATCGTTAACTACTTTGAAACGATCTAAGTCTAAAAACAGCACAGCAAAAGAAAAGTCATCTTTTCGCTTTGCACAGGCTATCGCATGATTAAGTAAATCAAGGAATACCGCTCTGTTGGGTAACCCGGTCAAACTATCATGGGCGGCGGTGTGTTTTAATAATTTTTCCGCTTGTTTACGATGGGTAATTTCATCTTCAAGGGCAAGTGTGCGTAGTTTAACTTGTTGCTCTAGTAATTCATGACTGCGTCGTTCAAAATCAGCGAGTTCTCGACGTTTAATCGCTGCCGAAACGTGGTTAGAGACAAAATTAAGTAACTCGGCATCTTGTTGATTGTAAGTGGTTTTATAATAATAACTCTGTAGAACCATGACTCCAAGTAAATGGCCTGAATAGATTAATGGTACGCCTAACCAAGAATGGATGTCATCCTGTGGTTTTTTAGTTTCACCTTCAAGATGTAGACTCATCATTTCTTGATAGGTGAGTAATACTGTTTCTCGACGGCGAAGTACTAACTCGGAATATTGATTTGATAGCTTCCTTGGTTTAAAATCTTTGGCTAAATTAGATGTTTTTTCATCAACATAATAAGAAAAACTTAACGTGTCTGAATCTTTTTCATATTTAGCAATAAAGAAGTTTTTAGCATTGATCAGTTGTCCAATAATATTGTGGACCTTACTATAGAAAGTATCTATATCAAGGTCAATATCCGTGGTTAGTTCCGATATTCGATATAAAGATTCTTGTAGTAACTCGGACTTTTCTCGCTCACGAATTTGTGCCATCAATTCTTTCGTACGCGCATTAACCGCATTTTTCAAGCGTTGTTGATCTTGTAAACGTACCATAGCACCAACAATGTGCTGGGCGGCAAAGGTAAGTAAATTCAAGTCACTTTCATTATATCGAACTTTTTCATCATAACTTTGTATGGTGATGGTACCTATCACTAAGCCATTTTGGAGTAAAGGCACACCCAACCAGTCAGTGCCGCGGACACCAAATTGTTTGATTTTATAATTATCAAATAGCTGTTTTTCCAATTCTGGGGTTAACAGGAGTGGCTGCTTCGATTCAATAACTAAATTAGTAAATGAACCATCATAATCTTGGTAATCTATGATGCCTGCCGGTTTTTCATCTTTTTCATCAAGATAATAAACAAACTCTAAGGTTTCAAACGTTTGATCATAGAGCACGATAAAGAAGTTTTTCGCGGTCATTAACGACGCGATAGTAGTATGCACTTGCGGATAAAAGCTCTCAAGATCATTACATTCTTGAGATAGCTGGTTTAATTTGAAGAGTGCCGTATAGCGAGCTTGTAAATCAGCATTTCTTTTCTCTAGAAAATCCACATTTCCAGAGAGATCAGCAATGCTTGCCTCTTTGGCACGTATTAACAGCTCTGCTGCTTGAGGCGTGTTTTCCTGTTGATTTTCTAGTTTCAAAATTACCATACCGTTTAGTTATTTGCTCGCTCATCTACCAAGTACTTAATAAAACGATTATTAAGAATTGCTTACTTATTGCTGAGCGTCAGCTTTAGCCGACTTACTAATCTCTTTAACTTTATGCTTATTACCACAAATAGCTGCTTGTTTTTCATCTCGGTAATAACGAATATCAATACAATCTTGCTGATAGCGACGTTCTAATTCAGTGCGAATAATTACATCACCTTTAGTATTAATAATGCGTTTATGTAAAGCTTGGCACTCTTGAATTTGTTCAGAAGCTAAAGTGACATCTTCGCAAACATTATCAACACTTGAACAACTTGCCAACAAACTGATAAAAGGTACCACTAATAAAACTATTTTATTCATTTAACTATTCCATTACATTAAGAAACAATTTATACCAATTCCAATAAGTTTCTTGCCACTCAGCGAGAGTTAAAAGGCTTAGAGGCAAGGCATTGATTATAGATAATGGTTATTCCCTTATCAAAATCAATAACGCAGCATGTAAGCCTTTTAAACTCGCCCCTTAGGAGCTTTCCAGCGATTCGATAACCGCACAAAATTTCTTTCATATAGAGTGACTATATGCAAAAAAATTCTATTTGTTCTCAAACCGCTGGCAAGCTCTGAATGGGAACTAACTTAATGGACTTGGTATTATTACTGCAAACTATTATACCCAAGCAAGACCAAATTGCGAGAGCCTATATAGTTATTAATAATATCAATTGATTAGTATAAACATTCACTTTTATTGTTTTATTTCTCACCACTTACATTAGCTATTTATGCTAGTCACCTCTGAAACATTTAACAGCCTACTTTCACCGTCTTTGAGTGACTTATCTAAGTGTAAACTTCCTATTGAGTAACGATGCAATGCAATAACAGGGTTACGAAAACGGCCAAACATACGCTTTATTTGATGGTAGCGCCCTTCGGTTAAGCTCACTTGTGCTTCAAAGAGAGAAACAATATGCAAAATTGCTGGTTTTGTCGTTATGTTCTCATAAGGAAAATACATCCCTTTTGCAAAAGCCTCTATATAGTCTGACGTTAAAGCGTTTTCTAGTGTCACTTGATAACATTTAGAGACTTTATGTTCAGGTGACGTTAGCCGCTCAGACCAACGACTATCATTTGTTAGTAACACTAGGCCTGACGTATTTAGATCGAGTCGTCCGACGATATGTAAACTATCCAAAACCTCTTGAGCAAATTGTCTAGCAAGTAAATCAATCACCGTCTTATGTTTTTTATCCTTAGTCGCACAAACCACACCAATAGGTTTATTCAGCATAATATAATATGCCCTATTAGCCTGCAGTACTTCATCATCCATAATAACGTGTGAAAACTGATCAACAAGCTGAGCAATATCTGTTGCTAATATGCCATCAACATAAACTCTTTTTTGCGCTAAAATCAACCTTACTTTTTTGCGGTTAATTTGACGATAATCACTAATAAAACGATCTAAGCGTGCAGTATTAATAGCCATTTTTTTTGAAAAAGTCCATTACTTAGATACTGGCCAATGATTGCTGCTGGGCAATTAAATTAAGAACTTTACGTAACTTAGCCTGAATATAACCCGCTAATAGCGTTGGCTGTAATACCAATAAATCCAGCTCTGACATTGTCATGGCAATAGTGCAAAGCAATTGTTGTTCGCCTTCGTTAAAACAACAAATCACATCATCAGAAAAATGACTGATGGTAACTCTACTGCCCGATAGCTTATCCAATGCTTCTTTACATTGTTCGAAACTTGCGGGGGTTTCTAAGGATAATTGAATCGTTAAAATGTCCTCTTCATCGCCATACCAATTGGCCGTTAAGGTTTGAAAATTGAACTGCGCTTCTAGCTTGTTGCTCACTGATTTTATATTGGTAAATTTATCGAGTAAGTCTTTAGTTACGTTAAGGGTTATCGGTAGCATTTCGGTCATTTTTTAAGCTCATCATCTTCTAAACAATAAAATTGCGCTGTATTATCTGACACTCTCTAGGCACAATTTTAATCGCTATGTATTTTACCGCATATCATAACCGCGTTGCATGCAAACTTCAGCTTGTTCGCTCAATTTCATTAATGTGATTCTACTAACCTACTTCAGATATTAAATGGATAACATTACACCGCATTACAAAAACAAATAATGATAAAAATAAAACAGGGAGGCAAATTATGGAGAATAGTTATCTGTTTCTATTATCAAGTTTATTTTCGAACATCCTCAACCTAAAAGCGAACAAATTTAACTTTTAACAAAGCAACAAAAACAATAAACCATTGATTACATAAGCCTTTAATATTTGGCACGGTTATTTCATTACTTATAAAATCAGTTAAGAATAACAGTGAAACTTTATGAAAATTGCATTAACTAAAAAGCAACCTTGGAAAAAATGGGCAGCTATCGCCAGCTTCACCTTATTAATGGGCTATGCCGGTTATAGCGTTAGTGGTAAAGCAACAAAGTCAGTCCCCTTAAAAGACATAAGTTTTCAAACGGTAGTTCAAGGTAACTTAACTATTTATGCTAATGCCTATGGCGAGTTCGCTTCGGCAAAAGAACGTTTATTAACAGCGCCAGCTTTAGGTAAGGTCTCTGAAATTTTAGTTCGTCCTGGCACTAAGGTAATGCCTGACACGGTTATTTTACACTTATCAAACCCTAGATTAGTACAGGAAGTAAACGCAGCTAATGGCCAACTTGCTCAACAATTAGCGCAAAGAGAAGCGTTTAAATACGAGCAGCAAAGTGAACGTTTAAATTATCAAGGCCGCATTGCAGACATTGAAGCTGAAATTGAAAAAGCAGAGCTTGAGCTATCGGTAAATAAAAACCTGATGGATTTAGGTGTTTCTTCAAAAATAGAATTACAACGCGCCAAATTGGCGGTAAAACAAGAAAGTAAAAAACTTGGCTTTGAAAATAAAAAATATAAGCAGTTTATCGAAATGCAAGGCTATCAACTTACTCAGCGTGATATCACCATAGAACAACAACGTGCACAAGTTAACTTACTGGAGCAGCAGCTTGATGATATGAAGGTAAAAGCAGGCATTAATGGCTCACTGCAAACGTTAGAGATTGAATTAGGCCAAAGTGTTCAGTTAGGTGAATCATTAGCAAAAGTAGGTAGTGATGAGGAGCTAATAGCTCGCTTACGTTTACCGCAAAACCAAGCTGACCAAATAGATATCAACGCCGCTGTTTTGATTGATACACAAAAGGGCATTATCAAAGCGCATATTACACGCATTGAAAGTGTAGTTAACAACGGGTCAGTACTTGCCGAGGCTGTCATTGATGAAGCCTTAACTTCTAATGCACGGCCTGCATTATCAATATCAGCACAAGTATTTGTTAGGCACCAACAAGCAGTTAGCTACATAGAACAAGTACCGGGGTTTCGCCCGCGCAGTAAACAAAGTCTTTTTGTCCGCGACACTAACAACTCATTAATTCAAAGAGATGTCACCTTTGGCGAATTATCAAAAAATAAATTAATTATCACTTCAGGATTAACACCTGGCGAGCAACTGGTGAGTAGTGATACGCAACAATACAATAAATACCCGCAACTTTTGATCATTGAATAAACAAATATTTAAAACAAGCAATGCTAAATACTAAAGACATAACAGCAGCTAAAACAAATTAAGGAAAATCACATGAAAAACATAGTTACCATGGCAAACATTCACAAGCGTTACGATGGCCAACAAATAGAAACCCATGCCCTGCAAGGTGTTAGCTTAGATATAAGACAAGGCGAGTTTGTTGCCATAACGGGTCCCTCTGGCTGCGGAAAATCTACCTTACTTTCTATTATGGGTTTAATGGACTCCCCTAGTGAGGGCGAATATCAACTAGCCAATATTACTACTTCAGGTTTAAAAGTTGATCAACGCACTCAAATTCGTAATGAACATATTGGCTATGTTTTTCAGTCTTTTAACTTAATAGATAACTTAACTGTTTTTGAAAATGTTGCGTTGCCTTTAGAGCACCGAGGTTGTAAAAAATCAGAAATCAAAACACGTGTAGAAGAAGTACTAACACAAGTGGATATGCTACATAGACAACACTATCGACCAAACCAACTTTCTGGTGGTCAGCAACAACGTATTGCTATTGCTCGTGCACTTGTTGGCAAACCAGACCTGATATTAGTTGATGAACCAACAGGTAACTTAGACAGCAAAAATGGCGATCAGGTAATGTCGCTGTTAGAGCAGCTCAACAAAAACGGTTCAACTATTGTGATGGTTACTCATGATAGCCGTTATTCACGTTGTGCTAGTCGCCAAATTCAACTGCTCGATGGTCAAATTGTTTCAGAAATTAATACTGGGCTAAGTCCGCAGCCAAGTACCATTGATATAAATGAAAAATCTTTGCAGGGGGTTGCATGAGTTTATTCAAAAAATCCTTATATCAAGGTATAACACGGGTATTTTCATTACCCCGCCTGAGCGTGCCACTAATATTAACACTTGGCTTAACCTTAGGTGCGGTATTAAGTGTTATTTCAATTTCATCAACCTTATTGTATCAACCTCTGCAGGGCGTTAAAAATGAGGCTTCACTGCAAACGCTTGATTATCGTTTTAAAATGTCAGATACCTTGAGTGTGTCTTATTGGAACATGAATCGCTTAATTGATTTTAGTGAACAATTTAGTGATTTAGGCGAATGGGCTGGTATTGCTCCTTCAGAGCAAGATGTTGTAGTAAACAATACTACGTTTGCGACGACCCGTTATGACGCGTCAAGCAACATTCTTTCGGTATTAGGTAGCCAATTATTATTTGGTGACAATGTCACTATTGAGTCAACAGAAAAGTATGTGTGGATATCCAGAAGTTTTTGGCAAAATGCCTTTGCTGGCGTTAAATCAGTCATTGGCAAACAAGTAACTATCACCAATCAAAATTATATTATTGCCGGTGTCATTGAAGATGTAATGGCGATAAAAAGTAACCGATCAATTTTACCGCAGCAGGTCTGGTTTATCGCCAATTTAGCCAAGGTTAAGTCGCAAACTGATGAAGTAGGTAATATTAGCAATGATATTGATACCCTGATACTAAAATCAGCTGATGGCCAAGCGCAACTGCCATCACAAGCACAAGTTGATGCATGGTTAGAAGATTACGTCACCCGAAATGTCGATGGCGAGCAAGTGCAAATGTTTATGGACTTCATGACTAATACCAAAAAAGAAGCTAAGGGCAGCAGTTACCGCAGCAACATGTTAGGTGAAACTGAAAATCTACTTATCGCATTATTTATTGCTGTTATCGGGCTGTTATTAATGGCGACACTTAATTTGCTAAATTTATTCATCGCTCATTATCAAGGAAGAACTAAAGAATTTGCCATTCAAATAAGCTTAGGCGCAAGCTTAACAAAAGTTAGATTATTAGTGTTACTTGAGAACCTACCTAGTTTTGTTTTAGCGGCAGTAACGGGGTTATTAGTTACCGGTTGGGCGATAAGAAGTTTACCCTTGATTGCTGGTGATAGTTTACCCATGATAGATGCCATTAGTATTGATAGCACCACCATACTTGCTTCAATCGCCATAATATTAGCGCTAAATATGCTATTTAGTTGTCTCGCACTGGTTGATATTGACAAGCATGCACTCGGCAATAACTTAAATAGCAGTGGTAAAGGAATACAAGCACAAAGCAATCAATGGTTAAGCCGCGTATTAATGGTACTGCAACTATCAATTGCTTCGATATTACTGACCGCTTCAGTGATGATAGCCATGCAAAGTTATCAAGCGGTTTATCAAGAGACTGGTTATGACATTGGTAATAGTTATGAAATTGGCGTAACCGTTAGCGATGAAGAATACATTACTCAATTAAATACTTTTGACTCTTATCGAAAGAGCGAAGCTAAACAATTACTTGATGGTATATCAAATTTGATAGAGCAAGAAGTAAGTGATAGTCAAGTGATCACACCTAACTATGGCCCTTTGTCTGATTCTTTACGAGTAAACGCCTTTCGTGATGAAGACTCAGGAGCGCGAGTTATTCACCAAATAAAGACTTTAGGGGCAAATTATTTCTCAAGCTTTAATATTCCTATACTTGCTGGCGCTAATGTAAGCCAAGCACAAATTGATAATGATGAAGACCGAATTGTTATTGATGAAAATATGGCAAAACTGTTATTTTCAACGTTAACCTACCAAGATATTATTGGCAAAACCATTCAAATGAGTCCGGATAGTTCAACACCACCGTCAATTGTTACAGGGGTAGTTGCCAATACCTTAAGTCAAACTGGTATTGCAGATTCATTAGGCTTACCTTCAATATACTCTCATCGCGTTAGACCTGGCTCAACCATGCAGTTTACTGTGATGTTACCTGCTGGAAAAACCATTACGCCTGCGATGCTAGAAAGTGAACTTAAACGTCAATTTCCACGTTTAACTAACTTGAACATAGAATCATTAGCAGATATTTGGCAGAGGCAGACATTGAATCAACGCCTTAGTTTATGGATAGTACTCGCCATGACTGGTTTAACACTTTTCCTTGCTGCTATCGGTGTTGCTGGTCTAACACAAATGACCACAAACCATCGTAAATATGAACTTGCAGTGCGCATGGCAACGGGTGCGAAACAAGCTAAATTAGTTAGCTTTATCTTAAAAGATGCTTTGTCGATGTTAGTGGTAGGTTTAGGTGTAGGTTTTATTGTTTCTGTTATAGGTTATCAACAAGTATCACAAAGCTTAGAAATGTTACCTGATTTTAGCTGGCTTGCGATGATCTCTTTAGATACCGCTTTAGTCGTTATTGTTTTATTGTCGGTAATTATGCCTGCATGGCGAGTAATTAGTAGTGATCCTATGCAAGCGTTACGAGAAGAGTAAATTTACTAAGTAGCATTGCGCTTTAGTACTAGCCAAGCCACTAAGGTAATTGGCATACTAACACCCACAGGGTTAAGACCCAAAATAGCAAAGGAAACGCTTTAACTCGTTTCCTTTTCTATTATTTTTATTTTAGTTTCATTGGCTAATAGATAGTTAAAGATTAGCTAAGAGCCGCCTAAATTTATGGAAATGCTATGTCAAATGCCACCATTTTAATTGCTGACGATGATGAAGATATTCGTTTAGCATTAAACTTATTACTCAGCGCACAGGGCTATCAGATTATTGAAGCGGCTAACGCTAAAGAAATCATCATAGAAAGTAACCGACAGCAGCCCGACTTAGTACTTTTAGATATGAACTTTTCTCGAGACACCACCAGTGGTCAAGAAGGTTTAGCGATTTTAGAACAGTTACAGCCATTAAATATCCCAGTGATACTCATGACAGCATGGGGTTCAATTGAACTAGCAGTACAAGGATTACAAAAAGGCGCCAATGATTTTATAGAAAAACCATGGAATAAGCTTAAGTTACTCAACAGTATTAAACAGCAGTTAAGCTTTTCCCAAGTAAAAGAACAAAATCAAGGCTACCGACAACTACTTGCTCCTGAGAATAAAAAAAACTGGGTATGCCAATCTCCTAGCATGCAGGCTATTGAAACGTTAATAACGCAAATAGCACCAACGGATGCCAATATATTAATCTTAGGTGAAAATGGTACCGGTAAATCACTGCTGGCTGAGCGAATTCATCAACTGTCATCACGCCAGTATTCTCCACTCATTACAGTGAACATGGCCGCCATTCCTGAAAATCTATTTGAAAGTGAACTCTTTGGTCATCAAAAAGGTGCGTTTACTGATGCTAAGCAAAATCGAGTTGGTCGCTTTCAGCTTGCTGACAAAGGCACCTTGTTTTTTGATGAAATTGGCTCGTTGCCCTTAACACTTCAACCTAAATTATTACGGGTTTTAGAAACAGGTCAATATGAAGTTTTAGGATCAAGTCAAACTCAAGTAGCTGATGTTCGTTTAATTAGTGCCACCAATGCCGACCTCAACCAACTGGTCAGTAAACAAGCTTTTCGACAAGATTTATTATACCGTTTAAATACCCTAGTTATTACCATCCCACCATTGCGTGAGCGACTTGAAGATATTGAAGCCTTAGCAACAAGTTTTATCACTAAGTTTAGTGCTAAGTATCGTAAACAAGCCTTAACGATTAGCGCTTGTGCCTTAAGTAAATTAAAGCAACACAATTGGCCTGGCAATATTCGTGAATTTAGTCACATGATAGAACGTGCTGTTTTACTGTCAAATAGCAATGAAATAACAGCACAGCAATTATTACTAGAAAGCATGGACAATACCAATAACACCAGTGATTCAATATTATTGCAACCGCTTGAACAAGCGGAGAAACAGCTGATTGAAAAAGCGATGAACGTTACTGGCGGTCAAGTTATCGAGGCTGCAAAGTTGCTCGATATATCTCGTAATGCCCTTTACCGACGTTTAGAAAAGTTTGATATTCATCATGTCGAATAACATCAATCAACCAGCAAAACCATTAAGTTTAAAGCTCAGCCATGAACAGTGGCTGGTCTTTGGCTTAGCCAGTACCTTAATCGTTATATTAGCCTTAATCATTGCGCTCACTTCTACGCTTGGTTGGACCATATTGGCGACAGCCACATTAGTTTTTTTTCTCTCTTATCCGCTCATTTGGCTTGCTTGGCGTAGTTATAACTTCTGGCGACAAGCCATCATGCAACTAACTACCTATACGCAAGTTATCCGTGAGGGTGAAACAAACTTGCGCTTTAAAGTGCAACATCAAGACAATTTATTAGCTGAGTTACAGCAAGAAATTTCTGCCCTAGCCATAGGTAACGCCCATAAATTGCAACAAAACCAAACATTGGAAAATGTACTGAGCCACATCCTCGACTCTTGGCCTATTCCTGTGTGCTTATTTGATGAAAATAATCAACTTAGCTATCGGAATATCGCCATGAAAGAGAAAATACAACAACCCATGCTTATTGGCGCAGCCGCTGAAGATTTAGGGTTTTCCATGGAAAATGGTAATTTAAGCCACAACCAGTTCAATCAACAGTGGCAGTGTCAAAGCATTAGTTATCTATTCCAAGAAAAGAAGTGCCATATTTTTTCTGCTCTCGATATTTCTCAACCACTTCATCAACAGCAAAGTCTTACCCAGCAAAACCTTATTAGGGTATTAGCCCACGAATTACGGAATTCTTTAACGCCAATGGCTTCAATGGCCGACACCTTATTATGCAATGATAGTTTTAACGAAGATCAAGTACGCTTGGTATTGAGTCGAATCAGACAGCGAAGTAATCGCTTACTTAGTTTTATTGAGCAATACAGTCAATTGAGTCAATTACCTGTCCCGCAATCAAGTTGGTTTGATTTTAATGATTTACTTGATGAAGCCAAAGCCATGATCACCGAGCCCTGCACGATACATTATCAAGGCAGTAATCAATGTTTTGCTGACGTACAGCAAATGGCGCAAATACTGATTAATATTTTCAAGAATGCCCAAGAAGCTTGTGATGAAGAACATTGTGAGATTGACGTTAGCTTGTACTACCAACAAGAAAATTCGCAAGGCTACCAACAAACCAAACAAATTATTGATATTAAGGATAATGGCCCTGGTTTTGCTAATCTTGATAATGCATTAACCCCTTTTTACACCACTAAAAGCCATGGTTCAGGTATTGGATTGTCACTGTGCGCTGAAATCACTCGCAATCATGGTGGTGAGTTCACCATAGAAAACACCGAAAATGGCGCAAAAATCAGCCTATCATGGCCGGTGAACAATAGAGTTCATTAGTATTAATCTCATGGTTCATCGATAAAGACTTTTTCCAAAAAAATCCGCTACATAGCTGGATAGGATTTTTTATAAACAACTGCGTTAATCATCAAATAACGCTTTCATCATTTTTTGAGCAATTTCAGTGTGATGTTGCATCGTTGAAAATTGTTTGGCGAGACTTTCTGGGCCAAAAACATAAACAGGCACAGGACTCGCCGTATGCGTGCCCGTACCCCAAACAACATTCTGTTCTGCGGATAAAGCCCTGCCGATCAAGTTGCCATGAACGTCATCGCCATAAACATAAAATTCTTTAAAGTCGTTCACTTTAGGAAATTCATTTGCTGATAAATAAGTGTGATTTTCTTGTTGGTATTCATTATGTTCACGTTTGGTAATTGATAATGCTTGTGCTAGCGTCACTTTAAAATCACTATATTGATTAATAACCTCAAACCACTGCTCAGCTTTAGTATTACTCAATGAATTATCATTACTCACTTGGCTCATCATGTCGTAAAAAGTTCGTTTTTGTTGATAAAGACGATCAAGGTTATCTAAGGAGCCAAAATTGAAGTTAGGCTTGTACTGTCTACCAGCCATGCCATTGCCTGTTAAGGTTTTAGCGCTTGGTACGTCCTTACGTGAATAGCTAAATCCGAAACCACCCGTTTCATGATCAGCCGTTACCACGACTAAGGTATCATCGCGATCTTTAACCCATTCATAAACGGCGTTAACGGCTTCATCAAACTTTAAGAGCTCGTGTAACATCCAGCCTGCATCATTAATATGTCCCGCCCAATCAATTTGTCCCCCTTCAATCATCAGAAAAAAGCCTTTTTCACTTTGCGATAATATTTCTAATGCAGACAATGTCATTTCACGTAATGAGGGCTGTGAACAGTTGGAGGCTTTTTTACAAGCACTATAAGCAATACCATTTTCCATAGCCGAATTAGCAAACAAACCAAGCACTTTTCCACCTTCAATATGGCCTAATTGCTGCTGGTTAAAAGCAAGTTCATAGCCGTATTGGTTTTTTGCCTCAATAATAAGATTACGTTTATCTTTACGTTTTGAAGATTTATAAAGTGTTTCTGTGGCACCTAAATCCGTCATCAGCTGTTGGGCACGACTATCTGTTTTGATATCGCTAGGTAAAAAGTGCCTTGCTCCACCAGAAAGTAGAACATCAACACTACCTGACTCAATAAGCTCTTCAGCTATTTCATTTTCCAATGAGCGATGTGCTTGATGTGCAGCAAAAGCGGCTGGCGTTGCATGAGTGATACGAGTGTCTGAAACTAAACCAGTTGCTTTGCCTTGCGCTTTCGCTTTTTCTAAAATAGTTTGTACTCTGTTGCCGTTCTCATCTAAACCTATCATTTCAGATCCAGCAGCCAACCCTGTTGCCAATTGAGTCGCAGAGCAAGCTGAATCGACAACTAGGCTGCCGTATTGACCATAAGGTGCCGTTAAGGACAACCCTACTTGGCCCGCCTCGGCTAATTTGGTTAATGCGGTTTTATTACCTTTATTATTATAGGTGGAGTATTTTGCTCTTCGGGCATATTCCTCTAACAAACCCACTTGTGGAGCGCCCATACCGTCACCAATCATTAAAATGACATTAGTAACTTTACTGAGATTAGTCACTTTACCGACATGAGCCATTTTTTCCGGCTTGATTTCAATATTATTGTTACTACACCCAATTAAGCTTAAAGAGGCGATAGTGAGCGCAAGGACTTTTTTTTTAAACAAAGAGTTTCTCCAGTATAAATCTAGCGTAATAGATTAAAGTGTCACGGGTATAAATCTAGCGTAATAGATTAAAGTGTCATGAGTATAAACACACTATATGACAATAATAAGATAGACATTATGGCGATTTAAAATCTCAAGTAAATATTCATTTACTTTACCATTCAAAGTGTACTCTGAAACATGCATCTTGATTGGTACCAACTATACATATCTCAATTTAACAAATCAGTCATTTAAGCAATCTGTCACAATTCATTCGTTAAACGGTCATTATTTAGTCAGAAATCTGTCATAAACATTCAGCATACTTCCCCGCAATCAAAACAATAAACATTTTATCTAGGGGATATATGACTATTCAATGTTCAAAAAATCTTATCGCTTTAGCAATTGCTTCAGCATTGTCGTTACCTGTCGCAGCAGCTGACTACCAAGAAAACGAAAATACTATGGAAGAAGTTTTAGTCGTGGCTAAAAAGTTATCTCATGCCAATCATGTGATTGAATCATCAATGATAAAACAACAATCACCTGCTAGCAGCATACTTGCTGTGATGGACAACTTGCCTGGTATTAGTATCAATGAGGGTGATGCGTTTGGTGGTGATGATTGGTCAACCTCTATTACGATGCGCGGCTTTACTATTGATGGTAATCAGCAACAGTTAGGGATGACAATTGATGGTATCCCAAATGGTGGTTCTAACTATGGCGGTGGCGCTAAAGCGAACCGCTATTTAGACAGTGAAAACATGCGTACCATTGAAGTATCACAAGGTACTTCTGATATTTCATCAGCATCATTAGAAGCGCTGGGGGGAACCTTTAATTTTGTGAGTTCTGATCCTGCTTTTGAAGAAACAACAACCTTGGCCTATACCGATGGTGATCATGATGCCTCACGTTATTTCATCCGCCATGACACGGGACGAATTTTTGATAATACCTACGCTTACATGAGCTATTCATCAACCTCAACGAGTCGATGGGTTGGTGAAGGTTCAAACGGTGGCATGCAAAGAGAACACGCTGAAGTTAAGTTCATTACTGAACTAGGTAACTTAAGTATTACTGGCCGTTTATCTTATGATGATGCCGATGAAGACAATTACAATTCAGTTAGCTTAGAGCAGTTCAATCAAACGCCTGATTGGGATCAATTAACGTGGAACTGGACAGGTACTCCTCACCTTGATCAAATGTTTGCCGAGGGTTGGTCAACATTACGTGAAAATACTTTAGGTTATGTGAAGTTTGATTATCAGCTATCTGACAATGTTTCTTTTCAAATCACACCCTACTTTCATAAAAATAAAGGTCGAGGTGATTGGATCCCGCCTTATTTAGTCTCTGCGGTTGATAGTGAAGGTAACCCTACCAACGAAGGTGGCTCAATAGGGTCTACTTATGGCTTTACCGATCAAAATGGCACTCCATTAGCGCCCGCTGCAGGTTGTGAGCAAAGCTTTACTTGGCCATGGGACTCTGGCCCAGGTTTACACCCTGCCTGTTATAGTGACAGCGCAGTGCCAGTCATGTCATATCGTCATACTCATTATGAAAAAGATCGTGTTGGTTTAACTGCAAACGCACAATGGTCTATTGCAATGAACGACATTCAATTTGGTTTATGGGCAGAATCAAATGAGCGAAATGAATCAAGAGACTGGCATAAAGTTGTTGATGCGCGTGTTTATCATCACTTTGATTCAACACCTTACTGGACACAATATAGTAATGAATTTCAAACCGACACGTTAAAATTTTATCTACAAGACACGCTAGATTTTGGCGATCTTTCACTTAATCTCGGTGTACAAAAGTACTTAGTAGATATTGAAAAAGTCGATAATTTTTCAGGCCAGCAAACGGGTAAAGTTAACAGTGACTCAGATGTGCTCTTCAGTACCGGTGCCATTTACCAATTAAACAGTAACATTGAATTATTTGCCGGTTACAGTGAAAACTTCTCAGCCATTAAAGACGGTGTGTTAGAACGTGATGCTTCAACGCTTGAAGATATTGAACCAGAAACTGCAGAGAATATTGATTTAGGCTTACGTTATAACACTGAAGATATTAGTTTTTCTGCTACTTATTACACCATTGATTTTGAAAATAGAATTACTTTCATTGCCCCTGGCAGCGATACGGATGGCATTGACTACAGTATCGGTACCAATGGCTCTTACCTCAATGTCGGTGGTATTGAGTCCGATGGTTTTGAACTCAGCGTAAACTACCGCTTAAATGAGCAGTGGAACTTATACTCATCTTATACCAATAATGATTCACGTTATGTTGGCGACGCCCCAGGTTTTACTGCAGGTGATAAAGTCGTAGATTCAGTTGATGATATGTTTGTTTTATCAACTGATTATACTAAAGGTGATTTCCGCGTTGGTGCCTCAGGTAAATATACCGGAGAACGTGGTGATGCGCCGTCTTATACCACTTTTGATTTCAATGCGGGTTACTTTGTCCCCTTCAGCGGACATACTATTTCATCAATTGATATCGCCTTTGTTATAACTAATATCACCGATGAAAGTTATTTATCAACGGGAACCGGTAATGGCACAACCTTCTTTATCGGTGCGCCTAGAACGGCTTCAATGACGTTTACTGCCAGTTTTTAAAGCGTAATAGACAACATTGATAACAAAGCCAAGTAGGTATTATACCAAGTCCATTAAGTTATTCCCCACTCAGCGAGAATTAAAAGGAATTGGTATTACTTGGCTTCTTTCATTTAAATCAATCAATAACGGATCGACACATGTTAAAGTTTTTTTATTCAACCATATTATTGCTAAGCTGCTTTAGTATTCACGTTAATGCAGCAGCAGATACTTCAGAAACAGATAATTCAGCAACTAACATTTCAACAACTGGAACGAATTTAGTTTTAGTTACTATTGATGGGCTTCGTTGGCAGGAGTTATTTTCTGGCGCAGACCCTTCTTTACTCAATAATGAAAAATTTGTCCGAGAAGGTCATCACGTTCAGGAAAAGTTTTGGCATGACAGTGAAGAAAAACGTCGACAATTATTGATGCCCTTTTTTTGGAATACCGTGGTAAAAAAAGGCATGGTAATTGGCAATCGAAATATAGGCTCAAACATGTCAATTGCTAACCCATGGCACTTCTCCTACCCCGGTTACAGTGAAATTTTCACTGGTGTGGTTGATCACTCAATCAATAGCAATAAAAAAAAATTAAACCCACAAATGTCTTTTTTAGAATGGCTTAACAATAAAGGTAACTATCAACACAAACTTGCGGCATTTGGCAGTTGGGACGTATTTCCTTATATTTTAAATAAAGAGCGTAGCCAGCTTTATATTAACGCAGGATTTGATTCCGCCGAAGGTTATGCTTTGTCTGATCAAGCAAAATTATTAAATGATTTACAAAAAGAAATTCCAAGCCCTTGGCATAATGTTCGCTTAGATAGCTTCACTTATCGTTACGCTAAAGACTATTTATTAACGGTTAAACCGAAAGTTATGATAATTTCGTTGGGCGAAACGGATGACTTTGCACACGATGGCCATTACGATAGTTACTTAAACTCTGCCCATCAAACCGATCAATTTATCGCTGACTTATGGCAGACCCTGCAAACAACTCCAGGTTATCAAGATAATACCGTCTTAATGATCACTACTGATCATGGCCGAGGTAGTAATGCCGACGATTGGCAACACCATGCCTCAAAATTAGCGGTACAAGATTATATGAAAAACCTCAAAGCGTTCCCAAATGGCATTAGGGGATCAGAAAATATTTGGTTTGCTGCCATGGGCCCGGGCGTGAATGCACGAGGCGAAATAAAAACCACACAAGAAGTTAAGCAAAAACAAATTGCCGCTACCGCACTAACTTTGTTAGGTGAAGATCCTAAAGCATTTAATCCAAAAGCAGGCTCAGTTATTAAGGAAATATTTTAATGAAACCTTCATCATTCGCTCTACTTTGTATGGCCAGCTTTAGCCTATTCATAACCGCTCAAGCTACTCAATCAAACCAATTTTCACAGTTACCTCAACTGGCAAAATCACCGCAAAAAATACTTTTTGGTTCATGTTCGCATCAAGATAAAGCTATGCCTATTTTAAAATCTATTAATAAAGAGGACGCTAATTTATTCATTTTTCTGGGTGATAATATTTATGGTGACACAAAAAACATGCAAGACATGGCCGACAAATATCAACGGCTAGGCAATAATCCAGACATAAAAGCACTGCGTTTAGCCACACCAACGATCGCCATTTGGGATGATCATGATTTTGGCGAAAATGATGCGGGCACAGAATATCCGCAAAAAGAACAATCAAGAAAGCTGATGTTAGACTTTTGGAAAGAACCACATAATTCAGCCAGATATACCCAAAAAAATGGTATTTATACTGCTTATATGTACGGTAAAGAACAAAATAAAGTGCATGTTATCTTACCTGATTTACGTTGGAACAGAGATGAACTGACCCATGTCGGCAGGCTTAATTATCAAACAAAACGAAAGCCTAAAAATATGGGGCCTTATAGTCCTAATTTAGCAAAAAATGCCTCAATGTTAGGTGAAAGCCAGTGGCAATGGTTAGAAGCAGAATTACAGAAGCCATCGAAAATTAAAATCATTGCTTCAAGTTTACAGTTACTACCTGAATTCACCGGTTGGGAGTCTTGGGCAAATTTTCCTCATGACAGAGAGCGCCTTTTTACTTTAATCAAAAAGTATCAGGTCAATGGCGTAATAATCATTAGTGGTGATACCCATTGGGGAGAAATGTCTAAGGTAACAAACAACCTAGATTACCCCTTATGGGAAGTGACGAGTTCAGGTTTAACAGAGGAGTGGAAAGAAGTAAGCCCTAACAAACATCGTATTGGGAATTTTATTAATAAAGTAAATTACGGTGAGTTACTCATTGATTGGCAGCAAGTCGATCCTCAAATAACGCTGAACTTAAAAGATGTGGATGGTAATGTATTTAGTCAGCAAAAAATGCCGCTATCTTCGATTAGCCCATATGATAAAAGATAAGCTACAGCTAATAAGAGTCTGAATTAAAATGATGAGTTAAAAATTAATATTGAGATAGCGTGACTAACCCTTAATTTATTCTTGAATTTATGGGCTTAAAGGTAAAGATTGGAAGTTAACATTATTACTTTGAAAAGTTTTAGAAAACCGCTTGTTTTATAATATAAAAACAAGCGGTCTTATCAAAATTAGCGAGTTGACCACATAAACCGGATTAACGATAAAGCCTAACTATCCCGCGATATAATAAAGTTTTATTAGAACTTATAAACCACGCTCTTTATAGCTAAAGACCGTGGTTTAGTTATTAGTCTCTATTACTGTCGTTACTGCAAAGTCTCGTTTAATAAACCCGAACAGTTAAAAAATAAGCACTTCGTGAAGGACAACCTATTTTATTTATTTTTGCGTGCCAGCATCTCACCAAATAGCAATGTGACTAACAAACCAATACTCACTTGTGCTATATAATTTAAGTCAATTGGCTCTCCTGGCACCCAGAAAAAGAGTAAAATGGCAACTATTAATATCAATATACACAAGCCAGCTATTAACTTTGCTGATAGTTCTCCTCCAGGCACTCGAAATGGGCGAAATTTACTTGAGTCTCGCTGACGTAATTTTAAAAAAGAGCAGTGCATCGCAATATAGGGCATTAAGAAAATTATTGCTCCGAATGAGAATAACGTCCAATACAGTTCTTCTGCATTTTCCGCCATTAAGCCATAAATAACTAACATCAGAGCACACGTTGACGATAAAATGATCGCAGAGCCTATCGGCATCTCGTGTTTCTTAGTTAATATGCCAAATATGCTTGGCATTTCTTTTTCTTGCCCTGCTTCGGCCATAGCTGCATTTCCTCCCAATGTCCAAGCGATCATGGATGCAAAGAACGTGAATAAAGTCATGACACCAAGTACAGAAACTAGCATATCGCCAGTTTGAGTTCCCCCAAATAACCCTTTTAGCGTGACCGCAAAAATACTTACAATTTCAACTTCTTCCGCTGGAACCGCAGCCAATATGCCAACAGTACCAAAAATATAAAGAAAAGCGGTAATAGCTCCAGATATAAGCATAGCTTTGGGAATATTCTTCTCTGGGGATATAATTTTTTTACTTTCTGACATGATCAGCTCAAGCCCTAAACAACCGTACACAATAACGGGAATATATGCCAAACCGCTCGACAAATCGGCCATGGCCGCTGAGAAACTCAAATCATTAGCAAAGCCATTTGTTAGCCCATAGTTAATCCCAGCTATGCCGATGGTCAATATGATCAAGAACTTTAGTGGGGTCGCCACAAGCAATAGCCATTTGGTATAATGCAATGGCATACTGCTTGTTATCGCAAGTAAAAAGCAAAGAAAAATGGCTATAGAGATCTGAGTCCATAAAGTCATATCAGGAAAAAATAAAGCCGATAACATTCCTGAGAACATAATAAATACAGAAGGAACCCACAAGGCTATATTGACCCAATATAACCAAGTGATACGGGCTCCCCAGCGTGCGCCAAAGGCGTCTCTAACCCAAGCATAAATACCGCCTTGTTCTGGGTAAGTAGCTCCAAGCTCTGACGTCACCATAGTGTTTGGTAACATGAAAAAGACTATTGTAATTAGCCACCAAAATACTGCATAAGGGCCTACAGACGCAGACATAGCAATTTGTTCAACTAATAAAATGGCGGAAATACAATAGAAAATCATGTCTTTGTAGCCAAACATATTTTCAACTTTTTTTAATTGTGTCATACAGTTCATTCCTAATTATTATCGTTATAGTTATATAAGAAGTTATGCATTTATTTTGTTTTCTGGTGACTAGCCGATGCATATAAACACAACAGATCGAGTGCTAAAGAAGCGGCAGCGAGTGACGTTATTTCTGCATGGTCATAAGCTGGGGACACTTCAACCAGATCCATACCTATCAAGTTAATACCCTCCAGACCGCGTAAGATGCGTTGCGCCTGATAGGTACTCAATCCACCAACGACAGGTGTACCAGTACCAGGGGCATAAACAGGATCAAGGCAATCGATATCAAATGTTAGATAACATGGGTTATTGCCAACAATCTTTTTAATTTGTTCGGCTATTTGTTCTGGCTGCTGACTGTGTACCGCGTGATTGTCAATAACATTAAACCCAATCGTGTCATCGATAGCTGTTCGCATTCCAATTTGTACCGAACGTTCCGGTGAAATAATGCCTTGTTTAGCTGCGTGATAAAACATGGTGCCGTGGTCAATCTTACCTTTGGTGTCATTCCAAGTGTCATAATGTGCATCAAAATGGATGAGGGATATTTCTCCGCCAAATTTTTTCGCATAGGCTTTTAAAATGGGATAGCTAATAAAGTGATCGCCTCCTAAGCATAAGGTTGCGCAATTTTGTTCAAGAATATGACTAATGTGCTGTTCAATGTCCTTTGGAACTTGCTCGGGCATACTTGTATCAATGCCACAATCACCATAATCGACAACAGGTAAAGTTTCGAATGGGTCTATTCCCCAATGAGCAACTGTACCCCAAGCTAAGTTGCTCGATGCTGCTCTAATGGCTCGTGGACCTAATCTGGCACCTGAACGGTTACTAAGAGCTAAGTCGTATGGAATGCCAGTTACCGCAACTTCTGCGTGAGTTAAGTCTTTACTGTACTTTCGTCGTAAAAAACTTAGCACGCCGGAAAAGGTCGGTTCAATTTCGGTTCCTAATAGTTCTTCTCTGGTAATGGCAAAATCAGTTGGTCTAGTCATTAGTTATTCCTCTTCTGTATTAGTTATGGCAGTATTTCACTAAGTTACTCATTTGTAGATCCCCTTAAATTGGGATCGTATTTAGTGTGAATTAAAGGAACACTATACTGATGAAAAAATCGTCTGTAGACTGGAATAAATGGCACCAAAATCTAGCCAAAGTATTACATAGTACAGATCAAGCCAATGGCTTGACTGTGTTGTTATATGCGTTGGAGAACTTAGTCGATGCCTCAAGTGGCCTTGTCACTAAATATGTAACTGGAGAAAAACCTGAGATCACTCATCAGAGGTTATTGGCGTCTGAAAGTAAGCAATTACAGATAAGTAGTTATTCAAGTGGCGCTTATTTGTTAGATCCTTTTTATCGCCTTGCATATGATCTAAAGAAGACGGGGGTATTTACTTTAAAGCAGGTAGCTCCAAGCGGCTTTACTGAATCAGAATATTATCGCCGATTTTACTCACAACTCGATATACAAGATGAAATTTGTCTAATTATCAGGCCTGAGTGTGATGTGATTTTTAGTATTTCCCTCGCTAGGTTAGGAGGGAAGGTTCAATTTTCTGCTCAAGAAATATTTATACTCGAAATCGTCTTTGCCGTAGTACAAGCAATATTAACTAACTGGTACCTAGCAAATAACAGCCGCAAAACAGGTCAACTTAGCTGGCAACTTGATGAAGCTTTAAAGCAATTTGGCAGCTCGGTGCTGACTAAAAAAGAATGTGAGGTATTACATCTAACCTTACAGGGATATTCAGTGAAATCCATTGCGGAAAAGCTAGAAAATGCAGTAGAAACTATCAAGTACCATAGAAAAAATCTATACAAAAAACTAGATATTAACTCCCAACCAGAACTATTTAACCTGTTTATTACTGCACTCAAAGCATTACCTAAAGGACTAACTGTTGATCCTTTAACATTAATTGAATAGAGCAAATATCTCCCCCTACCAGATACGTTAACTTAAAATAATTGAAATTGATGCTGAGTTAAAAGTTTATCGGGTAAAAGTTGAGCCTAAGTGTATTCTGAACAGAAATATGAAGTGTAAATTTTAGATAAGATTGATGAGTACATAAATCAGTGCTGCATGAATAAACGCACATAATCTTTTTTAATGTAATAATTTGATTTGAAAGGATTTTAGAATGCCGCTTGAACTATTACAAATAGATCAAGCGGTACTAAATTAGTTGAATTGACCACATAAGTCAACTCAACAGAAAGAACTAAACTTTTGTTTTAATTGCAATTCCTTACCTGCCCCCTCTTAATTCCAGCCCAAACAACTCAAATTAAGCAGACAAATTAACCATACCACGACAACCTAATCCCGCTTCCTTGACCCCTTTATATAGACGCGAGGTAGTATATAGAAATAGATAACAATTCATTATGATTTCCATTTTACCTTTGACAACAATCCATCTATGAAAGATACCATTAAAACCATGAAAATTACCTTTCCAAAAAATTAACGCCCTTTATAATTAATTAACGCGTTAAGCTTATCCAGTGTAAAATTAAAAACAGAACAAAAAAGCTAAAACACATTCTTATTAATAAATTAGGAGAGCTATAAAATGCAGTACCACTTAAATGGTTTTAAACCCGGTAACTACCAAACTCCAGATTCAGTTCGGGAGCCTGCCCCTACTCTACCTATTTTAGACCTTCCAAAGGAAGTGGATGTATTAATTGTCGGTTGTGGGCCTGCTGGGTTAGCGATGGCAAGGCAATTGTCGGAGTTCACAGACATTACAACGTGTATCGTTGATCTAGAAACTGGTCCTTTGATTTTTGGACGAGCTGATGGAATATCTTGCCGTACAATGGAGATTATGGAAGGGTTTAACAGCAGTGAATTTGTTGTTAAAGAAGCTTACCGTCTAAACCAGAATACGTTCTGGGAGCCTGATAGCATAAAGCCTGAGAACATAAAGCGTACACATAAAATTCCTGATGCGAGAATTGGTCTGTCTGAATTTGCACATGGCATTGTTAACCAAGCACGACTTCATGAATTATTATTAGAAGGCATGAAAAACTCAGTCACGCATCTTGTTCCCCATTACAGTCGTCGGTTACTTGAATTAGATGTTGATGCTAACCTAACGCAGGATTTAAACGCTCATCCTATTACTGCAAAATTCGAAATAAACGATGGCTCTCAATCACCAAAAAATGAAATAATTCGAGCTCGTTACGTTGTCGGTTGTGATGGCGCAAGAAGTGCTGTTCGCAAAGGCCTATCAATAGCTTTAGAAGGTGATTCAGCAAACAAAGCTTGGGGGGTCATGGATCTCTTGTTAGTGACAGACTTTCCTGATATTAGAGTTAAAAGCTTTATCCAATCAAAAGAACACGGTGCTGTAATGACTATTCCGCGAGAAGGCGGTTATTTAGTTAGGTTTTATATAGAGCTTGGTCTATTAGGTAAAGGTCAACGCGCGTCAGATCTTAATCTTAAGGCTGAAGATGTCATAGCAAAAGCACAGCAAATTATGCATCCTTATAAATTAGATGTTAAAGAAGTTGCATGGTGGTCAATCTATGAGGTTGGACAACGAATAGCAGAAAGATTTGATGACACTCCTGTTGATAACCCAGAAAACCTTATTCCCCGCGCGTTTGTTGCTGGTGATGCCTGCCATACACATAGCCCTAAAGGAGGCTGGGGGTTAAACACATCACTGCCAGACACCTTTAATCTGGGCTGGAAAGTCGCTGCTGTTTTACAAGGTAAATGTAAGCCAAAACTACTACAGACATACTCCTCAGAGCGACGCAAAGTTGCGTTTCAGTTAATAGAGGCAGATAGAGAATTGTCAAAATTAGTCGCTACTCGGCCAACATCAGACAAAGATGCACCTGAGGCTAAAACTAATACTGCTGATATTGAGAAATTCATGGCGAGGCAAAATGGCTTTGTTGCTGGCACAGCTATCGAGTATTACCCGTCATATATCTGTACTGGTGCCGAAAATCAACATTTAGCTAGTGGCTTTAAGATTGGTCAACGATTCCATTCAGCCGAGGCTATTCGAGTAGCCGATGGTGACCGACAACATTTAGGACATTTGAATAAAGCGGACGGTCGCTGGCGAATTTTTGTTTTTGGCAATGAACAAAACCCTACGGAAGCCACTTCCTATTCATACGATCTTATACAGTTTTTAGCAAATTCTGATACTTCTCCTGTGCGAAAGTATACTCCAGAAGGTGCAGACATAGATTCAGTATTTGATGTCTACGCAGTATTTCAGCAACAAGACCTATCAATTGAAGATATGCCTGACTTTTTATGGCCAGCCAAAGGAAAATATGGGTTAAGAGACTACGAAAAAGTATTTCATGCTGAAGAAAATAACGACATTTTTGAGTTGAGAAACATAGACCGATCAATGGGGTGCATGGTTGTAGTACGACCTGATCAACACATTGCTAATATATTACCCCTCACTGCTCACAAAGAGTTAACTGAATTTTTTGATGGATTTATGATTTCCCATAACAAATCCTAGAGCGTTAGGTTTTGTGGTAATACTGAACAAGGACGTTCGACTAATTATGGCTAATATTAGCTGTTTATTTCTAATTAGGTGACTACTACTATCTCGTTATGTGCCCCGTAACGTGAGTATCTTCAATAAATTTAAATCTGAAAGAAAAGTTTAACAGGCAAGAAGTTGAGCCTAAATGTATTCCTAAGAGAAATATGAGTAGAAAATTTGAGAGTAAAGCGAGGAGCTAAAAATCAGTACCGTGTACCTAACCGCGTACCATTTATTGAGTGTAATAATTTGATTTTAAAGAGGTTTATAATTCAGCTTGAACTATTATAAATAGATCAAGCTGTTACTAAAATAGTCGAGTTGACCACATAAGTCAGTTCAAACAAACAACATAACCAACTGATTTAATTAAATTAAGTCATCAACCAGCCGTAAGCCAAGTGACAAACTATTTAAATTAGCCGACGGTTCTACTACTAACGAGCTAGGTAAAGCTTTTGATAAAGCTTTAGTATAAATAGATTTAAAGAACTCTCCGCATGGCGTCAGAACATTATACTCATTACGCCACAGCTATATTACGTGGCAGCTAATGACAGGTGAAGTAAGCATGGAAATATTAGCTAAACAATCTGGTACTAGTGTTCAAATGATTGAGCAACATTACAGCCATGTTGTGCCCAAAATGTTTACCCAGGAACTGTCAGGAGTTGATATTACAACTTCGAAACCTAAAAAGAAAAAGCAGCAATCGCCTGATAAAATAGCCCTGAAGCATAAAGGGCTAGCTCAGGAACTTAAAGAGTGGGAAGTCGAGTATAAAAAACGAGGCTGTATTTAGTGGTTATGAGTTGGCCGCTGAGCCAACTCAAAAACTAAATTAACACATTGATATTTATTAATACTTTATTTATAAAGAACCCGGCCGACAAGTTAGTTAAAAAATTTTTTCTATACTTTTCATCACGATACAACTAGTGAATATTAAAGGATCACGCCTACATAAATGCAAGAATCCCAACAATAATCAGCGTTAATACTAAGCTACTAACAATAACACCACGAACCGTCGTCATTGGGCCTTGCTTTCCAACCACTGCATTGACTTCAAGTACACCAACAATTGCCAGGGTAATCCACATTGCCATGGAGCCAACTCCCATGCCATAACCGGCGTAATGAGGTCCCGCCAACATAAAAAATGCCATCGGCGCAGAAAATAACGTATTAGTTCGAGATGCCAATAAAGCTTTGGCCCCCGCTGTTGCGGCATCACCTTCGACCATGCCGAGCGCAATTTTTTGGTTTGGCCAAATAATTAACCACACATTTAAGAACATTAAGGTGCCCATTGTCGCACCGACGATGATATAATCATTCATCACTTTCAGATGATGAACACTTACTAACAGCACCAGTCCGGTTAAAAAGGTAAACATTGCCCCCCACCTGAACCACCAAAGTGCAGCGGGTGCCAACTTGGCTTTACCATCTGCCAATCCTTCCGGTGTTGCCGATTTAAAGTAGCCGCCTTGGATAAAGTTGAAATAGTATAAAAGTCCAATCCAGGTCATACCGAATAATAAATGCCCCCAACGAGCCAACATATTTATTAAATCCATGAATTCCATAATTTAGCCTCTATTTGATTTATAATAATGATCAATTTAGGTTGATTCCTGTATGTTCAGATTTTTCTTTAAACGTTAAACTAAAAAGTACAGCTCACCATTTAGATAATAGTTCATATGCTATTAATTCACTTAAATAATTTAATGTCTCTTTATTGAATTAAAAATATTATCATGTACAACACTGTAGTTTGCTTTCACTACTTATTTGCTTCATCTGACACTTGCACAATACCTTCAAAAATTCTAACCGCATAAGTGTTAATATCTTCAAAGGCTGGGGGGCACAATACCGCCCCTGTTTTTAAATTAAAGCGTGCGAAATGACGTGGACAGGTGATTTCATTGCCATTAATTTCCCCATCACTTAATTCGCCACCATCATGGCTGCAGACATTCTCTATTGCGAAAAGCTCCCCATTAATATTAACCAGAAGCAATTCTACCCCTACCAAATCAACCCGAGTACTCATGCCCGGCTTTAAGTCACTGGCCGGAAAAACTTCGATCCATTTTGACATTTCATTGCTCCTTAGCAAGATTACAATAAACCAAGCTGCAGTTTAGCCGCTTCAGATACCATGTCTCTACTCCAGGGTGGATCGTAGACTAGAATAACCTCTATCGCGTCAACATTAGACACGCAAAGGCACTTCTCCCGTATTTCTTCAGCCAAAATGGTTCCCATACCACACCCGGCTGAGGTCAGTGTCATCGTAATGCGGACGTGATGTCGGCCGTTTAGCAATTCAAAGCAATTAATGTCATAAATCAAGCCAAGCTCAACAATATTAATCGGGATTTCTGGATCATAACAGGTCCTAAGTTGGTCATATATACGCACCAAGTTAACGCCATCCCCTTCACCGAGGTCCAAGTCTGATTCTTTTTCTACGACATCATCTTTACCCAAAGCATCAGCATCTTTACTGGCAATACGCAGTAGTTGTCCATCATCATTGACCGTATAGCTGCCCCCTAGTGCCTGTGTGATCACAACTTCCCTGTCCTTATTTAAGATTACAGCTATTCCCGCCGGTATGGCTATGGCGTCGCAGTCTCGTAATACCGTCACATGTTCAAAAAATTGCATCATGTTCAGTCACTCTGTAGACACCCGCTGTTCAGAAGCGGCATTGTCTAGCCCTGCCTTGAGCGCGTGCCAACCTAGGGTAGCGCACTTGATTCTGGTAGGAAAATCTCTCACTCCACCTAACACCGTAAGTTTGCCCAAATACTCCAAGGTTTTAACTGTTGGGCTTGGTTCAGTGACCAACAAATGAAAAGCTTCAAACAGCTGTTGTGCTTCGATTATCGGAATGTTTTTGATCCTTTCTATCATCAATGAGGTGGAGGCCATAGAAATGGCGCAACCAACCCCTTCAAAGCTGGCATCGATAATTTTGTTATGGTCTACTTTTAAATAAAGCGTTAAACGATCGCCACATAACGGGTTGTATCCCTCTTGACAACAGCTGGGCTCCTCGAGTTTTTTAAAGTTCCTCGGGTGTCTGCCGTGATCTATAATGACTTCCTGGTATAACGCTCGTAACTCCTCGTTCATGCCACTTTGCTCCATGTATTTGAGAATAATGCCCGCTGTTTCAGCTAAACAACTTGAACACTTGTGCCAATCCCCGTACTAACTGATCAATATCCGCTTCATTATTATAAAAAGCCATGGAAGCGCGTGCGGTAGCGGGTACGTTAAAGCGTTCCATCACTGGCATAGCGCAGTGATGACCAGCACGAATGGCTACACCCTGATGATCCAAAATGGTACTGATATCATGAGAATGAGCACAGTCCAGCACAAAAGAAATAATACTGGCCTTGTTTTTAGCCCTGCCAATAATATGCAACCCTGAAATAGCTTGCAGTTTCAGGGTTGCATAATCGAGTAATTGTTGCTCGCGTTGAACAATATTGTCAAAACCGACAGCCGACAAATAATCGAGTGCTGCACCAAAACCCACTACACCAGCAATATTCGGTGTGCCAGCCTCAAATTTATAAGGTAAACTATTATACTCTGTGTGTTCAAAGCGCACGCTGCTGATCATATCCCCACCGCCTTGGTATGGCTCCATCGCGTCTAGGTGCCGTTTTTTACCATATAACACGCCAACGCCAGTAGGTCCGTATGCTTTGTGACTAGAGAAGGTATAAAAATCACAATCCAGAGCCTGTACATCAACACTCAGATGTGCCGCAGCCTGCGCACCGTCCAGTAGCACTGGAATCTCCTTTTCATGTGCCATAGTAATCATTTGTTGTACTGGATTAATGCTGCCCAAAGCGTTAGATACATGAGTGACCGCCACCAATCTAGTCTTTTCATTTAATAATTGCTGGTAGCGCTCCAGCATAATTTCTGCACTGTCATTGATCGGAATAATAGCTAACTGTGCGCCTGTTTTTTTACATACCATTTGCCAAGGCACAATATTGGAATGGTGTTCCATGGCGCTGATCAG
Source organism: Colwellia psychrerythraea (assembly GCA_002163005.1). Classification (GTDB taxonomy): domain Bacteria; phylum Pseudomonadota; class Gammaproteobacteria; order Enterobacterales; family Alteromonadaceae; genus Colwellia; species Colwellia psychrerythraea_C. Next base: position 26,656 of record MAAF01000120.1, on the reverse strand, counting down.
GATCTCATCACCCGGTTTAAGCGCTGGGCGTGCATAGCTCTGTGCCACAAGATTAATGGCTTCGGTGGCACCACGCACGAAAATAATCTCCTCGCGTGACCAAGCATTGAGAAAATTTTGCACTTTATTTCGCGTTGCTTCATAAGATTGGGTTGCCCGTTCACTTAATTCATAAACACCGCGATGGACATTCGCATTATCAACACGGTAATAGTGGGCGATGGCCTCGATCACGGCATTGGGTTTTTGAGTGGTGGCTGCATTGTCCAGATAGGCAAGCTGTTTGTTATGAGCCTGCTGCGACAGCAGTGGAAAATCACTTCGCAGCGCCGTCCAGTCAATCGTATTTTGAGCCGGATTACAGCTGGATGACATAATTGGAAACGAAGATATTAATGACATGGCATTACTCCCTCCCCTGTTGAAATTAATTCCTGCAAGCTTTTGACATCACCACCGGCAAGTTGGTTAAGATGGGCAATCACAGTAAGCTGGATAAATTCTCGCAGCACAGGATTATCGATAAGCTTAAGTACTTCACTGACAAAGCCATTAACCAACCAGTTTTGTGCGTCTTTTTTGCAAACACCACGCGACTGGAGGTAAAACAGTGCCTGCTCATCTAGCTGACCAACGGTGGCACCATGACTGCATTTGACGTCATCGGCATAAATTTGCAGCTCGGGCTTAGTATCTACCTCCGCTTTTTCTCCGAGCAAGAGATTCTTATTGAGTTGATTGGCCGATGATTGTTGCGCCTGCGAATGAATAATCACCTTGCCATTAAATACTGCCCGCCCCCTCCCGTGGATCACACCCTTATAAATTTGCCGGCTATTACAGCCCGGAGCTAGATGCTCTATTTGGGTGTGATAATCGACATGTTGTCGGCCAGCCACTAAATAAGCGCCATTTAAAATGCACTCGGCTTGGCTATCGACTAGCTTGATCTGAATATCGTTTCTGGCCAGCGCTGCCCCCACTGAATAACTGTGAGAGGTGAAAGTGCTAGCCCGCTGCTGTTCCACATACATGGCGGCAATGTGGCTAGTGTCTGTCGAATCATACTGTAACTTGTAATGGTCCATGTGGGCATGGGGACTCAGGAGAACTTCAGTCACACAATTAGTGAGGTTATGATTGATAAAATTATGATCAGACAAGGTTTGCGCCATACCAGATTTCAGTTGGGCCATATCAAGGTAATGCTCGACTAATGTTAACTCTGCGCTTTCATCCAGCAACAATAACAGTCGTGGATAGTTGACAACAGATTGTTCGGTGGCTGTGGAGATAAATAGACAGTGAATGGGAGTCTCAATTTTGGTGTTTTTCTGTGCCAGTAGAAACACCCCATCTGACAACATGGCAGTATTTAACGCGGTAAAGGGATGCGTTGCATAATCGGCTATGCTGCCCAAAGTGGAGGAAAGAAGCTCTGCGTGCTCTTCTATGGCTTGCGCTAAACTGGTCAAGATAACCCCTTCTGGCAGCAGATTAATAGTGGAAAGGCTCTCGTTATAATGACCATTGACAAAGACCAGACGGTGCTCAGCAGCAAAAATCAGTTTGTTCAATACATTGTCAGCTAACGACGCAATAAATGTGCTATCTAACCGCTCAGCAAAGCCATAATTTGCCTGTGCTAGCTGTGTTAATTTAGTGTATTTCCAGTCTTCATCGCTCACCTCGGGCAAGCCTTGAACAGCAAAGCTTTCCCGTGCGCATTCTCTTATGCCGGTTAGCCAGGGCATTGAATGCCCGGCCAATCGTGCCTTATTTTGACTGTAGTCTTTAAGTAAACGTTCACCGGCATTCATCTGAGACTCCTCTTTATGTCAAGTGTCTCAAGCGTTTATGAACCTAGCGCTAAGCTGTTTTTATCTTAGCCGCAATCAGTTCAAGACGCCTTATCAACAAAACTTGCATAACCATTTTCTTCCAGTTCCAATGCTAACTCTGGACCACCAGATTGTACGATGCGCCCGTTAAGCAACACATGAACAAAGTTCGGTTTGATATAGTTCAACAAACGTTGATAATGAGTCACTAAAATAATGGCGCGCTGCTGTTTAGGAGTATTAACATGGCGAAAAGCATTAACCCCTTTTGCTACTAATTTAAGTGCATCAATATCCAAACCAGAATCCGTTTCATCAAGGATCGCCAACTTAGGTTCAAGCACTAACATTTGTAAAATTTCGTTGCGCTTCTTTTCACCACCGGAAAATCCTTCATTGACCGAACGATAAAGCAGTTGCTCCTCCATTCCCACCTGCTGTACCTTAGTTTTTAGCCATTGTAAAAAATCCATCGCATCAAGCTCATTAAGTTGATGATATTTGCGCTGGCTGTTGAGTGCCGTTTTTAGAAATTGCACGTTACTGACGCCTGGAATTTCTACTGGGTATTGCAAAGCCAAGAATATACCTTCACAGGCTCGTTCAGATATCGATAGCTCAAGTAAGTTGCTGCCGTTAAACAAAACTTCGCCGGCGGTCACTTGATAGTCTTCATGGCCCGCCAATACATTAGCAAGAGTGCTTTTTCCCGAGCCGTTTGGTCCCATGATGGCATGAACTTCTCCTGCGCCAACAGACAAACAGAGCCCGTTTAGGATCTCATTACCTTGAATTTCCACATGTAAATTATTGACCTTTAACATACTAAACTCCTCAGTATAGCCGCCGTTCCTTTGCTATCTTCTTCATTTCACCCTGTACATCCTTCTAAACTAACTTCCATCAATGCCTGCGCTTCAACAGCGAATTCCATTGGTAATTTACGAAAGATGTCTTTGCAAAAGCCATTGATGATCATCGAAACCGCATTTTCCGCTGTTATGCCGCGTTGCAAACAGTAGAAGAGTTGTTCGTCACTTATTTTTGACGTAGTTGCCTCATGTTCAATTTTGGCCGAAGGATGTCTAACCTCAATATAAGGGAACGTATGGGCAGAGCAATGTGCCCCCAGCAGCAAGGAGTCACATTGGCTATAATTCTTGGCGTTACTGGCATTTTGGCCAACAGACACTAAGCCACGGTAGGCGTTAGAGCCATGACCTGCAGAGATCCCTTTAGAAATAATGGTGCTGGTAGTATTTTTGCCAATATGCGTCATCTTTGTGCCAGTATCAGCTTGTTGATAATTATTGGTTAAGGCAACGGAATAAAACTCACCAATGGAATTATCCCCCTTTAAAATAACACTAGGGTATTTCCAGGTAATGGCAGAGCCCGTTTCTACCTGAGTCCAGGATATCTTGCTGTAATTTCCCTGACATAAACCGCGCTTGGTAACAAAATTATAAATTCCACCCTTGCCTTCCTTATCACCGGGATACCAATTTTGCACGGTCGCATACTTTATTTCAGCGTTGTTCAGCGCAATCAACTCGACCACCGCGGCATGTAATTGATGCTCATCCCGCATTGGTGCAGTGCAACCTTCAAGGTAACTGACATAGCTATTGTCTTCGACGATGATCAGGGTTCGCTCGAACTGACCAGTGTTAAGCGAGTTAATACGAAAGTAAGTGGATAACTCCATCGGACAGCGAGTCCCCTTGGGTACATAACAAAAAGAGCCATCGCTAAATACCGCAGCATTAAGCGCCGCATAAAAATTATCAGTGAAAGGTACTACTGAGCCCAAGTATTGCTGTACCAGCTCAGGGTGTTTTTGCACAGCCTCGGAAAATGAACAAAAAATCACGCCAACATCGGCCAATTTTTCTTTAAAGGTGGTGGCGACAGAGACGCTATCGAACACTGCGTCAACGGCTACACCAGCTAATTGTGCCCGTTCATGCAGAGGAATACCCAACTTTTCATAAGTCTGTAGAATTTCAGGAGCAACATCATCTAGACTTTGGGGACCACTGCTCGCACTTTTGGGGGCACTGTAGTAAATAATATCGTCGTAATTAATGGGCGGGTAATGCACCTTTGACCATGTCGGCACATCAAGTGTTAGCCAATGACGGTAGGCCTGAAGACGCCATTGCAACATAAACTCTGGTTCATTTTTTTTGGCCGAAATTTGCCGTATCACCGACTCACTTAATCCAGGAGGCAAGCTATCGGTTGCTAGCTCGGTAACAAAACCATGAGGGTATTCGCCACCGACGAAGCGCTCCAGATTTTTTGCTTGTGTTGTCATAGTTTATCCCACCTTTCAGGTAAACTTGCACCATTAGCCAATCAAGGTTATTGGTTTGATGGCACTATTTTCAGGCGGTAACATCTGTTTCAAACTCACCTGTGTCAAACTTTGGTAAACCATTTGATTAATATTCCGCCAGTTATTTCGTATGTCGCAATGTTCTTCAGTACGGCATAGCCCTTTTTTTACATTGCACTCGGTCAAGGCTATAGGTCCTTCCAATGCAGTAATAATTTCTGCTAAGGATATTTGTTCTGCGGGTCTGGCAAGTTGGTACCCCCCATGTTTTCCAAGAGTTGAGCATAATAATTCGTTATTAACCATTTTTTTTAATAAATTGCTAACCGTGGCGGGAGGTAAAAAAACGGCTTTTGCCAAACTTACCGCACTTATTTTTTCGCCAGGATAGCGAGCTAAATAGACCAAGATCACCGAACCATAATCTGTTAACTTGTTCACACGTAACATAACGCCTCCAATATAGTACTATTATAGTCCTACTTTAAAAATATGAGACATATTTGACCTTTTATCAGAAAAAGCTAGCTGGCAATCAGGATGAGTAACAGAAGGTAAAATTTAGCCACGGCTATTTTTTCATTCCGATAAAACCTCCGCGTTTACTAGATAAATTTTGAAAGTAACTAATCTATACTAATAAAACCCTGCTTAGGAATATTTTATCGATAAGACCGAAATAGCTGAAATTATTATTAAAGTTATTTAAAGAGAATGACTATGAGTACCAATGTTGAATCAACTAATACTGAATTAAGTAACCGCCCTGAATATGATCAGGAAATTCAAGATATTGCTGATTATGTTTTAACTTACAAAGTTAAAAGTATTGAAGCGATTGATACTGCACGTCACTGCTTAATTGATTCCTTGGGTTGTGGTTTATTAGCACTTCGCTTTCCTGAATGCACAAAACTATTAGGACCGATTGTTGAAGGTACTATAGTACCAAATGGGGTTCATGTACCAGGTACTCAGTTCTGTTTGGATCCGGTTAAAGCGGCCTGGGATATTGGCTGTATTATCCGTTGGTTAGACTTTAATGATACCTGGCTAGCCGCTGAGTGGGGTCACCCTTCTGATAATTTGGGAGGAATTTTAGCCGTTGCCGATCATATTTCCCAGGTCCGCTTATCTGATGGTTTTGAGCCGTTAACTATGTATTCTATATTAGAAAACATGGTCTTGGCTTATGAAATTCAAGGTGTCATGGCACTTGAAAATAGCTTTAACCGTGTCGGTTTATGTCATGTTTTATTAGTACGTTTAGCTACAATTGCCGTCGTTACTAAAATGATGGGTGGTGATCGTGAGCAGATCATGGCTGCGATTTCTCATTCATGGGTCGATGGTTCATCATTACGTACATATCGCCATGCACCAAATACAGGTTCACGTAAGGCCTGGGCCGCAGGTGATGCGACCTCTCGCGCGGTGCAGTTGGCCAATATGGTGATGCGAGGCGAAATGGGTATTCCAGGTGTATTAACCACACCACAATGGGGCTTCTACGATGTCTCTTTCAGTCAGAGAAATACTGATTTAAAGCTTAAAAAGCCAGCAGAACGACTATTTAAATTCCAACGTCCATACGGCGAATACGTTATGAAGAATATCTTATTTAAGATTTCTTTCCCGGCAGAATTCCATGCTCAAACTGCATGTGAAGCTGCGGTCAGATTACACGATAAAGTTAAAAATCGTCTGGATGATATTGATAAGATTGAATTAAAAACACATGAATCTTCGATTCGCATTATCTCTAAGGTTGGAGACTTAGCCAACCCAGCAGATAGAGATCACTGTTTACAATATATAGTTGCGATACCACTTATCTTTGGTAATTTAGTTGCTGAGCAGTATGGCGATTCATTCCATGCTGCTAACCCAATAATTGATGAATTACGTAGTAAAATGCAAGTGACAGAAAATAAAACATGGACTGCTGAATATCACGATCCTGAGAAACGCTCAATAACCAACGGCATACAAATATTTTTTAAAGATGGCAGCAGCACAGAACATATTGTTGTGGAATATCCACTTGGTCACCGTAATCGTCGCACAGAAGCGATTCCAATACTTGAAGCTAAGTTTAAAATGAACCTTGCTACCCGTTTCCCAGTAAACCGAGTAGAATCAATTTATAACATATGTACTGACAAAGCGAAGTTGGAAGCAATGCCAGTTAATGAATTTATGGGAATGTTTGTTATTTAATAGATCATCGGTGTGCATTTTAAGCACGCTGTAAATCTACGGATTCAGCGAGATTTAACTAAATTCAAAAACGAAGTATTAATAATCTCAATTACTTCTCAAAAATGGATAATAAAATGTTACTGGTTAGATTATCAGTGTACATTTTAAGTGTAGTCAAAACAGCCGTATTTCTCGTTGCCTAATAGTGTCTATTTCAAGTCTTGAGGCTAGCTAAATAGCCAGTTAGTGTGGAGTTCTAAGACCCAAAACACACGGTACAAAAATGCAGTGGGAAAAATACAAATCGTCCACAGCTAAAACAGCTAATTGAATATGCCCGCGAAGGAGATATTGTTCATGTACATGACATTAGCAAAATGGCACGTAACACCGAGGATTTACTGCGGTTGGTTAAAGAATTCACAGAGCAAAGCATTAGCCTTCATTTCCATAAAGAACATCTTGAGTTCAATGGAGATAATAGCCCTATGCAACAACTGATGCTGACTCTGCTTGGTGGTATTTACCAATTTGAGCGTGCCATGACCCTAGAACGTCAACGCGAAGGTATAGCCATTGCCAAAGAGAAAGGTATTTACAAAGGCAAACCTGTGAATGAGGTTCTACGAGATAAGATCAGAGAAAAGTATGACGAAGGACTAAATAAATTACAGATCGCCAAAACCCTTGGCTGTGCTAGAGCGACAGTTTACAAAGCGTTAGCTGAAAGCTAATGGTTAACGCTAACTTTTACCACAAAGCGGTCAAAATTATTAGAGCAATAAACTCCTTTTTTATGTCAGCTATCTTCAGGGATAGCTGACATTAGGATATATATTCTATGGCGCTAACGCCACCCTTAACGAAATAGAACTATAAATTGGTGGCCAGAATTATTTAACCACTACAATGACAATTTTGATAATTTACCTTATTCATCAACAATATTTATGTATTTTTTGGAAGTAAGAGGGTACATTTTCTAATTCTTTGCTTTTTCATATATTTCAATATGGCAGAGAACATCAAAATTAATGTAAAAAGTGCTATAAATGGGTATTTAAGGCCGTAAATAACAGGCCAGAGAAATCCTCTTATTATGTGCTTCAGCCAAGCTTTATCCGCTATGTAATGAGCAATAGGTGGAGAATACCTGTAATACCCATTAACTAAATACCTCCCTACTTTATTAGTTATTAAGTATTGATCTCGAAATTCTCGTAAGACTTTAACCTCAGGAGCTAAATAACTACCAAACGCAGCTGTTGCAATAAAACAGCCAGACGAAGTATTAGATACAGGAGGTTGGGGGGCAGGTACATCATTTACCGTAATTGTCACTTCACTAGTTGTAAAAAGATGACCATCGTTCACGGCAACTTTAAACGTTAATGTGGTGGTTGAATTTACGCTCGGAGCAGTGAAACTTGGTGTTGCACTGGTATTATCATTTAATGATACTGAAGTGCCTGAACTTTGCAGCCATTCAAAATTAATTGTATCACCATCGGGATCATTACTTAGCGATGCATTTAAGGTAACTTGCGTGGCTTCATTCACCGTTTGATCTTCTCCTGCATCAGCTGTGGGTGAATTGTTGGGTAAAAGTGATATTTTATAGACGTTACCACTTGTACCTGAAGGAACTCCATTTGTATTGGCTAGAACGTATAACTCTCCTTGGCTATCTTGTGCGAAACCAAGCACAGCTCCTACGTTTAGCTCATCAGCATCTTGAAATTCAGACATTGTACCTTCGTTATTAATATAAAATAATCGACCGCTGTAATCTCCGAAGACGTAGTTGCCTTGCATTTCATTATAAGTTGCCCCTCGATAAACAAAGCCGCCAATAATGGCTACACCTTCATCATGATCATATTCAATTATTGGATCTACTGTATTCATGCTATCTAATTGTTGATAAACATAACCATCTTCGTTGCCATTGGCAAAGAAACCAAAACTGCCTTCTCTAATGTTCCAACCATAATTGGCGCCAGAAGTGATAATGTTTACTTCTTCAATATCATTTTGTCCGACATCGGCGGCATATAAAATACCTGTTTGTTGGTCAAATGAAAGCCTGTAAGGGTTACGTAAACCATAGGAAAAGATTTCATCAAGCCCTACTTGGTCAACAAAGGGATTTGAAGCAGGGATACCGTAACGACCATTAGCACTATTATTACCTAAAGGGTCGATACGAATAATAGTACCTAAAATATTATCCTTATTTTGGCCATTTCCCGTCTCACCGTGCCCAACCATAGCTTGATCAATAAATATTTGACCATCCATATCGTCAGCCCCTCCACCATCACCTATGGCAACATATAGCAGATCATTTGTATCAAAAGAGATAGCCCCACCATTATGGTTAAATTGCGGTTCATCTATCCTCAATATTTCACGCGCTGAATTTACATCAAAAATGATACCAGCACTTCCGCCTATTGTTGCTTGCCATTCAGTTAATACTCCTTGATGATTTGCCGTGAATCCGTCAGGCATCGTGGTAAAATCAGCTGTTTCATTAGGTTGTGAACTATAAGTATAAAGCTTATTGTTACTGGCAAATTGTGGGTGAAAGGCAATACCCAATAATCCTCGCTCATCAAAGCCACCAAATTCAGGAATACCAATATCAACGAGCAAAGATGATAAGTCAGCAACAACCACTTTATTACCGGTAGTTAGTTCAATTGACCAAATAATGCCAATTTGATCAATAATATACATATACTCAGTGATTGTTGGTGCAGCTACTCCCCATAATGGCGCTGTTAAACCTTGTGATAACAATTCTAATTTTAGTTTTAGGCCACCACTAAAAATGGGTAACGTTAGCGGATTTGTTAACTTAACGGGGTCTTCTGAAGGAGGTGCTTCTGTCATTGCCGTAAAACTAAAGTCATCAAATACAGCATAGACTGAAGTCATGTTTACTAATTCCATACGAGTTATGCCAACAGTAGATACAATCGCTATTTCTTGCCATGATGTTGTTGCACTGTAGCTATCAACTAAATTTTCATTAATATCATAGATATTCACTTCCGCCCCAACAGCACCTGACTGTGCTTTAAGAAAAACATTGATCGAGGCGGCAGCTGTTTCAAAGGTTATTGTCGTGGTGTCGTTTTGAACCATAAAAGCTTGCGAACCGCTATGGTACAAAGAAGCAATACCTGCAAATTTAGCTTCCCCATTGGTAAAAGTAACTGTTTTCGGTGAAGTGCCCAATGTAAATGAACCACTAATATTAGTGGTTTCAAAGCTTGTTGATACATCTGTAGCAAAGCTGGTTGGTATAAGTAAAAAGAAAAAAACAAGAAAATAGAATGCGTTAGTAACAATTTCTTTTATATGGGGTTTATATGTGCCTAATACTAAATATTTCATAGTGAGCTCCTAAAACATTTATATAGTAGATAAGTAGCAGACCGTATTCTTTATGATTAAATTTCGAACAATATTTTTTTTATGAATCAATGTGAAAAACATTGTGATGTAGATATTCACTTTGCTTGAAAAGCTGACATGTTATTCATCACTAAATAAGTAACTAGTAATGCCTTCTTAGTGAAAAAAGTTAGCGCTCTAAGATGGTATGCCACAGGTAGCAATGAGCATAAACTTGCCCCACAAACGAGCAGTAAATTTCGGTTAGTGTTACCTGAATATCATCATGGTTTCACAAAACATCGATGTCCGCTTTCTACTCAAAGTACCAGCTTCTGTTACTGGGGAGTGTGATTCAAGGTGACTGCTTTAGGATCACATAGTTGACTGTAAATTTTTCTGGCATATTCAAATTTTCATGTCGCCTTAGCGCACTTTTTGACGTTAGCTTTTGATGAGGGCAAAACTACCAGTGTTCATTGTTCTAAGGTCACTAGCTGCCACAAAACGGTCGTTAGCAAAGGTCAATGTTGTAGGCGTTTTTTGGTCACTGTTGATACAATAGCTGACGTTACCTTTTCCTTATCTAACCCCTACTGACTCGACAATGCGGTCGTTAGCGAAGGTGCACCAATCAATGATTTTGATTAGATTTAGTATCAATAACGCTCACATCAAACGGAATAAAATTCTTGTTCCGTTTGAAGTTGTTATTTTGCATTTATAATGTCGAACTAGCGCGTGCTGACTGAGTTTTTCCATTATATCCCCATGAGTTTGCAGGGATATCATCAATAATTACATAGCAGGCCTCCTGTATAGTGCCAACTACATCTTCCAGCATTTTTACAGTCTGAGAAATCATTTCGGCTTTTTCTTCGGGCGTGTTAGTTCTTTCTGTAACCTTTATATCAACGAATACACCAACTGGATCCTCATCTGTTAGGGTTAAGCCATTAGTTGCCCATTGATACGACTTTGACTCCTGAATATGTACCACCGTAACTTCACGGCGTTTTCCCATAATTGTATTCATGAAAAGGGTTGTTTTTTGGTAAAGTTGATCTTTTTGTGCGTTACTCAAGGCATCGCCAAGACGTATGTTTATGTATGGCATTTTGTTCTCCTATGTATTTAATGAAATAAAAGTAATTGCATATACAACTATTAAGGTAAAAAAATTAATTACTTTCTAAGATATGTTGCATTTTCCTCAGGTTAGAAATAGTTATAGAAAGATCATCTTGTCCAATAATTTCTCCCATTAACTTAGTTAAGTTTTTGCCGGTTTGATCAAGTTTATCGTGAATGTCTATAGCATCTTTTGCAGGATAAACTTGAACTTCTCTTCCATCCAGCGTTGTCATTTTTCGTACCAATAAATTACGTTTTTCTAAACTGTCGAGAAAGCGAGTGATTGTTGAACGGGAATGACTAAGCTCTTTGGCTAATTCGCGTGGCATGATACCTGGATTGGCAAGAACGACTCGCAGCATAAAGGCATGAGGCGGTGACAAACCAAAGGGTTTATAAGCCTCGGTCCAAACTCGGGTTACCGTGCGCGCTAAAGCGTTACTATTGAAATACAGGCATTCTTCAAACATGTGTATAAAACTAGCGAAAACATATGTATAAGACTAGTGCAACATAGTTGTATATGCAATCACTATGTTGAATTACAGCTTAAACTTGCGTTACAGGCATTAAACTTAATGTCTTCTTTTAGCGATCAGTTGTCGTTAAGATCCGCCACTAGGCCATGTCAACTAAGCGCTGTGATTTCAAACGGTCAGTGCAACACACTGAAGACATTAGCATTTGAAAATTTAAACTGAAAATATTTGTATGTTTTGATCTACAACGGACATGGATGAACAACCACCTTATGCTAGCAGTTTCTCTATAGCGGACGTTCTCGATGGATGAAAGCAACTGTGTATTGATGATTACTTTTTGCCAATAAGCCGTTAAAGCTGAATGTGAACAAAGCCACCAAAGCAGTCATAGATACTTTAAACTAAACGTCTGCTATATCCGAAAATGAAACCATTATATTTTTGGTTTGATGTCATCGCTATAAGCAGATGTTTTTCCGTTCACACTATGGATTACGTATATCGGATAGGCTGTTTATATTACTTATACTCAAGGTGTGGCTAATTTTAGAGGTATGGTAAAGGTCAGTTAACACTAAAAATATTCAGTATTTCTAATGGCTGCCGATAATACTATAGACAGCGACTACTTATAAAAACAACTACGAAAGCTTAAGAAAAGGATATTCATCAGATGAAACTTTATACCGAAAATATGCAGGTCAATATTCCTATTTATCAAGAGTCTGTCTCTGCATCTAAGTTAGATGAAGTAAACCAAGCTTCATCAGCTGAAAAAAAACTATCAGTAAACTCTCAATCAGATCAAGTCAATATTTCTGAAGAAGCACGTCAAAAAAGCGTTGATGATACAAATCAAACAGCCATGAGAAAAATAATGGGCAAAGAGGATGTTAATGAGGCCGAAGGTGAAGGGCAAAGAACATTAGATGAAAAAATCGCAGAATTACAAGAAAAAATAACTAAATTAACAGCAGAATTAGCTCAAGAGCGTAGAAGCGGTAATAATGAAAAGGCTAAAACCATGGAGTCGGAACTAGTCATGTTAAATTCACAACTGCTACAACTTATAGAACAAAAAATGGAAGCTGCAAAAAGCCAATAACAGTCTTTAAAATCAAAGTGTATAAATATCTGTGGTTACTCAAACTTGAACTGACACTTCAGATTTATAAGTTGTATCTAACCAGACAGACATGGGCTTGCAGCCGTCATAGCTATTGTTTTCATTCTATAGCTGTATGTTGCTCTTTTGATCATAAAATGAGTCTTAAAAAGCGATTTTGGGAACGTCCGCTATACCAATTATTTAAATTCCGCTGTCGACTTGCTTAGGTCAACTAACTGATGTTCAGTTGACCTCGACAAACATTCAAAACTTAAAAATTTTACTTCTTTAATGCGCACAAAGAACTAAACCGCTCCCGCGGTAATGGTGTAGTGGTTAATAACAAGTTGTTTTAGCTTTGAAACAAGAGGCAATAACCCTTCTAGAATTATCACTGCAACACATAGCTTTTCAGTCCGCAGACAAAGCTTTATCTCCCTTGCGCCAAGCCGCTTAGGTACTTTTACTCTTACATAAAAAGTACTCTTCCTCAGGTATAAATATTTAAAACCAGACACTGCCTGCACGTTGCTCACTCAAGCTTGCCAATATTTAACAACCGCGTACCAAAGTGTGTACCACTATTTTGTAAAATATTGATGATGCTATTTTTGAAAAATTAAAATTGAGTGAAAGTTTATCAGGCAAGACGTTGAGCCTAAATCAATTCCGTAGAGAAGCTTTGAACGTGATTATTTGAAAGTTGGGGATAAAAATGATGACTAAATTTAAGAGAGTGAAACTCTAGGCCGTGTACCTAACCGTGTACCATTTATTGAGTGTAACGATTTGATTTGAAAGGATTTTAGAATACCGCTTGAACTATTACAAATAGATCAAGCGGTTACTAAATTAGTTGAGTTGACCACATAAGCCGGGTTTTGTAGCTCCCTAAGGAGATGACAATCATTCGTCTAGGCTATAAATCGCTCTATAGCTCAAGCAACCTACCCGGTTTCCACGCGAGCCACGCTTATATTATCGAAACTTGCGTTTTAATAATCATGAAACCCTATTTGGTCTTGCTCCAGGTGGAGTTTACCCTGCAATTACTGTTACCAGCAATCCGGTGCGCTCTTACCGCACCCTTTCAGCCTTACCTGTTCCGCAAGCGGTCATCGGCGGTCTTCTCTCTGCTGCACTTGTCGTCGGCTCACGCCGCCCAGGCGTTACCTGGCACCCTGCTCATTGGAGCCCGGACTTTCCTCCCCCTTATCTGTCTACATCAAACCGAAGTTTGAAATACAACGATAAAGCAGCGATTGTCTGGTCAACTCGGCGCGAATTTTACCCTATTTAGTGGGAATGTCCATACTTAGTTAGTCTTTACTCAATGTGTTTACTTAAGTCATGTGGATTCCCGATCGGATACCTCGGGAATGACGAATTACCTTAATTTTTTATAAAACGTTCACTCAAATAATTATCATGTTCTTGTCGTGTTACTTAAGTCCTAAAGCGACTTCATATAACGCATTTTTCTTCACGCCGTATATTTCCGCAGCAATAGCACACGCCTTTTTTGGTTTCATCTCTGCTAGTAGTAATTTTAGCGTATTAATCACCTCTGCTGATATTTCATTTTCCGTCGCTTTATAACCTTCAATTATCAGTACCATCTCACCTTTTAACTGATTAGCGTCTTGTTCTAACCAAGCAAGTAGGTTTTCAGCGGTATCGCTGTGAATAGTCTCAAACGTTTTAGTTAACTCTCGAGCGATAACGATATAGCGCTCACCGCCCAAAGTTGTAACAATATCTTGAACTGTATCGATAGCTCTTCGTGGAGCATCATAAAAAACCATGGTACGAGGTTCATCAGCCAAAGCTGTTAATGTTGCTTGTCTGGCTCCTGACTTAGAGGGTAAAAAACCCTCAAAGCTAAATCGATCAGTAGGCAAACCCGCAACCGATAAAGCTGAAATAGCCGCACAGGCACCCGGGATAGGTGAAACTTGTAAACCAAGGCTTCGACAATGACGAACTAGATGAAAGCCAGGATCACTAATTAATGGTGTTCCTGCATCAGAGACAAGCGCAATAGTTTTGCCTTCTTGTAACATGCTCGCCACTTGGTCTTGGCGTTGACGCTCATTATGGTCATGTAATGACATGGTTTTATTTTTAATAGAAAATGCCGACAGCAATTTTCCGGTATGGCGAGTATCTTCACACGCAATAACATCAACTTGCGTTAATATATCAATTGCCCTTTGGCTGATATCGCCTAAATTACCGATTGGGGTTGCGACAATATAAAGAGTAGCTGGGGTTAGGGTTGTTTCACTCATGTAAACTTACTTCACTTGATTAGGCATATACCCATGATACCTCAAAATGCGTGTTTCAGGATACCTGAGCAATTCATGATCAAGGCGCCTCTTTTTATTAAGGGTTGTTCCCTTAAAAAGAGAGGCAACGATGAGCATGATTTCCTCAGGAATCCCCACAGGGCTGATTTAGAAACGCTTTATGTTGCGTTATTAATTTCGACAATAGAATAACTATTCTCTTCAATCAATGCCTTACCTAAAGCCGTTTCTAATTCCAGCTGAACCCCGCATTCTGAAGTAACATGGGTATTTATTAGTTGTGACTCACTTCGTAGGCGTTTATTATAACCCCATACTGATACCAATATGCACGGATTTATTTATTGTGTTAAAAACAGCGTGCTTACTTGTAAGATTAAAGCCAACAAGAGTAGATTACTTTTCAATGCATTTTCAATATTTTAAATCTCGAGTGTTACCTGCCCTATTGCTTACTTTTCTTGCAAGTTGCAGTACTAAGCAAGCTCCCGAGCCAACGTCACAGACTCAAGCTCTCACAGAAATTGAAGAGATTGCTGTCAATGCTGGGGCATTATCGGCTGAGCAACATGTTGAACTTGCTAAAAGATTAGATACCAATGCTGCGGTAGGTCAATTGCTTATTGCGACTAAGCTGTTTTATCAGCAAAAAAATTATTTAAAAGCGCTTTGGCTTGCAGATAAAACCCTGCCACTGATCGATGAAAATGTAGTGAATGCTATTCAAGAGAAACTACAGCTAGTGCTAATTAAAGCAAGTAGTTTACAGAAACTGGGTTATTACGATGAGAGTCATTTACAGCTCAATCAACTTGAACAATACGCTACTGAAAATAGCATCACACTCACCGCGACATATTACCGATTATTAAGTGCTGCATTTCATAACGAAGAGCAACCTATTTCTGCTTTAAATGCACAATTATTTGAGTTTTCAGTTACCCCCGATAAGGCACAAAGCCAACAAAAAATAACAGATATTTGGCAAAATATTCAGACGCTATCTCAATGGCAACTGAACTTGCTTGCTTTGGATAAAGCACCTGATAGTAAAGGTTGGCTAACGTTAACTATGTTAGCTAATAAATTTGGTGGCAATCAAAAGCAAATGCAATATCACCTGAACATATGGCAAAATAAGTACAAACTCCACCCCGCTAATATCATCGCAAAACAGCTTTCTACTCACGCTATCTCCCCGAAAGAAATTAAAAATATTGCGGTGATCTTGCCATTAAGTGGCAGGCAACAATCCGCTGGGCGAGCAATCCAGCAAGGAATTTTGGCTAGCTTTGCTAACGATGAAACTAAAAACCTGCATTTTGTCGATAGTAAAACTGTCAATTGGTACGGATTAACCAATGATTTTACAACATTAAAAATAGACTATGTCATTGGCCCATTGCTTAAATCCAATGTCGACAAATACATCAAGCATACAAGTGCACAGACACAGTCGCAAAATGACCAGATGCTAAACGCCAGTTCAGGCTTATTTGATATTAATAAAGTCGAGGACACTATAAACACATCAGTAAATAATCAGAATAAAGCAGCTGATTATATCACTGCTATCGACAGCGATTCAGCGATAAAGAGCTATTTGCAGCCAACAAAAAATAACAAAGCCATTGATACTTTGCTGTTAAATATCCCAGCAAAAGCTTCCTTAACCAGTCAGCATACTGTACTTTCCATGCGCCCAGAGGATGAAGCCAAACAAGCAGCGGCAACATTGAGTCGCCAACATTTTAAGCACCCAGTTGTATTAAGCCAAAAAAACATTGTTAGTAAACGAATTGCCCAAGCCTTTGTCAAACAATGGCAGCGAATAACAGGTAACACCATTGAGGTTGTGTATTACGATACTGGCGCTCAAATGCAAGCCAATGTAAAAGCCAGTTTATCGGTTGATAAAAGTAAGGCTCGTATTACTAAGCTCAAAAGTCGTTTAAATCAAAGTATTAAAACTAAAACCCGTAATCGACGCGATATTGATATGATTTACCTTGTTGGTACTCCTGAACAAACACGTTTGGTAAAACCTTATATAGAGGTCAACATAAGTGAATTTGCTAAAATAATTCCTGTCTATGCGAGTTCACGAAGCCACAGTACCCAAAGCGATTACAGTAGTAATAGTGATTTACAAGGATTAACTTTTACTGAAATTCCTTGGTTATTAGCCAATGAGCAGAATACTGAATTAGCAGCTCTTAGCCAACAGCTTTGGCCAAAGCGTAGTGATGGCTTATCACGTCTTTTCGCCATGGGATATGACAGTTACCAGTTGATAAATCAAATACCTTTAATGCAACAAGCTCCTTATCTTCAGTACTGGGGACAAACAGGTGTGCTAAAACTGAATGAAAATAGCGTGTTGACACGCAGTTTACTTTGGGGTGTTTACAATAAAAATAAGGTAGTTTCTATTGCTATGGAATAATAAAACCTCAGCTAAAGACACAACAAGTACGGACAAAGGACAAATTACTGAAAGCTTTGCTGAACAGTACTTGTCTAAGCAAGGGCTAATTCTTATTGAAAGAAATTTTCACTCTCGCCAAGGTGAAGTTGATCTCATTATGCTTGATGGCAATACCTATGTTTTTGTTGAAGTAAAATACCGTAAAAGCAAAGGATTCGGTGGTGCTATTGCAGCAATTTCAGCGAGTAAACAGAAAAAGGTTAAACATTGCATAACATTTTATCTACATCAACGCGGCTTAAATGAATATAATACTCCCTGTCGTATTGATGTGGTAACCCTTGAAGGCGATATTGTTCAACCACAGGTTACTTGGTTAAAGAATGCCTTTTAACCTTCTAATTTTATTTATATAGTCGCGGAGTCAGTTTTCCATGCTAGAACAGATCAAAAACAATTTTACCGAAAGCATTCAAACACAAATTGCCGCTAGCGAGTTGTTAGGGCCATCTATTGAACAGGCAGGTATGATGATGGTTCAATGCCTACTAGGCGGCAATAAAATTATCTCTTGTGGCAATGGCGGCTCTGCTGGCCATGCTCAACATTTTTGTGCCCAATTACTCAATAAATATGAAACTGAACGCCCTAGCCTACCGGCAATTTCACTAAATAGTGATATTTCTACTATCACTTCTATCGCTAATGATTACCAATACGATGAAGTTTTTTCCAAGCAGATAAGAGCACTCGGACATAACGGCGATGTACTATTAGCTATCTCTACCAGTGGTAACTCCCGTAATGTAGTTAAAGCAATTGAGAGTGCTGTATCTCGAGATATTTCAATTATTGCCTTAACCGGTTTCGACGGTGGTGATATTTCTGGGTTATTAGGTGAGAGCGATGTTGAAATACGTGTCCCTTCTGCAAGAACATCAAGAATTCAGGAAGTTCACTTAGTTGTTTTACATAGTCTTTGTGAGATCATCGATAGTACTCTTTTCCCACAAAGTGAGTCCTAAATGCCTATTATAAAGAATGGATTATCGGTATTAGTTAAGGGAAAAACTGCACAAATTGCAGGACTTCTCATGCTAGTTTCAGCGTTGCAAGGTTGTGCAGTTGCCACTGTCGTTGCCGTTACCGCGGGAGCTTCTATAGTGGCTGATAGGCGAACTTTCAGTAAACAAATTGACGACCAAAGTATTGAGTTTATCGCTCATAATGAATTGAACAAGCAAAAGGCATTATCTAATAACACTAATTTACATGTCGTTAGTATGAATGGCACTGTATTAGTTATTGGTCAAGCACCTAACAGCTACTTGAGAGATCTCGCGATAAAAACCATCCAAGATGTACCCGATATTGTGACCATACATAATCAAATTCGGATTGGCTCTACGACCGCTATAACCACGCAAAGTAATGATATTTGGCTCACATCTAAAGTCAAATCTGCTTTGCTTGCTAACGGCGAAGTCAATGCGAAAGATATTAAAGTTGTCACTGAGAATTCTGAAGTATTTCTTTTAGGCTTAGTAACTCAAAAAGAAGCTAATATTGTGGTAGAAATCACGCGTAACATTAACGGTGTCAGCCGCGTATTTAAAGCCTTTGAATATATCTAACACTTACTTATACTACTGAAATTAAAACAAAAAAAACCTGTAAATATCAAAGATATTTACAGGTTTTTGCATATATAAAAAACAAGTTAAAACTATTTAATAATTTTTAGACTAACTTTACTTTTTCCCTTTGGCTTGTTCGACTTTTCAGTCTCACTACCCGTTGAAGCAACACTACTTAACGTAGACTTTGGTTTTTCAGGAATGACATCAACCACCTCATCTTCATCCTCAATAGGATGTTCAATTGGTAATGAAGTCCCTGCACCATTTTCTTTAGCGTATATAGCACCTATAGCACCATAAGGTACGGTAATGTGCTCTAATTTACCGCCAAAACGGGCGCTGAACTCAATAGCTTTATCACCCAATGCGATAGTACCAACAGCTGAACTGGCAACATTTAAAACAATCTGCCCATCAGCAACATAACTCGTCGGCACTAACACACCGTAAACATTAACGTCTACCATAATGTATGGCGTTAGGTCATTATCTGAAATCCACTCATAAAAAGCCTTAACTAAATAAGGCTTATTCGAGCTCATTGAGTTAGGTGTTGCGTCATCCATTATGCTGGATGACCAAAGCGTAATTCACGTTCTTCTTCAGTCAATGACGCCTGAAATGATTCACGTTCAAACACACGTAACATGTACGTTTTAAGTTCTTTTGAACCTTGACCAGTTAATTCAATACCAAATACAGGCAAACGCCATAATAAAGGTGCTAAATAACAATCAACTAAGCTGTACTCTTCACTCATAAAGTAGGGTGCTTCGTTTAAAATTGGCGCAATACTTAGTAAGCTCTCTTTTAATTCTTGACGCGCTTTTGCTGCTTCTGTTGCAGTGCCAGACATAATCACTTTAGTAAGACTATACCAATCTTGCTCCATGCGATGCATCAATAAACGGCTACGACCACGTGCCACAGGGTAAACGGGCATCAATGGTGGATGAGGAAAACGTTCGTCTAAATATTCAACAATGATTTTAGCTTCATATAGTGCTAATTCACGATCAATTAAAGTCGGTACTGTACCATATGGATTCAAGTCCAATAGGTCTTCAGGCAAGTTAGCTAAATCAACTAAGTTGATGTCAACACCAACACCTTTTTCTGCTAGAACAATGCGTGTCTGATGACTATACATATCATCTGCATGAGAGAACAACGTCATCACAGAGCGTTTATTTGCTGCTACGGCCATAGAGCCTCCTAAAATCGTTTATAGGAATTTCACAAACTATGTGATCATTTCTACTTGCTAAATCACCAACTACGTCGTTATTTATTTAATAATTAGAACAACTAGTTATTCAAATAAATGCCTTGTATTTGGCTATTTCTCCTGCGTATAAAGTAGATCATATAATTAATGAAACTGCTATTACTTTAAAAACTAATAAAGGGGAATTCGATATTTGACTATCGAATCCCCCCTGAAATTTATTGCAATAATAACTTAGTGTACGTCTTTCCAATACTCTTTCTTAAGGAAATAAGAAATAATAAAGAAGAAGAATAAGAAAGCTAATACCCAATAACCAATCGCTTTACGCTCAAGTTTATTCGGCTCACCAACATATTCTAAAAAGTTTGTTAAGTCACGTACTACTACATCATACTCTTCAGCAGTTAAACTACCACCCATTGCTGGTGATAAGCTAGAGACTTCGTGCTCTTCGCCATGTTCGTCAAGCTCTTTATGTACAACTAAAGTACTTACACCTTGCAAATTTTGTAAAACATGCGGCATACCTACATCTTTAAATACTGTATTATTTACGTCAAATGGACGTGATTCATCAATATAAAAAGAACGTAAGTAAGTATAAATCCAATCAGGACTACGTAAACGTGCTTCCAAAGTTAAATCTGGTGGCGCGCTACCAAACCATTTTGCCGCTTCATTTTCTGGCATGGTATTTAGAATATGACCACCAACTTTATCACCTGTAGGCATGTAGTTAGCAATACCATCAGCTTTATCAATACCTAAATCGTCAAAAGTACGATTGTAACGCTGGTATTGTAACTGATGACAGCCTAAACAATAGTTAAGATATGTTTTAAAACCTTTTTTCAAAGACTCTTTATCCGATAAATCATTATTAGCTTTATCTAGATGAATGCTAGGCCCTGAAGCAACAGCAGTGAACGACAAAAGTGTCGTTACGCTGAAAAGTATGCCGAAAGTAGCGGCTATAATTAATTTTTTCATTAGTCTGCAATCCTTTCTGGAACTGGTTTAGTATTTTCATTTTTGCTGTAGAACCACAAAGCAATAAAGAAACCAAAATAACCAAAACTAGCAATGACACCAATTAAATTAGCCGTTGGTGTTGCAGGCATAGTACCTAAAGCGCCAAGAACAACAAAACAAATAGCGAATTGAATTAAGTTAACTAAATGTAATTTTGAACGGTAGCGAACAGATTTAACTATGCCACGATCAAACCATGGTAAGGCAAATAACATCACGATAGCGCCAAACATAGCAACTGCGCCTAATAACTTATCAGGAACAACACGTAAAATGGTGTAGAACGGACCAAAATACCATACTGGTGCAATATGCTCAGGTGTTTTCAAACCATTCGCAGGCGTAAAGTTTGGTGCTTCCATAAAGTAGCCACCGCCCTCTGGTGCGAAGAACATTACCCAACAGAATAAAAATAAGAAACCAGCAACGCCCATAATATCTTTTACAGAATAATAAGGGTGGAAAGGTACAGCATCAACAATATCGTATTTTTCACTATATTGTTTATGGAAAGTAAACTTACTTAGTTCTTCAGGTTTAACACTGCCTTTAGGCTTTTTAATGTCAATACCTTCAGGGTTATTTGAACCCACTTCATGCAAGGCAAGAATATGCAAGAACACTAGAACAACCAATACCAATGGCATAGCAATAACGTGTAAAGCAAAGAAACGGTTTAATGTAGCACCCGAAATTACGTAATCACCACGTATCCAAAGCGTTAAATCATCACCAATAATTGGCACAGCGCCAAACAGGGAAATAATTACCTGTGCGCCCCAATATGACATATTACCCCAAGGTAATAAGTAACCCATGAAAGCTTCAGCCATTAATACTAAGAAGATCAACATACCGAAGATCCATAGTAATTCGCGAGGTTTTTGGTATGAGCCGTACATAAGACCACGCATCATGTGCATGTATACAACGACGAAAAAGGCAGACGCTCCAGTAGAATGCATGTAACGTAATAACCAACCAAAGTCGACATCACGCATGATATACTCAACAGACGCAAAAGCACCATCACCAGATGGCTCGTAGTTCATTGTTAGCCAAATACCAGTAACAATTTGGTTAACTAGTACTAACATGGCTAAAGAACCAAAAAAGTACCAAAAGTTAAAGTTTTTTGGTGCTGGATACTGAGCTAAATGTTTATTCCAAGCATCGGTTACAGGTAAACGTTTATCAATCCAGCCCATGAAGTCAGTAGCTAATTTCATTAACATTATGCATCTCCCTTAATTGCATCAGAGCTAACACCGATTAACAAAGTGTCATCGTTGATAAAAGAATGCTCTGGAACCACTAAATTTAATGGTGCAGGAACGCCTTGAAATACACGACCAGCCATATCAAATTTACTACCATGGCATGGACAGAAGAAGCCATTTGGAACGCCTTCAACGAACTGGTCGAAATCACCGCCATGATGAGTAGGCGCACAACCTAAATGAGTACAAACACCTAAAGCAACTAAGAATTCAGGTTTAATTGAACGATAGGCATTAGTTGCATAAACAGGTTGCTGGGCTTTCTCAGAATTAGGATCACGCAACTGGTCATCATGTTTAGCTAAATTATTAACTGTTTGTTCCGTTCTACGTACTACGTAAACGGGTTTACCTCGCCATTCTGCACGGATTAATTGACCAGGCTGTAATTTACCTATATTAACTTCAACTGGAGCACCCGCTGCTTTCGCGCGAGCACTTGGATTCCAGGAAGCAATAAAAGGTACAGCAGCCCCAACCACACCAGCACCACCAACAACTGCAGTAGCAGCGGTCAGGAAGCGTCTGCGGCCGTTATTTACAGGCACATTGCTCATTCATACTCTCCAACTAAGACACTAACAAAACAATTATTTTTATGACTAACTAAGCAATAAATTTATAATAACCAGCAAGCACAGCGTTTGTTTTTGTTAGATCAAATTCATACCAAGTGGTATATCGACAAAAAATTTTTACGATCATAAAGAAATAGCGTGTTTTTTACAAGGTAAAAAGAGGCTTAGACACTGTAAAAACAGAAATAATTTGAAATACTTTGAAATAGAGTAAGTAATGAATAATTAGAGCAAGTTAATAGGACTTATTCACAATGAGGAGCTGCTCCTTAAGCCGCAAACCACATCCATCAGAGTCATGATAATCCCAGACTCTCATAAAAAGTTGACTTGCCAAATTGCAAGCATAAAAAAACCGACACAAGGCCGGTTTTTGAAATGTATAAACTCTGAATCTATACACTGTATTTTCTAAATGTTCTGCATTTAGGCAAGGCGTTGAATTATGAGCCCCTGCATATTTTAGGTAATTCGTAGATTAACTAAATAACTGGGGCGAATAATGATAACAACGCAGCATAAATGCTGAGCATGACGAAAATTAACGTTTTGAGAATTGTGGCTTCTTACGTGCTTTATGAAGACCAACTTTCTTACGCTCAACTTTACGCGCATCACGAGTAACGAATCCAGCTTTACGTAGTTCACTACGTAGAGTTTCATCAAAAACCATTAATGCACGAGTAATACCGTGACGAATCGCGCCAGCTTGACCTGAAATACCACCACCTACTACAGAGATGTTGAAGTCAAACTTTTCTAACATTTCAACTAACTCTAATGGTTGACGAACAACCATACGAGCAGTTTCACGACCGAAGTACTCAGAAATGTCACGTTTGTTTATTGTGATTGCACCGTTACCAGCTTTCATGAACACACGAGCAGTTGAGCTCTTGCGACGACCAGTACCGTAATATTGATTATCAGCCATTGCTTAAAGCTCCAAAAGTTGTGGTTGTTGTGCTGTATGTGCATGCTCAGG
This sequence comes from Colwellia psychrerythraea, assembly GCA_002163005.1. Lineage (GTDB taxonomy): Bacteria > Pseudomonadota > Gammaproteobacteria > Enterobacterales > Alteromonadaceae > Colwellia > Colwellia psychrerythraea_C. The sequence continues at coordinate 2,657 of MAAF01000120.1, read as the reverse complement.
GCCTGCATATACTTTTAATTTGCGGAACATTTCACGACCTAAAGGACCTTTAGGTAACATGCCTTTCACTGCAAATTCAAGAACGCGTGTTGGCGCTTTTTCAATTAACTTTTCAAAGCTAATTTGCTTAAGTCCACCAGGGAATTCAGTATGCGAGTAGTAAATTTTACCTTTCGCTTTGTTACCTGTTACACGTACTTTTTCAGCATTGATAACAACGATATAATCGCCAGTATCTACGTGAGGTGTATATTCTGCTTTATGCTTACCGCGTAAACGGGTTGCAATTTCAGTAGCGATACGACCTAAAGTTTTATCTTCGGCGTCCACTAAGAACCATTCGCGTTGTACGCTTGCTGGTTTTGCTACAAAAGTTTTCATTAAAAAACCCAATCTTAAAAATGTTACTTAAATGATAATCTAAACATTTCCTAAAAAATGCTAATTACCGGTTAAATGGACTACGCCATTGCCCCTTCGAGCATCGAGCCCAGCGCCACTATTTATAGGGAACCTTTTAACTAAAAGTAAAAAGAAACCACAAAACAATAGGCTTTTGTAACGTAGGGAGCGCGGATTATACAGAAATAATTAGTAAAAATCACCTATATTTATTGAATAAAGTTAATCTTTCTCAATAAATGCCATTTACTACTTATAAGTAGCAATGCTATTGCTGATAAACGAAGAGCTGACACTGATATTAGCAAGGCTTAGCGTTATTTGTGGTAACAGAGGCTAATATTTCAAAAAAGTTAATATCTAGTTAAATCTCGCTAACAATTGACCACAAAGTAACCACTAAGTGATTGACCAGTAATAAAAACAAAAAAAATTGCAACAAAGTTTTACATTTATTAAATTTTGTCGCAGTATGCAGTCAGCCCCCGTAAAAACTAAATGGAAGTACAAATATGAAAAACTTAAAAACTATGAAAAAAAGTGCACAGAAAGGTTTTACGTTAATTGAATTAATGATCGTGGTAGCGATTATCGGTATTTTGGCAGCTGTAGCTTTGCCTGCTTATAAAACTTATACAGACAGAGCTAAGTTCTCTGAAGTTGTATTGGCAACATCAGCAGCTAAAACGGCTGTTACTATTTGTATTCAAACAGGCAGCGGTTGTACTTCATTAGAATCACCTACAGTTGCTGCTGGTTGGGCTAATGGACCTATAGTTGACTCGGTAGAAGTAGAAATTGAGATGGAATTAGACCTATCAACTCCTGCTGATCTTACTGACGAAATAGCTACTGGTAACGTTATAATTACAGCGACTTCGGTAGAGTTAAGTGGTACAGCATACGATTATATATTAACGGCGTCAGAAAATTCAACGACAGGAGCATCAGTCTGGGTAATTTCAGGTTCATGTCTTGCAGCAGGTCTTTGTTAATAAAAACATTTTTTTAAATGAAAATTATTATTAATAAATCAATAAAGCTCCTTCGGGAGCTTTTTTATTCTTTAGTACACGAAACAAGCATTACCCGTTACAGTATTAAAATAAATTAGGCTGATATGTTTAACTATTAATATAGTATTTATACGTTAGTTCAAAACATAATGTTGAATTGCTAACCAAATAGTAGACATTATATCATTTCCGATTCAGTTAAATATAATCTGCTATAAGCAATACAACTTACAAATATATCTTACTATCAACGTGATTCTGCAAGTTTATTAATAGAATATTGGAGATATAAAATATGAAAAACTTCAATTTAGTAATCAAGGTACAAAAGGGTTTTACCCTTATTGAATTAATGATCGTTGTAGCGATTATCGGTATTTTAGCAGCAGTTGCACTGCCTGCTTATAATACTTATGTAAACAAAGCTAAATTCGCGGAAGTAATACTAGCAACCACACCAGCTAAATCCGCGGTAGTTATCTGTATTCTTACTGGCGGTAATTGTGCTCAGATAACTTCACCTGCAGCGGCAGCAGGTTGGGCGAATGGAACTATGGTTGCATCAGTTGAAATAGAAATAGAAATGCGGGATGTTGTTCCGGCAACGGTTCCTGTCACTCAAGAACCTGTGCCTGATGGTGATGTTAGAATCACGGCAACTTCAACAGGTATTTCTGGAGGCCCGTACACTTATATCCTAACTGCTACACAAAACCCATCAACGGGTGCCTCTACATGGGCAGCAACTGGTTCTTGTAAAGCTGCAGCCATTTGTTAGTTTCATAAAACAACAAATTAACTTCGATTGATTTGACTGATTATGATAAACAATTCGGGACAGGCACAAATCAGGTAGCAAAAACATATCTAAAACCTGCTGGGTTTATGATGATACCTCTTTTCGCTACGCTTGTAAGACTAAAGCTTCACCTACATTCATGACCTTTTCTTTCTCCGTATTAGACCGGAGTTTCAATATTCCTTAATACCTTTCTCTAATTTGCTGCTATCTATGACATTCGAATGACAATATCTACTCGCTTATTCGTTGATAACTCAGCCTTCAAATTATAAAATCAAAGGGGTCAGGGTAAATTGATTACTTGTCTAGCCTTTGCTTTGATAATTAATTGATTTTCTATCTCCACCTCTTGCTTTGGGCGAAACTGACACACCGAGCTGCCTCTCTATTTGCTGCTTAAATCTATCATCACCTAAAACCCAAGCTTTATTCACTGA
>MAAF01000035.1 GCA_002163005.1 Colwellia psychrerythraea | reverse complement strand
AAACTACATTATCTAAACGAGTCTCTAAAAGCTGTAACAAGTTTTCACCTGTGTTGCCTTTTTGACGTGCCGCTTCTTTGTAGTAATTACTGAATTGTTTTTCTAGCACGCCGAAAATACGACGAACTTTTTGTTTTTCACGAAGTTGAACACCATAGTCTGACAAACGACCGCGACGGGCGCCGTGTTGACCTGGTATTGTTTCGATTTTACATTTAGTGTCAATTGCTCTAACACCGCTTTTAAGGAACAAATCTGTACCTTCGCGGCGACTAAGTTTTAACTTAGGACCTAAATATCTAGCCATTTTCTTTCTCCAACTATCCTAAAAAAAAGCGCTTAAACGCGACGTTTCTTCGGAGGACGACAACCATTATGAGGAATAGGTGTTACGTCAGTAATGTTGGTGATTTTAAAACCAGCAGCATTTAAGGCACGGATAGCAGATTCACGACCTGGACCTGGACCTTTTACGAACACTTCAATATTCTTCAAGCCAAACTCTTTTGCAACAGCGCCTGCGCGGTCTGCAGCTACTTGCGCAGCGAACGGAGTTGATTTACGTGAACCACGGAAACCTGAACCACCGGCAGTCGCCCAAGATAACGCATTACCTTGACGGTCTGTAAGAGTCACGATTGTGTTGTTGAAAGAAGCATGGATATGAGCCATGCCATCAGCAACTTGTTTTTTTACGCGTTTACGCGTACGAACTGGTGTTTTAGCCATTGTCTAGTTCCTCTTACTTCTTAATTGGCTTACGAGGACCTTTACGGGTACGCGCATTTGTTTTAGTGCGTTGACCACGTAGAGGAAGACTGCGACGATGGCGAATGCCACGGTAACAACCTAAATCCATAAGACGTTTAATGTTCATTGAAACTTCACGGCGTAAATCACCTTCAACGGTAAATTTATCCACTTCAGCGCGTAGCAAATCTATTTTTGCTTCGTCTAATTCACTGATCTTCGTTGATTCAGCAATACCAGTAGCTGCACAAATTGCTTTCGCACGTGTAGCTCCGATACCGTAAATCGCAGTAATGGCGATTACTGCATGCTTACGATCAGGGATGTTAATGCCAGCGATACGGGCCACTAATCACATCTCCTATTTATAATTAAAATTACTTTGGTTGGAAAGCCCGTTAGGATACCCAACCATTCTCTTTTTCTGCAAATCGAAGCGGCATTATACAGAGTTATCTACATAATGCCACTTCTAAAAGATTTAACTGTAGGCGGGAACTTGTTCCCGCATTACTGCGCGATTAAAATCTCGCCTACAATAGGCTCTTAACCTTGTCTTTGTTTGTGCTTTGGTTCAACACAAAGAACGCGAATTACGCCTTTACGCTTTACCACTTTACAGTTACGACAAATCTTTTTTACGGATGCACGTACTTTCATTTTATACTCCGTTAACTAAATCAGCTCGGTCTAACGACCATAGCCTTTTAAGTTTGCTTTCTTAAGTACATTGTCATATTGATGAGACATCATATGCGTTTGTACTTGTGCCATAAAGTCCATAATCACAACTACGATAATCAATAATGATGTACCGCCGAAGTAGAACTGAACGTCCCACGCCATGATCATAAACTGTGGAACCAAACAGACAAAGGTAATATACGCCGCACCACAAAGGGTTAAACGAGTCATTACTTTATCAATATATTTGGATGTTTGTTCACCCGGACGAATCCCTGGAATGAACGCACCTGACTTTTTCAAGTTATCTGCTGTTTCACGCGGATTGAAAACAAGAGCCGTGTAAAAGAAACAGAAAAATATAATTGCTGCCGCTAACATCATCACATACAAAGGTTGTCCTGGCGACATAGCCTGAGAAACACCTTGTAAGAAATCAGCAACGGGGCCGTCACCTTGACCAAACCAGCTCGCAAGCGTGCCTGGGAACAAGATTAAACTTGAGGCAAAGATTGGCGGTATAACACCAGCCATATTCACTTTCAGCGGTAAATGTGTACTTTGTGCAGCAAACACCTTGCGGCCTTGCTGACGTTTAGCGTAGTTCACAACAATACGTCGTTGACCACGTTCCACAAATACTACTAAGAAAGTTACTGCAAATACCACAACGCCTATAAGCAATAATACTAATAAGTGCAATTCACCTTGACGCGCCATTTCAGCTGTTTGACCAACCGCGGATGGCATGCCAGCAACAATACCTGCAAAAATGATAATCGAAATACCATTACCGATACCACGTTCAGTAATTTGCTCACCTAACCACATTAAAAACATGGTACCCGTGATCAAACTAATGACTGCAGTGAAGTAGAAACTAAAGCCTGCGTTTATAACAAGCCCTTGCATCATTTCAGGTAAACTTCTGGCAATCGCTATCGATTGTACTGTTGCTAGAACTAAAGTGCCATAGCGTGTGTATTGACTGATTTTACGACGTCCAGCTTCACCTTCTTTTTTAAGCTCTGCCATTGCGGGATGAACCACAGTAAGCAATTGCATAATAATCGAAGCTGAGATGTACGGCATAATACCAAGTGCCAATACTGAGGCTCGCTCAAGTGCACCACCGGAGAACATGTTAAACATCTCTACGATAGTGCCCTTTTGTTGTTCAAAGAACTGAGCTAATACAGCGGCGTCAATACCAGGGATTGGCACAAAAGACCCTAAACGAAGCACAACTAAGGCAACGAATACGAACCATAATCTTTGTTTAAGCTCAGACAAACCGCCTGCGCCCTTACTACCTTGTGAGGTAGCCGTTCCTGGTGTAGCCATTGTGTATTATTCCTCTACTTTGCCACCAGCAGCTTCAATAGCTGCTTGTGCGCCTTTAGTTACTGCAATACCACGTAATGTAATTGGACGAGTAATTTCGCCAGATAACATAACTTTAACAGCTACGATATTACGTGTGATTAGGCCAGCGTCTTTAAGTGCGTGAATGTCCACAACATCACCAGTGATAAGGTTTAATTCGTGTAAACGAACTTCAGCGCGAACTAAAGATTTACGTGAAGTAAAACCAAATTTAGGTAAACGTTGTTTCAATGGCATTTGACCACCTTCAAAACCTGGACGTACACTACCGCCAGAACGAGACTTCTGACCTTTGTGACCACGACCACCAGTTTTACCGATGCCTGAACCAATACCACGACCACAGCGTTTTCTAGCTTTGTGAGATCCCGGTGCAGGGGATAAAGTATTTAAATGCATAATTAATCCTCCACCTTAACCATATAGTAAACCTTGTTAATCATACCACGTACAGATGGAGTATCTTCTAACTCAACTGTATGATTGATACGACGTAGACCAAGGCCTCTTAATGTAGCTCTATGCTTCGGTAAACGACCGATAGAACTTTTTAACTGAGTTACTTTAACTGTTTTAGACATGCTCAATTACCCCAGTATTTCGTCAACGCGTTTGCCACGTTTAGCTGCCATGCCTTCTGGTGAATGCATATTCACTAGGGCAGAAACAGTAGCGCGAACTACGTTGATTGGGTTAGTAGAACCGTATGCTTTTGACAATACGTTCTGAACGCCTGCAACTTCAAGTACTGCACGCATCGCGCCACCGGCGATGATACCTGTACCATCTGAAGCTGGTTTCATGAAAACTTTAGAACCAGAATGCTTGCCAGTAATGACGTGTTGAAGAGTAGTACCCTTCAAGTCAATCGTTACTATGTTACGGTGCGCTTTTTCCATTGCTTTTTGGATTGCAGCAGGCACTTCACGTGCTTTACCGTAGCCAAAACCAACACGACCGTTACCGTCACCAACTACTGTTAGTGCTGTAAAACTGAATATGCGACCACCTTTAACCACTTTTGAAACGCGGTTAACTGCAATTAGCTTTTCAGCCATATCACTTTGCTGTGAGTTTTCTTGATTATGATTAGCCATTATAAACCCTTAGAACTGAAGGCCAGCTTCACGAGCTGCTTCTGCTAACGCTTTTACGCGACCATGGTAAAGGAAACCAGAGCGATCAAAAGCTATCTTAGAGATACCTTTTGCTACAGCACGTTCAGCGATTGCTTTACCTACTGCAGTTGCTGCTGCAACATTACCTGTTTTTTCAATTTGAGCTGCAACTTCTTTGTCTAAAGTAGACGCAGATGCGATTACTTCAGAACCCGTTGGAGCGATCAATTGAGCATAAATGTGACGAGGAGTACGGAATATAACTAAACGATTCGCACCCAACTCGCTAATTTTTGCACGAGCGCGTTTAGCGCGGCGCAAACGAGATGTTCTCTTATCCATAGTATTACCCTACTTCTTCTTAGCTTCTTTACGACGAACGTGTTCATCAGCGTAACGAACACCTTTACCTTTATAAGGCTCAGGTTTACGGTATGCACGAATGTTCGCAGCGGTTTGACCAACTAAATGCTTATCACAACCTTTCAGTGTGATTTCAGTTTGGCTAGGAGTTTCACAAGTAATTCCTTCAGGAATTGTATGTTTAATTGGGTGTGAAAAACCTAAAGATAAATCTAATGATTTACCAGCAGCTTTGGCACGGTAACCAACACCTTGTAAAACTAATTTCTTTTCAAAACCCTTACTAACACCTTCAACCATATTATTGATTAAAGCACGTGTAGTACCGGCTTGAGCCCAGGCGCCTTTAACATCAGCAACGATATTAGTAATGATGTTGTTTTCTTCTTGAGAAACAACAACGTCACTGTGGATCGTGCGAGATAATTCGCCTACTGGACCTTTAACTGTAATGTCTTGACCTGATAACGTAATGGTAACGCCAGCAGGAACAACGACAGGTGCTTTTGCAACACGAGACATATTATTCTCCTTACTCTACGAAACCAAGAACTTCACCGCCAATACCCGCAGAGCGAGCGGCGCGATCCGTCATCAAACCTTTAGAAGTCGAAATGATCGCAATACCCATGCCAGCAAGAACTTTAGGAAGTTCATCACAGCTTTTGTATATACGAAGACCAGGACGTGAAACACGTTTGATCTTTTCAATTACTTCTTTACCTTCAAAATACTTCAACGTTACAGCTAGTTCAGGTTTTACATCACCTGATACTGAAAACTCTGAAATATAACCTTCTTCTTTAAGTAATGTTGCAATTGCAACTTTTCTGCAGATTGACCGTTGCGGATGCGTGTAAACATGTCCGCGATAGGATCAGTCATCATAACCATTTACTCCCGTGAATTACCAACTAGCTTTCTTAAGACCTGGAACTTCACCACGCATCATAGTTTCGCGTAATTTAATACGGCTTAAACCAAATTTACGTAAGAAACCATGTGGACGTCCAGTAATGTTACAACGGTTACGTTGACGACTACTGCTCGAATCACGAGGTAAACTTTGAAGTTTCAATACAGCATCCCAGCGTTCTTCATCAGAAGAATCTACACCAGAGATGATCGCTTTTAGTGCAGCACGCTTTTCAGCATATTGTGCTACTAACTTGGTTCTTTTAGCTTCACGAGCTTTCATTGACGTTTTAGCCATAACTCTACACCTTCTTCTTGAACGGGAATTCAAAGGCAGACAATAAAGCTAGTCCTTCTTCGTTATCTTTCGCGCTAGTAGTAATAGTGATATCTAATCCACGAATCTTATCGATTTTATCGTATTGGATTTCAGGGAAGATAATTTGCTCACGAACGCCCATGCTGTAGTTACCACGACCATCAAATGACTTAGGGTTTAAGCCACGGAAGTCACGGATACGAGGAATAGAAATAGAGATTAAACGCTCTAAAAATTCCCACATACGCTCGCCGCGTAGAGTTACTTTCGTACCAATAGGGTAGCCTTCACGAATTTTGAAGCCCGCAACTGATTTGCGTGCTACTGTCGTGATCGGCTTTTGCCCTGAGATTGCAGTAAGATCATTTGTGGCGTGTTCTAAAACTTTTTTATCAGAAATAGCTTCACCAACACCCATGTTAAGGGTGATCTTTTCAATCCGAGGGACTTGCATGACACTTTTATAACCAAATTGCTTTTGCAACTCAGCTACAACTGTATCTTTATATAAATCATGCAGTTTCGCCATCGTTTACTCCAATTAAATTAATTCGTTATTAGATTTGAAAAAACGTACTTTTTTGTCGTTTTCAATTCTAAAACCAACACGATCTGCTTTGCCCGTTGCTGGGTTAACAATCGCTACGTTGGACACTTGTAAAGGTGCTTCTTTTTCAACAATCCCACCAGGCTGCTGTAACTGAGGTACAGGCTTAGTGTGTTTCTTGATTAAGTTAACGCCTTCTACGAATACTTTGCCGCTTTCAACAAGAACTTTAGTGACTTTACCAGTCTTACCCTTGTCTTTACCTGCAAGTATAATTACTTCATCATCACGACGAATTTTAGATGCCATTATCGTGACTCCTTATAGTACTTCTGGTGCTAATGATACGATCTTCATAAATTTCTCATTACGAAGTTCACGTGTCACAGGCCCGA
>MAAF01000114.1 GCA_002163005.1 Colwellia psychrerythraea | reverse complement strand
TGGTGCAGATAATGCTGGTGCAGGTGAAGCGGTATCTGCGACTTTTGCGGGTACAGTAAGATTGTCTTCTGATGCAACATTTTCTGCAACAGCAAGTGGTACAACCCTAGCGGCAGATACAAATACTAATACTTCAGCGCTTATTAATGTTGATACCGTGGACTTGTCAACGATTGATGGCTCACAAGATGCGTTAGCCATTATTGATAGTGCCTTAGCGCAAATTGATAATAGCCGAGCAGATTTAGGTGCTTTGCAAAACCGTTTTGGCCACACCATTAATAACTTGGCCAATATTCAAGAAAACGTGTCAGCATCACGTAGCCGTATTCAAGATACTGATTTTGCAGTAGAGACAGCGCAAATGACGAAAAACCAAATATTGCAACAAGCTGGTACCTCAATTTTAGCGCAGGCAAATCAGTTACCACAAGCTGCATTAAGTTTAATTGGTTAACCTCATAAAGAGCTAAAGCAAAATTAGCTAAATTCGGTCTAAAACAATGAAAAAGGAAGGGCCTAAAACTCCTTCCTTTTTGCTTTTAGGCCATAAACTTACGTTTGAAATTTGGTTTTAACAAGTGTAGTAATATGATAAGGAATTTATAATGAGTGTAATACAAAATGGTCTTGACCTTAGCTCCACTAACTTACCGTCTGATTATGCAAAATCACAAAATTCAGAAAGTAATGTCTCATTAGAAAAAAGTATTGATAACAGCATAAAACAAGGTGAAAATGTTTCGCTGCAAGATGCTGTCGATAAAAGAGTTGATAAAGCAGATGACAAAAAGCCTTTAACGGCAGAACAACTTGAAAAAGTGGCACAACAACTGCAGGATTTCGTTGGCGAAATGAATCGTGGTTTAGAGTTTTCAGTGGATAAAGATTCTGGCCGGGATGTGATTAAAGTGATTGATAAAAGTAGTGGTGATCTCGTTAAGCAATACCCTTCAGAAGAAGTCTTGACTTTAGTGGCTAAGCTGTCTGATATGGTCGGTGGTTTTGTTGACGCGAAGGTGTAGTTGCTTGTTTGATAGTTTATTTGTCAAGTAATACTAGGTTTAGTTTTATATCTAAAATTTGAAGGGGGTCTTATGCCTGATTTAACGTTTACGGGAATAGGTTCTGGTTTACAGGTTAGCGAAATTGTTAGTGCTATAGTTGGTGCTGAAACCGCTCCTTATGTTTCTCGATCGAATAAACAACAGGCAGAAATTACCACGGATATATCCGCTGTTGGCGCACTAAAGTCAGCCTTGGAAAATTTAACTGAATCTATTACTGATTTAGCTGATGCCGATAACTTTCAGCTGAGATCAGCAAAAGGTTCAGATAGCTTCGTTAACCTGAGTGCTAGTAAAGATGCACAAATAGGTAATTATTCGGTAAAGGTCGACGCCTTAGCACAATCTCACAAGTTATCATCAGGGGCATTTGCCGCAGATGAAACGATAAGTGATGGTATTGGCATGGTAACTATTGAAGTAGGCTCAAATAGTTTTTCTACTATGTTATCGCCAACTAATACCCTTGAAGATTTAAGAAATCAAATAAATGATGGTCCATTAGTCGGTAGTGATAAAAATGACTCTGTTATAGCGACTATTATAACAGGTGATGATGGTCAACATTTAGTGTTAACGAGTAAAGAAACAGGACTTTCAAATGCTATTAAAGTCACAGTACAAGATGGTGATGGCAATGATACCGATAATGTTGGCTTATCTAGACTTGCTTATGATGTATCAGACCCAGATCCCCTGAATCATATCAAAAATTTATCTGAAGTTACCAAAGCGTTAGATGCCCAAATTACTATCGATGGCACGCTTGTCGTTACTAACGGTACTAATGAATTTAAAGATGTTATTGATGGGGTGGATATTACCGTTACAAAACAGCATGACGTTGATGATGATAATAGCAAAATTAATGTTAGTGAAAATAATAGTAATATTAAACCAGGTTTAGAAAAATTTGTTGAAAGCTATAATGAATTACAAAAATTAAGTAAGCAGTTGGGGGTAGCAGGGGAATCAGGTAATGGACCCTTAGCTGGTGATTCGTTGTTACGCGGTGTTATGGGCAAGTTGCGGCAGGAGTTAAGTAATAGTTTTGATACGGGAAATGGCAATACTTTATCTTTATCAGAGATTGGATTACAAAGTGACCGTTATGGTGTGTTGAGTTTAGACACTGAAAAGCTGAATGAATTAATTGATAGTGATATTAGTGGTGTTCAACAACTTTTTGTTGGAACTGATTCAACAGATGGTTTTGCTAGCTCGATTAAAGAATTGACTAGTTTCTATACTGATGCAGATGGTCTTATTCAAACCCGTATTGATAGTCGAACAGCCCAATTAGACCGATTAGATGACGACCGCGTAGCGTTTGGACGAAGAATGGAATCATTGGAAGCACGCTTATATTCTCAGTATAATGCGATGGATTTAATCGTCGCGAATTTAACAGCAACGGGTAGTTATATTACTGCTCAATTAGATAATATGCCGGGTGTAGTAAGAAAGACTAAATAACGTTAAAAGAAGTCGCTCGTTAGAGGGGGATCAATATAATACTCTAACTAAAAATGTTATTTGAGAGGAAAGGTTAGTTGGAGGCTATTTGTTAAATCATCTATTGAAGGTACCCTATGACTGGTTGAACCGACCCGAATCACTTTACCGGTAATAGATTGAGTTTTAATCGCTGCTTTTTTTAGTTCCTAACGTTACTTTTTCTTTGGCCCGCATTGTTTGTGAAAAGACACCAATTAGGAGCTTTCTACCGCCGTTAGTTATAGTAAATATTGTTTGTTTTAAAAAGATTATTGATTATTTTTAGCTAATACTTAAGACGCAAGAGGTCATTCAATTGAAATTATAGTTAATACTTTTGGTAAGATTTAGATACTTTTTTACTTTTTTTAAGTCTAATGACTTGTTCTGCTAATACCTGTTTGTAAGCTTTGGACTGATTCGATAATTTGGTATCAAGTGAAATCATTTCGTTTAATAAGTTAAGTTCTATTGATATTTCTTCATGTGTATTTTGCTCAAATAAACAGTGTATTAAACTATCCCTGCTGGCGATTAACCCCGTTAGTTCATTTTCTGTTACTTGGCTATCACTCGTAGACTCATCGTTAAATGAGTCATTTTTATCTTGGCTTTTATTGTACATCGTAAGTATTCGCGACAATAATTGCCGCGATACCTCATTTATTTGTTCAAGTGAGCCCCTGATATCATTAGACACTAAAAGCTAACCTGATTTTGGTTTTCTAATGGGATAGAGTCCCAACCGGCTTTTATTGGTAAGAGAATTTGGATCACTTCCTCTAGCTTGTCAGAGTCATTGTTGGTACTAGCAACTAATAGCTGCTCGGAACAAAACTTATAAAGCGAAGCTAAGTTCTCAGAGACTTCACCGCCTTCTTTAAAGTCGAGAGAGCCTTCTAGAACGCCAATGATAGCAATAGCATTAGATAACTCAGTGCCTTTTTTATCGAAATTATTTTGTGAAATAGCACCTTTAGCAGTAGCAATATTCCCTAACAATTTTTGAAATAACATGGCAACCAACTGATAAGGTGATGCTTGCTGAGCCGTGCTTTTAGTGGTTTGTTGATACTTTTTAAGTGATGCGTGTGTCATAGACACCTCCTAGTTTACTATAACATTTAGTATAGAAAACTTGTAGAATTGAAATAATAGTCTTAGGGTTTAACTGGATTAAAATAAGTTAAGCTAAACTAGATTAAAGGTTGGTTATTTACGGTAACCGCAAGACCTTCATCTTTTGCTTTTTTATAGGCTTGTTGTAATACGTTATGAGTTATATCTTCTTCATTACTAATAACGCCGTTACCCAATACTTCAATATTATCCCAACCACGAGAGACTAAATATTCTTCTATTTGGCTGAGTTGCTGCTCGAAAGGCATTTCTCTTGAGAACATATTAAATTCGTGACGGGTTCCTTTGGTGAACTCTTCATTATCATGCATTAATTCAGCAGTACCGTTTATGATCAACATCTGACTTTCCTATTTTCTAAAATATAGTTATTAACATTCAATAATTATCTATGCTTTTTCTATGCCAATTTTTTGTGACTGTTTTATATGTTTAATAAACTGACTTTATTATGGCAAGACAAGGTCCATTAATCTTTAACCTATTCTAGTTTATCCTTTTTTACTTATTATGGAGATAATTAGTTTGTTAATTAACGGATAAACCTACAGCTAAATTTTGATATATGACAATAAAATGACAAGTGCGCGTCAAGTTTTTGTTGCTTAAAATGAATTAATGATTAAAATTGCCTAAACGCTATAAAACAAGATTAAAAATAGCACGTTAGCAATAGCCGTGAAGAGTTAAATATGATTGATAATCCAGTAGTTACCTCCGTAGTAACAGGCCATAAACAAATATTAGTCGTTGATAACGACGCCGGTAGAAGCCAGCAATTAAGTACGGTACTGGCTTTTGTTGGTGAGCACTTTGTCCATTGTTCGCAAGAGCAAGCCATTGAAAATTTGGCTGATAGCAGCCGCATTCTCACGGTAATATTAACGGGCAATGTAAGTAAAGATTGCAGTGCTTTAATTAAAGTTAACCCTAGCGTACCGTTTATTCTTCATGATGTGCTTGATGCCAATGAATTAGTCATTAACGTTAATGTTATTGGTACCCTTGCTGCGCCACTTAATTATGCTCAACTCACCGAGCAAATTCACCACTGTCATCAATATCACAATAAATTACCTCGTAAAAGTAGCAAACTTAATTCCAGTGCTTTATTTCGTTCATTGGTTGGTAGTAGTGAGCCGATGGCGCAAGTGCGATTTTTGATTGAGCAAGTGGCCAAAACACCCGCCAGTGTTTTAGTGCTTGGAGAATCAGGAACAGGTAAAGAGGTGATTGCACGAAATATTCATAACTTATCTGACCGGGCAAAAGAAGCCTTTGTCCCTGTTAACTGTGGCGCTATTCCTGCGGAGCTTCTTGAAAGTGAATTGTTTGGCCATGAAAAAGGTGCTTTTACTGGTGCTATATCCACCCGTAAAGGTCGTTTTGAATTAGCTGAAGGCGGCACATTATTTTTAGATGAAATAGGTGATATGCCGCAACCTATGCAGGTAAAATTACTACGTGTTTTACAAGAGCGTACTTTTGAACGTGTTGGTGGCAGTAAAAGTATTAAAGCCAATGTTCGGATTGTTGCTGCTACTCATCAAGATTTAGAGGAAATGATCAAAGAGGGTAGTTTTAGAGAAGATTTATTCTATCGTTTGAATGTCTTCCCAATAGATACCCCAGCATTACGTGAGCGAAAAGAAGATATTCCGCTGTTATTACAAGAGCTGCTTACTCGCTTTGAACACGAACAAAATAAAACAGTACGTTTTACTGAAAAAGCCATTGAGTCTTTGATGGAGCACCCTTGGCCGGGCAATGTTAGAGAACTATCGAACTTAATTGAACGTATGTTAATTATGTACGGTGACCAAATTGTTGATGTTACAGAGCTGCCTTATAAATATCAGCATATAGATGTACAAGCTTATAACCCGGAATACCCAGAAGAGTTACAAGAACATGATGTTATTAATGAGCTTTTCGGCGGCTTTGATTATGATGACGAAAGTGACGATGATAACGAGCAAAATGAGTTAACGGTTGAAAGTGATGTTAATGGCGCACAAAATTCTGCTAATGCGGCCTTATTACCTAGTGACGGTTTAAACTTAAAGGAACATCTAGCCGACCTTGAAGTATCTTTAATTATACAATCGTTAAGTAAGCATGATTATGTGGTTGCTAGAGCCGCAGAAACACTGGGTATGCGTAGAACTACGCTAGTTGAAAAAATGCGTAAATATGACTTGCACAAACCAAGTGAATAACATGACTAACTTTAAGAGTTAATATTAATCGTTAAGGTCAATAGATTGACAGTGAATATTAATAGGTCTTGATGTGCTTGTTTTTATCTCATTGATTTTTAAGGTTAAAATAATGGCATAGTAAATGCTTTATAGATACTAGATAGTTTTTTTGAGTACCTATGTATGGCACAAGTTATGTCACAAGCAATACCTACCGCAATCCCTAGTATTACTAGTATTAGTGAATCAAGCGCGAATGCTACGTTTCATTCAGTTAATATCGTCGGGGCTAATAAACCTTCTTTGCTAGCGCATGAAGCGTTTCCTGGTGAATTAGCGGCATTGAGAGCGCAAGTAACTCAAAGTGCTAAGCATAACTTTACTCCACGCTCAATCGCCAATACGAAATACCTCCATAGCTTAACGTCAGAAAAACAGCCCCTTAGTAATAATCTATTAGCAGATAAGTTAATAGAAGTGATGCCAACAGGCTTAGTTATGCTTGATGGTAATGGTATTGTGGTGAAGATAAACCAAGTTGCTAGAAACTTACTTGATGAACCTATTCTTGGCCAACCATGGTTCAATGTTATTGCCCGTTCATTCGATCCGCGTGAAGATGATTGGCATGAAATATCACTTAAAGATGGTCGCCGAGTAAAATTAGAAATTACCAGTTTAGGCTCACAACCGGGTCAGTTGATCATGATAACTGACTTAACTGAAACCCGTTTACTACAAGATAAGTTAGCGCAAATGCAACGCCTATCTTCGTTAGGAAAAATGGTTTCAACACTCGCTCATCAAATACGTACTCCTTTATCTGCTGCCATTTTATATAGCGAAAATTTATCAACAAATAAACTAGCAGAAACTTCACGATTAAAGTTTCAAGGCAAGCTAAATGACCGTTTACATGATTTAGAGCAGCAAGTGAACGATATGCTGTTATTTTCTAAAAGTGGTAAAGAACAAGTGGTTGCTTCTGTAAATGTAGGAGAACTCATTAATGATGCAGTTGGCTCTATGGATGCGCTGTTAGATAAAGCTAGTACGACAGTAAAAGTACAACTGCCCGATAATGAGCTTCATATGCTCGGCAATAAAAATGCCTTAACAGGGGCAATTCAAAATTTATTACATAACTCCTTACAAGCGATAAGTATTAATAAGATCGTTGAACCGCTGATAAATATTCAAGTTTATAGTCAAGCCAACCATTTATATTTAAGTTTTAAAGACAATGGTCCTGGTATTGACGCTAAGGTTATCGATAAAATTTTTCAGCCTTTTTATACCTCAAGTAGTAAAGGAACAGGCCTTGGTTTAGCGGTTGTTAAATCTGTAGTGAATGCGCATCAAGGTGAAGTGAGTTTACTTAACGAAGCTAATTCAGGCGCACATTTTGTTATTAAGCTACCTTTGTTAGATCAAGGTAATGTGATGAAGAATAGTCCTTCGGAGAGTGCTCATGACTGAACATAAAATTCTTGTTGTTGAAGATGATGCGGGTCTGCGAGAAGCGTTGGTCGATACGCTTTCATTAGCCGACTACCACTGCGTTGAAGCTGACTCTGGCGAAGCTGCCTTATTGGCGTTAAAAAGCCATCAAGTGGATATTGTTATCAGTGACGTACAAATGGGCGGCATGTCTGGTTTATCTTTACTAAAAAGTATTAAAAGTCAGCATACTAATCTACCGGTATTATTGATGACTGCTTATGGCACCATAGATGATGCTGTACAAGCGATGAAAGATGGTGCTTGTAACTATATTGCTAAGCCTTTCGCTCCGCAGGTGCTGCTTAATATGGTCAGCCAATATATCCCGCCACAAGTAGTGAATAAAAAGGATCCCATTGTTGCGGATAAACGATCGTTAGAGCTACTCTCCTTGGCTAAAAAAGTCGCCAGCACCGATGCTTCTGTGATGATCCTTGGACCAAGTGGCTCAGGTAAAGAAGTGTTAGCGCAATACGTTCACAATCACTCGAAACGAAGCACTCAGCCTTTTATTGCTATTAATTGTGCGGCTATTCCTGAAAATATGCTCGAAGCAACATTATTCGGTTATGAAAAAGGTGCTTTTACTGGCGCAATTCAGGCCTGTCCTGGAAAATTCGAACAAGCCCAAGGTGGCACTATTTTACTTGATGAAATAACCGAAATGGATTTGAGCTTACAAGCTAAAATTCTACGGGTATTACAAGAGCGTGAAGTAGAGCGTTTAGGCGGAAGAAAAATGATAAGCCTTGATGTCCGCGTTATTGCTACCAGTAACCGAGATTTAAAAGCAGCGGTAAGTGATGGGGTATTTCGGGAAGATCTTTATTATCGCCTTAATGTATTTCCACTCTCTTGGTTACCGTTAGCGCAGCGAGTTGATGATATCTTTGTTTTAGCACAGCACTTAGTTTCTCTACATTGTCAAAAAAATGGCGATAGCATTCCTGAATTTTCAGGTGCAGCGCGCAGTAAGCTTAATGCTTATCATTGGCCAGGTAATGTTCGTGAATTAGATAATGTTATTCAAAGAGCACTAATTTTGCATGCCGACCAGATTATCGAGGCAGGAGACTTACTGATTGAGAACTTTGATACTGCATTGGTAGTAGAGCCTGAGCAAGTCACCAGTAGTGAAGATAAACTCGGCAGTGAGCTTAAATTGCAGGAACATCAAATTATTCTTGATACCTTACAAGCGTGTCATGGCAGTCGAAAAGACGTAGCAGAGCGCTTGGGGATAAGTCCACGTACTCTACGTTATAAAATTGCGAAAATGCGTGATTCAGGCATTGAAATACCAGCCTAATTAACTGCTCTACCAAATTAACTATGCTACGACATACTCCAAGTTATCATTCACGATAACTTGGAAGTTTATAAGCCCTACCATAATCCTCTTTATATCACTTCATAGTTTAAATGTTTTTTTTGGCACTATGCTTGCAGACTCACTGTTATATCTTGTTTAACGTTAAAAAATTGACAAAAGTGAGCGCCCTATGGATATCAAAAGTAACTCTCTATATAGCCAAATGCAAAACATGTCGCTACAGGCCATGGGCAATAAGCCACCAGCAATTGATCTTGATGTTATAAACGGTACTGCAAGTAATAGCGTTGGTAAAATCAATGAATCTACTAGTAATTTTGGCGATATGCTTACCGATGCACTTAAGAGCGTTAATGATTTGCAAACTGAGTCTGGCGATAAGAAAAGAGCTTTTGAAATGGGCGATAGTAATGTCACCTTGGCTGAAGTAATGATTGCTTCTTCTAAATCAGGCATAGCTCTGGATGCAACCGTGCAAATACGAAACAAATTTGTTGAAGCATATAAAGAAATAATGAGCATGCCAGTTTAATTTAACTGAGCAAACCAACTATGGCGCCGTTGCTTTTATCTTGTAAATAGTAAAATAGGTTAGCAATTCATCAATCAAACGTCTTGTAAGCAACGATTTATTCACAGTTAAACCTGATTATGTAAAAATAGCTTTCCTCGATTTTTTGTAAACTTTGTCTTAAAAACAGTACAGCGGAGAAGTAAAGTGTCTGATACAAACGCAATGGTCACAGCTGATAGTAGTGGCGATATGATCGCCAGTGAGGCTGAAGGTGCGGGGATAGGTGAGCAAAAATCAGGATTCGCTGCCTCATTAGGTAGTGTTGATATTTTACGACAGGTTACTATAGTGGTTGCTTTAGCTATTTGTTTAGCTATTGCGGTATTTGTTATTATGCTGGCTAATGAGCCTGAATATCGCATCCTATCAAAATTACCGACTAAGCAATTAATTACCACCATGGACTTTCTTGATGCCAATCAAGTGGAGTATCAACAAGAAAACAATACTATTTCGGTGCCTGCAGATGAATATCAAAATGTAAAATTATTGTTAGCGAGAGAGGGGTTAACAGGCGAAGCTTCACAAGGTGAAGATATTTTAATGAAAGATATGGGCTTTGGTGTTAGCCAGCGACTTGAGCGTGAAAGGTTAAAATATGGCAGAGAGCAGCAAATTGCTAAAACAATAGAACAGCTAAGAAGCATAAGCCGAGCTAAAGTATTACTCGCTATTCCCCGTGAAAATATATTTGCTCGTCGAGAAAAAAATCCTTCGGCGACGGTAGTGCTTACCATGCAGCGCGGTAAAATTCTTTCGGAAGAAGAAGTTGATGCTGTTGTTGATATTGTTGCCTCAGCGGTGCAAGGTTTAATGCCTAATCGTGTCACAGTTACCGATCAAAATGGGCGCTTACTAAATTCAGGCTCACAAGACTCTATTTCATCTCGCTCAAGAAAAGAGTTTGAAATTGAACAAAAACGTGAACAAGAATACATGGAAAAAATTGACAGTATTCTTATTCCCGTTGTTGGTTTAGGCAACTATACTGCGCAAGTTGATGTCACTATGGATTTTACCAATGTTGAAGAAACACAGCGTCGTTATAATTCAGATTTACCTGCGCTTCGTAGTGAAATGAGCGTTGAAAGCACTAATATTGGTGGTGCATTAGGCGGGATCCCAGGCGCCTTAACAAATCAGCCACCTATTGCATCGGCTATTCCAGAAGATGCAACTGGCGGGCAAAAGAAAAGCATGCCAAGTCGAAAACATTCAGAGTCGACTAAAAACTATGAACTTGATGAAGCAATTAGTCATACTAAGCAGCAAACTGGCGTTATAAGACGTGTTAGTGTTTCTGTCGCGCTGGATTACGTGGCAGGCGCTGCAACAACACCCGTTGAAGGAGCTGCAAATGCTCCCGCAGCAACTTTTGTTCCGCGCTCTGCAGGTGAAACAGCCAGTATCCGTCGTCTCCTTCAGGGGAGTATTGGTTTTGATTTACAACGTGGTGATGTTTTAGAAGTAGTAACTATTCCCTTTAATCGCCCAGATTTTGGCGTAGTAGCTGAGTTACCTATTTGGCAACAACCTTGGTTTGTTAAAGTACTCAAATTAGTATTGGGTGCTTTGGTCATCATAGTGTTAATTCTAGCCGTTGTTCGCCCAATGCTGAAACGTTTAATCTACCCAGAGCAAACGCCAGATGATTATGGTGATAAATCACTTGATGGTCATATCGATTTAGGTGATGAAACCATGGATATGCTGACGTCTGATTTTGACGCTGGCGCAGTAGGTTTCGCAGCAGATGGCAGTTTACAATTACCTGATCTTCATCGAGATGAAGATGTATTAAAAGCGGTTCGAGCGTTAGTAGCTAATGAACCTGAATTATCATCGCAAGTAGTTAAAAGTTGGTTGAACGAAGATGAGTGATGAAACAGAAGTCGGCACATTAGCCGAAGCTCCTGCAGGCTTTGATGTAGATAAATTAGAAGGCGCTGAAAAAGCAGCAATATTACTGCTTAGTTTGTCTGAAGAAGATGCCGCGCAAATTTTAAAGCACCTTGAACCAAAACAAGTGCAGCAAGTGGGCACAGTTATGGCGGCGATGGAGGATTTTACTCAAGAAAAAATCACTGCTGTTCATAAGTTATTTATTCACGAAATACAAAACTTCTCAACCATTGGTTTCCAAAGTGAAGAGTTTGTTCGTCGAGCACTAACCGCGGCATTGGGTGAGGATAAAGCGGGCAACTTAATTGACCAAATTGTTATGGGTGGTGGCGCTAAAGGCCTAGATTCATTGAAATGGATGGACTCTAAACAAGTAGCAAATATCATTCGTAATGAGCATCCTCAAATTCAAACGATTGTGCTTTCATACCTTGAACCTGAGCAATCAGCAGAAATTATGGGGCAATTTACCGATAAAGTGCGCTTAGATTTAATGATGCGTATTGCCAATTTAGAAGAAGTACAACCAGCAGCATTACAAGAGTTGAATGAAATAATGGAGAAACAGTTCGCTGGTCAAGCGGGCGCGCAAGCAGCGAAAATGGGCGGCTTAAAAGCGGCTGCAGATATCATGAACTACCTAGAAACTAATGTTGAAGGTATGTTGATGGACTCAATTCGTGAAAATGATGAAGAAATGAGTCAGCAAATTCAAGACTTAATGTTTGTCTTTGAAAATCTTGCCGATGTAGACGATAGAGGCATGCAAGCTATCTTACGTGAAGTACAACAAGAGGCCTTAATGAAAGCTATTAAAGGCACGGATGAAGCGTTAAAAGATAAAATAATGAGTAATATGTCAAAACGTGCTGCAGAAATGATGGCGGATGATTTAGAAGCGATGGGCCCTGTACGTATTAGTGAAGTTGAAGCGGCACAAAAAGAAATTTTATCGGTTGCCCGACGACTCTCTGATGCAGGTGAAATTATGCTTGGCGGCGGTGGCGGCGGTGATGAGTTCTTATAACATATACCCGTTCCACTTGAAGATTCAGGATTCAGCTGGAATTATAAACGACTTTAGGCAAGGCATTGATTGAAGAGAATAGTTATTCTATTGTCGAAATCAATAATGTAGCATAAAGCGTTTATAAACCAGCCCTTTGGGGAAAACTGAGCAAAACATACCCGTCGTTACATTTGTTTTTAAGGGAATGACCCTTAACAAAAAAATGTGCCTTGATTATGATTCGCTCAGGTTTCCTGAAACGAGCATCTTCAAGTGGAGCGGGTATAAAGCTAATTTAATGTAGTAAAAGGTATTTTAATGAGTAAATCACCTATCCGTATTATAAAAGCGTCTGAAGAGGCGACAGATGTTTGGTCTCTGCCCAATGTGCAAAATGAACCTAGCGCCCAAGATAAAGAGAAAACAAATGCTTTAGGTAAAAGAAGTAACTGGGTATTTGAGCCTCCAGAGCCGGAAGCCGCAGAGCCTCAACCCTTAACAGCGCAAGAGATTGAAGAAATTCGTCAAGCGGCAAGTGAGGAAGGTTTTGGTCAAGGTAAAGAAGAAGGTTATGCTAAAGGTTATGAAGAAGGTAAAGCGAAAGGTTTAGAAGAAGGTCAGGCACAAGGTATCGAAGAAGGTACTGAACAAGGTTTAGCACAAGGCAAAGAGCAGATTGATCAACAAAGCGCTAATTGGCAAAGCTTAATTGAACAATTACATCAGCCGCTTGCTAGCGTGGAAAAAAATGTCGAAGAGCAATTACTTAATTTAGTTTTACAGTTGACAGAGGCGGTAGTTTTACACGAAGCAAAAACTAACCCTGACATTTTAATAGCGGCGATTGCCACAGGCATCAAAAGTTTACCTAGCAGCGACGCGCAGACACAAATATTCTTAAACCCTAGTGATATTAAGCTGGTAGAAGCTCAATTTGGCGCCGTACACATTACCCAAGAAGGCTGGCGTTTATTACCGGCCCCACAGATTACGCCAGGTAGTTGTCAAATAGAAAACAGTACTTCTAATATTGATTTACAGATGAAGACTAGGTTAAAGCAAGTATTGGAACCTTTCTTGCAGGATGCTTTACATCAAAACTCATAATCTCATAACTTATTTTGGGTTTTACATTCTTTAGCATCGCACTTTTTATTTTAAGGTAAATAAACACTATGGTTGATAGTTCACGTTTAACCGAGCGTTTAAAAAAAAATCAACAATTTATTCATGATTTCAAAGCGCCTGTCGCTGGCAGGTTAGTGCGAGTTGTCGGCCTAACACTTGAAGCGGTTGGTGTTAAAGCTCATGTCGGTAGTCAGTGTCTGGTGGAAACGGCGCATGGTGATTTACTGGCAGAAGTTGTTGGTTTTGCTCAAGATATTACCTACTTAATGCCAGAAGAAAGTCTGCGCGGTGTTATGCCTGGCGCGCGAGTATTGCCTATTTCGAGTAAAGCTAAAGTACCTTTATCAATGGGCTTATTAGGTCGTGTTATTAACGGCGTAGGTAAACCACTTGACAGTAAAGGACCTATTAAGTCTGATGAAAACTATCATCATGATAGTAAACCCATGAATCCATTATCACGACGAGCCATCACTGAAGTACTTGATGTGGGTGTTCGTTCTATCAATAGTTTTATTAGTATTGGCAAAGGTCAGCGTATGGGACTTTTTGCTGGCTCAGGTGTCGGTAAAAGTGTGCTCATGGGCATGATGACTCGCGGAACAACAGCTGATGTGGTTGTTGTTGGTTTAGTGGGTGAACGTGGCCGAGAAGTAAAAGAATTTATCGAAGAAATTTTAGGGGAAGAAGGACTAAAGCGGGCCGTTGTTGTGGCAGCACCTGCTGATAATTCACCCCTAATGCGTCTTAAAGGCTGTGAAACCGCGGTACAAATTAGTGAGTACTTTCGCGACCAAGGTTTGAATGTGTTGTTATTACTTGATTCATTAACACGTTACGCACAAGCGCAAAGAGAAATTGCCTTAGCCGTTGGTGAACCACCAGCAACTAAAGGTTATCCACCTTCAGTATTCTCAAAACTGCCTCAACTAGTTGAACGTGCGGGTAACGGCGGTGAAGGGCAGGGCTCAATCACTGCTTTTTATACCGTATTAACAGAAGGTGATGATTTGCAAGACCCGGTAGCTGATGCTGCGCGTGCTATTCTAGATGGTCATGTGGTTTTATCTCGTGAGTTAGCCGATGCTGGACATTATCCCGCTGTGAATATTGAAGGTTCTATTTCTCGGGTAATGCCAATGGTTACCAGTGCTGATCATCAAGAATTAGCAAAACAACTAAAGCAAATGTATGCCCTTTATCAGCAAAATAAAGATCTTATTGCGATTGGTGCTTATACCAAAGGTAATGATCCACGCATTGATCAGGCCATAAACGTGCTACCTGTCATTAATTTTTTCTTGCAGCAAAAAATTAATGACGTTATTCCTTATGATCAAAGTATTGCGCAACTGAAAGAAATTATTGCAGCAGCACACGCCCATAATAATCAGTAATCACAACATTTTATTTCTTTGATAAATGCATTGAATTAAAAATATTGAATAAAGAGTATTCAACATGCCAATGAAGCAACTTGATACCATTTTAAAGTATGAACGAGACAACGAGCAACGTTGCGCCGATCAATTAAAGATTGCTGAAAATGAATATCAACAAAATATTACCCGTTTACAAGGCGTTGCGGACTATCGGTTAGAATACATGAAACGTTTAAGTCAGAAAGCAGAAAACGGCCTAGATAGCGCCACATACAGTCATTATCATGCTTTTATTGCTAAGCTTGATACCGCTTCTGAACAAGTTGAAATAGCCATGCGACAAGCAAAAGCCCTGGCTGAGCAAAGTAAAACTCTCTGGCTTAAGCAAAGACAGAAAGTAAAAGCCGTAGAGTTATTGCGTGATGAGCGTTTGAAAAAAATTGCTGTAGCAGCAGACAGAGCCGAGCAAAAAATGTTTGATGAAATAGCGACACAACAATATATTCGCCGTCCAATGCGTTAATCTTCCAAGAAATAGAGTTATCCACTTGGCCTTTTTTAGTATGTGGAACGATTTTTGCTCTACTTTCTATAATTAAAAAGAACACCTAAGAATTTTAAGACACGTAATACTCACGGTATGCGATGTTATTTTTCTGATTAAAACTATTTAAATTGATTTAAGTTATTGGGATTATTATGCAACAAGTGAATGCTTTACCTGCCTTTGTATCACAAGATACTGATTTAAAGACTAAAGATTCATCGAGTACCTCTGCTGATAGCAATAAAGATACTGGCTTCTCTAGCCTAGTTGAACAGCATCTTCCTGAAGAAAATAAAACGGTTAGTGGAAAGAAATCGGCAGAAGTAGAGCCCGAAGTTACGGCAACTCAGGGTAAGACTATTGCCGCCACTGACAAAAGTGACGTAAATGAGGTGATCAATCGCCAAGAAAGTGACGCTAAAGAATCTGCAGAGGCTGGTAATCTTAGTAACGACCCCCTGATAAATGGAAAACAGAGAAAAGAAAATGAGCCAGATAAAGATGCCTCTACGAACAATAGCTCTTTAGCTGAATCTGAGCAGTTTATTTCATTACTCTATAATAGCGACCAAACCTTAGCTAAAGTTGGAGGGAAAACTGAGCCTAGTAAGGACACATCTGGTGTTACTTACGGGCAAAGTACAAATTCAATTAATAGTATTGTTAATAAGGGGGGCAATGCTCAATCAGATACAATTCAAAGCGAGGAACACGAAAGCGTAGACCAAGCAAGTGAACATAAATTAAGTGCATTTTCAAAAGACGATCTATTCGCTAAAACTCAGCTAAAAAATAACAATACTGTATCACCGCAATCAAGTGATCAAGTATTAAAAGATTACCAATTGTCGTTACAATCACAGCAAAAAGCAATTAAGAGTCAAAGTATTACTAGCGAACAGTTAATCAATACACAGCTAGCGACAGCTCAATTGAATAATAAAATTACTGATTTGGCTGCTGGTGTGGCACAAGCTAACAATAATAAAGTAACAGAAAAAGTAGATACGGGTTTATATCAATTGCCTGTTGAGCCTATTGGTAAAGGAAGTTTTACCACTGATGAACTGTCTCACTCAACTAAAGAGACAATTGCTAAAGGTGAGGTAAATCAAGCTAATCTCTTAGCTAAAACTCAAGGTGAAATAGAGGCTGGATTGGCTGTTAAAGCAAGTGAAGAAAGTGATATTGCTTCAACAAAAAAAGCCAACAATTCGCTAGAATCTTTAAAAATAAATCCAAGTCCTAGTGATACGGTGACATCGCCGTTAAGCAAAGTTAGCGCTGATAAAATGATAGCAGAGCGAACTTCACAAGCAGCCGTTGAAAATATTCCCAAAGAACAGACTGTGATGGCTCAAGAAAAACAACCCGTGATGACAAGTGCTCAATTACAGGCATTACAGCAAGTTCAGACGCAACAAAAAGTAGAGTCAGCGAATAGTGAGCAGCAAGCTATTGATGATGCGGGTGAGGAATTTATTGAGCCAATGCTTATGGCCGAAGAAAAGCTTATAGAGCAAGGTGTAAAAACAATGGGTAAAGTGATAGACGATATTGCTATGCGAACAATGTCTGAGCTACAAGCGCAAACGGTGCAAGCAACGCAAACTAAACAAAATAACGATGCTTACCTTGATCATCAAGTGTCTGAAGTGCTAAATCATAATGTTGCTAGTGATACCGCACAAATACAAAAAAATAATACCCAACTTCAACAAGAAACAATCTCAATTTTTAGAAAAGACTTTGCTGATGCCGTAAAAGATAAAGTGATGATTACCATTAACCAGAAGTTACAGCAATTTGATATCACGTTAGACCCACCAGAGTTTGGTAATATGCAAGTGCGGGTTAACTTACAAGGTGAGCAAGCTTCCGTTAATTTTGTTGTGCAAAATCAGCAAGCAAAAGATGCACTAGAGCAGAATATGCACAAATTAAAAGATATGCTGTCAGAACAAGGTGTTGATGTGGGAGGCGCTAATGTTGAACAGCAAGACCAACAACAAAACCAAAATGAGCAAAGCTTAGGACAAAATAATGACAATGGTTCTTTTGTAGCAAACGGTGCTCAAAAAGAAGAGCATAACGTAGAGCACATTTTATCGGCGAAATTGTTCGATTCTTCTGCAACTGGCGTAGATTACTACGCTTAATTGTTTAAAATGAAGTTAAGTTGATGAAAACACATTGGCTCAAAGACTATTCAAGGATATAGTCTATCCATAAATACTATGTCATTAATTAGTCACTTATTATTATCACAATTTGTGGCTGTATAATTTAAAGGGTTCTCATGGCAGACGAAAAAGATAATGGCAATGAAGGCGAATTAGAGCTAGATAAGTCAGGTAAAAAGAAAAAAATGATAATTATCATTATTGCTGTCGTTGTTTTACTTGCGGGTGGAGCCGGTGCTTATTTTTTCTTCATGGCTGGTGATAGCAGTGCAAGTCAAACAGAACTTGATGCTGCGTTAGATAGTGATTCAGGTGAAGATAAAGTAGCCAAAGCAGATTCAGGTGCACAATTAGGCTCTGCTTTATATGTACCAATGCCTAGACCGTTTCGTTTTAATGTGCCCGGCGCAGCTCGAGATCGATTCGTCGAGATTCGCGTGCAGTTACTCGTCCGCGGTGGCGGTAACGAAGAGAATGCTAAGATGCATATTCCATTGATAGAAAGTACCTTGTTAGGTGTTTTCTCACAAGCTAATGCAGATGATTTGGCAACAAGTGCAGGGAAAGTTTCGTTAAAGCAGCAATCATTGGCTGCTGTACAAAAAATCATGACAGATGTTGAAGGTGATAAAACGGTTGAAAAAGTACTTTTCACCGGTTTTGTCATGCAATAGTAAGGGCTAAAGTGCCCATTGTTTTAGTTAACATTAAGTAAAGTCAATAAGAAGAGATTATCGAGTGAGTGATTTATTATCCCAAGACGAAATTGATGCCTTATTACATGGTGTTGATGATGTTGAAGAAGAAGATGTAGTTGAGGATGTCGTGCAATCGCGAGATGGCACCTCTGATTATGACTTCTCTTCACAAGATCGTATTGTGCGTGGCCGTATGCCTACGTTGGAAATGGTTAATGAACGTTTTGCTCGTCATATGCGTATTAGCTTATTTAATATGATGCGTAGGACTGCAGAAGTCTCTATTAATGGTATTCAGATGATAAAGTTTGGTGAGTACATACATACTTTGTTTGTACCGACCAGCTTGAATATGGTGCGATTTCGCCCTTTAAAAGGAACCGCATTAATCACCATGGAAGCTCGCTTGGTTTTTATTCTGGTAGATAACTTCTTTGGTGGTGATGGTCGTTACCACGCTAAAATTGAAGGCCGTGAATTTACCCCAACAGAGCGTCGTATTATTCAGATGCTTTTAAAGCTTGTTTTTGAAGATTATAAAGAAGCTTGGTCACCGGTAATGGATGTCTCCTTTGAATACTTAGATTCAGAAGTTAACCCTTCAATGGCAAATATTGTTAGCCCAACTGAAGTGGTGGTAATTAGTTCTTTTCATATTGAATTAGACGGCGGCGGTGGCGATTTCCACATAGCATTACCTTACTCAATGCTCGAGCCTATTCGTGAATTGCTTGATGCGGGTGTGCAAAGTGATAAAGAAGATACCGATATGCGCTGGTCCAAAGCGCTACGTGATGAAATTATGGATGTCCCTGTTACCATTAATACTAAGTTTATTGAAGTTGATATTTCATTAAGCCAAGTGATGGAATTACAAGCAGGGGATATTATACCGATTGAAATGCCTGATAATATTACGGTGCTAATTGAAGACTTACCAACCTTTAGAGCTAAGTTAGGTCGTAGTCGAGATAATATAGCGTTAAAAATTGAATCGAAAATTAAGAGACCAGAGTCAGTTAAATCTGAACTTACTATCTTAACTAAAGGTGGTAAACGTCTTGATAGTGACGCAGAGCTTCATCTACTAGAAGATGACTTATAATACCCGTTCCACTTGAAGATGCATCGCTCAGACTTCCTGAAACGAGCATCTTCAAGTGGAGCGGGTATAAGTTGAACTATTTGAACAAAATTATAAATTGAGGCCAGTGGTATGAGTAACGATAAAGATGAAGATCTAAGTATGTGGGATGAGGCACTTGATGAGCAAGCTGAAGCAAAAGCGAGCGCTGAAACAATTGAGTTGGAAGAGTTAACCCCAGATGATACACCTATTACGGGTGATGAAAAGAGAAAGCTTGATGCTATATTAGATATTCCTGTGACTATTTCGATGGAAGTAGGTCGAAGTAATATTAGCATAAGAAATTTATTGCAGTTAAATCAAGGTTCGGTAGTGGAATTAGACCGAGTAGCGGGTGAGTCTCTTGATGTATTAGTTAATGGCACTTTAATTGCTCATGGCGAAGTGGTTGTTGTTAACGATAAGTTTGGTATTCGTTTAACCGATGTAGTTAGTCAAGTTGAACGTATTAAAAAGTTAAAATAAAGTAATTTATTGAACATGAAGTAAGTAGAAAACTAAAATGATATTAAAAACAATACGCATATTACTAGCTTTTAGTTGTTGTTTACTGTCTCTCATGGTTTTAGCGCAAGAGAATGTTTCTGAAAATGACTTGATTAAAAAAGTTGTCACTGACCAAGGTGTAGATCAGCAAAGTGTTGATCAAGAAGCTATAACCCAGCAAGGCTTAGTTCAACAAGTTCCTGAGTCACAAATAAACAATAACAACACCCCGGAAGTAGGTAAGCATGTCATGGCAAATATGGATGCTGGCAGCATGATCTTATCGTTGTTAATGGTACTCGCGTTAATTATTATTTGTGCCTTGGTACTTAAGCGTTTTAATTTTACTCAACAAAGTGTTAGCCAACTAAAAGTTGTAACGAGTTTATCGTTAGGCGCTAAAGAGCGTGTGGTTGTTATTCAAGCCGGAGAACAACAGTTACTCTTAGGGGTTACGGCACAACAGGTTACCTTAATTGAACGGTTAGACGAGCCATTAGCGACTCAAACATTAAAAGCCGCCGAGTTACCAAAAAACCTGTTGTCTTTTCTATCGGCTAAAAAGCTTTAGTAATAAATATCAGCATAACTACTTTAAATCAGGTTGTTTTTTAGGGATTACCAACGAACCATGAAAAGAATTTTGTTATTCACTATCATAGCATTAACCTTACTCAGCATGAGTTTTGGTGCCTTTGCCGAGGATTTATCTCTATCAGCATTAACACTGACAACCAATCCTGATGGCTCACAAGAGTATTCGGTAAACTTACAAATTTTAATTTTTATGACGGCGCTGAGTTTTATTCCAGCGGCGGTTATTATGATGACATCGTTTACTCGTATTGTCGTGGTGATGGCGATTTTACGACAAGCCTTTGGTCTTCAGCAAACACCGTCTAATCAGGTGATTATTGGCTTAACCCTCTTTATGACTCTCTTTATTATGACACCAGTTTATAATCAAATAGATAAAACGGCCATTCAACCCTATTTATCAGAGACGTTAACCTCCACTGAAGCGATTAACTTGGGTAAGGTACCCTTACGTGCCTTTATGCTAGAGCAGACACGCGTTAAAGATCTTGATACTTTAGCGGCAATGGCCGGAATTGATGCGGTGGATGAACCTACTGATTTACCGATGACGGTAATTATTCCTGCTTTTATCATTAGTGAATTAAAAACGGCTTTTCAGATTGGCTTTATCCTCTTCATTCCCTTTTTGATTATCGATTTGGTTGTTGCCAGTATTTTAATGGCGATGGGCATGATGATGCTTTCCCCCATGATTGTATCTTTACCTTTTAAACTCATGTTATTTGTTTTGGTTGATGGTTGGAACTTAGTTATCGGTACTATCGCAACCAGTTACGGAATGGGTAGTTAGAAAAATGGTAAGCTTACAGTAACTAGTTAAGTAAAAGAGAGTAAGTTATGGGACCAGAAATTTATATAGATATGCTAGGTGATGCATTATTACTTGTGATCATTTTAGTGTGCGCTATTATCCTGCCGAGTCTAGCCGTGGGCCTAATGGTCGCTGTTTTTCAAGCCGCAACATCCATTAACGAACAAACCTTAAGTTTTTTACCAAGATTAATTGTCACCTTACTTGCGTTAATTATTGGTGGACATTGGTTAGTACAAAAAGTGATGGATTATACTATCCGGCTGATTGCTAGTATTCCCAGCGTGATTGTCTAGTGTTATTAGCTCGTGATGTGGCTGAGAATTCTTTTGATAGAGCAGTTTAATGGAATTTACTGAGTCTATTATTAATCAATATATGGCAGATTTTCTTTTGCCCTTTAGTCGTATTTCGGCTTTGATTATGACCATGATAGGTTTTAGTTCAAAGACCATTCCTGGCCGAGTTAAAGTATTTTTATGTATCAGTGTTACCATTGCTGTGATGCCGGCAATCCCTCCCGCTAGTGTAAATAATTTAATGTCACTTAACACCGCAATTTTATTGGGGCAGCAAATGATTATCGGCGTTATGCTTGGCTTTGTGACTATCATGGTGGTTAATACCTTTACCCTCGCGGGTCAAATCATTGCTATGCAATCGGGTCTTGGTTTCGCTTCTTTAGTTGATCCTGCCAGTGGTATGAATGTGCCTGCCATTGGACAATTCTTTCTCATTTTATCTTCACTGTTATTTTGGGTGATGGATGGTCACCTTGCTTATTTACAATTTATTGTCGCTAGTTTCGATACGTTGCCCATCCCCACAGAGCACTTGTCTAGCATCAAGTACCGAGAAGTAGTTGAATGGGGCGGATGGATGTTTGCGACTGCGTTATCACTTGCATTAGCGCCAATAACAGCGATGTTATTAATCAATTTTTCTTTTGGTATTATGACCAGAGCGGCTCCGCAACTGAACATTTTTGCCATTGGTTTCCCTATCACCATGATGGCCGGTTTGCTTATTATGTGGTTAACCTTTGGTAACTTTTTTACTCATTTTGAATTGCAATGGCAACGGGCGCTGGATTTTAGTTGTTATCTTATTGATTGTAAGGCGAGGTAAATGGCTGATTCTGATAGCGGTGAAAAAACTGAAGAACCGACGGCAAAAAAACTAACCGATGCCCGTAAAAAAGGGCAAATTGCTCGCTCTAAAGATTTAGGCACTTTTTTTGTTTTGGTAGGTAGTGCTTGCGCCATGCTATTGATGGGAAAGGCTTTAGCTAACTCAATGGCTAATATGATGAGTCATATGTTTAGCATAAGCCGTGAAGAAGCAATGGATATAAATGCACTGTTTAAAGTGATCAATGACGGTATTTATCAAATTGTCCCGCCATTATTATGGATTTTTTTTATTGTCATGCTTGCAGCATTTATTGGTAATACGTTACTTGGTGGCATGAGTTTTTCAGGGGATGCCATGATGCCAAAGGCAAGTAAGTTATCTCCAATGGCAGGCTTTAAACGTATGTTTGGAGTACAAGCTGCAGTTGAACTTATTAAATCAATTTTAAAATTCTTTGTTGTTTTTATTGTCGCTTTTTTGTTACTAACTGGTTTGTTCGAGGAAATTCTAGGTTTAAGTCAAGAAACCATTCCTGCTAACTTTGAACATGCCATTACGATGTTGCAGTGGATGTTTTTGGTGCTTGCTCTATCAATAGGGATTATTGTTATTATTGATGCGCCGTACCAAGTTTGGAATCACAATCGCCAGTTAAAAATGACCAAACAAGAAATTAAAGATGAGCATAAGGGAACAGAGGGTAGTCCCGAAATCAAAGGCCGTATTCGCCGAACCCAATATGAAATGTCTCAACGACGCATGATGCAGGACGTACCTGAGTCTGATGTGGTTATTACCAATCCTACCCATTTCTCTATCGCGCTTAAATATGATGCAGCTGGAGGTGGCGCTCCAGTGTTATCTGCAAAGGGCGTTGATGAGATGGCTTTACATATTCGTACCATTGCTAAAGAGCATCAAGTAGAAATAATTCAATCTCCGGCTTTAGCTCGTTCACTCTATTATACTGCTGAAGTTGGCGATGATATTCCCGAAGAGTTGTTTGCTGCTGTCGCTCAAGTATTAGCCTTTATCTTTCAACTTAACGAACATAAAAAAGGTAAAGCTAAAAGGCCAACGCCAATTGCTAAAGAACTTCCAATACCCGATGAATTTAGGTATTAGTGACTTAGTAATGTTAAACTAGTTTTTTTTCAAATATCTGGTGAAACCTTTAGCTTTCATCGGAAATAATTGCTGCTGTCTGTTTTGGTATAAGAATTGCTAAATCAAGACAACTGTCAAAAAAACATCATGAAGTAGTAATGCAATTAGCCGCTTATTTTAATCAGTTCGATAAATCCAAACTACGCCACTTATCGGGTTTAGGCACACCTCTATTGGTGATGGCTGCTTTAGGTATGATTATTTTACCTATGCCCGCTTGGTTATTAGATATTTTATTTTCTTTTAATATCGCGCTTTCTCTCGTTGTATTACTTATCACTGTGTACACCTTAAAACCTCTTGATTTTGGTTCTTTTCCTGCCGTTTTACTGGTAGCGACTATTTTAAGGCTGGCGCTGAATGTTGCCAGCACCCGAGTCGTATTATTAGAAGGTCATGAAGGTCCTGAAGCTGCAGGTAAGGTAATTGAAGCATTTGGCTCCGTTGTTATTGGCGGAAACTATGCTGTTGGTTTAGTTGTTTTTCTTATCTTGATCATTATTAACTTTGTTGTTGTGACAAAAGGTGCCGGACGAATAGCTGAAGTAACGGCTCGCTTTACCTTAGATGCAATGCCAGGTAAACAAATGGCAATTGATGCTGATTTAAATGCCGGCTTTATTACGCAAGAGCAGGCTAAAGAGCGAAGGACTGAAGTAACGAGTGAAGCTGACTTTTACGGATCTATGGATGGTGCCAGTAAGTTTGTAAAAGGCGATGCAATAGCAGGTATTTTGATCTTATTTATCAATATTATTGGTGGCTTAATTATTGGTATGGTACAGCATGATTTATCTTTTAATCGTGCGGTTGAGATATATACTTTGCTTACGATTGGTGATGGTCTGGTTGCACAAATACCGGGCTTGTTGTTATCAATTGGTACTGCAATTGTGGTAACCCGCCAAAATACCTCGCAAGATATGGGCGAGCAAGTAAGTAGTCAACTGGGACAAGAAAAGTCACTTTACGTCGCGGCAGGTGTGATGTTTGTGATGGGTGTCATTCCAGGTATGCCTCATTTTGTCTTTTTGTTATTTGCTGCGATCATTGCTGCAGCTGCATTTTTTGGCGCTAGGAATAAAGTAAATCTAAAAGTTGAACTTGAAAAACAAGCACAAGATGAACAAGTTCAGCATCAACAAAAAGAAGATGAGGTAAAAGAACTCGATTGGGATGATGTCAATCATGTTGATGTCATTGGTTTAGAAATTGGCTATCGTTTAATTCCATTAGTAGATAAAGCGCAGGGTGGGGAGTTACTAAGTCGAATTAAAGGCGTACGTAAAAAGCTTTCACAAGAGTTTGGTTTTTTAGTACCCGCAGTGCATATTCGAGACAATTTAGATTTAGACCCGAACAGTTATCAAATATCTTTAATGGGGGTTGTTGTCGGCACGGCACAAATTAGACACGACCAAGAACTCGCCATTAATCCTGGACAAGTATTTGGTCAGTTAGATGGCGTAGCTACTAAAGATCCCGCTTTTGGCCTCGATGCAACGTGGATTAATCAAAACCAACGTGAACAAGCGCAAACCTTAGGTTACACAGTGGTTGACTCTGCTACGGTATTAGCTACTCATTTAAGTCAAATACTAACCAATAATGCCGCCCAGTTATTAGGCCATGAAGAAGTTCAAAACCTATTAGATTTACTTGCTAAAAACTACCCTAAGTTAGTTGAAGGTTTTGTTCCTGATACCTTAACGTTAGGTACAGTTGTGAAAGTATTGCAAAGCTTAATGAATGAAGGTGTTGCTGTGCGTGATATGCGCTCTATAGTACAAACCTTGGTTGAATATGGACCGAAAAGTCAAGATGCTGAAGTATTAACCGCTGCTGTGCGAATTAGTTTAAGAAAGTTTATCGTGCAAGACCTTGTTGGTGGCGCGCAAGAAGTACCCGTCATAACTTTGGCTCCTGAATTGGAACAGATGTTGCATCAATCTATGCAAATGGCAGGGGATGATGGTGCTGGTATTGAACCAGGGTTAGCGGAACGCTTACAACAATCATTAACTGAAGGATCAAACCAGCAAGAAATGGCTGGTGATACACCAATATTATTAACGTCAGGAATTTTGCGACATGTTTTGGCTAAGTTTGTTAAATATACTATTCCAAGCCTACGTGTGATTTCATATCAGGAAATACCTGATGACAAACAAATTAAAATAGTTAGTGCTATTGGGCAGTAATAATCAGTTAAACTAATGCAGAGCATTGTTATAACTAAGAGCTAAAAAGAGGTTGGATATGAAAATTAGACGTTTTGTTGCCAAAGATATGCGCACTGCATTAGCGCAGATAAAAGAAGAACTTGGCGTTGATGCGGTTATCATGTCCAATAAAAAAATTCCTGAAGGTGTGGAATTAATGGCTGCTGTTGATTACAACCAGGCGGTACCTCCTGCGCAGTTTTCAGAGGAAAAACCTCATGCAGTTCAATTACAGGAAAACTCATCGAGTGCTAGAGAGATTAGCAATGACGTGGTAAAACTTGGTCAACAAACACTGGTAAACATTAATGCTTCATCAACGGTTAATGAACGTATAGTTGAGCATGCACCTGCGGATAGTTTGTCAGCTTTACTAAATCGTCAAGTGCAACAACCTGCGCCACAACAACCATCTTCACAACAAGAGCCTACTAACTTCGACGACGCGAGTATTGAGCAACAGTTAAAGAGTTTTACCGACCGCTTAAGTCATTCAACCTCTGATAATATGTCTAGTAGCATACAACAACAGGCATCTAGTTCAGAAGCCGAGCAATATAATAGTGACCAAATCACTGCTAATATCTCCAATAATATGTCTTCTTCAAGCCCATTAGCTATTGGTGTAAATGATGATGCACAAGTATCTACACAAGATTTTGCTAAAATGCAGCAAGAAATGGCTTCTATTCGATCATTGTTAGAGCATCAAGTGTCAGGTTTAATGTGGCAAGATATGGCACAAAAAGATCCTCAGCGAGCAGTGTTGGTCAATCGATTACTTGCTTTAGGGTTAAATGAACAAATTGCTGATCAAATTGCAGGATACGTTCCTGAGCAATCACATGAAAAAGAAGCTTGGCTACAAGCAACACAACTCATCTCCCAACAAATTAATACCACACAGAATGATATAATCAATCGTGGTGGAGTAGTTGCTTTAGTTGGTCCTACAGGCGTAGGGAAAACCACGACTATTGCCAAACTTGCAGCAGGCTTCTCACAAGTACATGGCAGCGATCAAGTTGCGCTTATTTCTACTGATACTTTTCGTATTGCAGGCTTTGAGCAATTAGCAACCTATGGAAAGATTATTGGTTGTCAAGTGAGTCTTGCTAAAGACAGCCAAGCGTTAGATGTGTTATTACAGCAGTACTCGAAGAAGAAATTGATATTAATTGATACTGCCGGTATGGGACAACGAGATATGCGTTTAGCTGAGCAGTTGACCGCATTAGTGTCAAATGCTCGGGTAAGAATTCGAAATTATTTAGTATTAGCAGCGAATACTCAACAAGGCGTCATGCAAGAAAATGTAGATCGCTTTAAAAAAGTACCATTATCGGGTTGTATTTATACTAAACTTGACGAAAGTATCAGTATTGGTGAAATAATTACAACTTCGATTCAAAATGGTTTGCCAATAGGTTATCTTACTGATGGACAAAGAGTTCCAGAAGATATTAAAGTTGCAAATGCTGAGAAATTAGTTACCCTTGCAGATAAGATGGCGACTAAGTCAGTAAATAGCAATGTCACTGTATTGCGGCCGATGCCTGTTGCACCCGCCACAACGTTATAAGACTCTAGCTAACAGCTAAATGTATATAATTAGAAGTAATAATTAAATGATAGATCAAGCGAGCGGCTTAAGAAAGATGCAAGGTT
Organism: Colwellia psychrerythraea; assembly: GCA_002163005.1. GTDB lineage: Bacteria > Pseudomonadota > Gammaproteobacteria > Enterobacterales > Alteromonadaceae > Colwellia > Colwellia psychrerythraea_C. Next base: position 19,927 of record MAAF01000114.1, on the reverse strand, counting down.
TACAGCAAGTTAAAGTGGTAGCAGTTTCTGGCGGAAAAGGTGGTGTTGGTAAAACTAATACCTCGTTGAATACCGCTATTGCTCTAGGACAACTAGGTAAGCGGGTTTTAGTTCTCGATGCCGATTTAGGCCTTGCGAATGTAGATGTAATGTTAGGGTTAAGGGTTAAGCGTAATTTATCTCATGTATTATCAGGAGAGTGTGAACTCGATGATATTATTATTGATGGCCCTGCTGGCATAAAAATTATTCCTGCGACATCTGGTTCACAATCAATGGTGGATTTGACGCCATCCGAACACGCTGGTCTGATCCGAGCCTTCAGTGAAATGCAAACGCAGTTTGATGTACTTATTGTTGATACGGCTGCTGGTATTTCTGACATGGTCTTGAGCTTCACTCGTGCTGCGCAAGATGTCATGTTAGTGGTTTGTGATGAACCAACCTCCATTACAGATTGTTATGCTCTGATGAAGTTATTGAGCCGTGACCACGGCGTATTCAAATTTAAAGTAGTTGCAAATATGGTACGTAGCCCTAAAGAGGGGCAGCAACTTTTTGCAAAGCTAACTAAAGTAACTGACAGATTTCTTGATGTTGCAATTGAATTAGTCGCTGTAATCCCATACGATGAGAATATGAGAAAATCTGTGCGCAAACAACAAGTTATTGTAGAGGCCTACCCACAATCTCCAGCTGCATTAGCTTATGTTGATTTAGCAAAGAAGGTTAGCCAATGGCCAATCCCTAAACAGGCATCAGGGCACTTAGAATTTTTTATTGAACAGTTATTGGCTAATTAACTGATCAATTTAGCATTACTTCAGTGAGAGCATTATTACGTGGTAAAAGCGAATAGCTATAATAATCAAATTGATAAAGCAGCTCTTCTTGAACAACAAACTGTTTTAGTTAAGCGCATTGCTTATCACCTTTTAGCAAGGTTACCAGCAAGCGTTCAAGTAGATGATTTAATACAATCAGGAATGATTGGCTTATTTGAAGCGGCGAGTAATTTTGATAACAGTAAAGGCGCAAGCTTTGAAACTTTTGCTGGTATTCGTATCCGTGGCGCTATGCTAGATGAAATACGTCGGGGTGATTGGACACCACGATCTGTTCATAAGAACAGTCGCATGATCAGTGAAGCGATAAAGCAACTTGAAGGGCAGTTAGGTCGAGATGTTTCTGATATTGAAGTTGCTGAAAAGCTTGAAATTTCACTCAGTGACTACCATCTTATATTAAGTGAAGTAAGTACAGGAAAAATACTTGGTATTGATGATCTTGGTGTCAACGAAGACGCGATTAAGCCAAGTGATGACTATATTGGAGATGATCCATATCAAAGTATTGAACGAATTGCCTTTAAAAAAGGCTTAACTCAATGCATTAAGTCTTTACCAGAACGAGAAGCTCTAGTACTGTCTTTATATTATGATGAAGAATTAAATTTACGAGAAATAGGGCAAGTACTCGATGTGAGTGAATCACGGGTAAGTCAGATTCATAGTCAAGCCATGCATCGCTTAAAAGCACGCATGCAATCTTGGACAAATTAACTAAACGGATAATAAACCACTGATAGTTAAAGTAAAAAATACCTGATTTAGGTATGTAATGAATATATTATAAAAAATATTAATTTTGAATGTTTCGCCGGAGAGTTCCTTGGATAAAAATATGAAAGTACTTGTTGTTGATGATTTTTCAACAATGAGACGTATAGTTAAAAATTTGTTACGTGATTTAGGTTTCACCAACATTCAAGAAGCTGATGATGGCAATACCGCGTTACCCATGCTTCAAGGTGGTGATTTTGATTTTGTTGTGACGGATTGGAACATGCCGGGCATGCAAGGTATAGATTTACTTAAAGCAATTCGAGCCGATGCTAATCTATCACACATACCCGTGCTACTTATTACTGCAGAAGCTAAAAAAGAGCAAATCATTATGGCTGCTCAAGCAGGTGTTAATGGCTATATTGTTAAACCATTTACAGCCGCAACATTAAAAACTAAGTTAGATAAAATTTTTGAGCGCTTAGCTTAATGTGATGGCCTTAGTTAACAGTCAACTTGTTAGCTAAATTAAGGTGTTGATAAATATTCTATTAAGGACTTTGCATGAGTATAGCTATGACCGGGCGGATTTCATTAGAGCAAGCAAGATCTTTGGTTGTTTTTTTAGAATCTGACCAGCAAGATGCAGCGGATGCGATTATTGCTGAGATTCAAAATCCGATCAATTCCGAACTTTTTGCAGAAATTGGAAAATTAACTCGCCAGCTTCATGACTCTTTGACAAATTTTCAACTAGATTCTAGGTTGAATGATCTTGCTACCACAGATATCCCAGATGCCAAAGAGCGATTGAATTTTGTAATTACTAGAACAGAAGAAGCTGCAAATAAAACTATGGATGCCGTCGAGGCGATATTTCCAGTAGTTGATACCATTGCTGAACAAGTAGCTACCGTCAATCCTTCGTGGACTAGGTTGATGAATAACGAGTTGGACTTGAAAGAGTTTAAATCTTTATGCCTTGATATCGATACTTTGTTAAAAAATACTGGTAAAGAAACTCAGCATATTCATAGTTTAATGACAGATGTATTAATGGCACAAGACTTTCAAGACTTAACAGGTCAAGTTATTCGAAAAGTTATTGAGTTAGTTAGAGAAGTTGAAGAAAGTTTAATAAATATGTTGACGGCTTTTGGTATATCTGCAGAAAAAGTGCAAGAACATACCAGTCCTAAAGTAGGTGAAAACCTTGTTGAAGGACCCATTGTAAATGCCACAAACAGAGATGATGTAGTAGAAGATCAAGATGATGTTGATGATCTTTTATCAAGTTTAGGATTTTAAGGGGAATTACTGCATGTCTTTTGAAGCAGATGAAGAAATTTTACAGGACTTTTTAGTTGAAGCGGGTGAAATCTTAGAATCGCTTTCAGAGGAGCTAGTTGAACTTGAAAACGATGTAGATAATGCTGAATTACTGAATTCAATTTTTCGAGGTTTTCATACCGTTAAAGGTGGAGCGGGCTTTTTAAGCCTTGGTGATTTAGTCGATGTCTGTCATGGGGCAGAAAATATATTCGACTTATTACGTACCGGAAAACGCTCGGTTAATGCCGAGCTTATGGATACCATTTTATCCGCATTAGATACTGTCAATGACATGTTTGTGATGGTACAAAATAAGGAACCCCTTGTTCCTGCGGAAGCCAATCTACTCGCTGAACTTGCTCGACTTAGTCACCCTGATGTAAGCACTCCAGCTGTTACTGAAGTGATTGAGCAATCCACTACCACAAATGAAGAATCAAGCTCAAGTGATGAAATGAGTGAGGATGAATTTGAAAAATTATTAGACGAACTACACGGATCTGGCAGTGTTTCGTCAACTCCTAACCTTAATGAAGCCGTGCCTAATTCCACACCTACGCCGAGTACTGATGGCTCAAGTGATGAGATATCAGATGATGAATTTGAATCATTATTAGACGAATTACATGGGCAGGGGGCCTTTTCAGTCGATACTGCTGCCACCAAGGGGAGTGCTCTAAGTACTTCCAGTGATGATATTGATGACCTTGAATTTGAAAAGTTATTAGATGAATTACATGGTAAAGGTAATGCACCTAAAGCTGTTGAAAGTTCGGTAACTAACAATCCTGTTAGTATTCCAACTCCCCCCCCTGAAAAACAAGTACAAGCAAAGGCTGTTTCTCCTAAAGTAACGCCTCAAAAAGCTACTCAGAAAAAAGCGCAAGAAGAGCCAGCAAAAATAGTGGCGAAAAAAGCAGCTTCTACACCCGCACCTCAAGGTGAAACAACGGTTCGTGTGGATACTAAACGACTTGACCAAATTATGAATATGGTCGGTGAGCTCGTTTTAGTAAGAAATAGATTAACAAGTTTAGGTCTGATTTCTGACGACGAAGACCTAAATAAAGCCGTTACCAACCTAGATGCTGTAACGACTGATTTGCAAGGCGCTGTAATGCAAACACGTATGCAGCCGATTAAAAAAGTTTTTGGTCGCTTCCCCCGTGTTGTACGTGATTTAGCGCGTAGTTTGAATAAAAACATCTCATTGGTTTTAGAAGGCGAAGACACTGATTTAGATAAAAATTTAGTGGAAGCTCTTGCTGATCCTTTGGTGCATTTAGTCAGAAACTCGGTAGATCATGGTATTGAAGCTCCAGATACTCGAGAGGCAATAGGGAAACCTAGAGAAGGTACGGTACTTCTTTCAGCCTCACAAGAAGGTGATCATATACTGTTAACCATCAAAGATGATGGTGCAGGAATGGATGCTGAAAAATTGAAAAATATTGCTATTGACCGTGGTGTTCTTGATGAAGAGTCCGCTGCTAGGATGTCAGATAAAGAAGCATATAGTCTTATTTTTGCACCAGGGTTTTCCACTAAAACTGAAATATCAGAGGTATCAGGTCGTGGTGTTGGCATGGATGTTGTCAAAACCAAAATTACTCAGCTTAATGGTACTGTAAATATTGATTCAGAGCTTGGTGTTGGCACTATACTTGAAATCAAAGTGCCATTAACTTTAGCAATACTACCTACGTTGATGGTTATTGTTGGTAAGCAAACCTTTGCTTTACCGCTAGCTTCAGTCAATGAAATATTTCACTTAGATTTATCTAATACAAACAGCGTTGATGGGCAATTAACAATTATCGTTCGAGAAAAAGCGATTCCATTGTTTTATTTAGATGAATGGTTAGTACGTGACTTTGTTAAAAAGTCGCGTGATAAAGGTCATGTAGTTATAGTGCAACTTGGTAATCAGCAAGTTGGCTTTGTAGTTGATAGCTTAATTGGTCAAGAAGAAGTTGTTATTAAACCCCTTGATAGGTTACTACACGGAACACCAGGGATGGCAGGTGCTACTATCACAAGTGATGGTGGTATTGCGCTAATTTTAGATATAGCGAATATGCTTAAATTTTATGCGAAAAAATCACCCGTTAATAAAAGGTTGCGAAATTAGTGAATCACAAGTAAATCACTTAAGTATATTGCAATAGTGTGAATATTTAGTGTAAATATAAATAGCATAAGCAGAGAGATTAAATGGCCTACAAGGTACTTGTTGTTGATGATTCTAGCTTTTTTAGGCGCAGAGTCACTGACATCCTTAATAAAGATCCCAAATTAAACGTAATTGATGTGGCTGTGAACGGCCAAGAAGCAGTAGATAAAGCTTTGTTGCTTAAACCCGATGTAATTACGATGGATATTGAAATGCCAATTCTTAATGGCATTGAGGCCGTAAGAAAAATTATGGCTCGATCTCCGACATCAATATTAATGTTTTCATCCCTAACCCACCAAGGAGCGAAAGCAACTTTAGAGGCACTTGATGCTGGCGCATTAGATTTTTTACCTAAAAAATTTAGTGAGATAGCCAAAAATAGTGATGAAGCTGGCAGCCTGTTGCGCCAACGAGTAGTTGAAATAGCAAGACAATCTGAATTTTCAAGACCACGTGCTCGTATTCGTCCAAATGTTGCAAGTATTAGCCCGAAAGCATCCCGATTAATTGCAGAACAAAATAAATCATCAACATCATCAGCCTTTTCTTCAGTAACTAAAGATAGAAAAGTAGTGACTGCGATTGCTCGCAGTTCTGGTAAAGAGTATAAATTACTGGCAATTGGTACATCAACAGGTGGTCCAGTAGCACTACAAAAAATATTGGTTCAACTTGATGAGAGCTTTCCTTTACCAATAATTATCATTCAACATATGCCTGCAGCATTTACCGCAGCATTTGCTAGCCGATTAAATTCTTTGTGTAAAATATCGATTAAGGAAGCCGCCGATGGAGATGTTTTAAAAGCTGGTTGTGCTTATTTAGCTCCTGGCGGTCGACAAATGCTTATCACAGGTAGTGAAAACTCAGCAAAGATCAAAATTTTAGATGATGATTCTCCCAAAATAACCTTTAAACCTAGTGTTGATATTAGTTTCGGATCCGCTGCAAAAACATTTGCTGGTAAAGTGCTCGGCGTTATCTTAACTGGGATGGGTTCTGATGGTAAAGAAGGTGCAAGAATGCTAAAAGCTAAAGGGGCGACTATTTGGTCCCAGGACGAGCAATCCTGTGTGGTTTATGGTATGCCTCAGGCCGTTGATAAAGCAGGGATATCTGAATTATCTCTTTCTTTGGACTCTATGGCGGCATCTATGGTAAAGGAAGTCAGTCGTGGATAAGCTGAGTATTGCGGGGCTCACCATTGCTATTTTAGCTGTTTATATAGGCTTTAGCTTAGATGGTGGCCATTTATCAGCTTTATTTGAACTTCCTGCTTTCATCATTGTATTTGGAGGCACTTTAGGTGCCGTTATGCTGCAATCTTCCATGGTGCAATTTACCCATGCAATTTCATTACTTAAGTGGGTTTTTTTACCACCTAAATACGATATTGAACAAGGGATTAGCGAAATTGTAATATGGGCAACCAAGGCAAGAGAAAAAGGCTATCTAGCACTTGAAGATACAGCACTGGAAATTGAAGACAGTTATACTCAAAAAGGATTGAACCTTCTTGTTGATGGCATCGAACTTGAGAATTTTCGTGTTGCTTTAGAGTTAGATTTAGATATTTATCGCGAGCATAATTTACGATCCGCTAATGTTTATGAATCCATGGGAGGTTATAGTCCAACTATCGGTATTCTAGGTGCGGTGCTCGGGTTAATTCATGCAATGAGTAACTTAACTGAACCTGCACTATTAGGGCAGGGCATAGCGACAGCTTTTATTGCCACGATATATGGCGTTGGCTTTGCTAATTTGTTTTATTTGCCTATAGCGAATAAAATTCGAGCCATAGTTCACGAACAAACTATGTATCGTGAAATGATTTGTGAAGGGTTAGTCTCTATTGCTCATGGAGAAAATCCTCATGCAATAGAAAATAAATTATCAGCCTTTAGGCTAGATCAATGAATCGTTTACGTAAGAGAAGAACTGCGGTAGAACATGATAACATTCATCGTTGGTTAGTCTCTTATGCCGATTATATGACATTGATGTTTGCTCTTTTTGTTGTGTTATATGCAATGGCCATGGTAAACGAAAAACCTTTTGAAAGTATCACTGAATCCTTTGGTCGAGTGTTTCAAGCTTATGAAGAGGAAACTAAAAATCGTGGCCATGGCGATAGTGTTTTAATGGTTAATACCAGTAAAACGAATATAAAGCTATACGGCAATGGCATCTTAGATGTTGCTGGTCCTGAGTTAGTTGATAACGAAAAAAACTTGTCTAATATCTCTGATGCAAAGGTAGGCAGCAATCTAAGCTCTTTAGAAAAAGAACTTCACACTGCTTTATATGAACTTGTTGAATCCGGTTTTGCACAATTACAAATTGATGGTGATTGGTTAGAAATTGAATTAAATAGTGGTTTGTTATTTCCCAGTGGTTCATCATCTGCCACCCTATCTGCTGACGCTATTTTGACGGTAATTTATGCTGTTATAGGTCAAGCAAGTAACTTCATTCGTGTTAGGGGGTATACTGATAATCAAGTCATTAATAACGAAATATATTCTTCAAATTGGGAGTTGTCTGTTTTTCGAGCTACTGCTATTTTGAGGGTTTTGGAAAAATTGGGACTAAACCCCGCTCGTATGGCTATTGAAGGCTATGGACAATATTATCCTAGTGCAGATAATTTAACCGCTGAGGGGCGCGCAAAAAATAGAAAGGTCGTTGTTGCTATATCAAAGTATGGTTTAGAAAAAGCCAACTTACTCCAAACGCCAACAATAGCTTTACCAGATATAGAAAAGGTAAAACTAGAGGAAGGTTATAATGGAGAAAGTACGGATGAATCAAATAATATCAAGGTTATTAGGTTAAAGAATGGTGGTATTCGTATCACAACTCGAAATGAAAATAATGAAAATAATGAATACATTGATAATAATCCTGAATAAGAATTTCCGACAATTAGAATCATAAAAATAATGATAAAGAGCATAGAATCGCAAAAGCGATTCATAATATTGAATTAAAAATAAGTGAGTAGTGCTCTTGATAGTTTGGACAGTTGCAAATCAAAAAGGTGGGGTTGGTAAAACTACTACAACTATAGCGCTTGCTGGTATTCTAGCTGAACAAGGGCATAGAGTATTATTAATTGATACTGATCCCCATGCTTCATTAAGTTACTACTTTGGAATAGAGTCTGAAGATTTAGATCTCAGTGTCTATGAATTATTTACCCAAGTCGCATCGAGGGAGCAAATTCTACAAACATTATGCCCAACTCAGTACCCTAATATTGATATTTTACCTGCCACTATGGGCTTAGCTACTCTAGACCGCTCTTTGGGTAATAAAGGTGGTATGGGCTTAGTGTTAAAGAAAGCGGTACAAAAAGTAGCAGAGAGTTATGATTATGTCTTGATGGATTGCCCACCAGTACTTGGTGTGCTTATGGTAAACGCCTTGGCGGCAGCTGATCGTATAATTATTCCAGTACAAACTGAATTTTTAGCACTAAAAGGCTTAGACCGTATGATTAGGACTCTGGAAATAATGCAAGGAGAGCAAAATGCTCCCTTTCAATATATAATAGTGCCAACCATGTTTGATAAAAGGACAAAAGCCTCCATTATGGCCTTTAAAAAACTACAGGAAGTTTATACTAATAAGATCTGGCCTGGAGTGATCCCAATTGATACTAATTTTAGAAATGCAAGTTTCGAGCAAAAAGTACCGTCAGATTATGCTGCCAATTCTCGAGGTACATTAGCTTATAAAAGTTTATTAAACTATTTGGTTAAGCAAAGCATGCAGTGCAAAGAGGTTGAACGCTAAATGAGTAAATCATTAACGGCTAGTAAAAAGATAATGAAAAACTATTTATCTGAACTACTAACAGAGCCGGAGGTTGCTGAAGAATTATCACAACAAAGTATTGTTAAAAAAAGAATCAGTCGACCGTTAGCGCATAAAGAAAATAAGTCTTTAGAAAGTTTATTGAATACCGTAAGTGAACCGAAAGAAAATACGGTCAGAAAAGAAGTAAATGACAGTACTATTTCAGAGATTGATTTATTGCCAATTTCCTCTGATAAAAGTAGTACAACAACACCTAGTTTACCGGAAAAAAGCTACCGTCAAGGTGACTTTCAAGCCATGTTTTTTGAAGTGGCAGGTTTAACCATTGCGGTACCTTTAATCGAATTAGGTGGGATTCATAAAGTTGATAAGACCAATAGTTTAATGGGTAAGCCTGATTGGTTTAAAGGAGTCATGATTTATCGGGATGAAAAAATTAATGTTGTCGACACCGCATTATGGGTTATGCCAGAAAAATGTGACGAAGCATTAAGAAACTCACTAAACTATCAATATATTATTATGCTAAATGATAGCCCTTGGGGGCTAATGGCTGAACATTTAGTTGATACTGTAGTATTGTCTCAAGATGAAGTTAAATGGCTAGACTCCAGTGAGAAACGTCCGTGGTTAGCAGGCTTAGTCAAAGAAAAAATGTGTGCCTTACTTGATGTAAGTGCTTTGATTGGATTGCTTGATAAAGGCAGTGATATTCATCAAAAATAGTAAATGATCCCTATCTATACCCGTTCCACTTGAAGATGCTCGTTTCAGGAAGTCTGAGCGATTCATAATCAAGTGGAGCGGGTATACGTTATAGGTGACTTAAAAGTAAGTTATTTGAGAGGCGAGAAATATGTCAAATGAAAGACGAAGTGCAAGTGATAAAGTTGAAGCTAATGATGAGGTATTGCAGTGGGTAACCTTTAAGTTAGAAAATGAAACGTACGGTATTAATGTTATGCAGGTACAAGAGGTTTTACGTTATAGTGAAATTGCTCCTGTTCCCGGCGCGCCACTTTACGTACTTGGTATTATTAATTTACGTGGAAATGTAGTTACTGTTATTGATACCCGATCTCGTTTTGGTTTAGAACCATGTGATATCACCGATAATACGCGTGTTGTCGTGATAGAATCAGAAAAACAAGTCATAGGTATTTTAGTTGACAGTGTTGCCGAGGTTGTCTACTTAAAGTCATCAGAAATTGATGTAGCACCAAATGTTGGTAATGAAGAAAGCGCTCAATTTATTCAAGGGGTGTCAAATCGTGATGGCGAATTACTTATATTAGTCGACTTAGATAAGCTGCTTTCTGATGATGAGTGGGATGAGCTTAAACAGTTCTAATTTTATTATTATTTCCACTCTGTAATTATTTGGCAACACAAAGTCTGTATTTGCAGACTTTGTGCTGTGCAGTTATGCAACTTTTCATTTAGTTTTATTTAAGGCAAAAGCTCTTAATGTCATTATTAGCCGTACCAATTATTGCAGTGTCAGCCTTATTTCTTGTGTTGCTCACTAGTATCTTTCTATTTATTTATTTAAATAAACTTAAAAGTAAAGTAGAAATGCTAAATATACAAATGCAAAGTACTTGCTTATTGGTTAATGAATTACAAATTTTAAATAGTAAGTTGCAGCAAGAATTTGATGATATCTCGGACAAAAATGAACAGCTTGCAGCTGAAAATGAACAAGTTTCAAAACAGTTAGAGCATCGAATTAAAAGCTTACAGCACCAATCTATCGAACAACAGCAATTAGTAACACAATGGCAAGAAAGCCAGGGACAGGATAAATTTTATAATCGTGCCTTTAAATTAGCAGAAAAAGGAGCTGATATTGAAGAGATTATGAGTGAATGCGAACTACCACGAGCAGAAGTTGAAATGTTGCTTTCAGTCTACCAGCAACGTGCTCGCTCCAAGTAAATAATTGTCTACACCATCATTTATTGTAATAAATATAGTGGAACTGTAGTTAAACGTTATTCACGCAACTGTGTTTTATATGTTAAAGTGCCTTTTTTTTAATACGCATTCATGTAACGGCAAGGATTTAAGCCCTGTGAGCTCAGCTATAACGCTATATTTTCGACTTCTTATTTTGGTTTTGATTCTCATTCTCTCTGGGTGTTCAACGACGCCGGAACAACAAACCCAAGAAGGGATGACTGAGTCTATTGATGTCAGCGACCCAAGAGATCCCTTTGAAGTAATAAACAGACCATTTTGGACGTTTACTTGGGATTACGTTGACAAATATATTGCTAAACCTGCATCAGAAGTTTACACCACTTACACGCCACCATTTTTACGTACTGGTTTGTATAATATGGCATTAAACCTAAATGAACCTGCGAGTATTATCAACAACGCCCTCCAATTAAAATTCACAGCCGCGGCAAAAAGTACCGGTAGATTTGTGCTGAACTCCACTATTGGTTTGTTTGGGTTTTATGATCCAGCTAGTGACTTTGATTGGTCTGGAGAACAAGAAGAATTTGGTGAGGTTTTGGGTACGTATGGCGTTGGGGATGGACCGTATTTAGTTGTTCCAGGTTTGGGCCCAAGCTCTGTTCGTGAAGAGGTGGGTGACTACGTTGATCGTCTTTATTGGCCTTTAGCTATAATTGACTTTTGGCCAAACATTGCTCGTTTAGGAATATTAGCATTAGAGAAAAGATCTGCAGTACGAGATCAAGAGCAACTAGTCGTCGAGTCTGAGGACCCTTATGAATTTATTAAAAACGCATATTTCCAAAACATGAATTACAGACTCTATGATGGTAATCCTCCGATCATAATTGATGAAGCTGAAGAAGCTGAAATAGATGCGTTTCTCGATGAATTTGATGATATAGACTAATTTTAGAATAAACGAGTACCTATGCCGATAACTATTTGCTAGAATTGCGGCAATTTTTTATACACACCCTATTGGAATTATTAAATGAATATTATTGAAGGTTCGTTTGAAGCGAAAGGCAAGAAATTTGCTATTGTTGTATCACGTTTTAATCACTTTATAGTTGACAGTTTATTAGAAGGTGCAATTGATGCCCTTAAACGTCATGGTAATGTTAATGACGAAGATATTACTATCGTTCGTGTGCCGGGTGCTTATGAGTTACCTCTAGCAGCTAAAAAGATTGCTAAAAAAGGCGAGTCGGATGCCATTATTGCCATTGGTGCCGTTATTCGTGGTGGCACTCCGCACTTTGATTTTGTTGCCGGTGAATCTAATAAAGGTTTAGCACAAGTTTGTTTAGAAGCTGAAATTCCAGTTTCATTTGGTGTAATTACAACAGACTCTATTGAACAAGCCATTGAACGTGCAGGCACTAAAGCTGGTAATAAGGGAGCTGAAGCTGCTCTTGGTGCATTAGAAATGGTTAATGTATTAGCTAAAATTTAATTTCTGAACTTAAGAAAAGTGGAAACATATTGTGAAACCTTCTCCTAGAAGAAAAGCCCGTGAGCTAGCAGTGCAAGCTGTTTATTCATGGCAAGTTAGTAAGAACCCAGTAAATGATATTGAAGTTAACTTTATTGCAGACAATAGTAAACGTCGCTTTGATATTGAATACTTTCAATTATTATTACGTGGTGTAACCACCAATATTGGTTCAATAGATGATGCTATCTCTCCTTATGTAGATCGTCCTCTTGATGATATTGATCAAGTGGAAAAAGCTATATTACGCGTGGCAGTGTTTGAATTAAAAGACTGTACTGATGTGCCTTATCGTGTAGTAATTAATGAAGCTATTGAGTTAGCTAAATCATTTGCAGCGGATGATAGTCATAAGTTTATTAACGGTGTTTTAGATAAAACTGTTAAATTAATTCGCCCTCAAGAATAACCTACTAATAGTACAATATTAGTAAGTAAAGGCTTAGCATGAAAGAGTTCGAGTTGATAAAGCATTTCTTTACCAAACAAGCGGTTAAACGGAAAGATGTTGTGCTTGGTATTGGGGATGACTGTGCGGTTTTATCACCTATTGAGAATCAAAATATAGTGGTAACTACAGACACATTAGTTGCTGGAGTTCACTTTCCATTTGAGACTAGCCCTAGGGCTATAGGTCATAAAGCCGTTGCCGTTAATTTATCTGATATTGCGGCAATGGGCGCTAAGCCCAGTTGGTTATCTTTAGCAATAACGTTACCTACTATAGATGAAGCATGGTTAATTGAGTTTTGTGAAGGTGTCTTTGAGTTATGTGAGTTTTACAACGTAGAACTCATTGGCGGAGACACCACACAGGGCCCCTTAAGTATAACTATTACTGCTCAAGGACTTACACCTGAGGGCAGTTACTTATCTCGTTCAGGTGCTAAATCAGGTGATTGGCTTTATGTCACAGGTGAACTCGGCGATGCCGCTCTAGCTTTGCAGCAAATCACCGGTAAAGTAGATATTGAAGCACAATTTATTGATATTATAAAAAATAAACTTGATTACCCAAAACCGCGCGTATTAGCCGGACAAACACTTCGAGAATATGCCTCCTCGGCAATTGATCTTTCCGATGGATTAATTGCTGATTTAGGACATATATGCCAAGCATCTAATGTTGGCGCGAATATTGTTTTAGATGCTCTACCTCTCTCTACTATTATGCGTGATAGTTTACTTTCTGATGATGCGATTACTTTGGCATTATCCGGTGGTGATGACTATGAGCTATTGTTTACGGTCTCCGAAGATAACAAAGTGGGTATGGAAACTGCAATGTCTCATGCCGGTACCAAAGTGACTTGTATCGGACAATTGAATGCATCTCAGACTATCTCGACCACATTAAATAATAAAGCTATTCCAATTAATACCGCAGGTTTTGAACATTTTTCGGAATAGCTTTTTTGGCAACTTACTTATCACCATTTCTTATTAATTAATAAGCATTTATTATATGTCGGGTAAAAATACACAAGTTAACTTTAACCTTGCTAATCCAATTCAGTTTTTAGCGCTAGGTTTTGGTAGTGGACTAGCACCAAAAGCGCCTGGAACTTTTGGTACACTTGCCGCGGTGCCATTATTTTTACTTATGAGCAGCTTATCTCCATTATTCTATGCCTTACTCGTATTAGTTGTTTGTATCTCAGGTATTTACATTTGCGGTAAAGCAGCTAAAGATGTTGGCGTTCACGACCATGGTGCTATTGTCTGGGATGAGTTTGCTGGTTTTTTTATAACTATGTTTATGATACCTGTGAGTTGGCAGAGTGTGCTAGTCGGGTTTATCTTATTTCGAATTTTCGATATTGCTAAACCTTGGCCAATATCTGTTGCCGATAAAAAACTAACTGGCGGCTTTGGTATTATGTTTGATGATGTATTGGCGGGGTTATTTTCACTTGTTATTATGCATGTAATTTTCTAGCGAGCTGAGTGTTCGCTAATGAACTTTGTGTTTTTGTATGAAAACCAATGTGTTAGAGTTATTTGTCTTTTAAATAATGCCATTCTTTGCATTGATTTAAAATGTTATATTTGAGAATTAAAAAACATCCTAAACCTCTAGTAAATTATTCATTGTAGTTTTCTTCATTTCTTTACTTTAGATCAATAGTATTTCATCCTCTTTTGCGCTACTTTTAGTGCTAGGTGATTTGTGATGCTTCTTAATCGGTTGTTGTTAGTATTTTATAAATATTTAGCACGCTGACTTGTTTTAGCAAAACTTGCCCTCAGGTCTATTCTTAAGTGACACATTGTTATTTAGATAAAATGTCATTTAGGTAAATTAGTCTTTAAGTAATAGTAAAAAAGGAATACCTATGAAAATAAATCTTTCTGGTCATCACGTAGAAGTTAATGATTCAATCAAAGAGCATATCGAAGAAAAATTCTCTAAAATAGCCAACCATTTTCCAACACTAATTGCCTTAGATGTAATTATCTCTAAAGAACACCATAAACATCAAGTTGAGTTAACCACAACTTATGAAGGTGGCCGTATTTCCGCCACAGGGACTAATGAAGTCATGTATCCTGCGATTGCTAGTGCAGCAAAAAAATTAGATGCGGCGCTTAAGCATAGAAAGGGTCAACTAAAAGCTAATTTACATACAAAGCCAGATGCTACTACACCTGAAATTGCTCATGAGAAAGTTCAAGAAATGAACTTAGCTTAAAGCTAAAAATTGTCCATAATAAAAAAGCTGTTGAACCTTGTTCGCAGCTTTTTTTTTGCTAAAAATTTATACAATTCTTTAATTAGTACAAATAATTACTGTATTGAATCCACCCTGTGTAATAATTAACATAATTCATAATAAAAGCATTAACCTTAAAAGGAATAATTTGATGCTCAAGCGCTTTTTAAAAAACACTACCCGATCTAACCTAACAACGAGTAAGTTTATATTTTTTGGACTTTTATCTCTAACACTTACGGCTTGTAGTAAGGAAGAAGTTAAGGTTAAACCACCAGCACCGGCAGTTTCTGTCTACTCAATTAAATCACAATCTATTGGCGGATATCGTGAATTTGTCGCACGTACAGAGGCATCTAAAGAAGCTGATTTACGAGCTCGTGTTGAAGGAGAGTTACTTGAACGCCACTTTCGTGAAGGGAGTTTTGTTGAAAAGGGTCAAGTATTATTAAGAATAGACCCCGCGGCCTATGAAGCAGCTTTATCAGCAGCAAAAGCTGACTTAAGTTCGAAAGAGTCCGGCGAAGACAACGCGAAGCGTAACTTAAAACGAGCCAATGAACTTATCAATGATGGTTACATTTCTCAATCAGACTTCGACCGATTGACGACTGAGGAGTCACAAGCTAAATCCGCGGTTAAATCTGCGCAAGCTGCGCTTGAAAAAGCTGAACTTGATTTAAGCTATACCACTATCACAGCCCCCTTTAGTGGCCTTATTGGTAAAGTAAATTTCAATGTGGGAAATATCGTTAGCCCTACAAGTAATGCTTTGGCAACTCTTATCATTAGTGACCCTATCTTTGTTAGTTTCCAAGTGGAAGAAAGCACCTATGTCTCTTACCAACAAGCGCATCAGGGATCGAATATTGAAGAGGGCGGGGAGTTTGATATCTCTTTACGTTTACCTAACAATTCCGAATATCCAGAAAGTGGGAAATTAGATTTTGCTGATACTAAAATTTCTAAAGGTATGGGCACCGTCGAGCTGAGAACTGTTTTTCCTAATCCTCATAATATTATTATACCAGGCTTATTTGTTACCTTGATTCTGGAAAGTCAGAGTAAAGAAGAAATGGCATTAATTCCTCAAGCGGCAGTGCAAGAAGGCCAACAAGGTAAGTTTGTTTTAATTGTTGACGAAAATAATAAAGTGAAACAACGTCACGTCGTGCTAGGCCGAAGAATTAATGCCATGTGGGTTGCTGAAAAGGGTGTTGCTATTGGTGAAAAAGTGATTGTTGAAGGATTACAAAAAGTTCGTTCTGGTGTTGAAGTCAGAGGCGTTGAGAAGCATGTTGACCCACTTGTTGGTACAATATCTGATCTTGATGATAAATCAGTGGATTCTTCAAAAGCGAATGAACCAACAATTAACCCCAGTGCTACAACTGGTAAGTAATCAAGGACGATTTTATGATCAGTAAAACTTTTATCAATCGCCCTAAATTTGCGTTTGTAATATCTATCGTTATTACGCTTGCTGGTTTAATTGCCATGAGCGTACTACCCGTAAATATGTATCCTGAAATTACGCCACCTCAGGTCCAAATCTCAGCCGTCTACCCAGGAGCAAGTGCTCAAGTTGTAGAAGAGTCAGTTATTAGGCCCATTGAAGAACAGATCAATGGTGTTGAAGATATGATGTATATTGAATCTTCTGCTTCAAATAATGGTAGTGCTGTTATCACGGTATTTTTTAAAGTTGGTACCGATGGCGATATTGCTCAAGTTAATGTACAAAATAGGGTCGCACTTGCAACGAGTTCATTACCATCTGAAGTAACGCGTCAAGGGGTTGATGTTAAGAAAAAATCGAGCGCTATGCTGTTAGGTATTAACCTATTCTCTGAACAGGAAAGTATCAATCAGCTTTTCTTAAGTAACTATGCTACTAACTACTTAATCGAGCCCCTAGGGCGGATCAAGGGGGTTGCCTCAGCAGAAGTGATGGGTGAAATGACCTATAGCATGCGCGCATGGTTAAATCCAGAACGCATGGCATCACTTAGTATTACCGTTACTGAAGTGCAACAGGCATTACAAGAGCAGAATATGATTGTTGCTGCTGGTAAATTAGGTGCTAGCCCAACATTACCTAATCAGCAGTTTGAGTATTCTATTCAAGCAAAAGGTCGTTTGCAAACACCTGAAGAATTTGGTCAAACAATAATTCGAGCTCAGCGTAATGGCAATTTTATTCGTTTAAGTGATATTGCTCGTTTAGAACTGGGCGCTGAAGACTATTCAACACAAGCAAGATTAAATGGTAAAGAAACATCCTTCCTTGTTATTTATCAATTACCTGATGCTAATGCCACTGAGGTTGCTTCTTTAGTAAAAGCTGAAATGGTAAAACTCTCTCAACGTTTCCCAGACGGTTTAGAATATGTTATCCCTTACGATACGACTAAATTTATCGACCGCTCAATTGAAGAAGTTGTGGTTACTTTATTTCAAGCAATTGCCTTAGTTATATTAGTTGTCTTCTTATTTCTACAAAATTGGCGCGCGACCATTATTCCAACCTTAGCAATTCCAGTATCACTTATTGGTACCTTTGCTTTTATGATTTTGATGGGATATTCAATTAATACTGTTACCTTATTTGGTTTAGTTCTCGCCATTGGTATTGTTGTTGATGACGCTATTATCGTTATTGAAAATGTTGAACGCATATTAAAAGAAGAACAACTCCCCATTAAAGAAGCGGTAACCAAAGCAATGGAGCAAGTTTCTGGTCCTATCATTGCCACCACCTTGGTATTACTTGCGGTATTTGTCCCTGTTGCTTTTATGCCGGGCATAACGGGTGAATTGTACAAACAATTCTCAGTCACTATTTCTTTTGCTGTACTGATTTCATCATTAAATGCCTTAACATTGAGTCCTGCGTTATGTACCGTGCTTTTAAGTGCAGAAAAAATGAAACCAATTACTTGGTTACTGCCATTTGAGCGCCTTATTACTAAAGCGACTGGTGGTTATACTAATACCGTTGGCTTTATGCTTAAGCGACTAACCAGAGTTGGACTTTTTGTTGGTTTAATCTTTATTGCTGCAGGTTGGTTAACTACGGCTGTTCCAACGGCATTTTTACCGGCGGAAGATCAAGGTTATCTCTTTGTTGATATTCAGTTACCTGATGCTGCTTCAAGTAATCGTACTCAAGCAGTTTTAGATAAAATAACACCAATTATTTTAAATGATGCTGCCGTAGATGACATTATTACCGTATCAGGCTTCTCATTACTTGGTGGTGCTGGTTCGAATAATGGTCTTGTCATTATTCTCCTTAAAGATTGGGAGGAACGTACCACGCCAGAACTTGGGTTAAAGCAGTTAATTCCTCGTTTAATGGGGCAGTTGTGGACTATGCCAGATGCTCAGATTATGGTGTTTAATCCGCCACCTATTCCTGGTTTAGGCAATAGCTCAGGTTTTGACTTTAAACTACAAGACAGCGAAGGGCGAGATCCTGCTGAATTAGCACAAGTAATGAATGGCCTTATTTATGAAGCTAATCAACGACCTGAATTATCCCGTGTGTTTAGTACCTATCGTGCAAATGTGCCGCAGTACTTTTTAGAAGTAGACCGTAATAAAGCCAAAGCACAAGGTGTCGCGTTGTCTGATATTTTTGCTACTTTGCAAGCACAGTTAGGCTCTTTATATATCAATGACTTCAGTCAGTTTGGTCGTACTTATCGAGTGACAATTCAAGCGGAAAGTCAGTACAGAGCTGAACCTTCAGACCTTAGATATTACTTCGTCCGAAACAAAGATGACGAGATGGTACCGTTAACTACCTTAGCAAGCGTTAAACCTATCTTAGGACCAACAACGATTAGTCACTTTAACTTGTATCGAAGTGCAAGTATCACAGGTAATGCCTCTCCTGGTTATTCTTCGGGACAATCTATTGATGTAATGGAGGAGTTAGCGAGCACTTTACCTCAAGGGTATATTTATGAGTGGTCAGGACAGTCGAAACAAGAATTAGAAGCGGGTAATTTAGCACCAATACTATTTGGTTTAGCTATCATCTTTGTTTACCTATTCTTAGTGGCACAATATGAAAGCTGGACTATTCCGTTCTCAGTTATTGCCGCAGTACCTTTAGCCTTGTTTGGCGCTATGTTGGCGCTGTACACTGTCGGCATGGCTAATAATATTTATGCACAAGTTGGTTTGGTCTTATTGATAGGTCTTTCGACTAAAACCGCCATTTTGATTGTTGAATTTGCCATGGAGCAAAGAGCTGCTGGTGAAACGATACTGAATGCGGCACTTAATGCGGCTAAAATGCGTTTTCGTGCGGTATTGATGACTGCATTCTCGTTTATATTAGGTGTGTTACCACTTGTTTTTGCAACGGGTGCAGGGGCTGGAAGTCGTGTTTCTTTAGGTATCACTGTACTGGCGGGTATGATTGCAGCAACACTATTTGGTACTTTACTTGTGCCTTACTTCTACCTATTGATTCAACGTATGCGAGAAAAGATTAAAGGGGAATCAGATGTGACCTAAGGGTTTCACTGAAGGATAGCGCAACAAAAAGGGCACATATTATGTGCCCTTTTTATTTGTTGTCTAATAACATATACACATAATTATGATACGTTACCATTAGTAATGACTACTACCCATACAGTTATTAATAGCTAAATAGTGATGTGATTGGCTCTCTCTCGTTTAGTCGCTACTCTTGTTCTTGTTCTTGGCTGCTATCCTCTTCAGCAAGTTTAGCTCTTTCTGCTTTCGATACATATTTAGGCTTGTTGCTAGTATGTAACTTTGAGTTAGCTTTTTTAACTTTCTTTTTTAAAATGTTGTTCATTTTCTTTTTTCT
>MAAF01000062.1 GCA_002163005.1 Colwellia psychrerythraea | reverse complement strand
CATATACCTGAGGTACGGCATCTTGTGGAAATTCAACATCCACAACTGCGCCAATTATTTGGACGACTTTACCTGTACTCATGTTTATTCCTCTTAATTTAAGTTAGCTAAGCTTCGCTTTAGCTAACTTTTCGTTAAATTACGAAAATTGTTATCAGTTAAGTTCTATTGGAACTAAACTGCTTACCCTACCGCAGCTGCACCAGCAACAATCTCACCCAATTCTTGGGTAATCGCTGCTTGACGCGCTTTGTTATATACCAGTTGAAGATCCTTGATTAAGTCACCCGCATTATCAGTTGCAGCTTTCATTGCAACCATACGTGATGCTTGTTCACAAGCAATATTCTCAACAACACCTTGGTATACTTGAGATTCAATATAACGAACTAATAATTGATCTAACAAAGAGTTAGCATCAGGTTCGTAGATATAATCCCAACGATGACTAATTTCTTGGTCATCTGATTTAGGTAGAGGTAACAATTGATCAATTGTCGGCTCTTGCGTCATAGTATTAACAAATTTGTTATACACAACGTGTAACCTATCAATTTCACCGTTATCATAAGCCTTAAGCATTACCGCTACACTACCAACTAAGTCAGTTAGTGAAGGGGTATCACCTAAGCCCGATATTTGTGCAGATACTTTAGCGCCCATATTGTTGAAAAATGATGCGGCTTTTGAGCCAATTACACCAAATTCAACTTCAGCACCAGATGCTTGCTTTTCAGAAGCATCTGCAAGTACTTTCTTAAATAAATTAATATTTAAGCCACCACACAAACCACGGTCACTTGAGACGACAATGTAGCCAACACGCTTAGCTTCACGTTCTTCCATATATGGATGACGATATTCTAAGTTACCAAGCGCGATATGACCGATCACATTTCGTATATTTGTCGCATATGGACGAGAGGCTGCCATGCCATCTTGCGCTTTGCGCATCTTACTAGCGGCAACCATTTCCATAGCGTTTGTGATCTTTTGAGTGCCTTTAACACTCGCAATCTTGGTTTTTATTTCTTTACCAACGGCCATGACTCTTCTCCGAAAACGTTACT
>MAAF01000027.1 GCA_002163005.1 Colwellia psychrerythraea | reverse complement strand
TAAAAGATGCCGGTTATGACACTGCTTATATTGGTAAATGGCATTTAGGTAAAAAAGGCGGCGATCCTACTCAGCAAGGTTTTGATACCAGTATTATGGCTGGTCACTGGGGCGCACCACCGAGTTATTACTACCCATATACCAAGCAAAATAAAGCTGGTGATAATAAAGGTTTTGCCAAAGTTGATGGCAAAAAAGGTGAGTATTTAACCGACCGTTTAACGGATGAAGCTGTTAATTATATCGAAGAAAAGCAAGATAAACCTTTCTTGTTAGTATTAGCGCACTATGCCGTGCATACCCCCATTGAAGGCAAGCCGGCTTTAGTTGATAAATATAAAGCTAAAATGAAAAAGTTTGCTATCGCGGATGCTGGCCCCAAAAGTGATGCCGACTTAATCAAAGATAGTACCGGTTATCATAAAACTATTCAAAACAACCCTGATTATGCAGCCATGGTTGAAAGTGTTGATATCAGCGTAGGACGCATTGAAGAAAAGTTGGTTCAACTAGGGTTAGACGATAATACCATTATTATTTTAACCTCTGATCATGGCGGCTTATCAAGCCGGGGCTTAAAATCGAACCGTGCCCTTGCCACCAGTAATGCTCCTTACCGCCACGGTAAAGGTTGGATTTATGATGGCGGCACTCGAGTACCACTCATTGTAAAATGGCCTGGAAAAGTTAAAGCTGGTTCTATCAGTGAGGTACAAGTTACCGGTACCGATCACTACCCAACCATCTTGCAAATGGCCGGCTTAGCACTTGCGCCACAAGATCACCAAGATGGCATCAGTTACCTTGCGGCTTTAAATGATGATAATAGCCCTCGTAAGGCTATGTTTTGGCATTCTCCTGCTGCTCGTCCTAGCAAAACAGGCGATACCAATAGCTCTGCCATTATTGAGGGAGATTGGAAATTGCTCGATTTTTGGTCTGAAGGTCGTATTGAATTATATAACTTAAAAGATGACAAAAGCGAAGCCTATAACCTAGCAAAAGCTATGCCGGAGAAAACGACTGAAATGCTGACTAAACTCAATCATTGGAAAAGTGATATTAAGGCTCATACCGTAAAGAAGAAAAACAAAAAGGCTAAGAAGAAAAAACAAAAGAATCATCATTAATAACTAAACCAGATGCAGCTAAACTAGAAGCGCTTAACAAGCAAAGGACACAACGGTGTAGGCATATATGTCTATGCCGTTTTTTGTTGCTATTGCTTTGGCATAGCAACCTAACGATAGCCGGACATTTTAACAAAGGGGTTAATAACATGTTTGTTTATGGTCGGTATTTTTCATATTTACTGCTGATTATTTCATTAAACAGCCAAGCACAAGAGCTCCATTATTTTGGTAGTAAAAACAAATATACAGTTGAGTTGTTAACACATGTACTCAGTTATCGACCAAGGGAAAATTATCAGTTAATTCCATTTACAGAAGATATGCGCAAAAAAAGAGCTTTCACTTTTCTCGCAAAAAAACAAGTAATAGACATAGTATTTGCCGGCGCAACTAAACAACGCATGAAAAAGTTCCAAGCTATAGAGTTCCCACTTTTAAAAGGCTTAAATGGTTGGCGAGTCCCCGTTGTACTTAAAGCTAACCACAACTTGTTTCAAACATTAGATTCAATGAATAAATTCAAGCAGTTAACACCCGGACTTCTCTATCAATGGAGTGATAAAAAAATAATGGCGTTTAATAATATTGATGTTACACGAGGCAGCAGTATTGAAGGCCTTTGGGGCATGCTGGCAAAAGATCGTTTTGATTATTTCCCTCGTTCTATCTTGCAAGTAGAGCAAGAAGTAGCAGCCCATAATCAGCTTGATATCATGATAGAGCCGACAACACTAATCCATTACCCCACCGCCTATTATTTTTATGTTAATAAGCAAAATAGTGCCTTAGCTGAGGATATAAAACTAGGCCTAGAGGCCGCGTTAGCTGATGGCAGTTTTGATGAAATATTTAATCGTCATTACGGGAAAATTATCAATGATATGCAATCACAACAGAGAAAAGTCTTTCATTTAGTGAATCCTTTTTTACCCGAAAGCACGCCTATACAGCGTAAAGAGTTCTGGCTTGATTTATCTACTAACAATTAAGTTATGTTGCTTTATTCGCCTTACAGCGAAGTGAGCGCTTAAGTTGAGTTGAGTTGAGTTGAGTTGAGTATTGAGAAGTTAGGGGAATTAAGAGCTAGGCACCTGATAATCAAACGATAAACTATAATAAAATAAAAGTTCACAACTAAAAAAGCCCTTCAATTCAATGAAGGGCTTTAGCAAATAAAGTCAATAAGCTTAACTTGCATTGAACATTACTTCTGTCCTGAAAACTCAGCAAAAGTCAGCTGACCGTCACTGTCGCCATCTCTGCGCTTAAAGCCATAATCAATTTTTTTCTGTTGTAACGATTTATCCGTGATAGCTTTTTTATTAAAGTACTTTTGCATATGTTGAGCGAACTCTGCTTTATCAAGCAGTTGATTATTATTAACATCTATTTTTTTAAAGTAATCATATTTGTCTGCATGAGCGTTAAAGCTCAGTGCTAGGAACAAGGTAAATACTATCAAACTAAATTTTTTCATCATTATTTTCCTATAATTGTATATACGATATTGGCCATCCATAGCGTGGGGCGGTGTAGTGCTCATCCTAAAGATAAAAAAGCCCTTAAAAAGCAATAAGGGCTATTCTGCTAAACCATTTCAACTAACCTTTATAGCAATTGGATTAAAGTGAATATTTAAAACTTAAGCTATAAGTTCGGCCATTATCGCGAACCGCATATGCACGAGAAGGATTCCCTACATATTCGTAAACATTTTCACCAGTAATATTTTTGGCTTCAAAATTAATCGACATGTTTTTAGTAAACTCATAACCCAGTTGAAAATCTAACTGATTATAACTATCAATATATAAAGCCTCTTCAGACCAAGAAAACTTGCTGAAATACGAACTACGATAATTGTATGCTAAACGTGTACTAACGCCATATTTTTCATAATAAACCATAAAGTTAGCAGTATCTTTTGACAAGCCCGGTAAGCTCATTAATTCACCGGTAACATTATTTACTAACTCAGTATCGCTATCATTGTAAGTATAGTTTGCTGCCACACCTAAACCGTCAAACGGCTCAGGCAACATATAAAAGGCTTGTTGGAATGATATTTCAAAACCTTGTACAACACCGCCGGTACCGTTAATAGGGCGTTCAACGGTAATATCAGTATTATCAAAACCTAACGGTGGGATAACGGTGTCTGACTCGACCACTGCTGTTCTGGTGGTTATAAAAGTATCAATATCTTTATAAAAAATTCCGGCAGATAACAAACCTTCACTATCGAAATACCACTCTACTGCCAAATCATATTGGTTGGCGCGATATGGCTTCAGTTCAGGGTCACCTATTTTATACTTACCTGAATTTGTCGCATCACCAAAGTCATCATAAGCAGCCGATTGCTCTTTAATCACAGGCGCAATATCAGCATGATTGGGACGAGCCATAACTTTTGCGGCAGCGGCTCGTAAAATAAGCTCGTCACTTAGGTTAAAGGCTAAGTTTATGCTGGGTAGCACATCTTGATAATCTGTTTTATTTTCAGTCGGGGTCGCAGGTGGCGTAATACCCGTTTCTTTGTTTTTGCTATAGGTTCTCATTGAACTCGATTCAATACGGGTGTCAACATAACGAACCCCTACATTACCACGAACAGGAATATCAAAAAATTCAGCACTAATATTAGCTTGAGCATATACAGCTGCAACACTTTCGGTAATGGTATAACTTTCTTCTGGTATTTCTTCGGGGTCGTTCAAATAACCCCAAGCAGCATCAAGCTTGTCAAAATCTGGCACATACCAGCCATTTACTGGTGCATTATCTAGCATATTATCGACTACGTTATAATTACTGTAATCAGACAATAATAACGATTTACCATCATTAGCTATTTTAATATCACTCTCAATTTTCTGAGTTTTAGTTATATTCGATTTTTCCTTAATGTTATAGCGAGCGCCAAATTCTATCGAGCTGATATAGTCATTATCTAAATCAGCTGAAACATCAATTTGTGTATAACCTTGCTTGTCTTCAACATCCCAGTTTTTATAATTCATTTTTTCCAATGTGGAATTTTCAGGTAACATTGCTGTTATTCCCGCTGCATCGGTAGGCAGAATAGCTTCAACAATATAACTGCCATTAGCAAGGCTATAACCTAAGTCATCCACTTGAGCGCCAAAAATAGGATTAATATCTGATCGTAATCCGGTTGCCTGGCTATAACCTAATTTAGGGGTAATGATCCAATTATCACTGATAAAATAATCAAGCGCTAAATTAACAGCCAAGGTTTCATCGTCATAATCACGATCAAAACCCGATTGGGTAAAGTTACCCAGTTTAGTTTTAGCCCCTGGGCTAGACGTTTGTTTAACTACGTTTTCGCCGTCAATGTAGATATCTTCAATAGCGGTAACTAAAGTATTTTTAAGTACATTATTACTATCGGATAAATTAACATCCCAGTTAGTTGAAATGAAGTTTCGCTTTTGTCGGCTATAAAGAGCATCGGCGGTAAAATCAAGCTCGTCAGATATTAACCATTGTATTTTAGTATTAACATTTAAACGTTCACGTTGGTCAGTACGAAAATTTGAGCGGAAATCATGCAAATGATAAACATCGGTATCGCTAGCACCAGCTCTCTTTAACGTACCATCTTCATTATAAGAGTTAACAAAAGGTGATGCTCCTTTTGTTTTGTCATTTATCTCAGCGGTTTGCAATGCCCAACCTCGGGTTTCAAAAGCATTTCTTTGGGTTGTGCGGTCAAAATAACTTACCGCGACTGAGGCGCCAAAAGTTTCATCGTCATTGACTTTATTTAAAAATAAATTAACACCGCTGCCAAATGCATCTTTAGAGTCGTTATAGTTATTTCGGCTAACATTATCATTATAATCTGCTCTAACCGATACAACTGCTTTGTCGCCAGAACTAATAGGACTACGTGTTTTCAGGTTTATAGTTCCGCCAACAGAGCCTTCGACCATGCTCGCCGTTGGGCTTTTAAATACTTCAATACCGCCGACCATTTCGCTGGCAATATTATTTAAATTAAAACTACGACTTGATGACGCATTACTACTAATAGCAGAGCCGTTACTATTCGCCATTGACTGGCCGTTTAATGTGACTTGACTCAAACCCGGTGCCATACCACGAATACTAACAAATTCACCTTCGCCATCAGCACGAGACATTGATACACCGACAACACGAGAAAGCGCTTCGGCAATATTGTTATCCGGTAATTTACC
>MAAF01000021.1 GCA_002163005.1 Colwellia psychrerythraea | reverse complement strand
TGTTTTAATTGTTTACTCACCGCTTCGGTAATTTCTGGACGACTATGACCAGCGCCGCAGCACCAAAGGCCAGATAAACCATCAAATATTTTTCGACCGTCGGCATCGGTGTAGTAATTTCCCTCGGCAGAAACGATGATGCGCGGGTCTTTTTTAAACTCACGGTTGCCAGTAAATGCCATCCAGTGCGCATCGAGTTGTGCTTGACTGATACCATGTTTTGTTTGGTTGTTGTTCATTGTTGACCTCAACATAGCTAAGATTAGAATTAAGTTGACTCTATTATCACTATCCTGTTATTTTCTTAAATACATCTTTTTTTAACAATAGTTATATGATTGGTTACTTATTAGGGCCTAATGAATAAAATAAAAAACATATTGCCTCACCGACTTGGTGACTCTCATATTCGGATCTTACGAATTTTTAAAGCGGTAATTGAATCTGGAGGCTTTGCTGCTGCAGAGGCCGAACTTAATATCAGTCGTCCTGCAATTAGTAACGCAATGTCTGAATTAGAATCGCTATTGAACATGCGGCTGTGTCATCGCGGTAGAACGGGATTTTCTATTACCGAGCAAGGCGAACATGTTTATAATGCAACCTTGCAGCTATTGGGCAGCTTAGATACTTTTAAGTCGCAAATTAACGCCATCAACACCAAGCTGGTTGGAGATCTAAACATCGGTATTACTGATAACTTGGTCACCAATCCACAAATGCGTATTACCAGATCGCTTAGTACTTTCAAGCACCGTGCACCTGAAGTCATCTTTAATATTCAGATGATGCCGCCCTACGACATTGAGAATGCAGTATTAGAAGGTCAGCTTCATGTCGGTGTAGTCCCCGATTTACGTGCTTTATCAGGATTAAATTACCTTCCTTTATACAAGGAAAAATCGTTATTATATTGCAGTGCTCAGCATCCATTATTCAAACAAGATCTTAATACGATTAGTGATTACGCCCTTGAAAAATATGACGCGGTATTGCCTTGTTACCCACAGCCTGCCGAAATTAAACAACAACAGAAAAGATTTAAGGCCTCGGCAACATCTACCGATCGTGAAGGTATTGCATTTCTCATTCTTACAGGACGTTTTATCGGTTTTTTACCAACTCACTTTGCGGAACGTTGGGTGGTACAAGATTTGTTGCGTGCCATTGAACCTCACAAACGTAACTTTTATACTAATTTTTCTGCCATCACTCGAAAGGGCGCTCGCCCCAATTTAATTACTGAAGCTTATTTAGAAGAGTTACACAAAACAGCCTAGTCAGCGCTAACCTCTATAGTTTTGACAACTTTTTAATTGTAAGATGAAGTGTTTTTTATTTTATTCAATAAGCCCTGATAAGTAACTAATCGTGTAACTAACGTTAAAAAAAGTGGTATTTATTAAAAAGGTGAGGAGGTCAATACTCTATCAAAGGGGGCAAATATAGAGTCAAGTGTAAATAACCAAGTAAGCTAGGCATAAACAAAGTACGACTCGATGCCCTCTTGAGGTAGCGTATAAAAAACAAACGTGTACTGTTTGAACGTTTGATTTTTGTTTCGCTTGTTTAGTTAATCTGTGATGCAACGAAAGGATAAATAATGAGACTTTTTAAAAAAGCAACAGTAACAGCAATGGCATTGTTAAGTGCCGGAATATTTGTGAGTAGCGTTAGTGCTAGTGAGGAACAAGTAGTCAAAATGTATAACTGGTCCGATTATGTTGCCGAAGATACATTGGAAAACTTTAGAAAAGAAACTGGAATTCGGGTCATTTATGACGTATTCGATAGTAATGAGGTACTAGAAGCTAAACTGCTTTCAGGTCGCTCTGGCTATGATATTGTGGTGCCGTCAAATAGCTTCTTGACTAAACAAATTAAAGCGGGTGTATATAGTAAATTAAGCCGTGAGAAATTAACTAATCATAGTAACCTAGATGCTGAGTTAATGAGCAAGCTGCAAACAGCCGATCCAGGTAATGAACATTCGGTTCCTTACTTATGGGGTACCAATGGTATTGGTTATAATGTTGCTCAAGTTAAAGCGGCAATAGGCGATGACGCACCGACTGACTCACTAGAACTTATTTTTAACCCTAAATTTGCTGAAAAATTGGGGAAGTGTGGTCTAGCAGTCCTTGACTCGCCAGATGAAATGATTCCACAGGCACTGCTCTATTTAGGACTCAACCCAAATAGCCACAAGGCAAGCGATTATAAAGCGGCGGGTAAATTATTAGCTAAAATACGTCCTTATATCACTTACTTCCATTCTTCACGTTACATCACAGATTTAGCTAATGGCGATATCTGTGTTGCTTATGGATTCTCAGGTGATGTATTCCAAGCTAAAGCACGTGCAGAAGAAGCTGGAAATGGCCACATCATTGAGTATAAAATTCCTAAAGAAGGAGCGAATCTTTGGTTTGACATGTTAGCGATCCCTAAAGATGCACC
Source organism: Colwellia psychrerythraea (assembly GCA_002163005.1). Lineage (GTDB taxonomy): Bacteria > Pseudomonadota > Gammaproteobacteria > Enterobacterales > Alteromonadaceae > Colwellia > Colwellia psychrerythraea_C. The sequence goes on along the minus strand of MAAF01000021.1, from coordinate 35,114 downwards.
CAACAAAGAAAATGCTCATAAGTTTGTTAATTACCTACTACGACCTGACGTCATTGCTGGTATAACTAACTATGTTGCCTATGCAAACGGTAACGTGGCATCGACGAATTTAATCGATAAAGAAGTTCGTGAAAACCCTGCCATTTACCCTTCTGACGAGGTCATTAATAATTTGTATATCCAAGAAGTTCGTCCTTTGAAAGCGCAACGTGCTATGACCCGCGTTTGGACAGCAGTGAAAACTGGTCGTTAATTAGTTTAAAGGGCAAGTAGTGGCTTGCCCATTTTTAGTTAAACTCGACTCCTTAAATAAGCTAAATTATTAAGCTTGTTTAAGCTTGTTTAAGCTTGTTTAAGGTTTTTTGGCTCAATAAGATGAATATCTTGTTGTGGGAATGGAATCGTAATTTTTTCTTGTTCAAACGCTAAGTAAATCGCTTTATAGGCGCTATATTTGGCCGCGTATAAATTGGTGGTGGGTATCCAAAGTCTAATACCAATGGTAATGGCGCTGTCAGCAAAGGCATCAATACCTACCTGCATACGTACTTCATCAGTATATACATCAAGCTTGGCTAAAGTGCGCTCAATAAGCGCTATAACGTCGATAGGGTTGTCTTGATACGAGATGCCAACAGAGAGTTTTAATAACGTATCTTTTCTTGAGTTAAGTACCACTTCACCGACAATATGTTTGTTGGGAATGGTGATCTCAGCGGAGTCTTCATCTTGGATGATGGTGTAAGCTAATTGTACTTCTTTAACTATGCCCGTTACCCCCTGTACTTCAATGGTATCACCGACAACAAAAGGGCGAATAATGATGATATTAAAGCCTGCGGCGTAATTGGCTAATAAGCCTTGTAATGCTAAACCTGCACCTAATGAAATTGCACCGAGAGCGGCAATAAATGGCGTAACACTAATCCCTATTTTACTTAGTGCCATGATACTTATCATCACCATCACTACCATTCTGGTGGTGCTGGCGATAAAGCGGCTTAGAGTAACATCGAGTTTATGTTTTTCACAAAGACGTAATACTGCTTTAGCTATTTTACCCGCAACATAGAAGCCCAGTAAAAATATCAGTAAGGCACCAACCAGTTGAAAGCTATAGTTGGTAAAGAAGTCGACAACTATTTTATAAATTGCTGACGCCTGTTCAATTTCATGACGTAATAATTCAGCAGGGAGATCGACAGCCTGCTGCGCAGTATCGGTTATGCTGTTAGTTAGGGTTTCAGTGTTGTCGGTTTTTGGGTCTGTCATAATAATATCCATTGAAAGATAACGAGGTGTTTAATTCAGTGCTGGAGTCGTTAGAAACGATAACCTAGCTGCATCATAAACTGTTGTCTGTCACTAAAGGCTAAGTTGGTTTCGGCAATAACTGCCCATTCTTCGGTAATGTTCCATTGTGCGCCAATAAGATAATTCCACGGTGAACTGGCATGCTGATCAATCAATACCGCGACTTTATTACCTGGTGTAGAGACCGCCAGTTGTTGTTTGATATCTTGCTTCATAGCACCAAGCCAAATTTGTCCTTGGAAGGCGCCAATACTACCATTCCAGCCTAAACGCGTGGAATACACCGTTTGTTTTGATTTTTCGATGGCGATATTAATGTCGGCTTCGGTATAGTTTACATCAAACATACCAAAAAAATCACCGTAGCCACCTGCGATCGTTGTACCGTAGCCCAACACTGTGCCATGAAAGTTTAAGGTTGTTGGAATGCCTTCTGCACTCACTAAGCAGTGACCTGGTGCAGGCCCTTGAAAAGGTAAGTTAATACTGGTGCAACGTTTATCATTAAGGCCACTACCAATACCTGCGGCCGCTAACAGTAAGGTGGGGAGTTCGAGGTCTACATCTAGTTCAAGTTCAGCTTTGCCCTTTGTTTTACCGACTAAGCCGTAAACATTCCAAAAGGGCAGGATCCACGCGTCAAAACGTAAATTATAAGTCGTGTCAGATACTTTTAGATTTTTAGCGGTAATTGAATTATCAATAAAGTCATTAATGAGCTCGCTTTGCTGGCCATCAATTTCTAACCCTATTTCAGACACCGTGAAAGGTTGCTCTTGTGTTAAGCCAACCAGTGAAATGCCAAAAGGTAAGGGTAATAAATAGCCAGCTTCACGGGCTTCTTTACCTAAAAAGGGAAGAAAATCAGACCAGCGATTTCTTGGAGGTAAAGCTTCAGGTATTACTAATTCGTAACCAACACTTGAGTTAGGGTTTTGTCTATCATTTACTTGTTGTTTATAACTCTCCTTAGGTTTGGCTTCACTGCAGTATTGCGCGCACTGATTCTGCTGTTGCTCTGAGAGTATGATGGCTGATTCGTTGTTTGACTGTAGCTCTGTGCTGGTTTTTTTCACAGATCCCGCTGGTTCAGTTGTGGGTTTTTGCTCAGTACTTTGTGCGGACAAGGTAAGCAAAGAGCAAAATAAAAAACTGATTAACGATAGATAGTTACCCATAAAGGATATTTTCCATAATATGTGTGGTGACTTGTTTATTTTATACTGTTCTGTCTCAATCCGCACAGTTCTAGTGCTTACACCAAATTAGTGCGTTGAATAAGGCTTAAATTTACCCTTAATCATCATTTAACAATTCTGTTATGCAATTGATTTGCTCTGTTAATGAAGCAACTTGTTGCTCTAACTCGGTGACTCTTTGCGTGAGTGATGTTTGCTCTTCTGAAGGCATAACCTCAGTTTGAGTAATGGCAGCTTGAGCAAAACTGTTTTCATCAATATCTGAAAGTAAATGTACATAACGAGATTCTCGTTTACCAGGCTCACGTTCAAGCTTTCTGACCAAGGTTTGGCCGTTTAAGTCCTGCAATTGATTTAAGGTGTTTTCAACCTCACTAACGTCAGCAAAGTCAGCCAGTCTATTGGTACGCGTTCTTAATTCACCAGGCGTTTGCGGACCTCTTAAAAATAAAACACAAATAACGGCTCGTTGTTGAGGTGTGAACTTCAAATTGCCAAACTCGGTATCACAAAAGCGATGAAAGTATTTATTAACGCGAGTCGATGCTTTTTGGTCGACCATTAATTGATTCATTTGCACCAGTTCATCAACGACGTTTTGCACATCACTTTCTGACATTGACATTACCGGATCACGATTACTCTTTTGATTACAGCCCGTTGTAATACCATTTAAAGAGAGGGGATATTGCTCAGGTGTGGTGGTTTCTTTTTCAAGCATTACGCCAATAATGCGGCATTGTTCTGCGGAGAGTGTAATCATGGTGAAGGTACCTTTATAAAATAGCTACTAATGTTATAGCAAGCTATATGCCTCATTACTATGTTGGTGCGTTTGATTGCTCACAAAAAAGCCATAGTTAAGGAATTACTTAGCTATGGCTTTTTAATGATTCAAATTCGCTGAGGGATTATTCGATATTAGCGATCTGCTCACGCATTTGTTCAATTAATACTTTTAACTCAACGGCGCTTGCCGTGATGTCGGTATTAATTGATTTGGAGCCTAGAGTATTTGCTTCGCGGTTAAACTCTTGCATCATGAAATCTAAACGACGACCTTGTGCGCCACCTTTCTTCAAGATTTTCTTCGTTTCAGTGACATGGCTGTTTAAACGGTCAAGCTCTTCGGCAACATCCATTTTTTGTGCTAATAACACTAACTCTTGCTCAACACGTCCTGAGTCTAAATCAATTTTAGCATCGGTGAATTTTTCGATGATGCGATTACGCTGCCATGCAATTACGTCTGGCATATGCGCTGCTACTTTATCGGCTTCGCTAGCTATTGCATCAAGGCGTTGTTCAATCATTACCTTAAGGTTTTCACCTTCGCTGGCGCGAGCGGCAATAAAGTCTTTTAGCGCTTGGTCAAAAGCAGCGAGTAATTCAGCTTGAATGGCAGACATATCGCTTTCTGGTGCTTCCATCACACCAGGCCAGCGCATTACTTCTAAAGGATTCACTTTGCTGTTAAGTGTTTGATCATTAACCCAGTTAGCATGCTGAATAAGTTGCAGAGCTAAATTTTTATTAAGCGATAATTCGCTTTTGTTTGCAGGGTTGGCATTAAAACGTAAGTTACATTCTACTTTTCCGCGATTAAGTTGTTTACGGAAGCGCTCACGTAAAACAGGCTCTATGCCACGAAATTGCTCCGGCAAACGGAAATAGGTTTCGAGAAACCGTTGATTAACTGAGCGAATTTCCCAAACGGCGTTGCCCCAATCGCCTTTAATTTCAATGCGAGAGAATGCGGTCATGCTGTAGATCATGTTAAATCCTAATAATAATGTCACTTAATTACTTGAATTATGCCTGAGCTTGATACATCTATCCAGAAATTCAATGTTAAATGAGAAGCCTTGTGGTGGTGTTAAGTTATCGTTAAGGGGTAAGTTACACTTGGCCAAAACTAGCTTGTCAGGGTTAACCAATGTGCTTTTATTTTATCGGCAACCCGAAAGGCGTTGGCGTAAATGGTAAAGGTGTAAGGTACGCTACCGCCGGTTGGCATAAATGAACCATCAGTAACATATAAGTTATCAATTTCATGGGCTTGGCAATTTTTATTGAGCACTGAGGTTTTAGGATCATTACCAAAACGACAACCACCAGCCATTAAATTTGTGGACGGGTAACCACTTACTGAAGAAGAGACATTTTTTGCGCCTAAGGCTTCAAGCAGCTTTTCTGCTTTTTTTGATAAGTATTCGCCCACTTCAAGATCGTGATCATGATAGCCAATACGAACTTTGGCTACTGGGTCGCCCCATTGATCTGTTACTTCGTTATCTAAGCTGACAAAACAATCGTCAGTTGGCAGCCAATCGTTAAACACTTCAAAGCGTAGCGTTTTATAGCTAGTAAATTCTGTTTTCAAACTTTGTTTTAAATCTTCGCCCCACAGCAGTTTATCATCACCATTTTGATCAGACCCCCATTGTGTTCCTCGTGCTCTGGCGATGGGGTTTTGATGGAACAAAAAATCGATAGTGCCGCCTTTGGCTTGTCCTTTAGCATTGGCGCCAGTAAAGCTTTTATCGGCAATTTGATACCAATCTTGCAAGGCGCGATTAATAAAAGGACCTACTTGTTTTAATTCACTGACTTGTTTATCGGATAAATCTGCATAATTAAAGTCGCCTTGGCCAGTACCACCGCCACTAAAGAGTAAGTTTTTACCAACTTGGCCGTTATTGTTGGCGAGACCTTGTGGAAATTTTTCACCTGTTGAGGCCAGTAATAAACGAGAAGTCTCAACTGCTTGGCAAGCCACCACATATATTTTGGCAGTCACTGATTTTTTACGACCTATTTTATCGTAGTAGTGCACGCCAGTAATTTCACCTTGTTTATCAGTGGCAATTTTATACACTTTTGCATTGGCTTGAATGGTGCAATTACCTGATGCCACAGCGTTATTTAATAATGCTGCTCGGCCACTGCCTTTAGCGCCTGAAGCACAACCATAACTGCTGCAGTAGCCAGAATATTCGCAACTGCGTCTGCCCATGGCGGGTTTTGACAAGATTGCTCTAGGTACAGGAATGGCATGATAGCCAATTTCTTTCGCTGCTTTATCTATCCATGACGACATGGGCAACTCGGCAATAGGCGGATAGGGGAAGTCTGTTGAGCGTGGCTCTTGATGTGGATGTTCCACCACACGACCAGATACGCCCACTTCACGCTCTACTTTGGCATAGTAAGGTTCGAGTTCGTCGTAGCTAATGGGCCAATCTTCGACGTTGGCACCACTAATAGCACCAAACTCAGATTTTAAGCGAAAATCAATAGGTTTTAAGCGATGAAAATAACCACTCATGAAGTTTGAAGAGCCACCGACCACGTTACCATTCCACCAACTCCAGCCAGAGTCACTGGTTTTTTCACCTTGCCAGAAAGGTTTATCATTTTCATCGAAATATTCTTCTTCAATGACATGTTGCTCATCAGTTAGCTTTGGATTGTAAGCATCATGAATACTGATAGTGAGTTCGTCTTTGAAGAATTCTTTTTCAGTTAACCAAGGGCCTTTTTCAAGGACTAAGACTTTAGCGCCCGCGGTTGATAATTGGTGAGCAATAGGGGAGGCGCCAGCACCGCTACCAATGATGCAAATGTCATAACTCATGATTTTTTAGTTCCTTGGTGCGATTTATTACGGCTCGTTTCTTGATGGTGAGTAGCTACGCGTTTATTGTCGTAATCTACTCGGCTGATCAAATCAATACGGGCTCGGGTAGGTAATTCAAAATAACGTTGACCTTTTTCAGGCAGTGGGAAGCCAGCTTGATGTTCTAACCATGCCCAACCAATACCATTAGGGTTACCGCCGTAACTTGGAGGCGAAAGCATGGCTTGAAAAATATAGCCGAGTAAGGTGTTTAACCAGTTTTGTCCCGCCGTTGAGCGGCTAATCCCGCGAAGTAACTGTTCTTTATCGCTAAAGCTTAACAGTGCAAAATCGGCAGACTTTTCACTGTTGGCATAGCCATTTAACCAACCAACACCTTTTAGGATAAAGTCTTTTTCGTCTTGTTCTGTCGGTTGTACCGTCATCACTTGGTGCAAATAAGCCGTTGCTCTGATTTCACTTGCGCTAGGACCTGTTGGTGAGCTGGGTAATAATTGATTCAAGGTGGCATCAAGTGTTAACCAAGGATCTGTTTTAACTAAGGTGTTAAGTAACTCATTCAGTGATAGTTGCGTTTTAGCGCTAACACTAAACACGGGCAAGCTGGCTAATGCGCCCATGCCCGCGGCCGACTTAAGGAAGCCGCGTCGACCCTGCTGCGCTTGTCTCTTTTTGTTTTTGATGAACTCAGGCGTTCGATAGTTTTTATCAAAAAAAGACCTACATTTATCTTCATTAATCACTGATGTGCTCCTATAACCTGGGTAGGTTTGATGCTTGGATATGAACTATTAATTATTCTACTGAAGCCGTTGTTGTTAATTGTGTTTGCGTTTTGGTTGCACTAACAGACCAGTCACTTAAAAAATTTAACCATTGTGATTTTGAATAGTTATTACCAGCCAACAACTCTGCGGTATCTTTAGATAAAATCATTTTTCCTTGCGCAGTGGACACGTACATATGTGGATAACCCAGTACTGGGGGCAGTGATTTCATAAAATCATTATTTTCATTACTGTCACTGACACTTACTTTTAATAAAACATATTGGCTATGTAATGCTTCATAGACATCAGGATTTTTAGCAAGAAAAGCGTCCATTTTATGGCACCAGCTACACCAATTCCCGCCTATTTCAATCAATACTTGGCGATTGGTTTCTTTCGCTAAAGTAAGTGCTGCGGCTGCATCTTTAAAGGGATCACGTTGGTCATCATATATTTTACTGTAAGTGGGTAAGCTTGGCGTTACAACAGGGGACGAAGTATTTGCCGTGGCAATACTACTTAATAGTAGACTTAAACTGATAACTAATGTGGTGATAATTCTCATGAAGCTCTCAAATATTTTCGTTGCTTGGGACAATTAACATGACCTTGTATTGTTGAACTATATTTCAAAAAAGTGACATATACCCGTTACTATTCGTAATTTCATCATAGCGCCTTGAGTTGAAATTGCTCAAGCACTCTGAAACCTGCATCTTGATCGGTAACGGCTATAAGCATTATAATAGCGAGAATTAATTTATTAGTCTTAACTTATATTTACTATAAAGGAACACTCCATGCGTCCAAGCGGCAGAACATTAGGGCAAATTCGCCCAGTAACAATTACTCGTCAATTTACTACTCATGCAGAAGGCTCAGTACTTATTGAGTTTGGCGATACTAAAGTAATTTGTACTGCGACCGTTGAAGTTGGTGTACCACGTTTCTTAAAAGGCCAAGGTAAAGGTTGGGTTACTGCTGAATACGGCATGTTACCTCGCTCTACGCATACCCGTATGCGTCGTGAAGCGGCTTCGGGCAAACAAAGTGGTCGTACGTTGGAGATTTCTCGCTTAATCGCCCGTGCATTACGTGCAGCAGTTGATTTAAAAGCCTTAGGCGAAAATACCATTTCAGTTGATTGTGATGTTATTCAAGCCGATGGCGGTACACGTACTGCTGCTATTACCGGTGCTTGTGTTGCGCTCGTTGATGCACTTAACTATATGCGTGCTAAAGATATTATTAAAACTAACCCACTTAAGCATATGATTGCTGCAGTATCAGTTGGTATTTATAAAGGCGAAGCCGTTGCTGATTTAGATTACCCAGAAGACTCAGCTGCTGATACTGATATGAACGTTGTTATGACAGATACCGGCAAGCTGATTGAAGTACAAGGTACAGCTGAAGAAGAACCGTTTAGCTTTGAAGAAATGCAAGCGATGCTTGAATTGGCTAAAAACGGTATCAACGAATTATTCGACCTACAAAAAGCAGCATTAAGTTAGGGGCTATTGTTCTTTCAAATTAGTCTCTGCTATAGGCTAATTTGCAAGGTAACAAGGCGGAAAGAGTACGATGTAGTTAGTCTACTTTAACGATTTTCAACGATGTTAAGTTGAAAATTAGCCATAGCCCTTCGGGTTGCTTTGAAAAAGCGCCAATCTTTGTTGCTCAATATGCATTTGGAACAACCAAACATTATATTAAGCGCCTCAATTGCCATCTTTTTCAAGTGCAACAGAGTTTTAAATTGACAGATCAACAGCCCCTAGGCACACAGGAAAAAAACTATGAAAGATTATCAACGCGAGTTTATTGAATTTGCGATAGAGAAACAGGTATTACGCTTTGGTGAATTCACGTTAAAGTCTGGCCGAGTTAGCCCTTACTTTTTTAACGCGGGTATGTTTAAAACCGGCGGTGATTTAGCGCGCTTAGGTCGTTTTTATGCAGCTACGTTAATAGATGCAAAAATTGATTTTGATTTAGTTTTTGGTCCAGCTTATAAAGGTATTCCAATTGCTACAACAACAACCGTTGCGCTGTACGATCACCACAATATAGATGTGCCTTATTGCTTCAACCGTAAAGAAGCAAAAACTCATGGCGAAGGTGGTTCATTAGTGGGCGCTGAGCTTGAAGGTAAAATCATGTTAGTTGATGATGTTATTACTGCCGGTACTGCTATTCGTGAATCAATGGAAATCATTAAAACACATGGAGCACAGCTTTCTGGTGTATTAATTGCCCTAGACCGTCAAGAAAAAGGCCAAGGTGAACTTTCAGCAATTCAAGAAGTTGAACGTGATTTTGGTACACAAGTAGCGGCGATTGTTACCTTAGGTGACGTAGTTACCTTCCTAGAAGAAAAAGTAGCAAACCAACCTGAATTAGCAGAAAACTTAGCAAGCATTAAAAAATATCGTTTAAATTACGGTATCTAATACGCTAACAACCGTTAGTGAGTAAAGTTTAGTTACTTACCTTTAAGCAAAAACGCCTTTGAAGCATAATGTTTCAAAGGCGTTATTTTTTTGCGTAGTATAGATTGTTAGAAACCGAACCGTTCATCGATAACGTAAAACAGAAACCATTAACAGGAAATCAGGATGAAAAATGTCAATAAGTACACGATATTACTACTGTGGTTGGTAAGTACCTTGTCATTTGCCCAAGCACAGCAAGATTGCCTGACTATTCAAGATGATTATGTTTCTCTTATTGAATCGGGCAAGTATCGCTTCGCAAATGAAGCGGAAGATGAGCCTTTTGCAAGCATTAACTTTGAAAAACTGTCTAGCTACCAGCAATACCTTACGAGTGCATACAAAGTTGTGGTTAATAAAAACCCTAGAGCAAGTATGCCTTGTCCGATTGTTACTGAGACCTACCAACAATTAGCGAAAAAAAATCAATGGTCAAAAACACCAAAGGTAAGCCAACTGGTTGCTCCATTTGAATTAACTCAACATAATAACGATAAAGCCATTTTACTTATTCATGGCTTAACTGATTCACCATTCTCTTTTCATGATCTTAGCCAATTTTTCTATCAACAGGGTTTTACGGTACGTACCTTGTTATTGCCAGGCCATGGCGTAGCGCCTTCAGAATTACTTAACACTGATTATGAAGCGTGGCAGCAAGCGACAAAATTTGCCATTGATCAAACGTTAAATGATTATCAGCAAGTGTACCTTGGCGGCTTATCTACTGGCGGGGCACTTATTTTTAATTATTTGATGCAGCAACAACAGGTTGACGAAAAAATTAAAGGACTCTTTATGTGGTCGCCAGCCTCAAAGGCAAAAAGTGATTTAGCTTGGTTAGCTCAATATATTGATGGTATCCCTTTTGTTGACTGGCTTGATTTAGATGCCGATATTGATTTTGCTAAATATGAGTCATTCCCGTATAACGCGGGAGCACAGGTTCACGCCTTAATGAATCTTGTTGTGGGGGAAGGGGCAAATGCGAGTCGACAAATGCATGATATTCCACTGTTTGTTGTGGCGAGTGAACATGACCAAACCATAGATACTGCACATACCTTACAGCTAGTTCAGCAGTGGCAGTTAGCATCACCGCAAGAGCAGATGAAGAAAAGTGTTTTGATTTATTATGGTGATAACAACAAGTTGCCGACAAAATTAGTTGATGTGATGGAAGTGATTGTGCCTGAATGTTCAGCTGAGAGCTTATGTAATGAAATTTTTGATGTTGCCCACATTGCAACAACGAATTCTCCAGATAACCCACATTATGGCGTTAATGGCCAATATAGAAACTGTGGTCACTATGTTACAGATGCCCCGCGTTATAAAGCATGCAAACATAATAAACAGGTTATTAAGGGAGAAGTCACCGCAATGAACCTTACGCGTGATTTGCCAATGCAACGATTAACTTACAATCCGTATTATCAAGAAATGCTGGAAGCGATGACAACGTTTTTAAAAGCTACTCAACGGTCGGTTAATGATTAACGCGCGTATTTTAACCAAAGCTTATAAAAAACAGCATTGCAGGTTTTATTATCATCCATAACACCATCCCTATCGCAATCAGAGCCGGTCAATGATTTAGCCACTTGTTGACCATATTCATCGATATCTGCTTTTGATGGCAAGACGGTAATGGTTACTTTTGGGGATTGCTCAATAAAGTCCGCCACGTCTTGATAGCTGGCAAATACTTCTTGAGAAATCAAATGGCTAATATCCCTCGAGGCACGATTTTTCGCGTTCGAGCTAAATGAAAATAATGCCAGGCTAATAGTTAATATAGTGACAATGTAGTTCATTATTAAGTCCTACCTTTCTACACCGGGAAAGCTTGTATCCTGATAACCATGTATTAAGGCTTGCCAGTTTTGTTCGGTAAAATTAAACTGCTCTAGTTTATTTAATTCCTTTAAAAATGAACGCTGTAAACGCGCCATGTTGGCTTGCTTCCAGTTAGTCTCAACAGGGTTAGTGCGCAATTCACCACGGTCAAAGTCGATTAGAAACACCTGATTTTTGTCATTGAGCAAAATATTATGGCTATTTAAATCATGGTGATAAATACCGTGATGGTGAAAGCGCTTAATCGTGGCACCTATGTTGTGCCAAACATCATCAGTTAATGCATTTTCACTTAATATTGCCACTAAGTCTTGCGCATGTTCGATTCGACTGGAAAGCAAGTCCGCTTTGTAAACAAAACCTTGTTGAATAACACGATAAGCAATGGGCTCAGGAGCAGGAAGTTGTAGCGTATTCATATGGCGTAATAGCGCAAACTCACAAGCGGCACGGGTCTTTTCTATACCGCTAAACCAATAGGAATCTTTAATAATTTTACCGATTAAACCACCGCGGTAATAATGGCGTAACACCCAATCATGCTGAGTATTGCCGTTATCATTGTATTCGACAAACCAAGTGGTGCCACGTCCTTGCGCTGAGCCCGTTACGGCATCATTTTGTTGCCAATAGCTCGGGCTAAGCATTTCTGCATTGAATTTAGTGATGAGTGTTTGATTATAAACACAAGCAACGTTACCTTGTTCGAACTTAGAAAATTGTGCGCTGGTTATTGTTTGACTCACGAGTTATCTCCTAAGGGCATAGTGTCACTATTACTAGTAATTATAGGCAGTAGTTTTATTACTTGAGCCAAGGTTTTTTCACTGGCCCCTTGGTTTTGTAAGACCACTTTAAGCGCATTTTCACCAAGCGTTTTTTGTCGGGTTGGTTGTTGCAATAATGCGCTAACTTCATTGACAAGTTGACTGCTAGATTCATTCGCTGGTGTATTGTTAGTGAGTTCAATAATGGCCTTTTCTTGTCTTAGTTGCTGCATTATTTCGTTGAAGTTACTCATGTTGTGGCCAACGATAACAGGCTTATTAAATAATGCCGGTTCTAGCGGGTTATGACCACCCACTTCACTGAAACTACCACCCATAGTGACAATATCACTTAAAGCAAAGGCAGCCATTAACTCGCCAAGGCTATCGAGCAACCAAACTTGTTCATTACTGATTATCGTATTTTCGCTGCGCTTTGCTAATGATAATTGCTGTTCCAGGCAAAGGTTGGCAACGTGCTCAAAACGTTCTGGATGGCGCGGTACTAGCACTAATAATAACGATGGGTATTGAGATAATAATACTCTAAAGGCGGTTAAGGCAATGGCTTCATCGCCCTCGTGTGTACTGGCAACTAACCAGATTGCTCTTTTGGGCTGATTATTATCAGCAAAAAGTAACTTGGCTAACTCGGCCTTTTTATTGATCACTTGTTCATTGACACTGATATCGAATTTTAAATTGCCACTATTCACACAGCGGCTTGCATGTGCACCGAGTTGCAAAAAGTGGGCTAAATTTTCTTCGCTTTGCGTGAGAATTTTATCAAAGTGATTTAAGCAGGGCATCATAAGCGCACTAAGCTTTTGGTAGCTGGTTAAGGATTTTTTCGATAAGCGGCCGTTAATTAGCAATAATTTAATCTGTTGTTGGGCGCATTGAGCAATTAAGTTAGGCCATAATTCGGTTTCCATGAAAATTATCATTTTAGGTTTAAGTCGATGCAGAAATAAGGTCGTGCAAGGAAATATATCTAAAGGTAAATAACCATGTTGAACACGCTCACCAAAGAGCTTGGTTATTTGCGCAGAGCCAGTCGGCGTAAATGAAGTGATGGTGATGGGTAAATCTGGATAGTTTACTAATAACTTTTCGATAAGGCTTTTTAGCGCAATAACCTCACCAACACTGGCCGCATGCACGATAATACCGCCCCGTTTATAGGGTTTAGGAAAAAAGCCCAATCGTTCAAATAAACGTTGGCGGTACTCAGGGTGATTTAGTGAGCGAATTAATAGCACAAGTAAAAATATTGGGGTTAGCAATAAAAAGATTACCCGGTAAATAAATAAAGCTAAAACATATCGCACTAAAATCGACTCCACATCAACTGTTTAAGCTGGCTAGTATACCTAAAGATGATACCAAACGAATTAATTCTTGCTAATCAAATTGCTATAAATTAATTCGACTAATTAAGGCGCATTTCCACACAAGGGGGTTAAGGTTTCAAAATCGTAAGATTAACGCTCAAAGATGGTATCAAGAATAATAGCTGAGTTGGTTCTTTCCACGCCTTCAGTAGAACATACCATATTAAGTACTTCACTAAGCTTTTCTAAGGTGCTGGCTTGTATGGTAACCAATAAATCATACTCGCCACTTATCGAATGGATATGACTAATTTGGTGAACTTTTCTTAAGGCGATACAAATGGTTTGTCGTAAATTTGGTTTTACTTTTAACGAGACATTAGACGAAATTAAGCCATTGGTATAGGCGCTGTCGAGCACAACACTGTATCCCTTAATCACATTGTTATTTTCAAGCTTATTGAGTCGGTTTTGTATCGCTGTTCTAGAAACGCCTGTTGCTCTGGCGATATCTGATACACTTGCTCGAGCATTGAGTCGTAATATTGACAGCAATTCTTCATCTTTTTCGGTTAACAAACTACACTCCACATTACTGCATATATTCAAATTATAGCTACTAACTTACACTTTGACATGTTTACATGTCAATTTAACTATAAAAAAGGTCATATCACCAAGTAGTGTCACTTTTATTGTAGTACGGTCTGAGTTGATAATATGGCTATTGAAGCACACTAACTATTTAAGGAATTCACATGACTGGTTCTGTATCTACGAAAGGTTTTTACTCGCATTTAACCGCACAAATAGAGCAAGTAAAAGAAGATGGTTTGTACAAGGCTGAGCGTATTATTACGACTGCTCAGCAGCCACAAATAGCCGTAAATACCGGTGAAGAGGTGGTAAATTTTTGTGCCAATAATTACTTAGGTTTAGCAAATCACCCTGAATTAATTGCTGCAGCAAAAACTGGCTTAGATGAGCATGGTTTTGGTATGGCATCGGTACGCTTTATTTGTGGTACGCAAGATATCCATAAGACTTTAGAGCAGGGCATCAGCGAGTTTTTAGGCATGGAAGATACTATTTTGTACTCTTCTTGTTTTGATGCCAATGCCGGTTTATTTGAAACCTTATTAGGACCAGATGACGCTATTATTAGTGATGCACTAAATCATGCGTCTATTATTGACGGTGTACGGTTATGTAAAGCTAAACGCTTCCGTTATGCCAATAATGACATGGCTGCGTTAGAGCAAAGTTTAATTGAAGCTGATGCCGCTGGCGCACGTTTCAAGTTAATTGCTACTGATGGTGTTTTCTCAATGGACGGCGTTATCGCCAACTTAAAAGGTGTTTGTGATTTAGCCGATAAATACGATGCTATGGTAATGGTTGATGATTCTCATGCGGTAGGCTTTGTTGGTGAACAAGGCCGTGGTAGCCATGAATACTGTCAAGTTATGGGCCGTGTAGATATCATTACTGGCACCTTAGGCAAAGCAATGGGTGGCGCCTCAGGCGGTTTTACGTCAGCGAAAAAAGAAGTGGTTGAATGGTTACGTCAACGTTCACGTCCTTACTTATTTTCTAATTCATTAGCACCAGCAATCGTTAATGCGTCTTTGAAAGTGCTTGAGTTATTAGCTCAAGGCGATGCTTTACGTAAAACCTTAAAAGATAATGCCGCTTATTTCCGTAACAGTATGGAAGCTGCAGGTTTTACTTGTGCGGGCGCAGACCACGCGATTGTGCCGGTAATGCTAGGTGACGCTAAAGTTGCTAGTGCTATGGCTGATCGTTTATTAGCGGAAGGCATTTATGTTATTGGTTTCTCTTTCCCTGTAGTACCTAAAGGGCAAGCACGTATACGTACACAAATTTCTGCGGCACATACTAAAGCGCAGTTAGACCATGCAATTGAAGCCTTTATCCGAATTGGTAAAGAAATGGCAGTAATCTAACTTCCCCGTTGAAAATTAATAAGACAGAGAGCGACAATGAAATCTTTAGCTAAATTAAAAGCAGAACCGGGCATCTGGTTAACCCGCACTGAAAAACCAAAACTAGGTCATAATGATCTGCTGATAAAAATTAACAAAACGGCCATTTGTGGTACTGATATCCATATTTATAATTGGGATGAATGGGCACAAAAAACAGTGCCTACACCTATGGTTGTTGGGCATGAATACGCGGGTGAAGTAGTCGGTATTGGTTTAGAAGTTAAAGGCTTTAATTTGGGTGACCGGGTTTCAGGTGAAGGTCATATTACTTGTGGTCATTGTCGTAATTGTCGTGGTGGAAAAACTCATTTATGTCGTAATACCGTGGGTGTTGGGGTAAATCGTGCGGGTTCGTTTGCGGAATATCTAGTGATACCTGCTTATAATGCTTTTAAATTGCCGGATGAAATATCTGATGATTTAGCTGCCATTTTTGACCCCTTTGGTAATGCAGTTCATACCGCATTATCATTTGATTTGGTTGGCGAAGATGTACTAATCACCGGTGCTGGCCCTATCGGTATTATGGCCGCAGCCGTTGCTAAACATGTAGGTGCTCGTCATGTTGTTATTACCGACATTAATGAATACCGTCTTGATCTTGCAAGGAAAATGGGTGCAACGCGTGCAGTTGATGTTAGTAAAGAAAACTTAAACGATGTCATGAAAGACTTAGGCATGACAGAGGGCTTTGATGTTGGTTTAGAAATGTCGGGTGTACCAGTGGCATTTACTAGCATGTTAGAAAATATGAACAATGGCGGAAAAATTGCCATGTTAGGTATTCCTGGTAGCGATATGGCGATTGATTGGAGTCAGGTTATTTTTAAAGGCCTTACCATTAAAGGTATTTATGGTCGTGAAATGTTTGAAACTTGGTATAAAATGGCAAGTTTGATTCAATCTGGCTTAGATCTTACCCCGATTATTACTCACCACTACAATATCGACGACTTTCAGCAAGGTTTTGATATGATGCGCTCTGGTCAATCTGGCAAGGTTATTTTAGATTGGACCTAAATTCGTTATACTAGCAGTTGAGAGACGTGATCTATTGATACTATCTACTAACGTTATATACCCATGTAGATAATAGTTTATAGATTACGTGTTCATTAAAGCCTGAAATATAAAGAATTTACTGCCAGCAAGCTAGTAAACAAATGAGGAATACATAGTGTCAGAGAATAGTTTTAAGCATATGTCAGTGAGTGACTTACAAGAAGTGATGGCAAATAAATCACATGTTGTTGTCGATATTCGAGATGCTAATTCTTTTGCAAATGGACGAATTGCAGAATCAATTCATTTAACCAACGAGTCATTACCTGATTTTTTACGTGAAGCCGATCTGGATGCACCGGTAGTTGTATGTTGTTATCACGGGATTTCTAGCCAACAGGCTGCGGAATTTTTAATCAGCCAAGATTTTACCGAAGTCTATTCTCTTGATGGTGGCTTTACCCAATGGCAAACACAATTCCCTGACAATATAGAGCGATAATGAATGATGACAAGTGAGTCTGCTGAGAATATGGATACGCTACAGCCTCTGGTTCAACTGAAAGATCATAATATTGCTTTATTATTCTGTAATTATTTGCAATCTTTAGGTATTCAAGCACAGCTCAAATCAAGCCAAGAAGACGGCCATGTAATTTACTGCCCTGACGATAAAATAGCACAAGCAAAGGTAGAGTTTGATGCATTCATTTTAAAACCTGATGACAATAAATATCAACAAGCGGCATGGGATAGAGGCGAAACAGTCACTTTGAATACCGGTAATTCCAGCTTGATGAGCAGTTTTAAAGAAAGCTTTTTAGCTCATGCAGGCATTGTTACTTTACTGGTTTTTGCCCTTTGTTGGTTAGTCTTTCTCTTTAGTGAACTGGGTTGGGCACAAACGCTTTTTAATACCCTACAGTTCTATCCACAATTATCAATTGATGCTTTATTAGCAGATCCGATACGTTTGATTGGCCCTGCATTTTTTCACTTTTCTTGGCTGCATATTGTCTTTAACACCATGTGGTGGTGGCAATTGGGTGGCAGTATTGAAAAAACATTAGGTAAATCAACACTCATTAATCTACTGCTGCTCTCTGCTATTGTTTCCAACGTAGGGCAATATTTAGTGTCAGGTTCAAATTTTGGCGGTTTATCTGGTGTGGTCTATGCGCTGGTTGGTTTTGTTTGGTGGTTTGGTTACTTAGCTCCAGAGAGAGGTTTATTCCTTGCTAAGCCATTAGTTGGGTTTTTACTGTTCTGGTTAGTACTTGGTTTTGCTGATTTACTGCCGGTTAATGTGGCTAATACCGCACATTTACTTGGCTTACTCTCAGGTTGTTTACTTGCCGTATTTACCGTAAAAGTGATTGGACTAAACGGTAAAAAATAGTGCAAAGGAAGGCACAGTAACAGGTTTTTATTATCAGCAGCTTGTTATACCAATTGCACTAAAGAAGTGATCATTTTCAGGTGGTTTAAATATCCAATAACAGCGTTACTTTCAATCCCAATAGCCAGCTATTGCTCAATCAAGCGCCTTGTTCTTGAACATTTATCCTCACTGAATTCTGTAACCTTATTTAATACAAATGGTATTACTTGTTAATGAATGTTTATTAGTTATCTAACCATTGAGTAAAAAGTAGCTTTTTGATGAGTGGTTCGCCCGTTTCTTTGATTAACAACTCTTTTACTTGTTCTTCACACGCTAACTGGATTTCCGCACGCCCTTTGATCGATTTTACTTTAGCTTCTGATTGCTGGCCAATGATATTAATAATGGCGTCACGTAATAAAGGTGAGTGATGCTCAACTATGGTTAAGTTATCGCCCTCAACCATCAACTCAACGGTTAAACGCACATAACCCATCTTCTTTTTAACCGCGACATAATTGGTGACAATATCAGGCTCAAAGCCAAAGTAAGCATAATCACTCGCTTTTGCCTGAGAAACACTTGCACTTAACGTAAGTAAAAGGGAAAAGAGAAATAGGTTTTTAAACATAAAAATAATAGTCGATTGGGAATGATTAAACTTATCCTTATCATAACCCGATTTAAATCATTTGCTTGATTATTTTTTATAAAATTAAAATTTTTCTATTCGCCTGATTGAGATAAATGAGTTTACTGTTTAGGTCTGCTATTATACCGAAGCTACTTGAAGATGCTGAAACCTGCATATTCATGTGGTTTTGGTATATATCGACAATTTTACACCCTATGATTTTTTGAAGTAGATTTATGAAGCAGCAAATAGTGAACTTTCCTATCACCTTTCCTATAACCTTGACGGGCCAATGGCAATCACCTAGCACCGATAATCTCTCATTATTGTCTGCGTCACTTAAAGATTGGTTGCTTGATGAAGGCTCACTTACGGCTCGATTAAAAAATCATTGTGACCACTTTCAAGTTAGGGTGATTGGTGAGCAACAACAACCTTGTTCTGCAGCAGAGGCTTGTGACCTAATTAAAGTTGGTGAACCTATTTTAGTGCGAGAAGTCCTTTTATATTGTGATAATGTGCCTCAAGTCTTTGCCAGAAGCTTATTACCCTTAGCTAGCTTAACGGGTGAAGAACAGATTCTTGCTAATTTAGGGGAGCAACCACTTGGGCAGGTATTGTTTAATAACCCGTCATTACAACGTTTACGGTTAGAGTTATCTTCTTTTGAAAATGATTCTAATGTCGTAGCGTTAGCGTCTAAATTAGCGGTTCAACACGCTAGTAATAGCGCACTCGTAAAGGCATCAATAATACCAAAACAAGAACTTTGGGGACGTCGTTCTATATTCATGTTGGAGAATAAACCTTTGATGGTGGCTGAGGTTTTTTTACCTGATGCTTTTGCTTACCAATAACCAATAACTTCTCGCGCAATAAATAAACACTTAAAAGAAACATATAAATGCTGAAAAAAATGCAACAAAAATGGTTAGCGATTAAGTTAATTACTCGTATGGATAAGCCTATTGGTACTTATCTTTTATTATGGCCAACCTATTGGGCATTATGGATTGCTAGCGATGGTTGGCCAAACATGCAACTATTGTTAATTTTTAGTTTAGGTGTTTTTATCATGCGTAGTGCTGGTTGTGTAATAAATGACTACGCGGATAGAAAAATAGATGGTGAAGTTGAACGCACTAAAAACAGGCCACTTGTTAATGGCATGATGACCTCTGGCGAAGCCATTAACTTGTTCGGTGTGTTAATTGGAATGGCATTTGGTTTGGTGCTAATGCTGAGCTGGGCAACTATTTACCTCTCTATTGTTGCAGTATTTTTAGCGGCAATTTACCCCTTTATGAAGCGTCATACTCAACTGCCTCAGCTATTTTTAGGTGCTGCTTTTAGTTGGGGCATGATAATGGCATTCTCAGAAGCTCAAGGTGAAATACCTTTGGTGGCTTGGTTGCTGTTTACGGCTAACCTTTGCTGGACGGTTGCTTACGATACTATATACGCCATGGTTGATAGAGATGACGACCTTAATATTGGGGTGAAATCTACCGCTATTTTATTCGCAGAAAATGATAAGCGTGTTATCGGTCTTCTACAGTTAACTACCTTGGCATTATTATGGACAGTCGGTGATATTTTAGCGTTTGGTTGGCCGTATCAACTCTGCCTTATTGCGGCTGCAGGCTTGTTTAGCTATCAACAGCTATTGATTGTTAATAGAGACCGGGATGCTTGCTTTCAAGCCTTTTTGCATAATCACTGGGTTGGTTTAGTTGTATTTGTTGGTATTGCCATTGAGTATTTATAGCGTTCAATTGCATTAGTTTAATAGTTTGGCAAATTCATCAAAAGGAAGTGGGCCGCTAAAATAGAAGCCTTGGAAATGAAAACAACCAAGATCTTTCAAACAGTTTAATTCTTCCTGTGTTTCAACACCTTCAGCCAGTATGTCCATATTAAGGGTTTTTCCTAAACTGATAATCATGCTGGCAATGGCTGCACTCTCGCTACTTTGCGCTATGTTAGTAACAAAAGAGCGATCTATTTTTAATACGCTCGCAGGAATGCGCTTTAAGTAGGTGAGGGAAGAATAACCTGTGCCAAAATCATCAATAGCGCAATCAATAGAGTTCTCTTTTAACGAGGCAATTAACTTGATCGAATCTTCAATGTTTTCTACCAGAAGATTTTCGGTTAACTCTAAGGCTAACCGTTTAGCAGGGATATCATTTTGCTTCACAGCGTTGAGGACAATCTCTTGAAAATCATGCTGAATTAATTGCTTAGCGCTGATATTAATCGCTATTTTATTAAAACTCTCTGGTAGTGATAATTGTTCTAGTTTTTTAATGTCACGACAGGCTTGCTCTAATACCCATTGACCAATGGCGAGAATGAGATCGCTTTCTTCTGCGATAGGGATATAGACTGCAGGCGACTCCTTACCATGAACAGGGTGTTGCCAACGCAATAATGCTTCAGCGCCAATAATGTCACCATAATGATTATATTGCGCCTGATAATGTAATTTAAAATCGCCTTGTTCCAACCCTTGCTTCATATCATCAACATAAGCCAAACGTCTTTTTATTTTTTCAGACATGACTCGTTGATATTGCTTACCTCGCTGAGTTTTGGCTCGTTTAGCTTCGTACATGGCAATATCGGCAAATTTAATAAGATTATTTACGGTACTGCTTTGCAGCGGAAAAAGCGCATAGCCGATACTGCAAGTGAGTTTGTACGAATTAGTGTCGATAACAAAAGGAGCGGCAAGTAATTGATTAATTTGTGCAATGAGTTGGTTAATGGTTTCTTGGTAATCACCCTTGAGATCCTTTAATAGCATTGTAAATTGATCCCCGCCAAAGCGGCCAATATCTATATGTTCACTGCTTAATGAATGTAGCCTATGGGCTAAAGTGAGTAATATTTTATCGCCGACTGTATGACCCATAGCATCATTTATCGGTTTGAAGCGGTTCAGATCGATAAAAAGAACACTACCAATCTTGTTGTTAGTGTGAGCATCTTCTATAGCATTGCTCAATAGATGATTTATATGCTGGCGATTAAACAAACGCGTTAATCCATCGTGCTGTGCTTGGAAGGCAACCTTTTTTTCAATCAGTTGCCTAGAGTGTACTTCTTTAACGAGGGAGTCATGTACTATTGAGGTATAACAACTAGTTGCTAGCTTTTGTAAAATTGGCTGTAGTGCTTTTTGTACTTCGTCGGCTAGAGCATAGTGAGTTTCAAAGGTCAGTAAGCCATATTCTGGGATAATAAAACCAAATAAATATTGGCCATTCTCACATTGAAAAGAAATGCTTTTTTGGGCGCTATTAAGCTGTCGTGCAAAGTTTGTCAGTATGGAACTTTTCGACCAAGATTGACCCCGCTTATTTTTTGGAATACTTAAGAAATGTTGATAACTCGTGCCTTTCAGTGGTAGTAACTTGCTAGGCATGCCGGACTGATCACAATAGACATAGATATGTGCACTTGTTAAATCGAGGCGATTAAAACAGACCTTTAAAAAGATTTTCAACATGGCCTTTAAGTCAAGCTTATTACCAATAGCCATGGCAAGCTCATGTTGTAGTGAAATAAGAAAAAGTGCTTTATTCATACCTACCTAGTTGCTACCAAGAGCTAATTACAATTGATTTATTGAGAAGACGAATAGCGCCACTTTGACCATTGGCTATTTCCCCTAACGAAAGTACCCCGAATAATGCACCTGAATGGCAATGTTCAGCGATGACATTGAGTTCCTTTTCAAACTCATCTTCCATAAATAAGGCCCTGCTAATGCAATCGAAGACCATAGTTGTTGCAATTGTTGTCTTGTTCAGTTTAGAAAATAGGGTGACCGCTGCTTTTTCTGTCGAGGCCACTAAGCTATCTATATTGCCTTCAAGCAAATACACCATTGAATTAATCGGGATATTGCCAAAACATTGTAAGTGATTATTTTTCGCTAAAATAGGGTCGCGAACAATTATATTATTATTGATATCCTTAATACCTAATGGAAAATTCTTAGCAATATCAAAAAAATCAGTATTATTGAATTTGTATGCGGTGGCATTTTCAATGGTTTGGCAATAAACCTCATAAGCAGGTTGGTAATTTAAGCTTTGAACCGTTTGCCCTTGTGCTTCGGACACCAAAAAGGGCTCATCAAATGCCTTCCAACCATGCGCCACGCTGGTGTTAAGTGTTCTTGGTAGAGCGACTAATAGAATAGCATCGCTATGAACACCTGAGTTGGTAAAGATACAATGGCGTTGGATAAAATCTAAATTACCAGCACCACCACCCGCAATATTAATACCGTGATCTAAATGCTCAAACAGACAATCAATAAAGTTTTCAATGTTGCATATTAGCGCATCATAAAACATCAAAAAATTATCTTGCCCACAGAAGTTGTTTTTTTCTTTTAGAGTCGAAGTAATGAATTTTTCTAGGCAGTTTTCACTTGTTAGCTGATTAAATTGGGAGAGTAGTGTTACATCAAAGGTTTCTTTAAAACCAATAATTAAGGCACCTTGCTTAATTAAGTCACCTTGCAGGGTTAGCATTGGGTAAATGCCACCAAAGAGCTTTAGTGGGCACGCATTGAATAACGAGTTGAGCTCTTCCTCAGGGTAATTGTTTTGGCTGCACGTAAGTACCAATAAGCTTTCAGCGCCACTATTTTGGGCGAGACTTAAACCATTTTTAAAATCACTTAAGGTATCGCTTAGTGTATGCCAAGTGAATAACTCAGTTTCCATCTTATTGTATCTCTTGGTTTTTTTATTATTGTTGTTTCACTACCCTTGGCATAATGCCTAAGTTATTTATAGAAGACTAGTGTTAATTAGTGTAATTGCTTTTAGGTGCTTGTTTATTCGTTAATAGCCGTTAGGCTAGACAATGGATGATGTAGCTACTATATATTTAGTTACGCTGTTTATTAAAAGTACAGTACAAGCTTAAGTTCTAATATAAAAAGAAGTTCTCATATAAAAATAATTAATGACAATAAATTAAAGGGAAGGACAGATGAAAAAATCAATTTTCGTAAAAGCTGCACTAGTAGTGTCGCTTGGATTATCCTCGCTGGGGCTTTCAGCTTTAGCCCATGCTGACGATGATAAAAAATATCGTTGGCGCTTAGCTGAAACTTGGGGACCTAATTTTCCTATTTTTGGTGATGCCACTAAAAATATGGCCAAAATGGTAAAAGAAATGTCGAATGGTCGGTTGACCATTCGCATTGATTCTTCGAATAAGCATAAATCTGCATTAGGTATTTTTGACTTTGTCAAAAGTGGCCAATATCAAATGGGCCATTCCGCGTCTTATTATTGGAAAGGCAAAAACTTCAATACCATGTTTTTTACTACCGTACCTTTTGGCATGATAGCCTCTGAGCAACATGCTTGGTTCTATTACGGTGGTGGCATGGAGTTAATGAAAAAAGTGTACGACCAATATGGCATTATGTCATTCCCTGGCGGTAATACTGGTAACCAAATGGGGGGGTGGTTCAAAAAAGAAATTAATAGCGTTGAAGACCTGAAAGGTTTGAAAATGCGTATACCAGGCTTTGCTGGCGAAGTATTAGCAAAACTAGGTGCTAAGCCAACTAACATCCCATCAGGTGAGCTTTATACCGCACTAGAGCGTAATACTATTGATGCATTAGAGTGGGTTGGCCCTTCTTTAGATTTACGTATGGGTTTTCATAAAATTGCACCATATTACTACACAGGTTGGCATGAGCCAGGTACTGAGCTGCAATTTATGGTCAACCAAAAAGCCTACAATAGTCTGCCAAAAGATTTACAGAAAATCTTAACTGTTGCCATGAAAGCCGCCGCTTATGACATGTATTCGCAATCAATGCATGCTAGTGGTGTGAACTTAGCCTCACTGAAAAAAGATTATCCGAATGTGCAAATGCGCTCATTCCCTAAACCGGTAATGAAAGCGATTGTGCAAGCAAATGATGAGTTACTAGAAGAATTTGCAGCTAAGGATCCTATGACAGCAGAAATTCTTAAGTCGCTAAATGATTATAAACATCAGGTACGTGCTTGGACTAATTTATCAGATAGAGCCTATCTGGATAATTTTGATGGCAAGTAATATTTGTTCTTAGGATGAAAAGTTGTCTAAATAATGAAATTAGTGGGTTAATTTAACCCACTAATTTTTATTACTAACTGAGAAATTAAATGGATAAAGTGTTAAAAATTTCAGGGAAAATTATCGATGTTCTAGGTAATTTTTGTAGTTTGCTTATGATTTTAATGATCATAAATGTTTTTTATGACGTGATCATGCGCTACTTTTTTAATGATGTCAGTATTGGCATGCAAGAGCTGGAATGGCACCTATTTGCTGCCATGTTTATGTTTGGCATTGCTTATACCCTAAAAGAAGATGGTCATGTGCGAGTAGATATTTTTTACGAGGCCATGTCAGTGAAAAATCAAGCCTTAATCAATATTTTTGGCTCATTGGTTTTAGCATTACCTATCACTATACTTACGCTTTATTACAGCTGGGACTATACCTTTGAAGCCTATCAAATGGGTGAGGGTAGTGGGGATCCCGGTGGTTTGCCCCATCGTTGGATAGTACGAAGCGTTATTCCACTTTCGGCTCTATTTTTGATCTTAGCTATTTTCCATGTGGTGGTGACTCAGTTGAAAACTTTCATTGCGCCAACTCAGCCTGAAACAGGGGAGCAATAATGACAGGTATTGTACTTTTTGCTATTGCCCTAGTGTGTTTATTTCTCGGCTATTCAGTCGCATTTACCTTTGCAGGTGTTTCACTCATTGTTGGTACTATTGTTTTAGGGGCAGACTTGTTCGCGTTTATGCCTTATCGCATTATGAGCATTATGGAGAACACTATTTTAATGGCTGTGCCCATGTTTATTTTTATGGGGATAGTGTTACAAAAAACAGGGCTAGCGGAGCGGTTACTGGAGTCTGCGGCTAAACTCTTTGGCGGCATTGCCGGAGGCGTTGCAATTTCTACTATCGTTGTTGGTGCTTTATTAGCGGCATCAACGGGTGTAGTGGGGGCGAGCGTTGTTGCTATGGGGGTTATTTCCTTACCTGTAATGTTGAAAAACAACTACCATCAACCCACCGCAACGGGTGTTATTTGCGCGTCTGGTACTTTAGGGCAAATTATTCCGCCTTCGATTATTTTAATTATCTTAGGCGATGTTATGGGTGTGCCCGTTGGCGATTTATTCCGAGCAGCCATTCTGCCAGGAATGCTCCTGGTTGTTACTTATGTCATATATATCTTAATTTTAGGCAAATTTAAGCCTGAATTTGTACCGCCGTTAGTTGTCACTGAAAACAAACGTGAACTACTAGTACAGGCACTTAAAGATATTGTACCGCCCTTAGTACTTATTTTAACAGTACTAGGCTCTATTTTTGCTGGTATCGCCACACCAACAGAATCCGCCGCCATCGGTGCAGTTGGTGCAGTTATCTTATCGATATTCTATGGCAGCTTTTCTTTTGGCAGAATGCATGAAATATCCAAAGAAACAGTAAAAGTTACTTCAATGGTTTTTGCGGTATTAATTGGTGCCACGGCATTTTCTATGGTGTTTAGTTATTCGGGCAGCGAGTATCTCATTGAAGAGTTCTTTATGGAGCTTCCTGGTGGGAAATGGACATTTATCGCCTTGGCTATGCTGGCTATTTTGATACTAGGCTTCTTTATCGATTTCATTGAAATCGCTTTTTTAGTGGTACCAATTTTACTGCCTGTCGCAATGGCGTTAGATATTAATTTAGTGTGGTTTGCTATTTTAATTTCTATGAACTTACAAACTTCGTTTTTAACACCACCCTTTGGTTTTAGTTTATTTTATCTCAAAGGTGTGGCGCCGAAATACCTTAAAACTACCACGATATATAAAGGGGTGATCCCTTTTATTTTAATGCAAATAGCCGTGTTGCTCTTAGTGGTGTTTTTTCCTGAGCACTTAATTATTACTTAGCTAAGACACCTTAATACAATAATGTTTTATACCGACACAGCGCCGGTATAAAACATTTATTTATCAGGCACTTTTAATTTAGCCTGTACCTTCTCCATATGCTCTCTAAAACTTTTATCAAACTTACTTTCACCACAAGCAAAAGAAGCTGTTGTTGCATGCACAGGGCTACCTAATACTTGTTCACGATAAATGGTACAAGTGCCGTTGTCATTTTTGGTAATAGAGCCAACATGAGAGCTGCTGGTATTAAGTTTCTGTCGCTGTTCAACCGTGAGTGGCACTATAGTTTTTGGTACTGGAAAGGGCTCTCCGTCCATCACTGAGGCAGATCGCTGCTGAGTTAGTTCGGTAAAAGCTTGTTCACGTTGTTGGTTATCTAGTTTTTGCCTTAAGCGTGATAAACGATCATAACTAGAAACACTGCTTCTGCTCGCTCCTAATACCTTATTTTTAGTTGTTACAGTTTCACTTTTAACGGTATTAGTAACCTGTGTAGGCAGCGTCTTCGTTACTGTTTTATTTGGTCGTTTAATTGCTAGTATCGTGACGGCTACTTTTGAGCGTTCGTTATACCAACCCACATAAGGAAGTGTCTACTTCTTTATGCAGAATAGTATTAAAGTGGTAAAATGCTTAACGAGCGATACTTTGCAGTACTTCAATATCCACTAAATTAATCACAGTAGCTTTTAGTTCTGCCATGTGATCACAGGTAACTAACAAGCCATCATCATTGACTTCAAGGTAACCTTGCGCTCGAATAGTAGAAATTAACGTAGATTGAGCTCGTTTGTCGATAAACTCAGGGGCATTGATATTATTTAATACCGATAAACGTTTAGCAATAGCAACCACCTTCGTTTCTAAATCACGCTTACTTAAAGGCGCTAAACGACTTGCAAGTGAGGTAATAATTGCTAGGCGTTGTAAACTCTCATCGATACATTCAGCCATGGCATGTACTTGACTAAGTAGCCCAACATCGTCGGTCAGTGACCAAAAGCCAGCTTTACTTTGCTTAGCAATCTCCATATCTTTTAGTACAGTAAGGACCTGCAAGGTTTGCTGTTCAACTTGCTTAGTATCTTGATATAGATATAAGTCTTCTTTTAGTAATACCGTTAAGTTTTGAACTTTTATCACTAAGTCGTCTTGATTGATTTTGCTGTGTTTATCCAGTAAGCGACAAATCATGGCTGGTACCACATATGTATGCAAAATATTATTACGGTAATAACGCATCTCTAAATTAGCGGTGTCAGAAAGCGAAACTAAGCTGCCAAAACTATCTTCAGTAATTGTTACTTTATTAAGAGAAATAACGTGGGTGAGTAGTTCTGCGCCGGTTTCATCTGGAATGGTGAGTTGTTTACTAAAGGGTGCTTGGCGCTGTAAGTTTAAGAAAAAATCAAGCTGTGTTTCTAATTCTAATTTAGATAGTGCTTTATTCTTACTGGCATGAAGGATCAAGGCAATTAAAGCAACACCATTTAAGGCCGCACTCTTATTGATATTCTCCATTACTTGGTCCGCAAGCACATTGACGGTAGGTGTTAACCACGTAGGCTTCTGCGGGTCAATCGGGTCAATTGCGTCTTTCCAATTAGGCACTTGTTTGTTTAAAAATTCGTTAATGTTCATCGGCTCACCAAAATTTACATAACCATTACCATAGTTACGTAAGCTCTTAATGGCTTTTAATACGCCAAACATCGACTCACTCTTTTTCTCGCTACCACTCAATTCTTTATGGTAAGTACCTACTTCCATAACATGCTCATAACCTAAGTAAACGGGTACTAAGGTCAGTGGTCTGTCAATACCGCGAAGTAAGCTTTGAATGGTCATTGCTAGCATGCCTGTTTTAGGTGATAGCACTCTACCTGTTCGACTACGTCCACCTTCGGTGTAATATTTAACACCGTAACCACGTTCAAATAAAAGCCCTAAATACTCACGGAAAATAGTGGAATATAAACGATTACCACCAAAGCTACGACGAATGAAAAATGCGCCACCTTTTCTAAACACGGTACCCGCAGGCCAGAAGTTTAGGTTAATACCTGCGGCAATCCGTGGCATTACTAGACCTTCTTGTAAAATCACATAAGAAAGTAATAAATAATCCATGTGACTACGATGACAGGGTACATAAATTATTTCATGGCCATCTTGCGCCAATTTACGTAATACTTTGGCATTACTTACGTTAATGGCGCTGTATAAACGTTTCCATAACCAATGCAAAATAATTTCACCAAAACGTAACCAAGAAACACTGTAGTCACCAGCAATTTCATTCATGATAATTAATGCTTGTTTCTTTATTTCAGCCTCAGAGACCTTCTTACTTTTTGCTTCATCGCTAATAATACGTTTGACTGACGGGTTGGCAAATAAAGCGGTGAACATTTGCTTGCGATGCATTAATCGAGGGCCTTTCGCGGCAATAGTTTGACGATGAAAATGAAAGCGAGCAACGCGTAAAAATTTATGAGCAGCGGCTTCATCGCTACCATGATTGTCCGAGATATTACGAAATGAAAAAGCTTCACTAAATCGTACTAAGGTATCCCGACCTAAAAACAGGACGATGAAGGCTTTTCGTAACCAATTGGGTGACTCTTGATCGGCTAGCAAAGTGCCTATGTTGAGGTTTTTACGTTCTTTAGTAGGCGTTTTACCCCAAATTAAATTGGCGGGGATTAATTTCGCATCAAGATTTTCATCAAGAACATGCTGATTTAATAGCGCTAAACCTTGCGCCGTTGCTGTTGTTGTACTGGCTTTTCGCCATGAACAAAGTGGTGTTGATTTTGCCAAGCATAGGGTGCGATTAAAGCTTTTTCCGTTAATCGTTACTTTCCCGAGCGGGTCAGGTAATTTTTGTTTTTTACATGCACTTTGCAACGCTAAAAGATCGGATGCAGACTGATGTCGAACAATGTAAAAAATTGGCTGACTCGGCTGCTCAGTAATGTTTTGACTGTCATTGATAATTTTACAGCGAACCAGTAACGTAAGGGGGAATTTTAATAATAAGTAGAAAAAAGAACGTAAGGCCAACATGTTGTATCGCTCGGATTAGTCATTAACAGCTATAAAAGTTGGATTTTAACATCATTAGTTAAAATTGTCTTGGTTTGTAGGTAAAGTAGAAGCACACTAACATCAGTAGGTTAAATGCCTTTCACTTAAGGAGTTCACATTGAAAAAAATTGCTGTGTTTGTCGATGTACAGAATATTTATTACACCACGCGAGATACTTTTGCGAAGCAATTTAACTACCGCTTATTATGGCAAGAATTGATGGCACAAGGTGAGATTACTATCGCGAATGCTTATGCAATTCAACGTAGTGATGATCAACAACATAAATTTCAAAAAGCACTTAAACATATTGGCTTTGACGTCAAACTAAAGCCTTATATTCAACGTCGTGATGGTTCGGCTAAAGGCGATTGGGATGTTGGTATTACTATCGATATTATGGAAGCTGCAGCCGAAGTTGATACCGTTATATTACTGTCAGGAGATGGCGACTTTGATTTGTTACTACGCAAAGTGCGCGAAAAATACAGGGTGACTACTGAAGTTTATAGTGTGGAGCACTTAACTGCAAAATCCCTAGTGGAGGCAGCGGATATTCATCATAAGATTGAACAAAGCCTACTGTTGTAGTACTAGATTAATGTTTTACTAAAGCATGGCAGAGTGTTGTTATTATTACTTTGATTTTTTATGCGTATTTTTATGTTTTTTTACTAGGTAAGTCGTCAATAAGAGGGCAATTACAAATAAAGTCGCGCTAGCAATTAATTCATTTTTTGCTCCTAAACGTATACCACTGCCGGCAAGTGAAAATATGATCATTTGTGGGATAAAACCGACAAAAGAGCCACTCACATAAGCGGGCATTGATACCTTGCTAACCCCGGCAATAATATTGGTTATAAAATTACTGCCTAAGGGTAATATGCGAATAACAATTGCTTTTAAAAAGGTTTGCTCACCAAGAAACGCTGTTAATTTTTCGAGTTTACTTGGATATTTACGGCTGATGCTATTGCTTAACAAATAACGAGCGACACTGAAGGTGATTAAACAGCCAAATGTTGCTGCTAATGTGGCAACAATCACGCCAATGAAAGCCCCTAAGTTAATACCGGCAACTAAGGCGGCAATCTGTCTGGGTAAACCTACACTGGTTGCCAACGATAAAAAAATAAACAATAACCCTGCATTAAACAATTCTGAACTGCCATCTTTTTGCCAGTTAAGTTTTTCAACTAAGTCGATTGTCCATTCGCTTAAACTAAAGCCAGCTTCTGTAGTGGTTAATATTGTGTTCTGTGTTGAAGGAAATATTGGCGTGTTTATTAACCATTGATATAAACCTGTCACGATAATAATTATCAAAATGAGGCTCGCCAGTATTTTAGTGGTCGATAAACGGGCGGAAAATATGAGAAAGTTGGAAAGCATGGTTATACCAATTAAATTCATTAATGGTTCAACTTCAGTGCAACATAAGCAATGAGAGTCAATTGTTAAGAACAAGACGCTTGATTGGTATTATACCAAATGGGTTGATGACTCAGTTCTATTTATACTGTGTTAAATAATCAAACTATACTTTGATTATTTGCTTTGATTTATTTTTTCTACGCACTTTCAAAATCACCAACTTAATGAAAGTGGTATAACTTGGTTTTCGCTTGTTCAAATTCATCAGCAGTTAAAAAACCTTGTTGTCGTAGCTTAACTAATTTTTCTAATGCGTTTACCAACTCCGTTTCTACTTTGACGAATTCTATCGCTGTAGTGTCATGGTTATTAGATAAAGTGACTTCATCGTTATTTTTCTGAGGCATGGACTCTTCTGCCATTTGTTCCGGCTCGACAATATCTATTTTTGCATGAGAATGCGTTGCTGGACGAATAATCGCAGCTTGTGTATGTAGCGGTGTACCATCATGAGTTTTATGCTCAGTATGCGTTATCTTAGCAGTGGACTTAGGTTTCAAAGAACGCTCTCCTGTCTGCTCGCTATTGATATTATTGGCTATGAGCCAGCACCAATCAATGGCCTCATCGACCACGGTAAAGTAACCTTTTTTAGTTATTCTATCGCTGCCTTTACGTAAATATAAACAAATGATGTGTTTCTTTTTTGTTTGGGTATTTAGCACTAAGTTAATGCGACGAACTTTGCCATCTGTCATTTTTGCAATTTGCTCGATATGAAATATTTCGCGTAATGCCTGTTCTTGTGCTTCGTCAAAACCGTGCCCCAAAGTAGTGTTAATGGTGGCAATGACCAAATCACTAAGCAATACTTGGCACTGTTTGACATCAGTTAATGCAATGACCTTTTCTGCTTTTTTCTCATGGCGTTTAAATAACTCGATCGATAATTTATCTTCAGAGAGTGCTAGGTTAGAAAACTCCCTACGAACGAAGGCCTTGGCCGATTTCTGTTGTGTCTTTACCTGATAAAAAACATAACCTAAAAGCGAGGCTAGTATGATAATTAATAGGAAAGTGATATCGCTGAATCCGCTTTCTTTATTTTCTTTTACACCTAAACTTATGTCTTGTTGAAACAGTTGGTATATAGCGCCAGAGTCTTCATTGAAGAATAGTAGTTCTCCGCGATTATCACGATAGAGAGCTAAGTTATTTGCTTGTAATGCTTGTTGCTTTAATAGCCATTCTATTGCTGGATCGGGCAGTGACTTTTGCTGTTGAATGGCGTGAGTTTGCTCAGGTGATATTTCAGGTGCAATTTCAGGTGATATTTCATGTGATAGTGAGTTTAGTTGCCATTGCCTTTTGTTTTTTGTTAACAATAATAATTTGTTACGCAATGCTGGTGCGTTTTGGCCTCGGTACATTAATAAACTATTTTCAGTTAAAGACTTTTTATTTTGATACAAAAACGTTTTAGGTGCCTGTTTTCGCCAGTCTTCACCGCCATCACTATAAGATAGCCAATGCCTTATTGTGTCCTTAAAGCTGTACTGATGTGATATCAGTAACTGAGTGGCATACTTATCTGGCCAAATAAATTGCTTTATGTTGCCTGCACCGAATAAATACAGTGTTTTTTCAAACTTTTCATTGGCGTAATATGGATTGCCATGAGGTACGGTATAACTTTTGATACCGTTTCGTTGGGGATGAATACGTAAGATGGCACCAGAGTAAAGTGGATGTTGCTTTAATTTGGGGCTCTGTGAAAGTGATATATACAGTTGTGAAAAGTCTTCATGCCATGATTTACTGTAAGGATTAAAGCTTAGTTGACTAATACTACTTTTTAAGGTGGGAATAGCTATTCTTAACACTTCACGTCGAGTTGCATCATCGACTTGCTTGTCTGTATTTAATTGCCACTCGGTCACTACGGCATCAAAAAAAAGTGGTGTGGTGACTGCCGAGTCTATTAGGCGTTTTCGTTTTCTGTTGTTAGTCACTTTTTCAACATGAGCAGTATAGAAAGTGCCGAAACCTGTTTGATCACGTAATGAGAAGTTAGGATGTAGGGTGAAAGCGCTTAGCTGAAGCATGGATTCTTTAGAAGAAAAACGCTGTAAATCCAATAATAAAGAGGTGCTATCAGGACTGTCTTGTTCTAGCTGATAAATTTTGCCTTGTTTATTCGCAAGGTAGTAATACTGACTGTTTCCTGGTTGCTCCAGCAATAACAACCATTGATTGTTTTTAGTTGTTAATTGCGGAGCTTGTGCTATTTGTTGCAACAAATATTTGTTTTCTTTATTGGCGCTACTGACACCACTGATAAAAAACAGACATAGGGGGAAAATAAAAAAGATCGCGTTCTTTGCAGTAAACATTAAATTGAGTCATCCATAGTTCAGTATTTTTGCTAACGTGTTTTTATATTTTTTAGGTGCCTTTAAATAAATGCACATTTTTTACTTCAATAAACTGATCTTTGTTAACACCACTGGTGTAGCTTAATTTCCCTTCTAACATCAGTTCATCGCCAATATCGCCGTGTTCTGCCAAGTATTGTGCTTGTTTCCCCCAAGCATGAATGGCACGCTCTACCGAAATTGTCTGCCATGTTTGCTTATCGGTATTATAACTATGCTGGTTAATTACAATATTTGCTTGGGTAATATTCTTATTTTGTTCGGTTAACATCAATTTTGGTTTTGATATTAACTGGGCACTACAATGAATTTGGTTGATTGCCTGGGTGTAACCCTTGTCGAACTTTTGCACGAAATTAGCGTGTACAATACCGAGGTGATTAGTATTTTTATCGGTTGCTTTTGGCTTGATATTACTTAAATAGCCATGTAGTAAAATTATGTCACCTTTATTGGCGTGTAGTAATGCCAGCTCGACCAATTCACCCTCTACTTTTACATGATGGTAGCTAGTCCACTCTTTATACTTCTTGGTGCTTTTATCTAGCCATTTACTGGAGGTAGCTAGAACAATTTCAGTCACTGCAGTTGCAGGATTAGCACGATAACGAATATCGGGTGTTGCTACTAAATTACCTAGTAAGGTCACGGCACAAAGCTGTGGGTTTGGACTTTTTGGGTGTTTATTAACAGCATCTGATAATGACAAAAACTTTTCCTGTGAGATTAAAAGCAAACCAATTACTCAGTCACTTATTATCTATTTGTGTGAATAAAGAGCAAGTAGTTTTATTTTAATATAAATCCAGTGCTGTTGTTAATAGGCGGCGAGGATAAATTGATGAGAAACTTCATTAAAAGTCACTTTAGCTGCAATTAACTACCCATTTGAGTGGTTAGTGAAAGACAAAGCTTTATAATAAAGAGAATATTATAGAATTAAACCAAAAATCTTGTCTTTCTTAGGCAAGCATATAGGAAGCTAATGAGCCCGACTATTGCCAACGAATACTTAAGCAACATCGCCCTTGGTTATGTAGATAGTGTCGATAGCGAATACGCTAAACGTCTTGCCAAAAAATGGCAGTTTAACTATCTAGGGCATGTTGCCGCTGCCTGCAAACAGCCAAGGCTTGAATTTTTATTGCAAATGCATCATCACGCATTAGAGCTTTGCAAGTTAGATGAGCCTAAGTTAGGTGCTATCAAGGTAGACTTCGTTGAAGGCGCTGTCGCTCATCGACGTAAGTTTGGTGGTGGCCGTGGTCAAGATATTGCCAAAGCGGTTGGTTTAAAACATGGTTTTACACCACATGTGTTAGATGCTACCGCAGGGCTTGGCAGAGATGCGTTTGTATTAGCGAGCCTAGGTTGTAAGCTCACCTTATTGGAACGTATGCCAGTTGTTGCTGCACTTTTAGATGATGGTATTGAACGTGCCAAACTAAATCATGAAGTTGCCTCTATTGCTAATAACATGCAGTTGATCCATGGTTCATCACTAGAAAAAATGGACTTAGCTATCGAGCCAGATGTGGTGTATTTAGACCCAATGTTTCCACACCGAGAAAAATCTGCTGCGGTAAAAAAAGAAATGCGTATTTTTCAATCGCTCGTCGGTGAAGACCTTGATGCTGATGGTTTACTTGAGCCAGCACTCGCGTTAGCTAAATATCGTGTTGTGGTAAAACGTCCAAGTTATGCGCCGCCACTGGCCAATAAAAAGCCATCAATGAGCATCAACATGAAGAAAAACCGCTTCGATGTTTATGTTAAACAAGCCATCCCAAAACCAACGACTTAA
>MAAF01000092.1 GCA_002163005.1 Colwellia psychrerythraea | reverse complement strand
CTCTTTTGGCGGTAAAGTTGTCACGATAAAATGTTTTGAAAGTTTAGGCTTAATTGAACAAGTTGTTGCCACTGACGGCACCGGTAAAGTATTAGTGATTGACGGTGGCGGCTCTGCTAGACGCGCATTAATTGATATTAATATCGCAGAAACTGCCGCTAAAAACGGTTGGGAAGGCATTGTTTGTTATGGTAGTGTTCGTGATGTTGATGCGCTAGAGGATATTGATATAGGCATACAAGGCTTAGTCTCTATTCCTGTGGCTGCCAGTGATACTGACATTGGTGAGAGTGATGTTGCTATCAACTTTGGTGGCGTTACTATTTTACCTGATGATCACCTTTACGCCGACAATACAGGCATAATTCTTTCTCCTGATCCGCTAGATATAGAATAATACCATCAGACGACTCACCTACAATTAAGGTGTAGGTTTAGCTTCTGGATGTTGAGTGAACCACCGTTTTAGCCAAATTTCTATTTCCTCTGGCACCACACCACGGTTAATAATATCACCTTGAACCAATTGGCCTCCCATGGCGATATATTGATTAGCGGTCTCATGCTTATCAATATGAGTGCCCACCAAAGGTATTTGCATACTACGAGTTAAGGTAATTAAAGCATTGATAATGGCTCTATCAGCACTATGACTATCAAGTTCACCCAGTTGTTGACAGTTAATTTTAACCTGATGAATAGCCATTTTTCGCAAATAGCGTAGCGATTCGTAGCTACCCGAAAAATTAGCAATAGCAATAGCAACATCTAAAGATTTCAATTGATCAATGGTGTTTTTTGCTCGCTGACAGGCCGAAAGCATGACTTGTTCATTAAGCTCTATCATTAAGTATTTACCAGCAATATTAAAATTTTGCATTTGCTGTTCAATAAAATCAACTAAATCTGGCTCAAGTAAATTTTTACTGGAAAGACTGACGGACACCCTCTGGTAAACGCCCATGCCATGTAAGGTGAATAATGCTTCAAAAGCCTGCTTAAACATTTGTTTTGTTAAACAGTAAACTTCACCGCTATGCTCGGCAAGGTCAATAAAATCAAGTAATCCTAATGGTTCTTTATCATCACAGTACCAATGTACTTTTAACTCAAAACCAGCAAGTGCATTATTTCCCACATTGACTTGTGGCTGCAAATACCAACGTAAGTCTTCAGCAATAATATCTTGGCGTAAACGTTCCATTAACGCTAACTGTTGCTCAGTATAAAGCACGGCACTCTGATCAAAATATTGAATAGTCTGCTCTTTAGATTCAGCGTTTAGCAAAGCATCGGTAGCATGAGACACCGTTTCACTAACGCTGTTACCATGCTCGTCACTAATAGCGACGCCAAAGGCTAATTCAAAGTTCAATGAGAAACTTTTAAAGCTCATCGCATCGGGGACGGCATTAGTAAGCTGCTGACACAAATCATCAATAACATGCTTAGCTTCATGTTTCGATGTTGATAAGTCAAACACCACCAAAAAGTCTAACCCCTGCGATCTTGCTAACCGCACAGGCTCAGGATTATGATCAAAACTCAATAAACTTTGATTGTCAGTAACTTTTTTCTGTAAACAATAAGCTAGCTGTAAAAGTAAAATATCTGAATTATGATGACCCAATACCGTGTTGACCTGCCTAAAATTGATCGGTTTAAATACAATTGCCGCCATACGATTACGCGGTTTAGTTTTTAGTACTTGCTCAAATTGTTTTAATGCATGCTGGGCTGTAGGCAAATTGGTGGTTAAGTCATGAGTGTAATTAAAGAGCTCATCTTTAGATATGATATAGTCTTCTGTTTGCTTCGGCTTGTTAGTAAAAAATCGCCAAAGCAAGAACATCACAACAGGAAAACTGACTCCCAAAGCGAAAGCGATTATGCTATCACTTGAGGAGAATAACTGCGGCTCTGCACGAGCAGAGAATGGGATAAGAAATAAACATGCAATTAACGAAAAAAATAGCGCAATCTCCCTCATTTTTGGGAAATGCTTTGCTACAACAGAAAAATATAAATATTTATAATATTTCATACTAAGCCAACATAGATGAATACTGCGTTAGCCAAGTAAAAGTTAACTTGGCTAACTAACAATCATAGACAGCTTAATGAAAATGCTTTGTCTTGTACAGAATTACAACTTAAATTTATCTAGCTGTTCATTTAAGTCATTCGCCAGCGTAAGTAAATGCTCACTAATTTCTTTGCCACGAATGGCATCATCACTTGATTTTTCAGCAACATTACTAATATTAACAACATTGATATTAATTTCATCCGCCGCAATATTTTGCTGTCTAGCCGCATCAGAAATTTGACAATTAAGTTCATCCAACTCTTTTATTTCTGCTGTTATATCAACAAGTAAGTTGGCAACATTAGCAACATCATCTGCTTTCTCATTAGCTTGTTGACTCACGACATTCATTGATTCTACGGCACCTTTAGCATCTTGTTGTAAGGCACCTATGGTTGTTTGTATTTGGTCAATAGACTCACGAGTTCGAGTAGCCAGCGAGCGCACCTCATCAGCAACTACGGCAAAACCACGGCCTTGCTCTCCTGCACGCGCAGCTTCAATAGCAGCATTCAATGCTAATAAGTTAGTTTGTTCCGCAATAGCGGTAATAACTTCGAGTACAGAGCTTACTTCATTGGTTTTATTGCTAAGTTCAGTAATCATATCCGTATTATCAATAACCTTATCCCGTAAGGCATCAATGCCCGTTTTTGCCTGATTGACCAAAGATAAACCTTGTGATGCTCGCTCATTGGCGGAAACAGATTTATCGGCCGCACTTTGGGTGTTTTGCTGTACTTCATTAGCCGAGGCATCTAATTCGTTTATAGCAGCAGCTACCGAATCTGTGCCATTTTTTTGCTCCAATACCGCAGCACGCGTTAACGAGGATATTTCATCAACACTTTGCGCCGAGCTAACAAGCTTGCCGCTGGCATCAGCTATTGATAAAAAGCTTTGCTTAAAAGTAGCCATCATGCCATTTAATGCCGAGCTGACCGCGCCCAGTTCATCATGGTGATATACTTTTATTTCTTTATTCAAATCGAGGTTTTCTTCAACACTTTTAATGGTATTTCTTAATCTTTTCAGTCTGAAAAACACCAATCGTTTTAAGGTATAGCTCAGTAGTCCAAAGCTAATAATAGTGATGACTAACTGTAGTAATGTGGCTTGAGTAATTGAGTTAGTGATTTCTTTATCAACGGTAGATAAGTCATAGGTAATTTTAACTGCACCAAGAATTTCATCGTTCTCGACTTGATGGCAAGTTAAACAATTAGTGCCTCGATAATTATCACTGGCTTTAATAGGCATGATAAAGCTCATCATGCGTTTACCGTTTTCAGTAAACGGTTTGAATGCTTTAGTGCCTGATAACCCTTGACGTTCAAATGTTGATTTAGCACTTTGATCAGCATGACCAGCACCAAAAACTTTAATTAATGCTGGCGCACGTAGAATGCGTGCTTCGACAATATCGTCTTGACTGACAATTTTATCTTGAATAATTTTTCGATTAGTAATGGTTCCCGTTAACATCATAGTGTTAACAGAATCAAAATAATTAAGTGCTAAACTTTCTAAGTTTCGCTCAACAAAATGCTCTGCTAATATTTTTTCATCGTTATAGAAGAAAAAAATAGTGGTACTAAGAAATACCACCGCAATTAATACCAAAGCAGCATTAATTTTTATCGCTAAAGACATTGATTGAAACATAGATTTATCCTAAGAATTACTAATATGAAATAACATTTCAGGGCAAGAAAGCACTATAACTACATTGTATAGTGCTCTATCGGCAAATAAATAAAAAGTTTAATGTTTATTAATTTAAGTCAAAAAAGGCCGATATATATTAGTTACTCGTTGCTATATTTAGCTTTGATAACCCCACCTTGGCATTATAGTTTGCTCTATACCAAGATGATCTAGCACTCTGCCCACCATAAAATCAATTAAATCATTAATAGACTCAGGTTGATGATAAAACCCTGGAGCTGCGGGCATAATGGTGACACCTTGCTGCGATAAACTGAGCATATTAGTTAAATGAATAGTCGAAAAGGGTGTTTCTCGTACCATTAAAATAAGTTGGCCGCGCTCTTTAATGACCACGTCAGCGGCACGCTCAATAAGGTTATCACTCATGCCTTGGCTAATGGCGGCTAGTGTTCCTGTTGAGCAAGGGCAAACTACCATCTGCTTTGGCGCTGCCGAGCCAGAGGCAACTGGTGAGAACCACTGCTCTTTACCAAAAACTTTAATTTGCTCGGCTTTTGCTTTAAACTTTTCACTCAAAACATCACTAGCAGCATCAGGAGATGCTGGTAATTTAAAGCTCTGTTCAGTATCAAGTACCACTCGCCCAGCACTAGAGCATAACAAGTACACTTGGTAATTGGCGGCCACTAAACATTCTAAAAGTCGCAATGCATAGGCAGAGCCAGAAGCACCAGTGATCGCTAAAGTGATTGTTTTACTAAAACCTTTCGCATTATTCTTCATCACGTTATTCTTTATCACATTACCACTCATTATTATTTTTTAAATTAAGAAACTTATTCATTAATGCCGTTAATATTTTCTCGTGAATATTGCCAAAACCACCATTACTCATCACTACTATAGTATCGCCAGCTTGGCTTTGCTCACTGATTCTCAAGACTAAATCATCAATGTTTTTTTCAACAAAGCAAGGCTGTTGGCACTTATTCATTAACTCATCAACAGACCATTTTATCTGTTCATCTTGAAAGATAAAAACTTGCTCAGCTGGTGCCAACGATAACGGTAACGCCTCTTTATGTACGCCAGACTTCATGGTATTTGAGCGCGGCTCAAGTACGGCAAGTACTCGGCCATTAGTGCTGTCATTATCAACTTGCGCTCGAACAGCCGCTAATGTTTTGGCTATCGCGGTGGGATGATGAGCAAAATCATCATAAACCCGAATATTATTCACTTCACCTTTAAGTTCAAAACGGCGCTTAGTGTTGATAAAAGTAGCCAGTGCCTCAACGGCAATATGACTAGGCACACCAGCATGGCGCGCTGCCGCAATCGCCATTAAGGCATTATCAATATTAA
Source organism: Colwellia psychrerythraea (assembly GCA_002163005.1). Taxonomy (GTDB): domain Bacteria; phylum Pseudomonadota; class Gammaproteobacteria; order Enterobacterales; family Alteromonadaceae; genus Colwellia; species Colwellia psychrerythraea_C. The sequence goes on along the minus strand of MAAF01000092.1, from coordinate 349 downwards.
AATCACCTATCAGCGACCATTTCACTGTCCCCTGCTCTACGCCATTAAAAGTCACTTTAAATTTAGAACCATCAGCAACAAGCTTTTCTGCCAGCCAACCATGCTGACAGGCACTTTGCTCTGTTGGTGTCCAACATCCCATCGCTAAGGTCTCATTGATTGCCGCTTCATGGTGCGGCGATAAAATCAAACCATTGCTCGGCACCATGCGAATAAGATGATGAAATTGTCGCTGAATATCGGCTAGCTCATCAAAAATATCACCGTGATCAAATTCCAAGTTATTAATCACTAACGTTCTGGGTCGATAATGCACAAATTTAGAGCGTTTATCAAAAAAGGCGGTATC
>MAAF01000012.1:35934-67706 GCA_002163005.1 Colwellia psychrerythraea | reverse complement strand
CCTATATACGACGTTATTGATTTTGATAAGGGAATAACCATTATCTACAATCAATGCCTTGCCTATAAGCCTTTTAATTCTCGCTGAGTGGGAAAGAACTTAATCAACTTGGTATAATTACAATTCTACTGCGTCGCTTGAAGTATTTTGGCGTGCTTAACGTTTTAATAAATATTATCTTATTATACCAATCAATAGTCCTGCGGTTACTCGCAGGACAGCCTTGCTACGGAAAAATCAATCTATTACGAGTTATTAGCACTCGATTGTTTGGAGAACTGTTCTAAGACAAAGTCGATAAAACAACGTACTTTTTTGGCCACATATTTACGGTGTGGATAAATAGCAAAAAGACCAAACTCCAGCGTGGTATATTCTGGCAAAACTCTTAACAGCCTGCCATCAGCTAGCGCATCTTCGACAATAAAGTTAGGTGTCATCGCAATGCCACCATCAGCGATGGCTATTTCCCGAACCGCTTGCGGGCTATTTACCGCTACCCCAGACTGCACATTAATAGTTTCTGCTTGCCCCTTTGGCGAAATAAACGGCCATTGTTTACCAATCCTAAAATTACTGTCAATTATACATTGATGTTCCCTAAGCTGTTCAGGCGTTATCGGTAAACCGTTTGCCTGAACGTAGTTTGGTGATGCCGACAATACCAGAGGGAAATTAGTTAAATGCCTTGCTATCATGTTGGAATCATCCACACCGCCAATACGTAAACGCACGTCAATCCCCTCTTCAAGCATATCTATCGCCCCATTGGTAAGCACTAACTCAATCGTTAAGTCAGGATATAAGGCGATAAATTTTGGTAATAAGGGCGCTAACCTCATTTCACCAAAGGTTACCGGTGCGCTAATTCGTAATAAACCACGTGGCGCTGTCTGCTCACCGGTGACGTTATCTACCATAGCGCTAAACTGCTCCAGTAATATAATTGCTTGTTCATAATAACGTCGGCCGGAGTCAGTTAATGCCAACTGCCGGGTTGTGCGATTAAAGAGTCGAATGCCTAATTGGTTTTCCACTTCACCTACGTACTTACTGACTAGCGCTTTTGAGATCCCTAGTCTGTCACTTGCCGCCGTAAATGAGTTTGTTTCAACGACGGCCACTACTGTTTTTAATCCATCTAACGTATCCATATGCTACTCAACGACCTCTTTTTCATTTAACTATGACTTAGTTTCGGCCCAACAATTATCCTATCTAAACTCAATAATCACTCAGTTATGGTGCAATCAAGACCTTATTATCAACACTACATTGACAATGATTCAACATCAACCCTATTTATCAATGAAACGTTGAAATAGATAATAGCTTCATCAACAACAAAGCAGCATCACTGAAAGGTGTAAACGGAGAAATAAATGGCAAAGATAGAAATATATACCCGCCCAGGCTGTGGTTACTGTACTCACGCTAAACGATTATTAAGCAATAAAGGTTTGGACTATGTTGAATACGATGTTTATGAGAACCCAAAGTACATACAAGAGTTACAGCAAAGAACAACGGGTAGAACCTACCCTCAGATATTTATCGAAGAGTTATCAGTGGGTGGTTTTACTGAATTACTAGAAAACGAACAGTTCAATTTATTAGCTACAAAGTTAAAAAAGTAGCACTTACTTATTAATTACTTACATAGGAAAACACAATGAAAAATTTCACTAAATCGATAGTAAAAAATAGACGCTTTAGCAATTATCTCATGGCAACTGCTAGTGTATTACTGCTGGGTTTTAGCTCAATGAATCATGTTGAAGCAGCACAAACCTTACACAAAACGATTAAAGTACAAAACCAAGACATTTTTTACCGTGAAGCAGGTAAAGAACACAAGAAAACTATTGTGTTATTACATGGCTTTCCAACGTCGTCACATATGTATCGTGACTTAATCCCTAAATTGTCAGAAACATATCATGTTATTGCTCCTGATTACCCCGGTTTTGGTAACAGCTCTATGCCTGCGCTTAGTGATTTTGAATACAGTTTTGATAACTTAGCTAAGATTACCGATGCATTTTTAGCTAAGGTAGGCGCTGAAGAATATACCATGTATGTCATGGATTATGGCGCTCCAATCGGCTTTCGAATCGCCGCAGCTCATCCGGAGCGTGTCCAAGGTCTGATCATACAAAATGGCAATGCTTACGATGAAGGTTTACGTGACTTTTGGGACCCTATTAAAACCTATTGGAAAGATAAAACACCCCAAAACGCCAAAGTACTTAAAGATAACCTGTTAACTATCGGTGCAACAGAGTGGCAATATACCAATGGTACCCGTAATAAAGAAACCATTAGCCCAGATAACTGGATAGTAGATCAGGCTAAATTAGACCGCCCAGGTAATAAAGAGATCCAATTAGAGTTATTTTATTCTTATGGCACTAATCCAGCACTTTATCCAGAGTGGCAAGAGTACTTCAGAGAACACCAACCACCAACGTTACTAATGTGGGGTAAAGGCGACTATATATTCCCAGAAGAAGGTGCACACCCATACAAGCGTGATTTAAAAAATATAGATTTTAATATCTTAGACACAGGTCACTTTGCTTTAGAAGAAGACGGTGATGTTATTGCCAATCACATCCTTAAGTTCATGAAAAAAAATAACTAGTAATAATCAAATTTCCTTTGCGCTGCAATAACCCCATTTTATTTGTAGCGCTTTTTTATTGTTTTATTTAACAAATAGGAGTGATTAGACAAATGGTGGCAATATCTAGACACCTAGTTGCCTTTATCACCTGATGAACACGTATATTATGACTTCGCTCATTAGCTACTATTCATGATTATTAAAGTTATTTTATGGCACTCATATTCATGAATATTTCGGCTGAGAACACTTACATTTACACTATTATCATCAGGGAAAAATTATGACTTTATCAGCAGTACAGCCAAACGACATGACACTTTATCATTATGACAGCTGTCCTTTTTGCGCTAAAACACGCCAAGCAATAAATGAACTTGATCTCAACGTTGAACTGCGAAATATTCAAAAAAATCATCAGCACCGTATTGAATTGCAACAAGGAGGTAATAAAACACAAGTACCTTGTTTACGTATCGGTCAATCAAATGCTGAAGCGCAATGGCTATATGAATCCGATGACATTATTAACTTTTTACGCAATAGAAAATAACATTAACTTCATAATTAAAGCAGGACTATTCTCATGAAAGTAATCAATGTCGATGTTGCCATTATTGGTACAGGCACTGCAGGAATGGGCGCTTATCGCGCGGCAAAAAAACATACTGACAAGGTCGTTTTAATTGAAGGCGGAGCGTACGGTACGACTTGTGCTCGCGTTGGTTGCATGCCCAGTAAATTATTAATTGCCGCGGCAGATGCGTCTTATCACGCTAGTCAAACAGACCTTTTTGGCATTCAAGTTGACCGTATAAGCGTTAATGGTAAAGCTGTAATGAAGCGCATACAAACTGAACGAGATCGTTTTGTTGGTTTTGTCATTGAGTCAGTAGAAAGCTTCGATGAACAAGATAAAATTCGTGGCTTTGCCAAGTTTATAGATGAGCACACCTTACAGGTAGATGATCATAGTCAAGTGATCGCAAAACGTATTGTCATCGCCACCGGCTCTCGCCCTAATTACCCTGAGTTTTTGGCCGCGGCCGGAAGCCGTTTATTAACCAATGATAACTTATTTGAACTGAACGATTTACCAAAATCTGTCGCTGTCTTTGGCCCTGGTGTTATAGGGCTAGAATTAGGCCAAGCCTTAAGTCGATTGGGCGTAATAGTTAAAGTATTTGGCCGAAGTGGCTCTGTTGCAAATTTGCAAGACGAAGAAATGAAACGCTACGCTGAGAAAACCTTTAATGAAGAGTTTTATTTTGATGCTAAAGCACGCGTCATTAGTACTACAGAAAAAGATGGTGCTGTTGAAGTAATATATTTCGATAAATTAGGGCAAAAAACGACTGAGTCATTCCAGTATATTTTAGCTGCAACCGGTCGTAAAGCGAATGTAGACAAGCTAGGACTAGAAAACACTAGTATTGAGCTCGATAAAAAGAACAGCCCACTATTTGATGAGTTGACTCTGCAAACATCAGTTGACCATATTTTTGTCGCGGGAGATGCCAACAATACCTTAACGCTACTACATGAAGCAGCCGATGATGGAAAAGTTGCTGGCACCAATGCAGGAGCATATCCCGTTATCGCTCAAGGGCAAAGACGTGCTCCATTATCCGTTGTTTTTACTGAACCACAAGTTGCCAGTGTTGGTTTATCATTGAGACAAATAGAGAATTTATATGCCGATCAAGATGCTACGAATTATATAATTGGCCAAGTAAGTTTTGAAGGTCAAGGTCGAAGCCGCGTTATGGGCAAAAATAAAGGTTTATTGAAGGTTTATGCCGATCAAACTTCAGGTGAATTTTTAGGTGCTGAAATGTTTGGCCCTGCCGCTGAGCATATTGGCCACTTGCTCGCATGGGCGAGGCAACAACAGATGACGATTCAAGCGATGCTTACCATGCCTTTTTACCATCCGGTAATAGAGGAAGGTTTACGTACTGCACTTAGAGATGCACAACATAAGTTATCGGTTGATAAACAGACTATGAATGAATTTATCATGACGCATAATAATGCAATACAATTGGTCGTTTAAGTAAGCCTGATAAAATAAAGGCTGCGCCAGTTATATAGAAACAACTCAGGAGTTATTGTTCACTGAGTTGTTTTTGCCTAATTACCTATTGGCTTAATTATCTATGGGTTTAATAATTTTATTATCAACGCTTTAATTGCGACCAGCCATAATACCACCATCAATATCCCAAATAGCCCCTGTTACCCAAGATGTATTTGACGATAATAAAAAGCCAATAGTATTCGCCACATCATCGACCGTGCCTATTCTTCCAATAGGATGGAATTCGTTAAACCCAGCCAATGCTTCATCTAATTCTGTAGGGTCAATAAAAGAGTGGTAGATAGGCGTTTTCACTACCGCTGGAGATACTGCATTAACACGAATATTGTACTGTGCTAGCTCCATTGCCATATGTTGAGTTAAGGCATGCAAGCCAGCCTTTGCCATAGAATAAGCCGAAGAAGGTGTCGCTTTAATCGCTTGTTTCCCCCACATTGAACCAATATTAACAATGTTGCCGCCGCCCTGCTTTTTCATGTTTTCAGCAACGGCTTGAGCGATAAAGAATGTCGCTCTGTTTAGCTCCATATAAGTATTATAGTCATCAACATCATGTGCTAAAAATGCCTTAGGGCTAAAATATCCAGCGGCATTGACCAAATAACTTAAACGAACATCTTCTTGATTAATATACGAGAGTAATTTTTCTAAGTCTGCTGGTTGATAAAGATCAGCCTGAATTGCCGATGCTTTTCCAGTCTCATTAAGCTGTGTTAATGCTAGTTCAAGTTTTTCAGCATTACGCCCTACAATAATGACCTCGATATTATTTTTAACTAACAATTTCGCTGTCGCTAAGCCCATACCGCTTGAGCCACCAATAATTATCGCTTTTCCTTGATGAGTAAAGTTCATCATTTTTCTCCCGTTGATCATTTATAAAGTGAAATAAATACCACTAAATAATAAGGAGAGATAACGGATTAAAAAAGTAGGTACAATTTAGTACACTAGGTACTTACTGGTATAATTTACTGAATAATAAAAAGAAAATATTTTGCATTTAAATCTAGCCTATGAGCTTATAGCATTATTGTTATAAACTACTGCTACAAGCTATTGCTACAAATTAAGGTTATAAATTACTGTCATCTATTTCTGCTTGCAGCTTTTCTAGTTCAGTCAATATTTTAATAAATTTATGACCAAAGGTAGTCACTTTATATTCGACCCTAGGTGGAATTTCATTAAACGTTTCCCGTTCAAGAATACCAAACTCTATATTTCGCTTTAAACAAGCATTAAGCACCTTGGTGGTTAACCCTTCAACACTTCTCACCATTTCTCCTGGCCGATATATGTCATTATTGAGTAAGTTATAAACGGTGAGTGACCATTTACAGCCAACAATCGTTTCAACCATGCGAGCAGATTTTTCAGGAGCTGACTTTCTAGAAAATTTTATAATCTTATTATTCATAAAGATGTACCTTAAAGTGCCTACCAAACCATTTTGTGCATACTTGGTGTAATATTTGATAAGCGATATTATATAGCTACAGTTATGAAGTCTTCCTCTTAAAATTACAAGCGTTAAAGGAAAATCAATGCTCAATATGAACTTCGATGAACAAGTATTTATAAATACCCATGAGCTACCTTGGGTAGCAAGTCCTAAAGCGGGTGTCTGGCGCAAACCCCTAGCCAGAGAAGATGCAGAAAGAGGCCATGCAACGAGCTTAGTAAAATTTGATCCCGGCGCTAGCTTTAATGAACATGATCATCCGCTAGGTGAAGAGATCCTTGTACTATCGGGCACTTTTTCTGATCACAGTGGTGACTACCATGCGGGTAGCTATTTTCGTAATCCTGAAGGTTATCGCCATGCGCCTTTTAGTAAAGACGGCTGTATATTATTAGTAAAACTTCACCAATTTCAACCAGGTGATAATGAACATGTTGTCATCGATACCACCAATCAAAGCTGGTCAGCCGGCATGGGTAACTTAATGGTTATGCCGTTGCACAGCTACCAAGGTGAATCAACCGCGCTAGTTAAGTGGCCTAAAGGTGAGCGCTTTCAACCCCATAAGCATTTTGGCGGTGAAGAAATATTTGTCATTAGTGGCGAGTTTATAGATGAGCATGGTCGCTACCCTGAAGGCTCTTGGATTCGTAGCCCCCATATGAGCGAACACTTTCCCTATGTAGAGCAGGAAACGATTATATTGGTTAAGGTAGGTCACCTATAAACAATTTTCTAGGCACAAATACAACAGTTTCGCCCAGAGTTTTTAGCTTGATAAAGCGCAGTGTCTGCTTGTTCAAATAAGGTGGTCCACTCTGAAATATTATCATTTTGGGCAATACCAATAGACACTGAGATTGGCGGTAAAAAGGTGTTGGTATCTCTTTGTTTTAATCTCATTTTAGAGATGGCAATACGTATTTTTTCAGCTACATCTTTTGCCTCAGCAATAGGAGTGTTAGTCATTACCACCACAAACTCTTCGCCACCAAAGCGTACCGCGAGATCTTGTTCACCAATATGGCTCTGAATGGTTTTTGCTATACGTTGAATAACTTTGTCACCAATAAAATGACCAAAGGTGTCGTTAACCTTTTTAAAGTGGTCAATATCAATGGCTAAAGAGGAATGCGTATCGGCGTGAGATAAGTTTTGTAACTTTTCATCACAACCGCGACGATTTAATAACCCTGTTAAAGAATCAACTAAAGCTTCTTGTCTTGACGATGCGAGTTTGTCTTTTAGTTGATTAATTTCTTGTTGTGTCGTAGTTAATTTTTGAGACAGTTCTTCATGTTGAGCTTTAGTGCTATTTATCGTATTAAAAAGATAACTAACAATATTGTCCATAGAAGTATTGTTTTTTGTCTTAGCTAAAATTTTATCTAACTTCTCTAAATTATTTACCGCTTTATCTTCATTACTCACCTGTTTACTAATTTGTTCTAGCGTTTTACTCAAGGTTTGTTCAAAAGGGGCTAATACCGTATTTTCAATTTGCTCAGTAAGGGATACATAACGTTTGAATAAGTCAGCCATACAATCTGCGGTGATTAATGTTCCCTGTTGCAATTTTTTATTTATAGCAGCCGATAACATTTCGTTTTCATTACTAATATGAAGATATATTACTGAATAATTGACTGGTGTTGGGGAAATTAAATGACTAGAGAGGAAGTCATGGGTACGCTCACTGAATTCAGACGTTACTTGATACTCATCTTCAAAGGACATACGTCGTTCCTATACTCTTGATTTGTTATGATAATGTTAACTATTTTAACGTCATCATTTGAGAGTAACAAGAGAAAAAGTAATAATCTTGTTGTTTTTATAGACAATAAAAGAATGAAACAGAAAAATTTAGACTAAAGTCTATAGCTTTGAAGATAATAAACTACACATTTTAAAGCAATAATTTAACATTTAAGTGTGTGCTTACGCCATTAGACTTCAACTAGGTGAAATCAACATGTTGTCATCGATACCGTAAAATAAACCGCGTTAATTAAATGACCTAAAAGTAAAGCTTAAAAAGACAATATGTATCTCCTTTTAATACCTTATTCAAGACGGCTTTTTACTGGTTTTATCGGCGCTGGCAAGTCGAATTCCCCTAAAGCTTCTAATAGGTTGATTTCAGTGGTTCGAGACATAGTGCTTAAAGCCAAGTCGTTAGCTGAAAGGCCAAATGGCTGGCCTAATTCTTCACTTAATGCATCTAAACCAAAAAAAGTATAAGCAACTATTGCGCAAAATAATGGCGTTACCAAGCCTTGTGTGGCCACAATACCAAAAGGTAATATTAGGCAATAAAGGTAGGCGGTTCGTTGAACAAGCAACATATAGGCGAACGGCAGTGGTGTGTTCTGAATTCGCTCACATGCGGCCTGAACTGACGTCATAGAGGTAATACGGTCGTCAAGACTTTGTATTAAGAAATCTGATAATAATTTTTTATGACGACAAGTTCCCAGTTTTTTCCCCATCAGGCGTAGTAGCGCATCAGGTAAATTCTGCGACTGGCGTAATGGTTCAATATCATCAGTCTCAAGATATTTTTCAATATCACTCCAAGGGTCTGACTGCCTTAACTTATGTCTCAATGCATGGTTAAAGGCAATAGTCAGATATATCATACGCTTTTGTACTTCTACTCCCCCTTTAGCTTCCCCATCGATATATGAAGTAACCTGACGGGATAAGCTACGAGAATCAACAATAAGCTGCCCCCATTGTTTACGTGCCTCCCACCAACGATCATAACTAGCGTTATTTTTAAAACCAAGAAACAAGGATAAAGCCACCCCCAATAACGCGAATGGAGCTAATGTAAAGCTTGGAAATAGCAAAGGATAATAATATTGGGTAGCCGCTACGGCTCCCCCAAGCAGGGTGACAAAAATCATTTGCGGAAAAATAAGCGGCACAACAGAGCCACGCAAAATAAAAAACAGCTGAAATGCATTAGGTTTATCTCTAACAATCACAATAGCCTCCGAATTAATATTATACCAATCCGTATAAGAAAGTGATTACTTAGCGAGAGTTTAAAGGCTTAGAGGCAAGGCTTTGATTGTAGATAATGGTTATTCCCTTATCAAAATCAATAACGCAGCATATAAGCCTTTAAAACTCGCCCTAGGGAAAGTATGGGACACCATGATAACTTTACAAAATAAATAAAATATAGAATGACTATATCTGACTCATTTTACTTGTTCTAATGTCGCCCATACCTTTCTAAGTGAGCACTTCTTTATGCGGAATGGTATTATACCCAAGCTACCTGAAACACGCATTTTCAAGTGGCTTGGGTATATATGACTTTACTGAAATAAATAATCGTTATCACCTGAAGAATTTATCACATACTTTGCCGATAAAGAAAGTGTTCAAATGAACTCTCATCATTGGCTTCAAGCTGGTGTTGCTGCCTGAATGATTCAGTAGTTTCATGCTGTAATTGGGTATCCATTGCATCTGATAACCCACGTTCTGAAAAATGAACTTGATGTTTTTTTACTTGAATCAACATCGACTCAATAAACTCATTTCCATTCTCTACATCTTTCATCATCAGACCTGATGGTGTGAGCTCACTGTTTTCCACCTTATCAATTTGAGCTTTAATTGATTGATCATACATATTATTTTTATTGTTAAAAGGGGCGTTAGATTGTTCTCCATGCGCTTTATCTAGCAAATTACTCATAGCTTGAACCTCAGTCAGTAGCGATTTTGCTGCAACCTTAACGTCGACGGATTGACCTTTTTTATTTAACTCTAGGTGAGGTTTTCGTCCTTCTAACACAATTTTTTGCTGATTATTTTTAATTTCTTCGCATTCTTGCGGTGTTAATTCCGGACTGTTTGACAAAAGACAATACAATAAAAAGGCATCAAGAAAGCGTATTTGCTGTGCATCAATACCTACCGGCAAAAATGGATTAGTATCTAAAATGCGTACCTCAACATATTCAACACCTCTTTCCCTAAGGGCATCCATCGGTTTTTCATCTGCCTGTGTCACTCTTTTGGGGCGAATATCACTGTAATATTCATTTTCTATTTGCAGAATATTAGTGTTTAGTTGACGATAACTACCATTAACTTTAACACCTATCTCTTCATAGTTGGGGTAACAACTACTTATAGCTGTAGTCACACCTTGAATGTAGCTATCTAAGTCATTATAGCTAATATTTAAATCCTCTTGAGCCTTACTCTGATAGCCAAGGTCACTCATCCTTAGAGACGTAGCAAAAGGAAGTCCAAATGTTTGGTCTGTCAATTCATTTAATTTGTGGGACTTTTTTTTGTCTATAAAGCTACTATCAAGTACAGGAGATGCGCCAAATAAATAAATGAGTAACCATGAGTGACGACGAAAATTACGGATCAAGTCAAAGTAACATTGTGATTTAAATGCCTGTACATCTCCCTTATCACCCCAAAGTTTTTGACAATAGGGCCAAAACTCATCAGGCATAGAAAAGTTATAATGTATGCCAGCAATCGACTGCATGGTACGTCCATAACGATATGCCAGCCCCTGACGGTACACATGTTTCATCTGACCGATATTCGAACTTCCATATTGGGCAATAGGAATACTACTATCTCCTGCCAGTTGGCATGGCATGCTAGCAGGCCAAATGTATTCATCTTCGATATGACGTACAGTGAAACTATGCAAGTCATTCAAATAATCAATACTGTTATCTATTTGAGTAAACACTGGCGTAATAAACTCTAATAAGGCTTCAGAATAATCGGTGGTGATACTGCTATGTGTCAGTGCCGAACCAAGTGCTTTTGGGTGCTCAGTTTGCGCTATTGAAGCATCTGGCGTAACCCTTAATCCCTCTTTTTCAATACCGCGATGGATCTTAGTAAAAAAAGGGTAGCTTTCAGGGTTGGTAAGTCGCTGCAAGCGAGCCTGGTATAAATCGGGCAAGACAGTTTTCCTTTAAATCAATTGGGGAATTCGATGACAATGAAGTTAAACCTGCCATCGAATCTCTCGATGGCAGTAATACCAGTTTCATTAATTAGGTGTTCTACTTTATACGCAGAAAAAATGGCCAACTACTTCGTTATTTTAACCAGTAGAAGTGATCACATAGTTAGTGAGACTGGTATACCTACTTGTTCAGGTGGGCTGCATGAAAGCGCAGATGTTCTTCAATAAATGATGAGATAAAATAGTAGCTGTGATCATAACCTTCATGAATCGACAGCTCCAATGGATAACCATTGGCTTTTGCTGCGGCTTCTAAGGTTTCGGGTTGTAACTGCTCAGCGAGAAAATCATCAGCGCCTCCTTGGTCTACTTTAGCCGGAACAAACTGTGTCGCTTGTCTCATCAACTCACTAGCATCATGGTTAACCCAAGTTGCCTTATCTTTACCGAGGTAAGTGGTGAAGGCTTTTTTACCCCAAGGAGCGTTTATTGGATTACAGATAGGGCTGAACGCCGACATTGAGCTATAACGTTCAGGATTTAGCATAGCAATGGTCAGCGCTCCATGCCCTCCCATAGAATGCCCGGAAATTGCTCGTTGATCTGATACAGGAAACGTCGATTCTATTAGCTGAGGTAATTCATTAACCACATAATCGTACATCTGGTAATGACGGTTCCAAGGCGCTTGTGTTGCATTAACATAAAAGCCTGCGCCTTGCCCCAAATCATAACCATCATCATTAGCGACCTGTTCACCACGCGGGCTGGTATCAGGGGCAACAATCGCGATGCCAAGCTCTGCAGCAATGCGCTGTACTCCTGATTTTTGCATAAAGTTTTCATCGGTGCATGTCAGGCCAGAAAGCCAATACAATACAGGTACTTTTTCCCCGCTTGATACTTTAGGTGGTAAGTAAATTGCAAATCTCATAGTACAATTTAACGTTGTAGATTGATGGCTATATTGCTTATGCCATCCACCAAAGCTTTTGTTTACACTTACGTTTTCAATTACATGATTAATTGTCATGGTAAAACCTCAAGACGTTGCCCCTCTCGGTTTCTACTAAGAAAGGGCAACGGAATAACTATTACTTACCGAAATGGCTAGCTATTATTTATTGAAATGGATAATTATTACTTGTCAAAATGACTCGTTATTATTTATCAAAGTGAATAACTGAACGGATACTTTCGCCTTTATGCATCAATTCAAATGATTCATTAATATCTTCAAGACCCATAGTATGAGTAATAAAGTCACTTAATTTGAATTCACCGGCTAAATAACGCTCTACATAATCAGGTAATTCAGTACGGCCTTTAACACCACCAAATGCAGAGCCTCTCCATACACGACCAGTCACTAACTGGAATGGACGCGTTGAGATTTCTTGTCCTGCACCAGCAACACCTATAACAACTGATTCTCCCCAGCCTTTATGACAACATTCTAAAGCTGAACGCATTAGGTTTACGTTACCAATACATTCAAAAGAATAATCAACACCGCCATCAGTCATTTCAACGATCACGTCTTGAATTGGTTTGTCGTAATCTTTCGGGTTAATAAAGTCTGTTGCGCCTAATTTTTTTGCTAGCTCAAACTTACTTTCGTTAATATCAATGGCAATAATGCGACTCGCTTTAGCCATAGTTGCGCCAATAACCGCTGATAAACCAATACCGCCAAGGCCAAAGATAGCGACTGTTGCACCTTCTTCAACTTTCGCCGTATTCATTACTGCGCCCATACCGGTAGTAACACCACAACCAAGTAAACAAACTTCTTCTAACGGTGCATCTTTATTAACTTTAGCTAAAGATATTTCTGGTAATACTGTATATTCTGAGAATGTTGAGCATCCCATATAATGAAAGATAGGTTGACCGTCTTTATAAAAACGCGTGGTACCATCAGGCATCAAACCTTTACCTTGAGTTTCACGAATTTTTTGACAAAGGTTTGTTTTACCTGACAAGCAGAATTTACACTCGCCACACTCTGGCGTGTATAGCGGGATAACGTGGTCACCAACTTTAACGCTAGTAACGCCTTCGCCTATTTGCTCAACAATTCCGCCACCTTCGTGACCTAAAATAACAGGGAAAATACCTTCTGGATCATCTCCTGATAAGGTAAAAGCATCAGTATGACAAACGCCCGATGCAACAACCTTAACTAATACTTCACCTTTACGGGGTAACATTACATCGACTTCTTCGATAGATAATGGCTGGTTAGGGCCCCAAGCAATAGCGGCTTTTGATTTAATAAATTGATCTGACATAGGTATTCTCACTTTTCGATTGATAGATATTTTAATGGGTTTAGTACGTAGACAAACTTGACATATTTAAGTGTAGTCTAGTCTATTTATTTCAATATTATAATGCATCTAATATGCAATTTACTTTTACCTATAGGTAACAATAACGGTAATTACTACCTAAAAGTCATCTACTTACACTATGTGTTAAGCAAACTTTTTTGTTGTGGCTAAATCAATGACTATGCCCTTGTGAAAGGTTAATCATAACAATTCCACTGGCAACCAATGCCATCCCAAGCCATGCGGTTAAATCTAAGTGTTGACGGTAAATAACGGTAGACAACAAGGTTACCGTGATTATTGCCAATCCTGCCCATAATGCATGAACAATGCCTACAGGCATGCCCTTCATTGCTTGTCCTAAAAACATAAACGCTGCTAAGTATCCTAATAAAACTAAAGCACTGGCAAATGGTTTAGTAAAACCATCCGTCTCTTTTAGCGCGACATGAGACATTGCTTCAGCAGCAACACCTAAAAAAAGAAAAATCCAACTCATTATTATACCCGTTACCTTTCAAAGTGCATGATTTAAGTGGGAGTTAAAAGTGATTTAGGCAAGGCATTTATTTAAAACAATGGTTATTCCCTTGTTCAAATAAATAACGCCGCTTAAACCGCTTTTAAACCCATCAAAGAAGCGCTTGAGCAACAACACTACATCGTTGCACCTCTTTGTAAGGGAATAACCATTACTACAAAGTCGCGCCTTGTATTGAAATTGCTCAAGCACTCTTAAACAAGCATCTTGAATGGCAACGGGTATATATCCTCTAATTCACTACTGACTGCTGTGCATGAAAAACACCTCATTTTTTGATGGTGGTATTTATGATTTTAGTAAGTCGCAGCAAACTTGTTTTGATGGCGGCTATTATATTTATTTCCTATGGAATGATAATATGCTAATTTAGAAAATAACTTTTACACATAGGTAACAATCATGCAGTGGGAAGGTATTAGCGAATTTGTTTACGTTGCTGAAAATGAGAGCTTTACCTTAGCCTCAAAAAAAATGGCCATATCGACCGCCCAAGTTAGCCGCCAAATAAGTGCGTTAGAAAAACGGCTAAATATAAAATTATTTTATCGTACAACACGCAAAGTCTCATTAACTGAGGAAGGCCGAGTTTTTTATCAACACTGTCGCAGCGTACTCGATGGGTTAGATGCAGCAGAACGCGCAATCACAAATTTACAATCAAAACCTCAAGGTAAAATTAAGCTGACAGCGCCCGTTACCTATGGCGAAAAACAGATATTACCGCTGGTGAATGATTTCCTAAAACAATATAACGATGTTGAGGTATCGGCTTATTTAAGTAATCAGAAAATTGATTTAGTTGAAGATGGTTATGATTTAGCTATTCGTCTAGGTAACTTAAGTGACTCTTCAATGATGGCAAAAAAATTAGGAGAACGATCAAACTTTGTTTGTGCATCGCCACTTTATTTACACAAACATGGCATACCTCACTCTATTTCAGAACTTAATAAGCACAGCTGTTTATTGGGAACAAATGATTATTGGCACTTTAGAGAGTCTGATAAAGAAAAGAGCATTCGCATAACAGGACGGTTACGATACAACAGTGGTTATAGCTTGACTGATGCTGCATTGAAAGGGCTAGGAATAGTACAACTACCCGATTATTATATGCAACAACACTTACAAAGTGGTGAACTGGTCACCTTGTTAGATAATTATCGCGCGCCAGATGAAGGCATATGGGCAATTTATCCGCAGAATCGCCACTTGTCGCCCAAAATAAGACTACTAGTAGACTACTTGGCGGAGCATTTGTTGTAGTCTCGTATGATTGCAGATAATGGTATTCTCTTGTCAAAATGAATGAAAGATAGGCTAACTATGGTTAACTCATTTTTCTTGTTTTAAGCTCACAGATGCAGCTCTAAGCTGACCAATAAATTAATCCGATTGGTATTATTTCCTAAACTTCATTAACCATTCTTTTGGTGATAATCCTGTTTTTTTCCTGAACACTCTAGCCAATGCAGAGCCATGTTCATAACCCACTTCGTTAGCGACAAAGCTAACAGGTTTATCTTTTTTCAATAAGCCTTGCGCGATAGCAATACGTAAGTCTGTTAAATAGTCACTGGGCGCTTGGCCTATAGTGTCTTTAAACAAAGCGGCAAACTTAGCTCGCGACATTAAGGCTG
The DNA here is from genome assembly GCA_002163005.1 of Colwellia psychrerythraea. GTDB lineage: Bacteria > Pseudomonadota > Gammaproteobacteria > Enterobacterales > Alteromonadaceae > Colwellia > Colwellia psychrerythraea_C. Next base: position 52,025 of record MAAF01000012.1, on the reverse strand, counting down.
TTTCAGCCATTAACTCAACGGTCCACTGTTCTTGCGGCCGCTTATGCAACGCTGACATTAATGTTGATAATTGAGGATGCGCCATACCTGCTAACATTCCCTGAATAACGATGCCTTCTTTGATGACATGTCGCAAGATTTGTATCAAGAAAATATCACCGAGCTTATTGACGATCATTTGTTGACCTGCTTGTTTGTTAAACGCTTCCTCAAACAACCAGTGTGCAGTTCTTCCGACGGGATCATGCTGCCCAATGTCCAAACAAATAAATTTTGGTAACGCATTGACTAATGCTGCCCCACTACCCGAATGAAAATCAACATCTGCACAAACCAATTCAGCTTCATTGGATTCACTGGCAATAACTTGATGTTTACTGGGACCCGGCATAAAAATAACCGACGGTTTATCCAGGGTAACTTTATGTCCTTCTTCACAAACAATCGTTAACACACCTGATTTTAATAAATGCAAATGACCTTTTTTACTATCAGCCCCGCCTAAACTTTGAATGCCACACAAATTACCACTGAAAAAAACATCAGCATTAAAAGAAAGATTTTCTAAAATTTGACTTAATTGATCCATAAATAACTCTTTTAGACGATTGGTTTCAAGTTCGAGACTTATAGCGGCATTCGCTCACAAGCGGCTTGTTAAAGTAACCACATGACGAAGAGCAGTGAATATTACACTACTTAAGTCTATAGCCGTTAGCATTCAAAGTGCACTCTGAAATATGCACCTTGATTGATAGCGGATATACATACAAAAATTTATGTACAACAAAACGTTGTACTCCTTTACTACTTAGCCTCCAAGGAGCTTTTAATGAATATTTCTACTCTAATTAAATCTGTCGCCATCGTCGCAACGCTAGCTATCAGCAGTGTAAGTTTTGCTGCTCAAATTGATGTTAATAGCAATGAAAATGACCTTGCTATTCATGGTTATGATGCTGTTTCATATTTCACCGACAGTAAAGCAACTAAAGGTAATCAAAAATACACCGCTACTTATAAAAGCGCTATCTATCAATTTAGCAGTGAAGAAAATCGTGATCAGTTCAAACAAAACCCAGAACAATTCGCACCACAATTTGGTGGCTTTTGCGCGATGGGCGTAGCGTTAAATAAAAAACTAGATACTGACCCAACGGCATGGAAAATCGTTGATGGTAAATTGTATTTGAACCTGAACAAAGCAGTACAGAAAAAATGGTCAACTGATATCCCTGGTTACATCACTACCGCAGATAGAACTTGGTCTGGTATTCAAGGTGTCTCTATTGCGCAGTTAGATGCTGAATAATTTGCTTACAAAGTTTGCCCGAGTTAGGCCCTTGCCAATGAAAGAAGAACCAAACCTGCAAGGTCTTAACTGGTGCGAGCATGAAAAGTCATGGGTACTTATTTATTTTAGTACTTCATGGTGCGCACCATGTAAAAGCATGGCGCCAATCATGGTCGATGTATCAGAACATTATGTAGATCAGCTAAATGTGATCAAAATTGATGTCGATGAGCAAACACAGTTAGCAAAACAACTTGAAGTAACAGGCGTTCCATCATTAGTGTTATTAGGCCGCTCTGGTGCTAAATCTCGCTTAATAGGTGGCGCAAACGCTGATGACATAAACCGTTGGTTAAGCGAGCAGCTTAACCAAGTGATTGTTTAAATAAAAAAATACAATTAAATAGAGGCTTTATTATGAATAACAAAAAATTACTTGCTAGTGCAGCACTTGCTGTCGCCCTTTCTACTGCGATTACTGCGCCAGCACAAGCGGCGAGTAAAGAAAAATGTTATGGCGTAGCGATGGCTGGTCAAAATGATTGCGCTAACTTAGCGGGGACACATTCATGTGCAGGACAATCAGCAGTAGATAATGATCCAGGTGAGTGGAAATTGGTTGCTAAAGGCACTTGTGAAGATATTGGCGGCCTTTTAAAAGCAGCAGCCAAGAAAAAATTTGCAGAAGAGAAAGTAAAGTAATAGCCGATAGTTACGGTCAATACCGAACGGATTAATTTATTGGTCCGATTGGAGTAATTATTGAACTTGGTATTTAGGAGTTGAATTAATGTCATTACAAAGACCCGATGAAAATTTGAAGTCTGACGTACTTATTGGTGTTGGATTAAGACATCAACACTTCACTGAGGCGTTAACAACTCCATCAAATATTGATTTTGTTGAAGTACATTCAGAGAACTTTTTTGCACAAGGCGGCGCGACACAAAGTGTATTAGCTCAAGCCAGTGAAAAATATGCTATTAGTTTGCATTCAACCGCAATGGGCTTAGGTTCCGCACAAGGTGTTCCGAGCCATTATTTACAAAAGCTAAAACAGTTAGCAAGTACTTACAATCCTATCTTAATGTCAGATCATGCTTGTTTTAGTTGGAGCCAATTGAATGGTCAACAAGTGCATGCAGGAGATTTATTACCGCTAGCCTATAGCGAGCAAACCTTGATGGTGCTAGCGCACAATATTGACCGTGTTCAACAATCGTTAGGTCGTTCACTGTTAGTAGAAAACTTATCGGCTTACATTCAATATTCACATGCTTATATGCCTGAAACTGAATTTTTAGTCCGTCTTGCAGAGTTAACTGGCTGCAAATTATTAGTCGATCTAAACAATATCATTGTCACGGCAAACAATATTAATGCCGCACAGCCATTAGGTTATGCGCAACAGTGGTTAGCTGAAATCCCAACATCTATGGTCGGTGAAATTCACCTTGCTGGTTTTACTGAGGTAAATGCAGGTGAACTCATTATTGATGATCATAGCCAAGCTGTTTCTAGCCAAGGATGGCAACTATATCGCAGCGCATTAGAGCGCTTTGGAAAAGTTCCTACCTTAGTTGAATGGGATAATAATCTGCCTAGTTGGCAAACATTAGTCGCTGAAGCGGACAAAGCGAGAACGATAGCAGAGCACGTTTTTGGCGATAGTGGTTCATCAAAAACCATAACAGCTAAGACAAAACTTGAGAGTGAGTTTGCACATGAATAACAACGACTCAAAAAAACACTCACTGCAAGCTGCATTTGAACAAGTAGCACAGCAACAGCAAACGCTAATTTCTGCCATATTCCCCTCTGCAGGTAATGAAATAATTGATGAGTTCGACCCAAGAGGAATGGCGATATATCGCAATAATTTATTAGCAACGGCCCAACAAGCACTCGCGATAAGTTTTCCTACAATTTTAATGCTTATTGGCGAGGATTTATTTAATTATGCTAGTCGTGAATTATTAATATCGTCACCACCTAAACATGGGGATTGGGCACTTTGGGGAAATGAATTTCCAACGTTACTCGCTAATTTAGCACAATTATCTGACTACCCCTTTGTGGCTGATATTGCGCAAGTAGACCAACTTAGACAGCAGAGTATGCGAGCAAAAGACAGTGTAATAGATCAAGCAAGTCTACAACTATTAGCAACACACGACATAGATGAAATTTATATAGAGCTTACAACGAGCCAATTTGGTATGAGCTCTAATTATCCTGTCATTGAGTTTTGGTTATCTCATCAACAGCGCGTGGTTTCCGATAGCACTGAAGAGCTCAACCAAAGGTTTATTCAACAGTCACTCGATAAATTAGCGCAAGGTAATTTCTCACAAAAAGTGCTGATATATAGACCTTATTTCAACGCTGAAATACGTGAATTATCAACAAGTGAATACGCTTGGTTAACACTAATAAAACAAGGAGTAAGTATAGGGAAAGCATTAGATATGATGCCCAATAATAACAAGCTTGAGCATAACTTTGACTTCGCCCAATGGATTGGTATAGCACTGGAACAAAACCTGATTAGTCGTTTAAAAGTTTAATTTACAGAGTCATTTAAACCCTAAATGAACTCTAATTGAATATTAAAACCACAATTTAAATAAAAAATTTACCCGTAAAGGAAAAACATGATGACAACAATGACCCAACGATTTATTCAACCTTACGCCCAAGTTAGTCAACTGCTAAATTATTTACAGCCCTTGGCACTGCTCGGTGCAAGGTTTTACGTAGCTTGGGTATTTTTTGCTTCCGGCCTAACAAAACTAAGAGATTGGGATTCCACCTTATTTTTGTTTGAAGAAGAATATAGCGTACCGTTTATTCCCTTTGAACTGGCTGCATATTTGGGCACAGCAGGCGAACTCATTTTGCCCGTTTTATTGATACTAGGTCTAGCAAGTCGATTTGGTGCTTTAGGTTTAACCGTGGTAAATATCGTTGCCGTTATTAGCTTAACCGAGATTGCTCCCGCAGCACTTTACTCACACGTTATATGGGGCTTACTTCTATTACAAGTTGTGTTATTTGGCGCAGGAAAGTTCTCATTAGATAATTTGTTAAAAACAAAATTAAGTATGTAGTGTTGAGCAAACTATTCTAATGAAGTAGTGTTTTGCCGCTTTCTTTGTCAAAACATCATTAACCGTTATAAGATGAAGCCAAGTCGACAGATTTGAGCTTTTTTAAATGAGGCATATTTTAAATTACTTGGATAAATACTTTTTGTAAACACTCTTGAGCAACGTCATCCGAGTAAAAAAAACGACGGGAATGGCATACATTTTAGCGCTGTATTAACAGCACTAAAATCTCATAAGCTAAGTCGTCATTGCTCATTAGCCCGTCAATATGTTCACTTTATTTCTCTTGTTTTACGGTAGTAGAAGATTTCCTTTCAATGAATTTATAAGCTTTTGAATTGGATAGCACCGAACTTTATGTTGTCGAATAATGAAAAGGAAATCACTTTTAAATTACCAGCCTTTTAATTAGCCAAAGATTGATAATTAAATAATAAGATCAAAAACGGACAATGAAATAATCACTTAAATACAAAAACGGAAATTTCACTAACTACTTGCCATAACTTGTTGGGGTCCATTGAAGTCACTATTTATGTCAATTTTTACAGTATATTTTCGTATGAATTGTTCGAGTCATATTGCTGAGAAATCTCCTTAATAAGCTGTTAGGCTGCCACAACCAACACGACTCACTAGAAGTGTTAAAATTTTCGATTTAACTGTCAGGATATTTTACATGACTATGGATAAACGGATGAGCTTTGTCTATTAATCCTTTAAAAACAATTTATTAACGTTATGGTGTGGATGTTGCTTTAGAGTTATGAGTTCTCAAAAAAAGGAAAGTAATATGAAAAATATATATCGGTCCATTTTTGCAATCGTAGCAACTGTAGTAATCTCGGTAAACGTACAGGCGACACCTATTCATCAGGCATCCTCCGTCACAGCAACAACCGCGGATTTTGGTGGGTCTTTTGCACTCGTAAATATGATTAATCAAAGTGGTCTGTCTGCCGGGTATACTAGTGGAGTCACTGATTTCACTTCATATACTGGCAGTACAACACACAATGGCTTGGAGGGGTTTAGCGTCGGTCCCGATGGTCAATTTAGTTTTGATTTAGGGTCAGCTTTAAATATCGACGGACTGGCCTTATGGGCTTCAACCAACATTGGTTCTCTTGCGTCCTTCGACCTTTATGCTGATACAGATCAAATTTGGGGTAATGGTGTCGGCTCACTGCTTGGCTCTTTTAACGCTCTTGGGGGGGTTGGATCAGACCCCGCACAAATTTTCAGTTTCGCAGCTACTTCAACTCAGTTCCTTCATATCGATATCCTATCCACCCAAGGTGGTATTGGCTTTCAGCCGGGTATTGGAGAAATTGCTTTTAGAGGTGCATCAGAGGTTCCAGAGCCAATAAGTATTGCATTGCTTGGTTTAGGTTTAGCTGGAATTGGATTTTCGAGAAAAAGATAAAAGCCTAGTTATTTGATTAGTCCTATTTAAAGTCTCAGCTAGTCTGGGACTTTTTAGCCTACAAAGTGTTACAAAATAACAACACTTAATCCTAAACATCATTTCGACATTAACTTCTAATGTCTCGAATGTGACATAGTTCGTCTTTCCAATTCAGCCATAAATATTCACTATAGCGAATAGTTGACCTAAATAATTAATGGCTAAGTACAAAAAACCAGCTTAACAGCTGGTTTTAATTCATATTTTTTTGCTCTCTTTCCGAGATCAAATTCTCGACAAAATGCTAACTAGCCAATATTTTAAGCGGTAATGACAGGGCATCATTGCCTGTTTGACCAACAAACCAAATAATGGCGCTTAGGCCACCTACGGTAAGGATATACCACAGAGCAGATACAATTTGCGCATAGCGATTTAATGGCAACAATTCACTTAAATGTCGGCGCTTGTATTCAAAGAATATTTCGATACTACCAATAGCCAGTAAAAAACCTAACAAGGCTAAACCAAAGTGATAACTAATATAAACACCTAACGCTGCACCTAATACACAAGCCACTAAACCCACTTTTGAGTTGATTGAAAACGCAATACTCTTCAGTACATGCCCACCATCTAACGGCAATACCGGTAGCATATTAAATAAATTAAGCAGTGCATTAAATACCGCAAGTCCTGCCAGTATTTCTATATCGGTAAGCCAATAACCTACTAAACAAGCGATAGAGAGTATCAAGCCGAAGAAGGGCCCCATAATGGAAATAACAATGTCTTGCCAGCGAGTATTAATTTTGTCATCGCTAAGCGCTAGACCACCCACAAATGGAATAAGATAAATACCTTTGGTTTTCAAACCAAAATATTTCATCGCTTTAATATGGCCATACTCATGAAAGACTAAACAAAGGATAAGTGCGATGGCAAACTCAATAGAAAATAGCCAGCTATAAGCTGCCAAACTGCCCGCGGCAAACAAAACTTTAATGACCTTGGCACTTTTTAATAGTTTTAAACCAAGACCAGCCATACCAACAAAGCTAAATTTAATCGGCTGTTTTGTGTGCGGTGAAATTTGACGCTGCTCTATGTCTTTTTCATTGAGGGTGTTTTCATGTAACAACTCCTCATTGACTAAAAGCTGAAACTGCAGGTCAAAGGGCTGCCACTGTAATGATCCTTTCAGTTCAACTTGCAGTTCTCCCTGTTCATTTTGCAAAGAAAATTGATGCAAAAATGACTCACTATCGGCATTGGCATTAATCTGCGAGACACATTGATCACCCCAAAATAGTTGCTGCCATCCAGCCATTGAACCTTCTAACCGTAGCGTTTGACCTAAACACTCTATTTCTAATAATTGCACTTCATTAACTCAGCAAGTAAAAACCTTGCCCGATTATCGCTATATTTGCTTAAGCAGCAAGGTTTATTGATAAAAATATTACTGATGATTGTTGATAAATAAAACATGAGCAGAAAATTTCAGCCTTCTTGATCAGAATACTTAAGAGCAAAACGATTATCCATCGGAATATTTATTGGTCCATTTAATATACCTGACACTAACATTCATTTGATCTTCAGCAGATAAAGTCGCACAATCCTCGCCAAGAGCTAACACCTAAAATAATACCTTAAAATGGCGCACTGAAATGAGTCCTAAAAGACAACCTAGAGCAATAATGTGACTAAGTAAAATATAAGTAAATGCCTCTAGGCTTACGTAACTCAATAAGTTCGTAGCAAAATCAGCACCGAGTAATAAAAAGTAATCAGAGTAGAAATAATGGATTCAAAAATACAACTTACCAAAGAAGATCTTAGAAAGAACAAACCAACACGAGATGAATATTTAACTAAGCCAAAAATCCCCTTGATAGTGGTATTAGATAATGTCACCAACAGCTACAACATTGGTGCTTTTATTCGTTTGGCTGATGCTTTTTCTATCGAAAAAGTTATTGTTTGTGGCGCGCTAACTATTTCAGATAAAAAGATGAAAAAAGCCTCTAGAAATGAAGCGAAATGGGTTTGTGTTGAGTATAGCGATAATACGACCTCAAGCTTACAAACTCTATTGGATGATGGACATACCATTTACAGTGTTGAATTATGCCATGAGTCGGTTGATTACACTACTGTTGCTTATCCTTCTAAATGCGTATTAGTATTAGGCAATGAACGCAAAGGCGTGAGTGAAGCAGCATTGAAATTAAGCCATCAGCAAATACATATTCCTATGTTTGGCATGGGCAACTCGCTCAATGTGTCTACCGCAGGGGCTATCGTTTTAGCCGAATGTGCTAATCAAATTAGAAAACAGCCAAAAGCTTAGCGTGTTATCAAAGTAGGCTATTGAGAATCGGAGACTCAAAACATGTTGGAACATTTTCAACGCAACTTAAGGTTTAGTTCCACAATAACTTTATAAGGTTATTGGAAAACACATTTCAGGACGAGACACTAAGATAAAAAAAGCCAGTCATAAACTGACTGGCTTGTTTGAATAGATTTAGTGTAACGAAGCTAAATTATGAAGTGAAGTTTTTACGTCTAGCTGTAAGACCAAATAGGGCTAAAGCAAATAAGGCAATAGATGATGGCTCAGGTACACTTGCTGGTGGTCCTCCGCAGTTATTATCACATTTGTTTCCATAAAAGGATATGTGAGACAGATCTCTTGGCGATCCAGAATTTCCACCGTTAGTTGTTAACGGGGTAGTCCAAGCTCCGGTTGTGACACTAACCGCTAAATTTAGGCAGCTTACAGAAAATTCATCAGGGGTTGCACAAGTAATATTATTTGCTGCGTTATCAGCAATCATCCAGTTCAAAATAAAACCAGCTGATCCTGCTTTTGCTACCCAATATGAAACACCCGGATATTCTGAGCCGGTATAGTGCCATGTTCCAGTACCATTTTCTCCAGGGTTTGTTTGATTTGTTAGATTATTAACATCAAAATTCCAATCAGAGGCCTGCGATGGAGCTGCAAACTGTGTCGCTCCCTCTCCTTCGAATTTCCCCATAATCTCAGCAAATACAGTCGTGTCTGAAGATGGGACATGAGTAATTTTACATTGCTCAAATGCTTGGCCAAAATAACCACTACAATCATTACTGTTTCCTTGGACGTTATCCGCTACAAGAATAGATACTTGGAGTAAATCACCGACAGGGGTTAATGAAGCATTAGTAAAAAAGCTAGTGAAAAGAGAAGCCCCTATTAATACAGCTTTTGAAAAAAGGTTTTTTGAAAACATTATATTCACCTAAAAATAATTCAATTATGCACTTATATAAATATTTATATTTATATTTATATCAAAGCAAAAATCATGCCTAGTCTTTAACTGGCTGTTATATAATGTTTTATTTTTTTATTATGATTTTTAATTATCAAAATAACAAAAAGTGTAAAATTTATAGACAGTTTTAAAAAGGCTATTAATGCTGCGTTATCTTTATTCTAATAATTTTGACATAATCACTATCTAATGTTCACTTGCTATTTTGGATAGATGTTTGAAAACTTACCCGTATATATTTTTACTACTTATTTCCTCTTCGCTAGCTGCTTCACAGGAAGATAAGCTTTATGAAACAGCTCGTAGTGCATTAAACGACAACAAATATAGTGAGGCACTGATACACGTAAAAAATATACTAAAAACATCACCAGAGCACTTAGCCTCAAATATTTTAATAGCTGAAATATTACTCGCACACGGTAGTGCTAGTGCGGCAGAAGCAGCATTAACCAAAGCTGCTTCTCTAGGCGCAAATAAGAAACAGTTACGACTATTGTTTGCTGAATCCTACATTATGCAAAGGCAATATAATAAAACCTTGGATTACCTACCAGAGCAAACTAATGACGACAAATTAGCCGCGAAAATTTATGTACTTCGTGGTGATGCTCATTTGGGGCTAAGACAATTAAAGCTATCACAAAATGATTACAACACAGCGTTAGCTTTTAATGCCAAAAATATAGATGCCAAGTTAGGGTTAGCGCAAATTGCAGTTAATTATTTTCAATTCCGTCAGGCAGGAAAGCTCGTTGATGAGGTGTTATCTGGCTATATTCCACCAATTAAAGCTTGGAATTTGAAGGCGAGTATTCAGCAAAGTTTAGGCTATAACGAACTTGCACTTAATGCAATTAACCAAGCGTTGATGATTGATAAAAACAATATTCAATCACTAATTTTTGCAAGTACTATAAACATCGAATTACAGCAGTTTGAGTTAGCAGAGCAATACGCAGATACCGTATTAAAACAAGTGCCGAATGAACCTAAAGCTGAATTTCTTAAAGCTATGATACAGGTTAGAAAAAATGAAAATGCTGGCTTTGAAAGTTCAATAGAAAAAGTTGCACAAGTACTGGATCACCTGAGTGAAGATGTATTACAGTCAAATCCTTCTTATTATTATTTAGCCAGTGTAATTTTATTTCACCAACAAAAATATGAAGCAGCAAGACAATATATAGATGCCTATTTATTTATAGATGAAAATAATATTAACGCTTTAACACTTGCTGCCACTATTGAATTAGTAGAAAAAAAACCAATGCAAGCTAAAACGTTGTTAAGTAGGGCTAATTTTTTAGATCCTAATAACCCGAAAATATTATCTATGCTGGGCATGACCTACTTAGAGCTAAAGCAGTATGAAAAAGCTCACTTCCACCTTGCAAAAGTTAAAGAGCTGAAGCCTGATTTAGGGATCGCAGACACTCAACTTGCGCAAAGCTATTTAGCAACAGGGATGCCCGGAAAAGCGATTAAACATTTGTTAACAGCCTCTGCAGCGGAGTATGACCCAACAGTGGTTGGTTTATTGTTGGTTGAGTCTTATATCAAGTCTGGAGAAATGGATAAGGGTACTAGTGTTGCGAAAAACTTAGCTGAAAACATGCCAGACAATGCAAATATCCAGCATCATCTTGGCTATATTTACCAAATCTCAGGTGAAATAGAGAAGGCAAAACATCAATTTGAACAAGCATTGGCAATTGAACCAAATCATACAAAATCTATCGTTAGCTTAGCTAACCTCGATTATCAAAAGGGTAACGCTGATATTGCTATTAATCGTTTAAAAACAGCATTAATAATATCAGCAAACGATATTGATTTGATTACAGCTTTATCTAAGTTATATAACCGAACTAATAATTCAGCTGCTAGCATCATCTTACTAGAAGAGCCATTTAAGCTTGATAAAAAAAATGAAGCGTTATTAAAAAACTTAATTGTTAGTTATGTTGGCGATAAACAGTTGATGCTTGCCATTGAAACATTGAATACTTATTTATTGAATCAAAGAAAAACAGTTGAGCTTTATATTATGCTGGCAAGTTTACAAATAATGAATTCAGATGTGAACTCTGCAGTTAGCGCGTATAAATCGGCGATAAAACAAGACGGAAATAAAGGGACAATTTATTTATTAATAGCCCATGCTTATCAACGATTTTCTAAAGCACCTGAGGCAATCACTGCCTATAAAAAATCGATGGCTTGGGATGGGGATAACGATAAAGCGATCATAGGATTAGCGCAACTTTATAATGCAGAAAATGATACTGACAGTGCAATAAAATTAATTAAATCGTTTGAAGTTAGTCATCAGTTATCCGCCCAATTAGTCGAAGTGTTAGCTAATTCATATTTACGTATAAATCAATATAGACTAGCTGAAATATATTATAAAAAACGTATTAAATTAGCGAGTAATGACAGTAGTGTAGTGGGTTTAAACCTAATATACAGAGCAACGAAACAAACCAATAAAGCTGTAGATTTATTAACAAAATCACTAAATGACAGTCCAAATAGTTTATTATTGAATACAGCATTAGCCGAGCTTTATATCGACCAATCTCAATGGCGCAATGCAGATAAGATATATCAAACATTAGTTAAGCTGTTCCCTAAACAGCCGGCAATATTAAATAATGCCAGTTATGTGGCTTTGAATCTATCTGATTACCAACGAGCTGAAGCATTGGTTAAAAAGTCATTGGCACTTGTTGATAACCAGCCTGACTCTTTAGACACTCTAGGGTGGATTTATTATCACACGAAAGAATTTAATAAAGCCTTACCTCAATTTAGAAAAGCGTTAGCCATCAATAATTCAAATCCGGCAGTGAAGTATCATTTAGCGTTAACGCTCAAAGCTATTAATAGAGATAAAGAGGCAATAAAATTAATGGTAGATGTAGTGAATTCAGATTATTCCCAAAAAGCTGATGCGGATGTATTATTAAAGCAATGGTTAAAATAAGGATGAAAGTCTGAGGAATGTAGACTACTGTTTTATCGGCTTTAATTACGTGGTTAATTTAATGCATTTATCCAGCTATTACGGGTTATCTGTAGTTGGCTAAAAGCTTACCGACATTCGCTTTAGTCGTTTTAGTTAACTTCTGAATTAAAGAAAATGGCACTTCATCAATACCAGCTTGTTGCTGAATATCATCTAACATCGCGACCCAAAGTTTTGCCGTCATTTCAGAATCGTATAGTGCTCTATGGAAACTGCCATTTGAGGCAATGCCTTTATAGTTAATCAATGTACCTAACTTATGGTTAGGCGCAGTTTGATATAATCGACGAGATAACAATAACGAACAGGCAAACTGACCATCATAACCTGAAGATATACGCTTTAGTTCACTATCTAAAAAACGCTTATCAAACGATGCATTGTGAGCAACTAGGTTTTGCCCTTGAATAAAATCGCTAAAACGATCCATGACTTCATGACATGGTGCGGCTTTGCTTAGCATTACATTAGTGATGCCAGTGTAATCAGCAATAAAATGACTTACCGGTCGCCCAGGATACATCAGCTCTTGAAAGCGATCAGTTACCACACCATTTTCAAGTTTTACCGCACCAATTTCAATGGCTCTATCACCATTATCAGGTGAAAGACCGGTTGTTTCAAAATCGAGGATTATTAGAGAGTTTGCGTTCATAAAATTAGTTATACATTAATTGTCGTTATTAAAAGCCATATTATTGCAAACAATAAATATTATCGCATGCAGAGCTGACTTTAAGGGTTTTATTAATCGCGCAAAAAAGCTAAACATTGTGCGTTGTTGCCACGAAAAATCACTCGGTCAGCCTTGAGCCCTAATTGATATTGATACATAGGATCATAGTATTCACTGAGTAACGGTTTTAACCAATCCAAGTGATACTTCTGTTCACCATTTTGTTGCTGCGTTAAAGCGGCACTCTGTATTTCCTTTAATTGACCATAACGCTCTGTACCAAGGCGTTTTCGTACCTTGAATAAGCCATGTTCCAAATATTCACCAAAGGCGATAAAACCTTGTTCAACGCCATAAGCAGCTTGGTATTGTGCTGTCATTTTTATGATGTATTCTTCATATATGTGCTCAAGTCGATAGTCTAAGCTTTCTTCAATCACTACTAATGGCGCTAACGTCATGGCATTTCGTAAACTTTCAGGTAAATGAACGCTACCAATTAATCTGCCTTCATCTTCTAAAACCAACCTTTGATCTAAAGAAAAGTTACCTGTGATGTATTGTTCAGCCAGTTTATTTTCAAAGTTTATTTGATTTGATTGCGGTGTAACGAAGCTACCAAAACTCGAACCTCGATGTCCCGCGGCTCCTTCTAAATCTAAACTGTTGACACAATGGGCCAGAAAAGGCGTTTTTCCACACCCGGTATTACCCGCTAAAATCGTTAAGGGGTGTAACGCTAGTTGCTCAAGTTCGTTCAATAAAAACTGACGCAGTGCTTTATATCCCCCTGTAATCAGTGGATAGTTAATTCCTGATTCCTTTAACCAGCGTTGTACCGTTTGTGAACGTAAACCACCACGAAAACAATATAAATAACCTTGTGGGTTTTCCCGTGCAAAAGTTTGCCATTGTGCCAATCGATTTGCTTTACTGTGTCCTGAAACTAGCGCATTACCCAAGGTGATGGCGGCTTCTTGGCCATTCTTTTTATAACAAATTCCAACTTCTGCTCGTTCATCATTGTTCATTAATGGGTAATTAATGGACTGGTTAAAAGCACCTTTTTCAAACTCAACGGGTGCGCGTACATCCATTAACGGGATTTTATTTCGAATAATAGTGCGAAAATCAGCGCTGTCGGCGCGCTCTATTGCTGAGGTGTTTTTTACTGAGGTATTGTCGGTCATTACAACAAACTCACTGTGGGCGAAGTTGCCGCCACGAGTTCGCCAATAGGTTGTAGATTAAGGCCATTCTCTTGGCATAACGCTTCAAAAGCTTCTTTGCCTTGTGGTTTCACTGCCACAAGTAAACCACCACTGGTTTGAGGGTCACACAAAAGTATTTTTTGTTTAGGGCTTAACGGCCCGACATGCTCACCATAACTGATGAAGTTTCGCTCACAGCCACCTGGTACACAGCCTTGGTCAATGTAATCATTGACGAAATCAAGACGCGGTACTTGCTCAAAATCAATAACTGCAGCAACCCCACTGCCCTGACACATTTCTAAAAGGTGTCCTAATAGTGCAAAACCGGTTACATCGGTCATAGCAGTAACTACCTCGAGTTCTGCAAACTTCTGTCCAATAACATTTAAAGTCTTCATTGCTTGTGGGGCTAGTTGCGCATGCTCAGGTAACAATTTTCCTTGTTTTTCAGCCGTGGTCATAATGCCAATACCTAATGGCTTGGTTAAATATAGAAGGTCACCAACCTCTGCGGTATTATTTCGCTTAATGTGCGCATTATTAATTAGGCCAGTAACCGCTAAACCAAAAATAGGCTCTGGCGCATCAATGGAATGACCGCCCGCTAACGGAATACCAGCTTCAGCACAGATAGCTCTAGCACCATCAAGCACTTGTTGGGCAATTTCTGGTGCTAAAAGATTGACTGGCCAGCCCAAAATAGCTATCGCCATTATCGGTTTTCCGCCCATGGCATAAATATCGCTGATGGCATTACAGGCAGCAATTTTACCAAAGTCAGTTGGGTCATCAACAATGGGCATGAAAAAATCAGTGGTTGAAATCACGCCTTGATCATTACCAATATCGAAAACGGCTGCATCGTCTTTAGTGCTATTACCCACTAAAAGTGCGTCATTCACAGGTAAAGCAAGTGATGACTTTAGCATCACATCAAGTACCGATGGAGAAATTTTACAGCCACAGCCTGCGCCGTGTGAGTATTGGGTCAAGCGAATTGATGTCATGGTGATTCATATAAAAGAGTAAGCAAGTGACTAATTTACAGCAATACCTTCCCTGTTACACCCGTCGATTAATATATAATTGTTGGTTTACTATAAACCAGAGAAATAAGAACTTCATTTTACCTGTTCCAGTGAGCAATCAAGATGCATATTTCAGAGTTTATGAGCAAGTTCAATTTGAGTAATTTTGATAAATTTAAAAACCACCGTATAAATAAAGTGCTAATGGTATGAATAAAATTGACAGTACTGTACTTAAAAATACCGATAAACTCGCTTTCTCTGGTTTAGCATTTAATAAGACAGCAAGTGATACGGTATTGCCTGCAAGTGGTACGATTGAAAACAGGATCAGTACCTTGTATAAATCTTCGTTGAGTAATTGAATAAATGTTTTATCTAGGTAAATAAGCGCCAAAATTGAAGCCGGCCAAAAAATGAATTTGATGATAAAAGATATTTTAATAAATTTAAAATCTAAATCGTCACTTTTGTTAAAACCATGAAGCCCCATCCCCAACATCATCATTCCTAGAATTCCATAAGCACTTTTGAATTGATCTGAGTAAAACGTCAACTCTTCAGGAAGCTTTATTCCCATAATATTCAAGGTAATTCCGACAATAAATGCATGCAAAATGGGGAGTTTAATTATCTTAACAATACTTTGTTTGGCGGTGAAATTTCCTTTTGCCGTTACATAAAACCCTGTGGTATTTTCATATAAAAGAGAAGCTAACACCGTAAAAATATATATATTTGCTAAATCAGTATCGAAAAAGATCAAAGCAAGTGGTATTCCAAAATAACCGGTGTTTCCCGTTCCACTTGAGAAAGCTAAAATATTCCCCGTAGGGTCATTCCAGTTTTTTCCAAAAATAAGCAAAGTGGCAAAAGCAATGATAGAACCAAAGATGTATAAAAAGATGGGTAAAAAGGCAACACTTGCATTTATTTCTACACTCATGGTTGCAGACAGTACAACAATAGGTCCTATGATATAAATAAGAAGTGCAGCA
>MAAF01000012.1:35516-35923 GCA_002163005.1 Colwellia psychrerythraea | reverse complement strand
GTCTTTGGACATCCAAATACTTTGTAGCAAAAAAACCTAAACCTACATTTATGTACAGAGGGAAAATTTTGATTAACAGTATAAAGAATATATTCACATTCCCCTCCAAATCACGATTTAAAAAACAAAAAACAATAACACAAACTAGATACACCTTTATCGCATATTTCTAAATCTATTTGTCTTATAAAGTATTTTTCATACTTTATTATCGTGTTGCTTTTGATTCTTAAAGTATGCCTCATCCATTATTATTGATACTAACTTAGCACATTCTCTAATTACTCATTAGTAGTGCATTTGAATACAAGCTTTCAATAAACTGAATATTGCTCATGAAGGTAACTAGACTTATTAACCACTGCAAAGCAGGTCGGTTATTTCGACCACTGCAAAGCAGGTCGGTT